>NZ_LT608328.1:0-670000 GCF_900095795.1 Petrimonas mucosa
ATGAACACTGACTGCAAAATTTTATGGAGAAATTGTCTTGATGTGATTCGTGATATCATTCCCGAAGCTGCATTCAATACGTGGTTTAAGCCAATTGTCCCGCTGAAATATGAAGGCAATGTTCTCACGATTCAGGTTCCCAGTCAGTTTTTTTACGAGTATCTCGAGGATAAATATATCGATCTTATCCAACAGACACTCTACCGTAAAATCGGAGAAGGAACCATTCTCAACTACCGCATCCTGATAGAGGCTGAAAGCAACACAACTGTGGAGATGCGCGGTGAGCCCAAACTTACCGTTTCCGACAAGAAGAATCAGAATCCGGTATCGGCAAAGGTGCCTACGCCATTCGACAGGGTGGCACCGTCTGAATTCGACTCGCAGATAAATCCCAAATACACCTTCAACAACTTCTTCGAGGGAGAAAGCAACCGCCTGGCACGCACGGCAGCCGAAGCGGTAGGGTTAAACCCGGCGAAGACCGCCTTTAACCCCCTTTTCGTGTATGGGAAATCGGGTGTGGGAAAAACGCACCTCTGCCACGCAATCGGTTCAAAAGTTCTGGAACTCTACCCCGACAAGAAGGTACTCTATATTACGGCACACCTGTTCAAGGTGCAGTATACGGATGCAAGACGTTTCAACACCATAAACGACTTTATCAACTTCTACCAGAGTATCGACGTACTTATCATCGATGATATCCAGGAGCTCTCGGGACTGGAGAAAACGCAGAACACCTTCTTCCATATATTCAACCATCTTCACCACAACAACAAGCAACTGGTGATGACATCGGACTGTTCTCCCACTGAGATGCAGGGGATGGAGGAGCGATTGCTGACCCGCTTCCGCTGGGGACTTTCCACTAAACTGGAACGGCCCGACAAGGAGCTTCGTAAAAAGATACTGAAACATAAAATCCTGACCGACGGATTGACCATCTCCGATCAGGTGATCGACTTTATCGCCGAAAACGTAACGGAAAATGTTCGTGATCTTGAAGGTGTCATCGTTTCGCTGATGGCACACTCCATCATCAACAACCGTGAAATTGACATCACGCTGGCACGCCGTGTCATGGAGCAGAACATCCGTTTTGAGAAGAAGAAGATCACCGTACAGAAGATCCAGGAGACAGTCAGCGATTTCTACAACATCAAAAAGGATCTGATTCAGTCCGCTTCCCGGAAAAGGGAGATTGTACAGGCACGACAGGTAACCATGTATTTCATCAAGAAATATACCGAATTATCGCTCTCCCAGATCGGGATCCAGGTGGGGAACCGGAACCATGCCACTGTACTCCACGCCTGTAACACCATCAAGAATCTGACGGAAGTGGATAAGGGGTTCCGCTCCGATATCCAGGAGATAGAGCGTCTCCTGCAATCCTGAACCAAATCTTGGCCAACCGCAAGGATATCTCCAGACGCTCGCCATTGCGCGGTGCCTCCATAATACAGCAATCAAAATGAGAGGGCTCCACCTTTTTCTTCTATTGTGCGTCTCACTAACCGTATCGGCCTCCGGTCCGATAAAGATTGGTGTGATCAGCGACCTCCATTTTCTCTCCCCGCGGCTTGCTTCCGAAAGTGACGCACTTTCTGCCTACGAATCTGCCACTGGGAGAAAGATCGGCGAAATGCACGAAGTACTGGAGCATGTTTTGAACGGACTTCAACTGGAGAAGATAGATCTGCTGCTGATCTGCGGGGATCTGACCAACCATGGGGAGAAGGAAAGCCACAGCGATCTGACGGAGAGACTGCAGTCGGTCAGGCAAAGCGGAATAAAGGTGGCGGTAGTACCTGGAAATCACGATATCAATATTCCCGATGCGAAATCCTATACCGGAGCCAAACCGGTGCCCGCCGAAGGGATATCGGAGAGCGATTTCGTCAAATTATACGCCCCGTTCGGCTATGGTGATGCATTCAGCAGGGACAGCTCCTCGCTGAGTTACGCAATGACAATTGACGAGACCACATGGCTGCTCTGTCTCGATACCAGCCGTTATGGAGAGTATACCCGCTCATCGGTAAGCGGCGGACGAATCCTGCCGCAAACCCTGCAATGGGCTGTCGATCTCCTCCGGAAAGCAAGGGAGAAGGGAGTCACCGTGCTGGGCATGATGCACCACGGCCTGGTGGAACATATGCCTTACCAGGCGCTCTTTTTCTCCGATTACCTGGTCGACGGGTGGCAACAGAGGGCCGCCACACTGGCGGACGAGGGGCTGAGGGTGGTCTTCACCGGACATTTCCATTCGAACGATATCACCCGCCTTATCTCCCCCGGCGGCAATCCCATCTATGATGTGGAGACGGCCAGCCTTGCTGGTTTTCCTTTTGCCTACAGGATCATACAGCTGGAGGAGGGGAAACTCTCGATCGATACCCGGTTTGTCACATCCATCCCGTCAAACCCCGATCTGGAGACCCAATCTCGCCAGAGAGCGGCCGAACTGACCCGCAAGGTTGCCCGTAACCGGATCAGGGCCATCGGCATCCCCCTGCCGGCCGAAACGGAATCGGCGTTGACCGAATTACTGGTGGAAATGCATCTGCTCCATCTGCGTGGCGATGAAAGACCCGACGAAGCATTGGTTCAAGCCATCCAGAACCTGGCCGGGCTGTTGGACGGGACAGCCGGCGAAACCGATTTTCAACTCGACTTTCCCCCGGCCGACAATCGGCTGGTGATTGAACTGGAGGCAAAATGAGAGAGCATGCCCCACTACAACCCTGGATGTTTCCCGACCGTATCGAAGCCGGTTGCGACGAGGTAGGACGCGGATGTCTGGCAGGACCGGTATTTGCCGCTGCCGTCATACTTCCGCCCCACTTCCGGTGTGACGCATTGAACGACTCCAAGCAGTTGACCGGAAAGATGCGCCGGGAGCTCCGCCCCCTGATCGAACGACACGCCCTGAGCTATGCCGTGGCGAGCTGCACCCCGGAAGAGATCGATGAGATGAATATCCTCTGGGCGTCGGTCGCGGCGATGCACAAAGCCCTGGCCGGGCTGAAGATTCTCCCCGACCATATCCTGATCGACGGAAACCGCTTCCGCCCATTCAGGGAGATCCCCCACACCTGTGTGGTGAAGGGCGACGGCAAGTACATGTCGATTGCTGCAGCCTCGGTACTGGCCAAGAGCCACCGTGACGAGTATATGGAGAGGCTGCACCGGGAGTTTCCACAGTATGGTTGGGATCACAACAAAGGATATCCCACCGCTGCACACCGCAAGGCGATCAGGCAGTACGGCATCACGCCTCATCACCGGAAGAGCTTCCAGTTAACGGAACGTCAGCTGAAACTGGAGTTTTAATCACTCGATCCGGATAAACCGTTTTTGCTTCAGGTCGTAATAATGGATCTCACCCTTTTCGATCCGGTAGTACCAGCCCATGACACTTAGCCGCCCCTCCTTAATCCGTTGCCGAACATAGGGATACCTCATCAGATGGTTTACCTGCTCAACCACATTCATCTTCTCGGTATATTCACTCCTCTCTTCGAGGGTAATCCTCTGTTTCGCCATCATCTCCTCTACAGCCTCTTTTACCGGCAATGCAAGTTCCAGCCACTTCCTGGTATGGGGAAGATCCTTGAGTTCACTACGCTCCTGGTAGAGGGCGGCACATCCCCCGCAGTTGGAGTGGCCGCAGACCACGATATTGCTGACATTCATCTGCTTTACCGCATACTCGATGACGGCCGATGTGGCTAAAAAGGTATCCGAGTCTTTCTTGTAGTAGGGAACAAGATTGGCGATATTCCTTACCACAAACAGTTCGCCCGGGAAAGTACGGGTTACCAGGTTGGGCACCACCCTCGAATCGGAACAACCGATAAAGAGCGTATGCGGATGCTGCTCCTGTCCCAGCTCCTCGAAGAACTGCTGACGCGGCACGAACTCGTTGGCTACAAACTCACGGATCCCGTCGAATAAGGGGTGATCGCCTGCTCTCGATCCCTGTTGGTCAATCTCTTTCATAGTCAATCGGTTTGGTTTTAATCTTAAAGATTGGGTCAGGTTATATTTTTCATACTCAGATGAATCCGTTTCCGATCCAGGTCGACCGACAGCACCTTTACCCTGACATGCTGATGGAGTGAAACCACATCGGTAGGGTTGGTAACGAAGCGGTCGGCCAGCTCCGAAATATGGACCAGCCCGTTCTCCTTGATGCCGAAATCAACAAAACAGCCAAAGTTGGTAATGTTGGTCACGATTCCGTTCACCACCATCCCCTCCTTCACATCGGCGATGGTTCGCAGGGAAGGATCGAACTCCAGCAGTTTCACGTTCGAGCGGGGGTCTCGACCGGGTTTCTCAAGCTCCTGAAGGATATCGGTTAACGTCTCCGTGCCGACATTTCCACTCCGATAACGGTTGATATCGATGGTTGCGATCAGCTCTCTATTGCCGATCAGCTCCTTTACCGAACATCCAAGGTCACTGGCCATCTTCTCCACAACCGGATAGCTTTCGGGATGGACGGCGGAGTTATCGAGCGGATTGTCAGCATCGGGAATCCGGAGGAAGCCGGCACACTGCTCAAAAGCCTTCTCGCCCAGACGGGGCACCCTCTTCAGGGTTGTCCGTGAGCGAAAGGGACCGTTCTCGGTACGGTAGTTGACGATATGTTGCGCGAGCGATTCACCCAGTCCCGATACATACATCAACAGATGCTTGCTTGCCGTGTTCAGGTTGACTCCGACCAGATTGACACAACTCTCCACAGTCTGGTCGAGCGACTGTTTCAGCTTGGTCTGATCCACATCGTGCTGATACTGCCCCACCCCGATCGATTTCGGATCGATCTTCACCAGTTCGGCCAGCGGATCAATCAGCCTCCGGCCTATGGATACCGCCCCACGGACAGTAACGTCATAATCGGGAAACTCCTCGCGGGCCACCTTCGATGCCGAATATACCGAAGCCCCGTTTTCACTGACCACAAATACCTTTACCTCCCTATCATACCTCAGGTTGGCAATAAAGCGCTCCGTTTCACGGCTTGCCGTACCGTTACCGATGGCAATCGCATCGATGCGGTAGGTGGAGACAAGCTTGGTAACCTTGGCGGCCGATTTCGAAAACTCATTCTGCGGCGGATGGGGATAGATGGTCTCATTGTGCAGCAAGTTACCCTGCTCATCCAGGCAAACAAGCTTGCAACCCGTCCGATATCCCGGATCGACAGCCAGTATCCGTTTCTGTCCCAAAGGGGGAGAGAGCAGCAGTTGCCGCAGGTTTTCGGCGAAGACGGCAATGGCCGCCACATCTGCCTTCTCTTTGGAGAGGTTGGCAAACTCCGTTTCAATGGAGGGTTTGAGCAGACGTTTGTAGGCGTCCTCCACCGCCTTTTCGACATAGTCTGCCGCCTCGCAGTTGATCCTGGCAAAACGGGGAACCAGCTTATCGAGGCATCTCTCATCGTCGGGCGAAATGGATACACGCAGGAACCCTTCCGCTTCTCCTCGCCGGATGGCAAGTAAACGGTGTGAAGGGCATCGGGAAAGCGGGGTGGAGAAGTCGAAATAGTCGCGATACTTTTCGCCCTCCTGCTCCTTCCCTTTTATTACTTTGGCAGAAATGACCGCCTCGCGCGCAAAGATGTTTCGAATGAGCTGACGCGCTTTTTCATCTTCATTTACCCATTCTGCGATAATGTCGCAAGCTCCCTTCAATGCGGCTCCGGTATCGGCAACCTCCTCTCCGATGAACTGACGGGCTTTCGCCTCGACAGAACCGGCCTGCTGCAGCATCAACCACTTGGCCAGCGGCTCAAGCCCCCTCTTCCGGGCCAGTTCAGCACGTGTCTGTCGCTTGGGTTTGTAAGGGAGGTAGATATCCTCAAGCGCTACGGGATCCCAGCAGTTGCCGATCCGCTCTTTCAGCTCCGGCGTCAGCTTCTCCTGCTCCTCAATGGAGGCGAGAATGGTCCTTTTTCGCTTCTCCAGCTCTACATACTTGTCGTTCAGCGATTTGACCTCGGCTATCTGCACCTCGTTCAGGGCTCCGGTTACCTCTTTCCGGTAGCGGCTGATAAAGGGGATGGTTGCACCTCTGTCCAAAAGGGTGATGGTATTTTCTACATTTACGGGACGGAGATTTAACGTGTTGGAAATTAGCGAAATAATTATGGATCGGTCCATCAGGGAGTTATTTTTGGTACAAAAATACAAAAATGTTCAAAAGGGTGAAAATATAGCTATCTTTGTATCAAAACTTCATCTTATCGACATATTGAGAATATAGCATGGCTAAACTGAAAACGACATACTTCTGTTCCAACTGCGGGAACGAGTCGCCCAAATGGATGGGCAGGTGCCCTGCCTGCGGGGAGTGGGGATCGATGGTGGAAGAGGTGGTGAGAAAAGAGAGTGCCTCGAAAATGGGCGATACCCGATCATTTGAAAGCGTCAAGAGCCACCCTCAGACGCTCGGCGAGATAAGGGCCGAACAGGAGCCCCGGATCGACATGCACGATGAGGAGTTCAACCGGGTACTTGGTGGCGGGTTGGTTCCCGCCTCACTGGTATTGATAGGGGGGGAACCGGGAATCGGCAAATCGACGCTGGTGCTTCAAACAATGTTGAAACTGGGTGACATCAGAACCCTATACGTTTCGGGCGAAGAGAGCGCGCGACAGTTGAAGCTGAGGGCCGACCGCCTCGGGATCACGAATGAAAACTGCCTGATCGTGTGCGAGACCAATCTCGACGAGATATTCAAGCATATCCGGAACACCTCACCGCAACTTGTTATCATCGACTCCATCCAGACAGTCTACAGCGAACTGCTGGAGTCATCGCCCGGCAGCATCTCCCAGGTCAGGGAGTGTGCCGCCTCGGTGCTGAAATTTGCCAAGCAGTCGGGCACCCCGGTGATCCTAATCGGCCATATCACCAAGGAGGGCAGCATTGCCGGACCCAAGGTACTGGAGCACATTGTAGACACGGTTCTGCAGTTCGAGGGCGACCAGCACTACATGTACCGCATATTGAGGAGCATCAAAAACCGGTTCGGCAGCACATCCGAGCTGGGAATCTACGAAATGACCCCTTCCGGACTCCGTGAGGTCAGCAACCCTTCGGAGCTGCTGCTTACCCAGAACCACGAAGGGTTGAGCGGAGCGGTCATCTCGGCGGTGATCGAGGGGGTACGCCCCTTTCTTATCGAGACACAGGCCCTGGTGAGCACGGCGGCGTACGGCGGCAATCCGCAACGGTCGGCCACCGGCTTCGATATCCGGCGGATGAACATGTTGCTGGCCGTACTGGAGAAGCGTGCCGGCTTTAAACTGGCTCAAAAGGATGTCTTCCTCAACATTGCCGGGGGATTGCGCGTAAACGATCCGGGAATGGATCTGGCGGTGATCAGCTCCATCCTCTCGTCGAGCCTGGATATGGCTGTTGAGAGAGAGACCTGTCTCACCGGCGAGGTGGGATTATCGGGCGAGATCCGTCCGGTAAACCGGATCGAACAGCGGATTACCGAAGCTGAGAAGTTGGGCTTCTCACGCATCGTTGTACCCGCCAACAACCTGAAAGGCTTTAAATCGAAAGTGAAAATTGAAATCGAACCGGTAAAAAAGGTGAGTGACGCATTCCGAATGCTATTTTCATAGATAAATTTGTAGGAAAGATATTTGCTCGCTAAAATAAAATATCTATCTTTGTATCCACTTCAGGCACAACGGTACCTTGACCGAGTGGTTAGGTAGCGGTCTGCAAAACCGTCCACGGCGGTTCGACTCCGCCAGGTACCTCAACAAGAGAGGCCGTCCCGACAGGAAGAGTAACTTCTGCAGGACGGCCTCTCTTATGTTATGCTCTTTCTACAATCCCTTGATCACCAGCAGTGGTGTGTCGGAATGGAAAAGCATCCGGCGGGCAATTCCCGGATTAAAGATGCGGGTAAAGAGTCCTCTCCTGGAACTCGACATGGCAATCATGTCTATCTTGTGCTCCTCCACAAACTCTTCGAGGATGATCTCAAGCTGCCTGTCACGGTCGATCAGCTTGTAGTCGATATCGAGATCGGGATATTGCTCCTCAAGATATCGCTGGGTTCCCGAGAGCTTGATCTCGACCCACATATCCCCTTTCCTGCTCATATGGGCCAGATAGACCTTGACGGGATAGGGCCTGATAAATCCCATCATGATGTCGAACGCCTTGAACTCACGCTCCCGGAAGTTGGTGAGGAAAAGAATGTTCTTCATTTGAGAGATATCCTGATCTTTCGAATTTTCAGGAATGGCAAAGATCGGTGTCCTGCAGCCGTCGATCACTTCGGCGGTGACGCTTCCGATCAGGTCGAGATCCTTGGCGTTGCTACCCCGTGTTCCCATGACAATGGCTCTCGGACGCTGCTTCTTTGAATAGGAGATGATCTCCTCTTCTGGTAATCCCTCCATCAGCGCGGATGTGAACCGGACATCGGGCAACTCCTTATTGGCAATTCTCTCACGGATGTTCTTGACCAGCCTCTCCATCTCCGACTCCATCCTGTTGCGGATATCCTTGTAGAGATCCCTATCCGAGGTCTGCACGGAGAACGAATCGCCGAAAGGTATGGCCATCGGATAGTAGGGGGTAAAGAAAGCGTGGATCAACTTCACTTCACAGCCGATATCAAAGGCAAGATTAAAGCCGAACTCGCAGGCCTTCATCGTGTAGCTAGAGAAGTCGACCGGGATCAACACCTCGTTATTCACTTTTACATGCTCGAGATCATCCATCGATTCAACGTTTGAGGTAAAATCTACCTGCTCAATGATGGTGAGTGCTTTGGGCAGATCGCTCTCGTTTATCCTGACACGGACGTTCCCCGGAACAGTGGGTTGAATGATGCTCACTCCGTGAATTACGGCAGGAATGCCTTCCGACTCGAGAATCGATTTAAGAATCACCGCCTTTTCATAGGAGTGGATCGCAACGGTCACCAGCTTCTGTTCTGGACCGCCTGGTTTTTTATCTTCTTTTCCCATGTTTGTCTCTTTAAATTGGTTATTGCTATCAAAAGAAAAAGCCCAATATTTGCCTGTAATCCGTCAAATATTGGGCTCTGCCTGTTGGAAATAAATCAGATATTATCCTCTCCCTCAATAGGTTCTGATTGATAAACGGGATAATCTTCCAAGCCCAATATGGACAATGCTTTATCAAATATCGTGGAATCATCCAGCACAACGATGCCCCCGTCGGGACCCGGCTCTATATGAACGCCTATACTTTTGCCTTCCTTGTAGTTGTATCCACCGAAATAATTTCTTACCGTCTCGGGCTTCAATCCCAATTCTTCAGCTATCCGGTGGATACTACCGTCAGGGAGCTTGTCTTTCAATGCTCTTAATTCGTTAAATGTGAGAGTTCTTGCCATGGCTTCTAAATTTTATTGATTGATAAATCTCGTTAGTGAATTATGCCCTAAACTTACACAATATTTCAGATAACGCCAATTTTTTTCGGCAAAAAATGGTAAAAAGTTCCCTACTTACCTTTTAACAAAAATCAGTGCGGTAAAGTTGCCAGGAGAGGACTGAAAATTAGAATGAAGAGTATATAGGCAGAACATATGATCCCGAGGAGCATGCCATCTTTTGCCGGATAGAACGACAAACGGGCCTGCGTTTGGGCGACGTGAAGGTAGCGGATTCTTACCTGGACATAGAGTTCATAAAGCAACAATGCGAGCAGTGAACCGACAATGGCTCCGGCAACGATATCAGATATGAAATGGACTCCCAGGTAGATCCTTGAATAACTGTTCAGAACTGCCCACACAAATAGCGGGATGGTTACCCAGCGGTTCTTGAACAGTAGTGATATAAAGAGCGCCAAACCGAAACTATTGGTGGCATGGCCTGAAATGAATCCGAACCGTCCGCCCCGGTAATTATTCACAATATCCACCATATCCTTGAAATCGGGATGGTGTGTGGGACGATACCGCTCGAAGAGGGGCTTGAACAGCCCCGACGATACCTGATCGCACAGGGCAAAGAGCACCACCAGAAAAACCGTTGCGAGAATAGCCTCCCGGCGTGGTCGAGGCGTCTTCCAGAAATAGATCACAACAAAACAGAGCAACATCAACATCCAGACATACCTGCCGGTATAGGTCCAGAAAAGATTGTCGAGGAAAACGGAGTCGCTGCCGTTTAACGCAAAAAAGAGCTCCCGCTCTATTGGCAAGAAATTCTCGACCGCCTCTTTCATATCACCTCCACGTTCTCTTTCGATGTCCAGCCAACACTTCCATTGGCAATTTCAATCTCGATCCAGTTCCCGTAGGTCTTGTTGAGCTTGACCTTCGTTCCTTCATGCAGCCTGAACAACTCCTGACTGTTGGCATCTGGAGAGGCCATGATGGATGCCGAGGCCGACATCACGATTCCGGTATTGCGCCGGGTGCGGCTGTTCTTCTGGTTGAAGGCGAAAACATTGGCCAAAATCACGAAGAGAAAGATGACCAGTCCGGCATAGAAGGCTGTTTTCCTGATCCAGATTCTTCTGACAAAGAGGAAGGTGGCGATGCAGGAAAGAAAGGCGATAAAGAGGATAATGGCAAGGGTTGCCCACCGGTTGGAATTGAGCAGGTTTTCAAGATTGTTGATCCAGCTTGTCAGAAAAAAGGTCTCGGCGGTATCGATCTTGTCCTCGATACGTGTACGGGCAAACCTGAGATTGTGCCGGATATCGCTGTCTCCCGGATCGAGGAGCAGAGCCCGTTCATAGTTCAGAATCGCCTTTGCTGTCTCTCCGTTTCTGAAATAGGCATTACCCAAGTTGTAATAGATCTCGGCCGATTCCCTGCCTTCCGACAGCAGTTGGGCCACCACCTGTTCATAGAGCTGGATACTTCTCTTGTAATCTTCACTCCGGTATGCTTCGGACGCCGATTCCACAGTGCTTTGCGCAACCGAGAGCGTGGCGCAAAGAAGTAAAATCAGGGTCAATCCATGTCTGATCGTTTGCATATCACTTTCGTTTTAGTTTGCTTTCCATTTTCCCAATGGCGTCAACAGTCTCGTCATACAGTCTATCCATGGCAGTATCGCTCTCTGCCGGTGCATAACGTGCGAACTCACAGGTGTCGAGAATCTGCATGAAGCGGTCTATCAACGTCTGTTCCACACCGTAATCGGAGAGTTCCTTCTCGATGTTATCCTTGGTCAAACTGGCAACCGGGATAGAGAGCTTGTCGCTGAAATAGCCCCAGAGTGCCCGCAACACTTCGTCGTAGAATTTCTCCTTGTTGTGCTCCTTCAGAAACTTCTCAGCCAATTTCAATCTCCGGATCGCCATCTTGTTGGCTTTCCTCGTCCTCATCCTGGCCACATCGGCATTCTCTCTGGCCATCTTCCGGTTGAAGAGGTAGAAGAGAATCAGGCCAAGAAGGGGAAGCAGGTACCACAACCAGTAACCGGTTGTCCCGACGAAGTAGCTGTCCCTGTAATGGTATTGAGGCTCTCCGGTCTTCAGGAAACGGATATCCTGCTCCACACGCACATTCTGCTGATTCACATAGCTGCTTGCCGATACTTTCGACGGGTCACCTTTTGCTATCTGCAAACTGTAAGCGGGCGATTTCAGGGTTTTATAGGAGTGGCTGTTCGGATCGAAATAGGAGAACTCGACGGGCGGAATTTCATAATTGCCTTCATAGCGGGGAATAGCCAGATAGTCGATCTTCCTTGAGCCGGTCAGCCCATTGGTGGTGACCTGGAAATTGTTGGTGACGGTGGGGTCATAACCCTCGAAATTGGTGGGGAACTTCACTTCGGGGTTCCGTATCAGCTTCATATTTCCTGTTCCCGATATCTCGAGTGTAACGGTAACCGGCTCGTTTGCCCTGGTTTGCTCTGTGCTGATGGAAGGGGTAAAGGTAAAGGTTCCAACCGCGTTGGAGAAATTCAACGGTTTCCCCTCGGGCAACGGTTTCACATTTATAGTTAACGGATTTGTCACCAGTGCCTTCTTCACGTCGGCCATCACCTCCTGTGTACCGAAGAAGGTGGAAACCCTCTTTCCGGAAGGGACCGAGAACACCATCTCCAACCGTCCCGACGGGATGGTGATCTTGCCAGAACGCTGAGGGAAGAGGAGGGTCTTCTTCAAATCGGCCGTATAGTAGTTGCGACCGTTGTATCGCTCAAGCTGAAGTTGCTGATTGGAGGCTATTGGCACCTCCTCCACCATGAATCCTTCAAATTCGGGAAATTCGATCTTCCCGAGGTTGGTAATGTTGAGGGTGGTGTACAACCGGAAGGTAACGGTAAATCCCTCCTGCTCGTATACGTTCTCCTTCGAAACGATCGCCCGGATAAAAGCATCATTTGCACTCACCGTACCGCCCTCTGCCCTGGAGGCGGAACCTGGACTGCCCGGATCATTTTCCTGATTGCCTTCAGTGACCTTATCCGGAGGAAGCACCTTTACCGTAAGGCTGTTGGATCTGTAATTGCTTCCATCCACTGTAATGGAGGCAGGCTCAATGGTAAAGGTGCCCTCTTCCTGCCCCACCAGGATATAGGTATAGGTCACTGAACTCTCCGAAGTGGATTTTCCGTTGACAATGGTCTGGCTATAGCTACGCGAAGTGGATGGTCCGAAAAGGACTTCAAACCCTTTCAGATCGGGCAGACGGAGATCTTTACCCTCCTTGTTGAGCGTGTAGCTCAACCTGAACTGCTCACCCTTCACCACTGCATTGGGAGCAGATGCGCGAAATGTTACCTGCGCCCGGAGCATGGTTGTTCCGGCCAGAAACAGTGCCAGAAAAAGAAAAAATCCGCTATATCTCTTCAAATACCTCATTGACTATACAAATCTTAAAATATCTCTATCCTACCAATCTCTGTTTCGCCGTCTGTTCTCATCGGCCTTGTTCTTCCGTTCTTCCGCCTTTATCTTGTTGACCTTCTCCTGTGTCTCCCGTTCATCCTGCTCAATGGCCTGCAACAACTGGCGGGCATTGTCGCGTGACATCTGTTCCGGCTCCGGCGACTCTTCAGGCTTCTTGGGCTGGTCGGGATTATTCTGCTGATCGGGTTGCTGCTGCTCTTCCTGCTGTTGCTGTTGCTGCTGCTCTTCCTGTTCCTGTTCCTGATCCTGTATCATCTTCTGTACGACGGCCAGGTTGTAGCGCGTTTCGTCATCTTCGGGATTGATTCGCAACGCCATTTTGTAGGCTTCCATCGATTTCTCCAGCTCTTTCTTCTGCAACAGTGCATTTCCGATATTGTGCCATGCAGCCGAGATTCTCTTCGGATTCTCTTTCTCGATCGAGAGGTACTGCTGGTAACTCTCTGCCGACTTGTCCCACTCCTTCTGTCTGTATAACGTGTTGCCCGCGTTGTAGTTGGCCTCCGGTGACGAAGGATTCTCTCCCAGTGCATCGCTATAGAAGGTAAACGCCTCCGAAAACTTCTGCTGCCGGTACGCCTTGTTCCCTTTCCGCACATTTTCCCGAACCCCCTTCTGGGCCTGGAGCGGCAGTGTCAAGGCAACCATCAACGCGAAAATGATATATCTCATTACGTTCCTCATCTGAATAGGCGAATATTTTTAAACAACGGGTTTTTCTTGTCGTATATCAAGAATTCCACAATCAGAATAATCAGCAGGATCCAGGCAAAAAGCGGAAATTTTTCGTCATATTCCGAATAAGTGAGAGTGGCACTCTTTTTGGTCTCCAGTTCGTTCAGTTCACTCTCCAATGCCCGGATGGCCGTATTTGAATTATCGGCCTGCACATAGAGACCCTTTCCATTCTGCGCAATCTCCTGGGCCATCTGCTCGTTCAGTCTCGAGACCACGACCCTCCCCTCGCTGTCTGTCCGGAAGTTATTACTGTATTCCGACTCCGGCACGGGGGTTCCCTCCACGGAGCCGATCCCGAGGACATTCACCATGATTCCAGCTTCTGAAGCCTGCCGGGCAGCCTCATTGGCATTCCCTTCATGATCTTCGCCGTCGGTAATGATGATCATCGCCTTATCCACATCCTGGTCGCCCGAAAAGGAGTTCATCCCTAACCGTATTGCCTCGGCAATTGCCGTTCCCTGAACAGGAACAAGGCTCGGGTCGATGGTGTTGAGAAACAGCTTGGCCGACTGCGTATCGGAGGTCAGCGGCATCTGCACATACGCCTCACCTGCAAAGACGATCAGTGCCACCTTGTCGTTTTTGCGCACATCGATGATTCTCGACAGGATCTGCTTGGCCCGCGACAACCTGTCGGGAGTGACATCACGCGCCAGCATGGAGTTGGAGACATCAATGGCTATCACCAGCTCGATCCCCTCCTTTTCTACCGTTTCTACCTTGGTCCCGAACTGTGGCCTTGCAATCATGAAGATTCCGGCACACAGTGCTGCAAAAATCAGCCAGAACTTCAGGTAGGAACGCTTGAGCGACAATTCAGGCATCATCCGTTTTACTGTAGAGAGCACACCAAGCCTCTTCACATCGTTCCGCTTCCTGATGTTCAGGTAGATGTATAACGCCACCAGAAATGGCATGGCGATAAACAGGTATAGGTATTCCGGGTTTTCGAATCTAAACATCTCTTCTTGCTTTTGGCTGTTGACAACAATTACCCTCTACGGTATGCTCCTCAACCAGGTTCTTCTCAGGATCAGCTCCGCCAGAATCAGAGCCAGTGCAAGCAATGCAAAGGGCAGGAACAGCTCCTGCTTCCTGGTGACATTCTGTACGCTGATCAGGTATTTTTCGAGCTTGTCAATCTCATCGTAAATATCTCTCAAACTTTCGTTGTCCACTGCCCGGAAATATTTTCCTCCGGTAAGTGAGGCAATTTCGGTCAATGTCTTCTCATCGATATCCACCGGCATGTTCTGCAAGCGCATCCCGAAAGGAGTCTGCACCGGTGTAGGAGCCACCCCCTTGGTACCGGCACCGATGGTATAGACGCGAATACCGTAAGAGTGCGCCAGGTCGGCTGCCGTGAGCGGTGCAATCTGTCCCCGGTTATTCGAGCCGTCGGTCAACAGGATCACTACTTTCGACTTGGATTCGCTATCTTTCAAACGGTTGACCGCGTTTGCAAGTCCCAGTCCGATAGCCGTACCATCTTCGATCAGTCCGAAATCGATACCGTCGAGCAGATTCAACAGCACCTTGTGATCGGTGGTCATGGGACATTGCGTAAAGCTCTCTCCGGCGAAGATCACCAATCCGATGTTATCGTTCTTCCGGTTAGTAATAAATTCGGCAGCGACCTTCTTGGCCGCCTCCAATCTGTTGGGCTGCAAATCCTGTGCCAGCATCGAACCAGACACGTCAAGGGCCAGCACGATATCGATCCCCTGCGTCTCTGACTCTTCCCAGCTATCGACCGCCTGAGGACGGGCAATAACAACTATGATCAGAGCAATCGACACCATTCTCAGCACAAACGGAAGGTGGCGCAGGTAGGTTCTGGCTCCCCTGTTTTTGCTGTTGAATGCGTTGGTAGAGGCCAATCTGAACGATGCCTGTGTCTTCGACAAACGTATGATGTACCACGCGATCAGCGGGGCCAATATCAGCAACAGATAGAGGTATGTAGGGCTGGCAAATTGCATATCTTCAATGTTGACCTTGTTCGGTTTTACTCTCTTCCATCAGTTTTCCCTGTTCCTCCCTATCGGGAAGCGGATCAGGTTCGCGCGTCTGATTGACAAAGAAATAGGCATTCATCAGCGTCAGGTCGTTCTCATCCATATAGGGTCTGTATTTTGCGAACTTCACCTTGTCGGCCACCGAGAGGATCTGTACCAGGTTATCGTAAACCGAATCTTCATCTGTCCGTTTTCTTATCTCCGCCAGAATCTCGCCCGAGGTCATCTCCATCGCATTGATCCTGTAACGTTCAGCCATATAGACCCGGAGGATGTCGGTAACCTTGGTATAGAACTCTTTCTCCCGGCCCTGTTGCCATATCTTGGCAGCCTTCAGTCTATCCAGTTCCTGAATGGCACGGAGATGCGGAGGTAGCACCTGAGGCGGGGTAAAGAAATAGCCTTTTTTCTTTTTCCGGAGCAGAAGGAGGATAACCAGGCCAATCAGCAAGAGAAGCAGGATGACACCCAAAACGATCCACAAGATCCAGAGATAATCGGTCCAGACAAACGGCGGCTTCTGCAGCGGCTTGATATCGTTGAGCTGAAGCTGACGGAAATCGATCGAGTCGGTCTCTCCCGAGTTGAGCTTCTCCAGGTAGGCAACCGTCGAATCCTTCAGTACCGGTGAAGTGACTTTCAATCCAAACGAGTTGGAATAGATGGTGTCGGTACCGTCGAAAATGGGCATGGAGGGGATATAATAGAGCGTGGAATCGAACGATGTGACCAGATACTTGAAGTTCATCGTGGCCACTTCGTTTTCGATGACGGTATCGGGCGGAAGCATGGTCAACACCTCCAGACCGGGTACAATCTCCTTCTGATAAACGGGAAACTGGATGGTTTTGCCTTTGGGGGCAATCACCTTCAGGTTGATGAGCGCCTGTTCACCGATCTGGATCTCGGCCGGCTGAACACTCGCCTGTACCGATGCACGCTGTGCAAAGCAGTGGTGAGCCGCACCGGACAGCAAAAACAACAACACTATATGTAGAACTTCTCTTCCCACTTCTCAATCTCTTCTTAATTCATCAATTCCTATCTCCTACGCTGGAACAGCAGCAGCAGCGCCTTTACAAAATCCTCCTCGGTCGAGACCGAGACGTTGTCCACACCGCTCTGCTTGAATGCAAGCATCATCTCCGACTGACGGCGCTGCCACCACATCGCATAATCGCTCCTTACGCTCTTTGAGGAAGTGTCAATCCACATCTCTCCACCGGTCTCCGGATCCATCACCTTCATCAGTCCCAATGGGGGAAGTTCCGTGCTGAGCTTATCGTACACCTGAATTGCAACAATGTCATGTTTTCGGTTGGCAATACGAAGTGCGAACTTGTAATTTCCCGTATCGATAAAGTCGGAGATCAGGAATGTGGTGCACCGTTTCTTGATGGCATTGGTCATGTACCGCAGCGCCAAGTTGATGTCGGTTCCGCAACTTTCGGGCTCAAATCCCAATATTTCGCGGATAATAAAGAGGATGTGCTTTCTTCCCTTTTTGGGAGGAATAAATTTCTCCACCTTGTCGGAAAAGAAGATGACACCAATCTTGTCGTTATTTTGAATGGCCGAGAAGGCCAGCGTTGCAGCAATCTCGGCTACCGTGTCGCGTTTTATCTTCCCGGACGAACCGAAGCCAAGGCTTTCCGACACATCAATGAGCAGCATCACCGTCAGTTCCCGTTCTTCCTCGAAGATCTTCACATAGGGCCGGTTGTAGCGGGCAGTCACGTTCCAGTCGATATCGCGCATATCGTCGCCATACTGATATTCGCGCACCTCCGAAAACGCCATACCGCGTCCCTTAAAAGCAGAGTGGTATTGTCCCGCGAAGATGTTCCGCGACAATCCACGTGCTTTTATCTCAATATGACGTACCCTTTTTAGTAATTCACTGGTTTCCATCTATTCCCATTTTTCGAGACAGTTGCGTGGCCATCCAATCCGTCTGCAACGCTCCGGATCACGATCAGGGTACCTCTACCCTGTTCAGGATTTCACTGATGATCTCTTCGGATGTCAAGTTGTTGGCTTCGGCTTCGTAGGTAAGCCCGATACGGTGACGCAGCACGTCGTGACAAACGGCACGGATATCTTCGGGAATCACGTAGCCGCGGCGCTTGATAAAGGCGTAGGTGCGTGCCGCCAGTGCCAGGTTGATGGAGGCACGCGGGGAGGCGCCAAACCCAATCATCTCGTTCATCCCCTTCAGGCCGAACTGGTCTGGGAAACGGGTGGCAAATACGATATCAACGATATAACGTTCGATCTTTTCGTCGATATAGACATCGCGAACAACCTTTCGGGCCTCCAGTATCTCATCGGTAGAGACTACCGGACGATCGATGGCTACCGGTTCAAAGATGTTCTGACGGATGATCCGCTTCTCCTCCTCGCGGGTAGGATAACCGATCACCACCTTCAGCATGAAACGGTCGACCTGCGCTTCGGGCAGCGGATAGGTTCCCTCCTGCTCGATCGGGTTTTGTGTAGCCATAACCAGAAAAGGATTGGGCAATTTGTAGCTCTTCTCACCGATCGTGACCTGCCGTTCCTGCATGGCCTCGAGCAACGCACTCTGAACCTTGGCTGGCGCACGGTTTATCTCGTCCGCCAATACAAAGTTGGCGAAGACCGGACCATGCTTCACCTGAAACTCCTCATTTCGCGGGCTGTAGATCATGGTGCCGATAACGTCGGCCGGAAGCAGGTCTGGCGTAAACTGCACGCGGTTGTATTTTGCCTCGATGAGTTGGGCCAGCGACTTGATTGCCAACGTTTTTGCCAACCCTGGCACACCTTCAAGCAGGATATGTCCATCCGACAACAGTCCGATCAGAAGTGACTCCACCAGGTGACGTTGACCCACGATCACCTTGTCCATTCCGGTAAGCAGGGTTTGTGTGAAGGCGCTCTTCTGCTCAATTCTCTCGTTTAGCTCCTTGATATCAATTACTTGACTCATATTGTAATCTGTTTTAGTTTGCGGTGCTGCAAGGAATACCTGAAAATCCCGAATTGCCGACGGCCTGAGGGTCCCCGGCTTTCGAAACACAAAAATAGGAAATGTTAAAGCGTTACCACCTATTTAGCCGTTAAAAATGTTTAAGGGTTAGATCACGACATGGAGTGCTCTCCTGCTATTCAGTCGGCATATACCACTCCTGCCAGCTATCTGGCTACGGCCTAGGGGCGTAGATGACGGGGAATTATTTTAAAAATCCTTTTCTGGAGAGGCTTTTCAACGTTAATCAAGGTTAAAATCCCCTCTTCATGCAGCGTTATTCAAATTTCAGCATCTATCTACTGAACGGCCGAAATCAATTCGAATCAAGGCAGCCTGTGGTTTCAGCCGTTCATGTACAATTATCAACCCAATGTATAATTTAAATGTTTAAGTATGAAAAAACTGAATTATTTGACTGGCATCTTTTTTCTCTCACTCCTGTTTGTGGCATGCGACAAGAAGGATGAACCCACTCCGAAACTGACAATGACACCTTCTTCAGTTGAAGTGAAAATCTCAGAAGAGGCAACCGTCAAGGTAAGCGGCGGCACCACTCCATATACGGTGGCATCGGCCGACACGACCATCGCCACCGCAACGGTTACGGCCAGTGATGTGAAAGTTGCCGGGGTAAAGGAGGGCCAGACAACCATCACTGTCACCGACAAGAACAAGGTGCAAGGCAGCTTTACCGTAAAGGTGACTGGTGAGGAGTGATCGCTCTGCACTAATCGTCCTGGATACTATTCGGCATGATGTTTGCGGACATCATGCCATTTTTTTTCGACAGGTACAGGCAACCTGCTCCTCAACCAGTTCCATCCCAAACTGTTCAACGAACGAGACCTTCATCCTCTCCTCAACTTCCCGGAAATTCACCTCCCTGCCCAGCTCTCTCCTCATGGAGGTCACCCCCCTGTCGGTGAACCCACAGGGGTTGATGTAGTTGAAGTAGTCGAGGTCGGTATTGACGTTGAGCGCCAGCCCATGCATGGTGACAAATCTGCTGGTACGCACCCCGATGGCACATATCTTCCGGGCTTTCGCGGGATGGGCAGCATCAATCCATACGCCCATCGCCTTCTCATCCTTTTCACCTTCGATTCCAAAGGAGCGGAGGGTTGCAATTACCACATCCTCCAGTTTGTGGACATAAGCCTTGACACCGATGCGGAACTCCTCCATGTCGATAATGGGGTAGGCCACCAGCTGTCCCGGACCGTGATAGGTGATGTCGCCCCCCCGGTCGATGGGATAGAAGTCGATATTCCTGCTCCTGCAGAGATGTTCTGCAATTAGCAGATTCTGCCGTTTACCGCTCTTACCCAGGGTATATACCGGCTCATGCTCGCAGAAAAGGAGATATTGTGGTTTGGAGGGGGAGCGATGAACCTTGGCTTCCAATACCGACTGGAACAGCCGTTCCTGCAGATCCCAGGCCTCCTTGTACCGGATACGGCCAAGATCCTGAAAAGTGACTTTTCTACTATCCATCTCTACTCGATTACACATGTCTTTCGGCACGGTAGGAAGAGCGGACCAGCGGACCACTCTCTACAATTTCAAAACCTTTCTCAAGCCCGATCCGCTTATACTCCCTGAACTGATCGAGCGACACAAACTCACTCACGGGAAGATGGTTGCGTGTGGGCTGCAGGTACTGACCAATCGTCAATACCCTGCATCCGACCGACCTGAGATCGTCCATGGTCTGAATTACCTCATCGGGCGTTTCGCCCAAACCGACCATGATGCCCGATTTGGGTTTGCATTTGTTGCTTTTTGCAACCACCTCTATGGTCTTCAGGCTGATATCGTATTTAGCACGGCTCCGCACCAACGGCGTAAGCCTGCGCACCGTCTCCATGTTATGCGAGATGATCTCGGGCCCCGCCTCAATCACCTGGTGAATCAACTCCGCTTTCCCAAGGAAATCGGGAATCAGGGTTTCCAGGGTAATTCCGGGATTTTTTTTCTTGATATATCTGATGGTCTCCGCCCAGAATCCCGCACCATAATCCCTCAAGTCGTCCCTGTCGACACTGGTTATCACGCAATGTTTCAGGTTCATTCTGGATATCGTCTCGGCCAGCCGGTCCAGTTCATCCCAGTCGACCGGCAGCGGTTTCCCGGTTTTTGTAGCACAGAACCCGCATGATCGGGTACAGATTTCGCCCAGGATCATAAAGGTGGCCGTACCGTTCCCCCAGCATTCCGCCAGGTTCGGACACTTGCCACTCACGCAGATGGTGTGCAATCTGTTTCTTGCAATAACTTCCTTTATATCGAGGTATTGCTTCCCTTGTGGAAGCTCAACCTTAAGCCAGTCGGGTTTTCGTTGTATCATTACGTCTCGATTTTTGTTGCTGTGATTGATAAAATGTCACCTACAAAAATAGTACAATAATCTCCAGATACAATAGCCAAGGCCGAGAGTTTGCAGCCGCACATCGTTTTTTACTAATCAGGACTTGATTTTTTCTCCCCGTTGATGTATGTTTGCCTCCGGAGTTCCATTCTACCGGACTCCTGTAGTCTGTTTTAAATATTTCACACTATGAGAATCATTGTCAATCGTTTACCCAACAAGTTTTATTCCAACTACAAACAGGTGATCATCCGATTTCTCGATCTGGGAGAGGAGCGGACCCGTGCCTTGATAACGAAGGTGCTGGAGATGGAGGAGAGCGAGGCGGACAAAACGTTGACCTATACGTTGAGGGAGTTCTCCAAGCGACACCGTAACCTGACACACAAGTTCCTCAAACATTACCGCAAAGCACTGGAGCTGGTCGCCCCCACCTTCACCGAACCGGAGCAGGTGAGCATGGTGAAGAAGCTGCTGATCGGATCCTATTTCTCCATGGAGTACTCCATCAGTTCAGCTGCATTCTTCAATCCCTCCATTGTTGAATCGCCCGATCAGACAGGACTCAGCGAAGGCTCAAAACGGGTTATCGTCAGTTTTCGGGCTACCGGTGAAGGACATATATCGAGCATTGTATTCCATACGGGGGTGATCAATCACCTGGGGGAGCTGGAGTTTGAGACGGCAGGCTATCATGTCGACAGTGCCGAGGTTACCAAAAGATATATCTATGAAAAGGAGAGTTTCCAGAAGAAGCTTCGCGAGATGGGGGTCGATGAGCTGGTCGTAAAGCCGGTAATGGATTCACTGGCCGACAGGTTCATCTACGGTGAACTGCTGAAATCGGTCAACGGATACCTGGCCGAGAACAACTCCCTCGAAGAGGAGGTAAAGCGCTCCATCAAACAGATGATATGGTTGGCCGACTCCCACTATACGATCCATTTCTCGCGCGACACACATATTTCTGAACGGGTGATCTTCCCTACTTCCTATACCGAACGGAAGGGAATTGAAGATGCCCGATTTGTAAGGTTCACCGATGATAACGGCGAGGTTACCTACTACGCCACCTACAGTGCGTATGATGGCTATGTCGCCCTGCAGAAACTTATTGTGACAAAGGATTTTTACACATTCGAGATCAAGCCGCTCCATGGCGACGGAACGCAAAATAAGAACCTGGCACTCTTTCCCAGGAAAGTCGGCGGCAAGTATGCCATGTTGTCGAGAGTTGACGGAATCAACAGTTACATTGCATTCTCAGACAACATCAACGTATGGCCGGCACCGGTCAGGATCCAGGCGCCGAAATACCCCTGGGAGTTCATCCAGATCGGTAACTGTGGTTCCCCGATCGAGACTCCCGAAGGGTGGCTGGTGATTACGCACGGTGTCGGACCTATGCGACAGTATGCCCTGGGGGCGACGCTGCTCGACCTGAACGACCCCACCAGGGAGATCGGAAGACTCAGGGATCCGCTGTTGGTGCCCAACGATGAAGAGCGGGAAGGCTATGTCCCCAACGTGGTCTATTCCTGCGGATCCATCGTCCACAACGGCCAGCTTATCGTCCCCTACGGACTGTCAGATACCGGTTCCGGATTCATGTCGGTCAGCCTTCGGAAGCTGCTCGAGAAGATCCTGAACGGCTGATACCGGCCCGCCCGCTACGACTCATACTCCAATGCCTTCAAGACGGTGAGGTAGGAAATGAGGTAGGCCAGCGTACTCTCGGCTCCCTGGTTACGGTTCACGCCATCCTGCTTGAGGCCGTCGCAGCATCCACCCGTTTCGTAGTCGTAGAGGGGGACCCGCAGATCGTTTTCACCCAGGAACCAGAGGAACGACTGGAACATCTTCCGAAGGTACTCCTGCTCCTTCGTAACGTTATATGCCTGAAAATAGAGCTGGACGTTGCCCATCACCTCGATCGCCTGCTGATCGAACATCGCCCGGGTTCCATCTTTCGGGTACCAGCCGTAACTTCCGATGGGAGAGAGATACCCCTTGCCGAGGGTCACCTCCTCCAGAAATGCGGTCGTTTTGAAAGCCACATCCTGAAAGAGCGGATCGTCGGAAACCTCAGCCGCATGAAACAGGCTTAACGGCAATACCGCATTATCGTAGGTAAGGGCGGACTCGAACCACTCCCACTGGTCGGCACGGTTCCTGAAATAGGCATCGGTCAGCCTCGATGCCAGCTCCTTCATGACCTGAAGCAGCGCTTCATCCCCGGGGTAGCACCGCAGGTAATAACTGATCCCGATAACCGTATTGGCCACCCCGCGCAGATGCTCCAGCCTCTGGAAGTGTTGTCTGGAGTTGTCAAACAGCTCTTTGCCAAACTCCCTGTAAGCCATGTTCGGGGAAGCATACAGGAGATATCCGAGCGCCCAGATGGTCCTGCCGAAGGAGTCTTCACTTCCCTCCCTGTCGAGGAAATCCCGCCTGAAACTGAGAAAATTGCGAAAGGTTCCCTCTTCGGTCTGCATGTACTGGATGTAGCTGAGATAGATCCGCATGCAATCGAGGGCAAACGGATCCCGGTTTTGACTGTAGGCCATCAGCGACATCAGCAGGGCCCGGGCATTGTCGTCGAGACAATACCCCTCTTTCAGGTTGGGTATGCCGTACCGGGCATGCTGCACGATACCGGTATCGTCTGTCAGCCGCTTGATATGGTCGAATGAAAAATCGGGCAGCAGCTCCATTTTGACAATCGGTCGCTGGATCCTTTTCTGGATAGGGGGAGCTTCCACTATCCTTCCCAAAAGAGCGAGATACTGCTTCCCGATCATCGACCAGCGCATCTGTTTCCCGTAACTGTAGGCCTTTTCCCTCAATGCCTTCATCCTTTCAGGGTAATCGAGCAGCTCATTCAGGATGTCGGCCAGCTGTTCAGAATTCTTGAAGTCGAACAGTCGGCCCCGACCCTCGGCCAGCAGCTCCTCGGCGTGCCAGTACGGAGTGGAAATTACGGCCGCCCCGGCTCCCACGGCATAGGCCAATGTACCGCTGGTGATCTGCTCCTTGTTGTTGTAAGGGGTAATATAGATATCGCATGCCCGCAGGTATTCAAAAAGGATATCTTCCGTAACGAACGATTTGAGAAAAACAACATTCTCCTGCAATTTACGGTCTCTCACCAGCTTGTTCAGGTACTTCCGGTACTCTTCGCCCGAATACTTGAGGATATTGGGATGTGTGGCGCCCAGCACGATGTAGAGAAGCGACGGATGCCTCTCCACCACTGCAGGCAACGCATTGATCACCGTCTCGATCCCTTTGTTCCGTCCCAGGAAGCCAAATGTCAGCAACACCTGCCGGTCGCCCAGGTTATACTCCTTCTTGATCGCTTCGTGCGAAACACCCAGATAATCCGGCACGCCATGCTCAATCACTTCGATCTTCCCGGCAGCTATCCCGTAAACCGTGGTAAGCAACTCCACCGCCTTATGACTCATCACCACAATCTTGGCTGCAGCCGCATTTATCTTCCGGATGATATTCTTTTGCAGAAAGGAGGGCTCCTTCAGAACGGTATGGAACACGACAACGAGCGGCACCTTCAAGCGGTCGGTAAGTGAGAGGATGTACAATCCCGACTCACCACCGAAAATGCCGAATTCGTGGTTGAGGATGCAAGCCTGGAAATTGCTCAGGTTGATCTGCTCAGCAGCATTGATATAATCTTCACGGTAATTCTGCCGGATAATATACTTGACCTCCGGCGGATAGTCATACTCCTGCAGTGAGCTGGAGTCGTTGATAGCTATCACGCTGGCCTGGTTCTTTCTCTCCTGCCCCAAATTGAGGGCTATCGATTTACACAGATTTTCTGTGAATGTCGCAATCCCGCACTGTCGCGGAGGGTATGTTCCAATATATGCAATCTTCATCTCTCTTAGAATTATTAGAAGTTAATGTAACAAACAGATAACCTGAAATTGATCATCCCCGCTCCTCATTCACGGAGAAGCGAACAGATATCACCGGCAGGGAACCCCTGCACGGATGCAAAAAACGAGCGAAAAAATGGGTTGATTGTGATCCGGTGCTTACAAAGATAGCATTTTTTTGCCCTGAAGTCAAGAGTGGGGATGGAAATTCCGCTAACTATTTTTAATCCATCACCATTAGGGTGGTGAGAACAGAATTGATTATCTTTGTGGCTAATTTGACTGAACGAAAGAAAACGTCCCGCTTTGAAATTTGAACTGCAACATACCGATCCCCGCTCGAACGCCAGGGCGGGAGTAATTACTACCGATCACGGCCATATCGAGACGCCCGTCTTCATGCCGGTAGGCACCATCGGGAGCGTGAAGGCGGTACAGATGACCGAATTGAAGGAGGATATCAAGGCCCAGATCATCCTGGGGAACACCTATCATCTTTACCTGCGGCCGGGACTGAAGGTGCTGGAGGGTGCCGGCGGACTGCACCGGTTTAACAGCTGGAACCGACCCATACTGACCGACAGTGGCGGGTTCCAGGTTTTTTCACTCGCCGGAAACCGGAAATTGACCGAGGAGGGGGCCGAGTTCCGTTCACATATCGACGGTTCGAAACATTTCTTCACGCCGGAAAAGGTGATGGATATCCAGCGCACCATCGGGGCTGACATCATCATGGCCTTCGACGAGTGTACACCTGGTGATGCCGACTACGCCTATGCCAAAAAATCGCTCGACCTTACGGAGCGGTGGCTGAAGCGGTGTATCGACCGGTTCAAGGAGACCGAATGCCCCTACGGCTACAGGCAGACCCTCTTCCCGATTGTCCAGGGATGCGTCTTTCCCGACCTGCGTCGCCGTGCGGCTGAAAACGTAGCCTCGCTGGAGGCTGATGGCAATGCCATCGGTGGACTGGCGGTTGGTGAGCCGACGGAGAAGATGTACGAGATGGTTGAGCTGGTGAACGAGATACTGCCCAAGGATAAGCCACGCTACCTGATGGGGGTAGGCACTCCGGCCAATCTCCTGGAAGCGGTGGAACGGGGCGTGGACATGTTCGACTGCATCATGCCTACCCGCAACGGCCGGAATGGGCAGATCTTTACCAAGAACGGCATCCTGAACATGCGGAACGAGCGGTGGAAAGAGGATTTCTCGCCCATCGAAGAGGAGGGTGCCTCATTCGTGGATACCCTTTACAGTAAAGCTTACCTGCGGCATCTGATCAACACGAACGAGATACTGGGGCTGCAGATAGCATCGGTGCATAATCTTGCATTTTACACCTGGCTGATGCGGGAGGCCCGGAAACATATCATCGAGGGGGACTTCTCCTCATGGAAACGGATCATGGTGGAAAGAACCATGCAGCGTCTGTAGGATCGCGACAGAATAGACAAGAGTATGAAGAATAGACTCAACCTGCTACGGATAGACAAGTATATCATCGGGAAGTTCCTGGGGACCTACATCTTCATGATCACGCTCATCATATCGATCTCGGTGGTGTTCGACATCAACGAGAAGATCGACAAGTTCATGAGCAACAGTGCTCCGCTGAAAGAGATCATCTTTGACTATTACCTCAATTTCATACCCTACTACGCCAATCTTTTCAGCCCGCTCTTCATCTTTCTGGCGGTAATCTTCTTCACCTCGAAGATGGCCTCCAATTCGGAGATCATAGCCCTGCTCTCCAACGGGGTAAGCTTTAAACGTCTTCTCAAGCCCTACATGATATCGGCTGCGGTGATCGCCATCTTTTCGTTTGTGATGGGCAGCTATATTATCCCACCGGCCAACGAGACCCGTATCTCATTCGAACAGAAGTATGTTGACCCGCGCAAAAAGAAAACGGGCGACCGCGATATCCAGTTCAAGGTAGCTGAAGGGACGATAGTCTATTTCGGCAATTTCGACATGGAGTCGAAAAAAGGCTACAACTTCTCGATCGACCGGTTCGACAGCCTGAAGCTGGTATCCCGCCTTACTGCGCAATCCATCCAGTACGACTCACTCTATCACTGGACCATCAACAACTACCAGATAAGGGATTTTGAGGGAATGGAGGAGAAGATTACCCGCGGAACCTCACTCGACACCATCATCCAGATTGTGCCCAACGATTTCATCGTGGCCAAGACCGACCAGCAGATGATGACCACTCCGCAACTTCTCCGTCACGTCAGGAGCCAGAAGGAGAGGGGACTGGGCAACATCCAGGCTTTCCAGATCGAGTACCATTCACGTTATGCCTCCATCTTTTCAGCATTTATCCTGACCATCATCGGGGCCTCACTCTCGGCACGGAAGGTGAAGGGGGGCATGGGGCTGAACATCGGTATCGGGTTGGCGCTGAGCATGGCATATATCCTCTTCATGACCATCAGTTCGTCATTTGCCGTGAAGGGCAACATGAGTCCTTTTGTTGCGGCATGGATACCCAACGTCGTTTTTATCGGCATCGCATTCTATCTCTACAAGAAAGCACCCAACTGAAATTGTTGATCAGCAAGACAAAATATTGCGATATGAAAAAGTCTCTTATTTTCACTCTAATGCTGACATTTTCACTATTCGTGAATGGTCAGACTCAATATCCGGTCATTGTCATCGAGACCAATTTCGGGACGATGAAGGCGATTTTGTATGACGACACCCCCAACCACAGCGCCCATTTCCTGAAACTGGTGAAGCAGGGCTATTTCAACGGCACGCTGTTTCATCGGGTCGTCAAGGAGTTCATGATTCAGGGCGGCGCACAGGACTCGAGGAATGCACCGGCAGGTGCACAGATCGGTGGCGGACGGACCGATATGGATATCCTGCCCGAGTTCAGGCCGCACCACTTCCACAAAAAAGGGGCAATCGCCGCCCCACGCAGGGGGGATGACGAGAATCCGCAGAAGAGATCGGACGCCTCCCAGTTCTATGTCGTACACGGGAAGATCTACTCTCCAGGCCGGCTCGACTCCATGGAGATGGCAGTGAATGTACCGATCAAGAACAGGATCATTCGCGACCATTACCTGCCGCACAAAGATGAATTGGCAAGATTGAAGAGCGTTGATGCCAGCGCCTTTAATGCCCTGCTAGATTCGGTTCTCCATGTGGTGGATTCGTTGTACGAAGCTGCGCCCGGCAAACTGACACTCCCTGCGGAGATGAAGGAGGCCTACTCCACCATCGGCGGGGCACACCACCTCGACGGCGAGTATACCGTGTTTGGTGAGGTGATTGAAGGATTGGACGTCATCGACAAGATTGCCGCCTTGCCGGTAGATGCCAACAGCCGCCCCAGGTCGGATGCGAAGATTGTGAAAATATACGTGGAGTGAGATGAACCGTTCAACTGATCGCTACAAAGAGTTGATCATCCTGAACAGTTGCCGAAGAGGAGGCGACAAGTTCCTCCTGATTATCGAGACATTGAAGTAGCTACTCGATATTTTTTCTGACTTCACTCAAGAAATCTTTCATCTTTTCGCTATCCCTCTTTTCAACAATGGCCAGCAACTCCTTCAGCTTCTCCCTGATCTTCACCAATTGACCGGGAGTATAGGGGTTGAAGAGGATCTCGGTCAGCAGGAAATCGTCTTCCGAGAGCAGTCCCTGCGCAATGTTCATATGCTTCTTGAAGGTGGTGCCCGGCGCATCCTGATGCTTCATGACCGATGCGAATACCAGTGTGGAGGCAAACGGAATGGAGAGCGAATAGGCGATGGTCTCGTCGTGCTCCCGGAAAGAGTACTCGAAGACGTTTAACTTGAGTCGGCGGTAGAGATCGCGGAAGAAGACCTTTCCCAGGTGAGACGACTCCGATATGATGATGGCACTCTGCGTACTGAGATCGCTCAGGCTGGCAAAGGTGGGACCGAACATCGGGTGGGTAGAGACGTAGGGACGGGTACGCTCCCGGTAGAACTCCTCCAATCCGGTCTTCACCGATGCGATATCGCTCAGGATACAGGTCTGAGGCAGATAGGGCAGTACATTGTTAAACGCCTCGATGGTATACCTCAGTGTAGCGGCATTGATCACCAGTTCGGGGGCAAAATCGGCCACCTCCTCCGGCTTCGTCATCCGTAACGTGTTGTAGATAAATCTCAGTTTTCGGGGATCGGTATCGAGTACCGCCAGTTCGTGATCGAAACTGAGCACATCGGCAAAGAAGGATCCCATCTTGCCGGCTCCCAGGATAAGTATTCTCATTTTTTCGCTTTTTCCATTACTTCAAATTGCTGGCGGACCGATTCGGTGTGGATCGCCTCCAGTATCTTCAAGACAAATTCGCCCCCCATCTCCATTCTTTCAGCTTGCTCAACCCTGTCTTTCCGGATGTGGTCATAGCGTCCGGTCTGCAGCACCGGCATATCGTGCTCAAGCTTGTAGAGTCCTATCTCGCGGGAGACACGCATCCGCTTCGACAGGAGCTGCAGGATCTCATTGTCCAGCTCATCAATCTGTCCGCGCAATACGGAGAGATCTTCAGTCGACTGTACCTTGTCGCGGATAACCAGCTCGTTCAAGATATCGGCCAAGGTACCAGGGGTAATCTGCTGTGCACTGTCGCTCCATGCCTCATCTGGATTGCAGTGCGACTCAATGATCAATCCATAGTAGTTCAGGTCCATCGCCTGCTGCGAAATCTTCTTGATCATGGAGCGTTTTCCGCCGATATGGCTCGGGTCGCAGATGATGGGAAGATCGGGGAAACGTCGTTTCAGCTCGATGGGAATATGCCAGTGGGGCATGTTTCGGTAGACACTCTTGTCGTTGGTACTGAAACCGCGATGGATGACGCCGATCTTCGTGAGTCCGGCGTTGTATAGCCGCTCGATGGCGCCGATCCACAACTCCAGATCGGGATTGACCGGATTCTTTATCAAGACGGGGATATCCACACCCTTTAACGTATCGGCAATTTCCTGAACAGCAAAGGGATTTGCCGTAGTTCGGGCACCAATCCACAACATATCCATGTTGTACTTCAGCGATTCATACACATGTTTCTCGGTAGCCACTTCGGTAGAAACATACATGCCGGTCTCCCTCCTGACCTGCTGGAGCCATTTCAACGCCGGTGTGCCGGCACCCTCAAAACCGCCAGGTTTCGTTCTTGGTTTCCATACTCCTGCCCGGTAGATCTTCACCCCTTTTCCGGCAAGCTCTACAGCCGTTTTCAAAACCTGCTCCTCCGTCTCTGCACTGCAGGGACCGGCAATGATGACCGGACGCTTATCTTCTACACCGGGTAACAAAATTGATTCAAATTCCATATGATAAAGGGTTTGATAACTGTTTAACAATGATACATCTTTTTTATCCGTTCGTATGCCTGCTCCATCTTTTCGGCCGAACTACCCAGCGAGATGCGGACGTAGCCCTCGCCATTGCTTCCAAAAATCACACCGGGCGTGATAAAGACATGGGCGCCATAAAGGATCTCATCAATGAACGCTTTACTTGAGGAGACCGATTCCGGCAATTTTCCCCAGACAAAGAGCCCAACCTGATGCCTGTCGTACCTGCACCCCATCAGCTCCATGATCTTTTCAGCCCACAACCGACGTTCTGCATAGATGCGGTTCATCCCGTCGTGCCACTCGCGGCTGTTTTGCAGGGCGGCCACGGTGGCCAGCTGCATCGGTTTGAACTGACCGCTGTCGATATTGCTCTTCGCTTTCAGCACCCACTGCACGAATTGAGGGTTGGAAGCGAGCAGTCCCATACGCCAGCCCGACATGTTGTGCGACTTGCTCAACGAGTTCAGCTCGATGCAGATATCTCTGGCCCCCTCAACCGACAGGATGCTCAGTGGCCGGTCGTTCAGGATAAAGCTGTAGGGATTGTCGTGACAGATAACGATGCCATGCTTTTTGCCAAATTCCACCAATTGCCTGAACAACTCTTCCGACCCGTTCTTCCCGGTAGGCATGTTGGGATAGTTCACCCACATCAGTTTTACCCTACTCAGATCGAGCCGCTCCAGTGCGTCGAAATCGGGCAGCCAATCGTTCTCCTCGAGCAGATCGTATTCAATAACATGGGCACGAAGCAGTTCGGATACCGACCGGTAGGTAGGATATCCGGGGTTGGGAACCAGTACGGCGTCGCCATAATTGAGAAAGGTCATCGAGATATGCAGGATACCCTCCTTCGATCCGATCAGCGGCAACACCTCGTCGGACGAGAGTTTCACGCCGTAGTGCTCTCCATACCACCCGGCATAGGCCTTTCTCAGCTCCGGGATTCCGGTATAGGGCTGATAAGCGTGCACGTCGGGACGGCGGGCCGCCTCACACAGCGTATCGATTGTCTCCGGCGACGGCATCCGGTCCGGGGCTCCTACGCCCAGGCTGATCACATCCTTCCCCTCGGCATTCATCCTGGCCACTTCGGCCAGTTTGACCGAAAAGTAGTATTCTGAAATATTTTTTATGTGAGCCGCTGGCTCGATAATAGCTCTCTTATCCATTTGATCCGGTTTGTTATTCGACTGATTAATCGGCAATAATATGCTTGTCCTCGACATACTCACCCAGTATCTTCAGGTTGCCCACCAGCGGCAGGATGGCCTTGATGGACTGTTGGTACCGTTCATAACTGGCGAAGGTGAGGTCGATATAGAACTGATACTCCCACTCCCGACCGATAATCGGCAGCGACTGGATACGTGTGAGGTTTATGTCATAGAATGAAAGGACCGACAAGACCCTGGAGAGACTCCCCTCACTATGCGGCAGGACGAAAACAAGCGACGCCTTGTCGATCATGTCGGACTTGCGTATCTCCGGCACCATCTCTTCGTGAGCCAAGACCAGAAAGCGGGTGAAGTTCCGTTTGTTGGTCTCGATCCCGGCCCGAAGCACCTCCAGGCCGTAGACTTCAGCAGCCAGCTTGCTGCAGATGGCCGCCACCCCGGAGAGTTTTCCCTCCATGATATCCTTTGCCGCCAGAGCGGTATCTTCATGTTCTACAATTTTCACGTCGGGCAGACTTTCGATAAAGTCGGCACACTGCATCAATGCCATCGGATGGGAGATGATCTCCCGGATATCCTGCACTGTCTGTCCCGGCAAAGCCGACAAGGTGTGGGAAATCCGCAGCTTGTGCTCGCCCACAATCTTCATGTCGTTGAGCTTAAGCAGGTCGTGGTTGAGCAACAATCCACCGGCAATCGTATTCTCGATTGCCATGATGCCGATAAGCTCCCTCTCCTCCCTGGCTCTTAAAAATATCTCCTTGAAGGTAAGGCAAGGCACAATCTCTATCTCCTCGCCAAAATAAGTGCGGGCTGCAATGTCGTGATAAGCGCCCAATCCGCCCTGTATGGCAACTCTCTTCATCTCTCTTTTTGAGCTTAATGTCAGCTGAAAAATCGAGTAGGATGCAAAGATAGGTAATTACTCCTAACTCTGCTATCCTCTCACACCACCCAACGTACGTCTCTCGTATTAGGCGGTTTCTTCAATGTTTAACCGTAATTGGCCGTTAAACTGTAAAGTCCCGTTTTCTTGAACCATTCAAGGTTCATTCCCTCGTGTGCAGCGTGGGTCATTGACAGTCTAAACCATCCCTTAGAACTTCCCGCCGTTGTCCAGCTCCGGTTCCAAGGAACGCCCAACTTGGTCAAGAACCTGGCTATGCCCAACGCCCGTTTGCATTGTTTTAAACGATAGCATCTTAATCTACGACGAAGCCAAGCTTCAAGGTTGCGAAGACGACTTTTCATCTTTGCGTGCTTGAAGTAGTTTAGCCAGCCTCGTAGAACGGGATTTAGCTCGCTTATTAACTGATCGAAGCTAATGCCCCTGTTGCGTTTGGTAAGCGATTTTAGTTTCGCCTTGAAGCGTTGTTCGCTCTTTCGGCTTAATCCTAAACTCCCGCCTTTTAAGATAGTATGACCGAGATAATTGAGTTGATGAGGACGGACGATATGGCTCTTTTCCTTGTTTATTCTTAATCGCATCCGATTTTCGATAAACTTGGAGAGGCTTTGCATCGATCGCTCCGCGGCTGGTTCGCTTCCGACCATTATGATAATATCATCGGCGTAGCGTACAAAGCAGTGTCCTCTCCGCTCTAACTCCTTGTCCAGTTCGTCTAAGACGATATTCGACAACAGGGGTGATAGTGGGCTGCCTTGCGGTGTCCCTTTCACCCGTTGATTGGCCATCCCCCCGATTAGCATTCCTGCTCGAAGAAATTTACCTATCAACTTAAGTACGCGCTTGTCACCAACGCGAGTACTTAACTGCCAAAGCAATCGGTCGTGATTCACCTCGTCAAAGAATTTTGCCAAGTCTATGTCGATAACCCAATCCTTTCCTTCGGCCACGTATTCGCCCGCTTTACGTAATGCTTGATGAGCGTTACGCCGTGGACGAAAACCGTAGCTGTATTCGGAGAATATAGGGTCATAACGTTTCGACAGTACTTGGCTTATCGCTTGTTGTACCAAGCGATCTTTGACCGTGGGAATACCCAGTTGGCGTTTCCCGCCATCAGGCTTCGGGATTAATACCTCTTTAACTGCCGTAACTTGGTATGTGCCTGTCATTAACTGGCGTTGAAGTTCTCGGTGGTGGCTGTTAAGCCAATCTCTAAGTTCGTCAACGGTCATCCCGTCAATGCCCGCACTTCCCCTGTTACTGATTACTTGCCGCAATGCGGCATCAAGATTCTTTAAGTCCGTTATATCACTCATTAAATCTTGGGTTAAGGCTCGTTCCTCTTTGCAACCTGACAACCACTCGTCCCGTACCAAACCGCTTCCTGAACTGAATACGTCAGTCCCCTTCACCTTTTGGCCACGCTCCCATTCGTCAAAAAGACTCATCTGTAAGTTCCCGTGTTTACCTGGGTTCATAATGGTCGTTACAATTTACAAAATAACTGCTCCTTAATTGAAAATTCAGCCCTTCCCTGTATTGACGTTACTCAATATTTATAGCGGTACTATGGCCTCTGCTGACTTCTCTGCCCCTTTCGGGTTAGAGACCTCCTACGTTAAGTGCATTATCTTCCTGTTAATACTACTGCATTTACTACCCCGGGTTACGGACGGCTTTAGGGCGTCTGTGTTTATTGCCACATTACCCCCCGGGTAAGCCTTAGTATGCAGTTTCTGTTCGTTAGTACCAACTTTTGTTTTAGGCTTCTTTCAGGTTATACCTCGCGGTAACACCCTTGCCATCAACTAACGGTTCTCGCCAAAATAAGCCCGCTCGGGACTTTAACCCTATAGATAATGAACATGCATAGCAAACAAAAATCCCGTCGGTGTTATCGACAGGATTTTCTATTCAAACAAGTTATTTTTATATCGCTTCATTTTGCACACAAAATCCTGTCTACTTCTTACTAAAGTAAAAGTAAAAATAGAAGGAGTATGCAAAATTGTTCTGTTTCATTTTATTCGTTTTTTCCGAATATCGGTTGCAAAAATACAACAAAAATTAGACAATCCAACAAACAGATGATTTTTTTTCGCACTTTTCCTGCAAGGAGCAATCTCCGGAATGCAAGATTTCCCGGTTTATCTTCTCTACCGGAAAGCGGATTCATTTATTTGTGTATATTTGCAGATTAAAAATCCTAAACAATTAAAAACTCAATTTATGTTCAAGAATCATCCTAAAGGACTTATCGGCGCAGCCCTTTCGAACATGGGCGAGCGTTTTGGTTTTTATATCATGATGGCGATCTTATCGTTATTCCTTTTATCTAAGTTCGGACTTGACAAGACAGAGGCTACTCTCATCTATTCTGTTTTTTATGCACTGATCTACCTGCTTGCACTGGCTGGCGGTTTAATTGCCGACAAAACGAAAAAATACAAGGGGACCATACTTTGGGGTCTCATCCTGATGACGGTAGGCTATCTGCTGATCGCCATCCCTACTCCTACACCCGTCCCCAACTTCACGCTCTACTTAACCATAACCTGCTTCGGACTGTTTGTCATAGCTTTTGGCAACGGACTCTTCAAAGGTAACCTGCAGGCAGTAGTAGGACAGATGTATGATGATCCCAAATATTCAGATAAACGGGATACCGGATTTCAGATTTTTTACATGTTCATCAATATCGGCGCCCTGTTTGCTCCTCTGATCGCCGTAGGAATCCGCAACTGGTGGGTTCAATTCAACGGATTTGAGTACAATTCCGATCTTCCAGCCCTCAGCCACCAGTTTCTCCGGGGAACCATAACACCGGAAGCGACACAACGTTTCACCGAGCTGGCTGCAACGGTGAGCAAAACTGCGCCGGCCGATCTGACCGCATTTGCCAACGAATACCTGAACGTCTTCAACACCGGCTTCCACTATGCTTTCGGCGTGGCCATCTTCGCCATGCTTATCTCACTCACAATCTTTATCACCAACAAGAGCAAGTTTCCCGATCCGGCGTTGAAGGCCGCCAAGGAAAAAGCCGCCAACACCGGGCAGCCGACTGCAGTACAGATGGATCCCAAAGAGGTGCGTCAACGTCTCTACGCCCTCTTCTCGGTATTTGCAGTAGTGATCTTCTTCTGGTTCTCATTTCACCAGAACGGGGTAACCCTCACCTTCTTCGCCAACGAATATACCGATTTGAGTGCTATCAGCATCGACCTGGGCTTCACCACCATCAAGGGAGCCGAGATCTTCCAGTTCTTCAATCCCTTCTTCGTGGTCTTCCTCACTCCGGTGGTGATTGGGCTGTTCGGCTGGTTGAGGGCAAGAGGAAAAGAGCCATCCACCCCGAAAAAGATTGCAATCGGAATGGGTATCGCAGCTACGGCCTTCCTGCTTATGTCGATCGGTTCACAGGGATTGCCCGACGCCGATACCGCAAGGGCAATGGGAGGATTGACAGATGCTCAGCGGGTGACCCCCTTCCTGCTTATCGGCACCTATTTCATCCTGACCGTCGCCGAACTCTTCATCAGCCCGCTCGGGTTGTCGTTTGTATCAAAAGTGGCTCCTCCCCAGTATCAGGGAATCATGCAGGGGGCATGGCTCGGAGCTACCGCACTGGGTAACCAGCTACTGATCTTCGGAACCATCTTCTACGAAAGCCTGCCGTTGTGGGCCACATGGCTGGTATTCGTCACCGCCTGTCTCATATCGATGTTTACCATGCTGTTCATGCTAAAATGGCTCGAACGGGTGGCAAAATAAAAAACGAAAAAATTCTTGCCGCTTCTTCCCGAAGCGGCACTTTTTTTGGCTAAATTTGTGATTCACAAAATCTGGTTTTTTTATCAATCGTCTCCATATGCAACCATTTGTACATTTACACGTACACTCCCAATACTCCCTGCTCGACGGTCAGGCCAGCATCAACCGGATCGTCGACAAGGCCATGAACGACGGGATGGCCGGTATTGCGCTGACCGATCACGGGGCAATGTACGGCATCAAGGAGTTCGTGAACTACGTCAAAAGTGCCAAATCTAAAATTCAGAACGAGATAAAGCGTCTGACCAAAGAGCTGGAGAGCGATCCCGGCAACAGGAAGCTGCAGGAGGAACTTGCCGCCAAGAGGGCCAGACTCGACTTCAAACCGATCATCGGCTGCGAATGTTATTGCGCACGGCGTAGCCGGTTTCTGCAGAGCGAAAAGATCGACAGCAGCGGCTGGCACCTCGTTGTGCTGGCCAAGAACCTGACCGGCTACAAAAACCTTATCAAGATGGTTTCCAAGAGCTGGACCGAAGGTTTCTACTATCGTCCACGTATCGACAAGGAGCTGTTGGAGCAGTACCACGAGGGACTGATCATCTCTACCGCTTGCCTGGGGGGTGAGATCCCGCGAAAGATCGATGACGGAAACCTGGAGGGAGCAGAAGAGGCGATACAGTGGTTCAAGCGTGTTTTCGGCGACGATTTCTACCTTGAGATCCAACGCCACAAAACCGACCGTCCGGATGCCGACCGCACCACCTATCCGAAACAAGAGCGGGTAAACGAAGAGATCCTTAAACTGGGAAAAAAATATGGGGTGAAGGTGATCGCCACCAACGACGCTCACTTCGTGAATGAGGAGGATGCCGATGCACACGACCGGCTCATCTGCCTAAGCATGGGCAAGGACCTGGATGATCCCGACCGGATGCGCTACACCAAACAGGAGTGGATCAAGACCACTGCCGAGATGAACCGGATCTTCGCCGACCTGCCGGAGACCCTGGCCAACACGATGGAGATCGTGGAGAAGGTGGAGCTCTATTCGATCGACAGTCCGCCCCTGATGCCTTTCTACCCGATCGACAAGTCGTTCGGCACCGAAGAGGAGTACAAGGCCAGATATTCGGAAGCGGCACTGATTGAAAAGTTCGGCGAGGCCAACTTCAACCGGCTGGGCGGCTACGACAAGGTGATCCGTATCCAGCTCGAATCGGATTACCTCTGGCACCTCACCCAGATCGGTGCCCGCAAGAAATATGGGGAGGAGCTGAACGAGGAGGTGATGTCGCGACTGCAGTTCGAGATCGACACCATCACCAATATGGGTTTCCCTGGCTACTTTCTCATTGTACAGGACTTTATCAACGCGGCACGCCAGATGGGCGTGGCGGTGGGGCCGGGTCGTGGATCGGCAGCAGGATCGGCCGTGGCATACTGCCTGGGAATTACCGATATCGACCCGTTGAAGTACGATCTGCTGTTTGAGCGTTTCCTTAACCCCGACCGCATCTCGATGCCCGATATCGATATCGACTTCGACGACGAGGGACGCGACAAGGTGCTCCAGTGGGTATCCGACAAATATGGCTACGAAAAGGTGGCACGAATCATCACCTACGGTACGATGGCAACCAAATCGTCGATTCGCGACGTGGCCCGCGTCCATAAACTGCCTCTGGCAGAAGCGGACCGGCTGGCCAAGCTGGTTCCCGACCGGATTCCCAACGTCAAGAAGATCAACCTCAAGGTGGCAATCGAACATATTCCAGAACTGAAGGAGGCGGCCAACAGCCCCGATCCGCTGGTACGCGACACACTCAGGTATGCCGAGATGCTCGAGGGGAATGTTAGAAGCACCGGCGTACATGCCTGCGGCGTCATTATCGGTCAGACCGACATCTCCGACATCGTCCCGATCAGTACGGCAGACGACAAGGAGTCGAAAGAGAAACTGCTGGTGACACAGTACGAAGGATCGGTCATCGAGGAGACCGGACTGATCAAGATGGACTTCCTTGGACTCAAGACGCTGACCATCATCAAGGATGCGCTCACCAACATCGAGAAGACGCGGGGCATCAAGATCGACATCAACACCATCCCCCTGGATGATCCGAAGACCTACGAACTCTACAGCAACGGACAGACCACCGGAACGTTCCAGTTTGAATCGACCGGGATGCAGAAGTACCTGAAGGAGCTGCGTCCTACCAAGTTCGAGGACCTGATTGCGATGAACGCGCTCTACCGGCCCGGACCGATGGATTATATCCCCTCCTTCATCGCCCGCAAGCAGGGTAAGGAGAAGATCACCTACGACATCCCCATCATGGAGAAGTATCTCGACGAGACCTACGGAATCACGGTCTATCAGGAGCAGGTGATGCTTCTGTCGCGACTGCTGGCCAACTTTACCCGGGGTCAGTCGGACGAGTTGCGCAAGGCGATGGGGAAAAAGCTGGCGGACAAGATGGCCGCCCTGAAGGAGAAATTCATAGCCGGCGGCAAATCGAACGGCTACAACGAGAAGGACCTGCAGAAGATCTGGGCCGACTGGGAGAAGTTCGCCCAGTATGCCTTCAACAAGTCGCACTCCACCTGCTACTCCTGGGTGGCCTACCAGACCGGCTGGCTGAAGGCCAACTACCCCTCGGAATACATGGCCTCGGTGCTCTCCAACAACCTGAACAACATCACCGAAATCACCAAGTTCATGGACGAATGCAAGGCGATGGGAATCAATGTCCTTACGCCCGATATCAACGAATCGGAACTGAAATTCTCGGTAAACAGGGAGGGCCATATCCGCTTCGGCCTGGCAGCCATCAAGAGTGTTGGACAGGGCGCCGTGGAAACTATTCTTGAAGAGAGGACGAAAAACGGTCCGTTCAGGGATGTCTTCGATTTCGTGGAACGGGTAAACCTCTCATCGTGCAACAAGAAGACGATCGAGGCGCTGGCACTGGCTGGAGCTTTCGACTCGCTTCCCGGCGTGAAGCGGGAGCACTTCATGGCGGCAAACGGCAAGGGAGAGGAGTTCCTGGAGACACTTATCCGTTACGGCAACAAATTCCAGCAGGACAAATATCAATCGATGAACTCCCTCTTCGGCGACGACTCCTCGTTTATGATCAGCCGTCCTGAATTGCCTAAGGTGGAGAAGGTTTCCGATCTCGTGCGGTTGAACAAGGAGCGGGAACTGATCGGTATCTACCTCTCGGCACACCCGCTGGACGATTACGAATTTATCCTGAATTACGTATGTACCACCAGTTGTGCGGCACTGCAGGAGTTGAACCCGCTCAACGGGAAGGAGGTCACCTTCGGCGGCCTGGTCACCAGTGTGAGGGAGGGGCAGACGAAGCGTGGAAGCCCCTACACGATCATGGTCATTGAGGATTATACCGGCAGTTGCGAACTGGCCTTTTTCGGGGAAGAGAGTGTAAACTTCGGAAAGTTTGCCCGTCTTGGTCTCTCTATCTATCTAACTGCCAGAATTCAACCCAAGCGGTTCAAGCAGGAGGAGCTCGAAGTGAAGGTGACCAGCATCAATCTCTTATCCGAAGTAAAGGAGAAGCTGGTCTCGAAGATAACGCTCCAGTTGCCGATCAGTGAACTGGACGACAGGATGGTTTCGGAATTATCGGCCCTGATGAAAAACAATTCGGGCCATTCGTTGTTATACTTCCACATCATCGGCGAATCGCCAGGCATGAATGTGCAACTTTTTTCGCGACCGTCCAGGATCAGGGTGGACAAGCACCTGATCGACAACTTAAAGAACAATTTGAAAATCGAATTCAAAATTAACTAACTTAACATAACTATGGCATTACAGATTACCGATGCAACACTGGATGAGGTGTTGGCAACAGACAAATTAGTGGTTATCGACTTTTGGGCTGAATGGTGCGGCCCCTGCAAGATGGTTGGCCCCATCATCGACCAACTGAGTGAAGAGTATAAAGATCGGGTGGTGGTAGGAAAGATTGATGTAGACAACAACGACGAGGCCACTTCAAAATATGGTATCCGCAATATTCCCACAGTCCTTTTCATCAAGAATGGCGAGGTGGTAGACAAGTTAGTGGGTGCGGGCGCCAAAAATCTCTTCACTGAAAAGATCGAGAAGAATCTTTGATCGCTCCATTCATTGAAAGGTATTGATCACGGAACAACTGCAAAGCTGTTCCGTATTTTTTTATGAAACGGAGATAATCGAGTAGGATGCAAAGATAGGTAATTACTCCTAACTCTGCTATCCTCTCACACCACCCAACGTACGTCTCTCGTATTAGGCGGTTTCTTCAATGTTTAACCGTAATTGGCCGTTAAACTGTAAAGTCCCGTTTTCTTGAACCATTCAAGGTTCATTCCCTCGTGTGCAGCGTGGGTCATTGACAGTCTAAACCATCCCTTAGAACTTCCCGCCGTTGTCCAGCTCCGGTTCCAAGGAACGCCCAACTTGGTCAAGAACCTGGCTATGCCCAACGCCCGTTTGCATTGTTTTAAACGATAGCATCTTAATCTACGACGAAGCCAAGCTTCAAGGTTGCGAAGACGACTTTTCATCTTTGCGTGCTTGAAGTAGTTTAGCCAGCCTCGTAGAACGGGATTTAGCTCGCTTATTAACTGATCGAAGCTAATGCCCCTGTTGCGTTTGGTAAGCGATTTTAGTTTCGCCTTGAAGCGTTGTTCGCTCTTTCGGCTTAATCCTAAACTCCCGCCTTTTAAGATAGTATGACCGAGATAATTGAGTTGATGAGGACGGACGATATGGCTCTTTTCCTTGTTTATTCTTAATCGCATCCGATTTTCGATAAACTTGGAGAGGCTTTGCATCGATCGCTCCGCGGCTGGTTCGCTTCCGACCATTATGATAATATCATCGGCGTAGCGTACAAAGCAGTGTCCTCTCCGCTCTAACTCCTTGTCCAGTTCGTCTAAGACGATATTCGACAACAGGGGTGATAGTGGGCTGCCTTGCGGTGTCCCTTTCACCCGTTGATTGGCCATCCCCCCGATTAGCATTCCTGCTCGAAGAAATTTACCTATCAACTTAAGTACGCGCTTGTCACCAACGCGAGTACTTAACTGCCAAAGCAATCGGTCGTGATTCACCTCGTCAAAGAATTTTGCCAAGTCTATGTCGATAACCCAATCCTTTCCTTCGGCCACGTATTCGCCCGCTTTACGTAATGCTTGATGAGCGTTACGCCGTGGACGAAAACCGTAGCTGTATTCGGAGAATATAGGGTCATAACGTTTCGACAGTACTTGGCTTATCGCTTGTTGTACCAAGCGATCTTTGACCGTGGGAATACCCAGTTGGCGTTTCCCGCCATCAGGCTTCGGGATTAATACCTCTTTAACTGCCGTAACTTGGTATGTGCCTGTCATTAACTGGCGTTGAAGTTCTCGGTGGTGGCTGTTAAGCCAATCTCTAAGTTCGTCAACGGTCATCCCGTCAATGCCCGCACTTCCCCTGTTACTGATTACTTGCCGCAATGCGGCATCAAGATTCTTTAAGTCCGTTATATCACTCATTAAATCTTGGGTTAAGGCTCGTTCCTCTTTGCAACCTGACAACCACTCGTCCCGTACCAAACCGCTTCCTGAACTGAATACGTCAGTCCCCTTCACCTTTTGGCCACGCTCCCATTCGTCAAAAAGACTCATCTGTAAGTTCCCGTGTTTACCTGGGTTCATAATGGTCGTTACAATTTACAAAATAACTGCTCCTTAATTGAAAATTCAGCCCTTCCCTGTATTGACGTTACTCAATATTTATAGCGGTACTATGGCCTCTGCTGACTTCTCTGCCCCTTTCGGGTTAGAGACCTCCTACGTTAAGTGCATTATCTTCCTGTTAATACTACTGCATTTACTACCCCGGGTTACGGACGGCTTTAGGGCGTCTGTGTTTATTGCCACATTACCCCCCGGGTAAGCCTTAGTATGCAGTTTCTGTTCGTTAGTACCAACTTTTGTTTTAGGCTTCTTTCAGGTTATACCTCGCGGTAACACCCTTGCCATCAACTAACGGTTCTCGCCAAAATAAGCCCGCTCGGGACTTTAACCCTATAGATAATGAACATGCATAGCAAACAAAAACCGCCATCTCCTTGCGGAGATGACGGCTGTACAATTTATCAATTACCGGCAGAATCAATAGCGGTTGCTCACCACATCCCAGTCGATGATCTTCCAGAGCTCCTTCAGGTGATCCGCACGGCGGTTCTGGTAGTCGAGATAGTAAGAGTGTTCCCATACATCAAATCCCAGGATCGGCGTCAGACCTTTGGTCAACGGGTTTCCTGCATTCGACTCCTTCTCGATCGAGAGTTTGCCGTTGGCATCCTTGGCCAACCAGACCCATCCCGAACCGAAAACGGAGACACCGGCAGCATTGAACTCCTCCTTGAACTTGTCGAACGAACCAAACTGGGCGTTGATGGCCTCTGCCAGCTTCCCCTTGGGTTCTCCACCGCCATTGGGCTTGAAGGAGGTGAAGTAGAGGTTGTGATTGAGGATCTGTCCGGCATTGTTGAAGATGGCTCCGCTGCTCTTCTTCACGACGGTTTCCAGGTCTGCATTTTCAAACTCGGTTCCAACAACCAGCTTGTTGAGGTTGTCGACATAAGCCTGATGGTGCTTGCCATAATGGAGCTCAACGGTTGTTTTGCTGATTACCGGCTCTAAGGCATCGGTTGCATAAGGTAATGCTACTTTTTCAAATTTCATAGTCTCTCTATTTTTAGAATTATTATTATCGTTATTTGTGGCTTTTGAATTGCTGCAACTCAAAGCAGTTGCTGCCAAAACCAGAGCCAACAGGGCATGTTTCGTTGTTTTCATTGTTGAACAGTTGAATGTTTATATCATATAAACGAAACAGCAACAAAAATGTTCACACTATTTAGAATGAAACTTAATAACAGGCATAAAAAAACAGCCCAGTTTTACAAAAAACGGGCTGTATATCACGTAATTATATGCGGCAATAGGCTCTCTATAAGCAGCTACTCGGAGGGAACCGGCGGGAGTGGAAGGGTGTCGGTCACCTCCTTTTCACTATGCGGCTTCTCCTCGTTGCTTTGAAGTATCTCCTGCGAACGGGAGGCCCAGGGCCGTTTTCCAAAGATCTGCTCCAGATTCTCTGCATAGATGATCTCCTTTTCAAGCAGGATCCGGGCCAGCTGACCGTGTCCCTCCGCATGTCTGGAGAGCAGCTCTTTGGCCCGATCATATTGTTCGGCAATCATCCTCTTGACTTCGGCATCGATCAGTTCGGCAGTGCTTTCGCTGAAGGGTTTCTGGAAAGTATACTCCTGACCCGATGAATCGTAATAGCTCAAATTGGGCAACTTATCGCTCATTCCCAGGTAGGTGATCATGCCATAAGCCTGCTTGGTTACCCGTTCAAGGTCGTTCATCGCCCCGGAAGATATCTTGCCGATAAAGAGCTCTTCGGCGGCCCTTCCGCCAAGCAGGGCACACATCTCGTCGAGCATCTGGTCCTTGGTGGTAATCTGCCGCTCTTCCGGGAGATACCAGGCAGCACCCAATGCCTTTCCGCGTGGCACGATGGTCACTTTCACCAGCGGATTCGCATGCTCCAGGAACCAGCTCAGTGTAGCGTGTCCCGCTTCATGGATCGCAATCGCCTTCTTCTCCTCCTGCGTGATGATCTTGTTCTTCTTCTCGAGGCCACCGATGATCCGGTCGACAGCACTGATGAAATCGTCCCGTTCAACAAATTTCTTCTTGTTGCGGGCAGCAATAAGGGCCGCCTCATTACAAACATTGGCAATGTCGGCACCCGAGAAGCCGGGGGTCTGTCTCGCCAGAAAATCCACATCCACCGATTCATCAATCTTGATAGGACGCAGGTGAACCTTGAAAATATCCTTCCGGTCGTTCAGATCGGGCAGCTCCACATAGATCTGCCTGTCGAACCGCCCTGCACGCAACAACGCCTTGTCCAGAATATCCACACGGTTGGTAGCCGCCAGGATGATCACGCCGCTGTTTGAGCCAAAACCGTCCATCTCGGTGAGCAGCTGGTTCAACGTATTTTCCCGCTCATCGTTGGAACCGAAATTGACGTTCTTTCCGCGTGCACGTCCAACGGCATCGATCTCGTCGATAAAGACGATACAGGGCGACTTCTCCTTGGCCTGGCGAAAGAGGTCGCGCACACGCGACGCCCCTACTCCGACAAACATCTCCACGAAATCGGACCCCGATATGGAGAAAAACGGTACATTGGCTTCGCCGGCAACCGCTTTTGCCAGGAGGGTCTTGCCTGTTCCCGGAGGGCCTACCAGCAACGCACCTTTCGGAATCTTTCCTCCCAGGCTGGTATAATTGCCCGGATGCTTGAGAAACTCCACGATCTCCTGCACCTCCTCTTTAGCCTCGGAGAGACCGGCCACATCCTTGAAGGTGACACGTGGGCCGGCATCCTTGTCGAAAAGCTGAGCCTTCGATTTACCCACACTGAAGATGCCGCTGCCGGCACCGCCCGGTCCACCCTGCATGCGCCGCATCATCCATATCCAGAAAACGATGATCAGCAGGAAAGGAGCAAAGGTGAGCAGCATGCTCCAAATTTCAGAGGTGGTATCGAAACGGACCTTGATATCGTATCCCTTCTCTCTCTTCACCGTATCGAGAAATTCCGAAGTACCCTGAGTGGAGGGGATATTTACCTGTATAAACGGATTGGCCCCAAACCGGCCGGCATTTTCGCCAAAGACATAACTCGCCGACTCGGGGCGGACTTTGGCTTCGGCAATATCTTTGTTGCTGTAAACCACAACACTCTCGATCCGGTTGTCGTTCACATATTCCTGGAAATCGGACCAGTCGACCCTCTTTATATTTTTATTCTGCCCAAAAAAGAACATCCCGATAAGTACCATCGACAAAATGGCATATATCCAATAAACATTGAACGGCTGATTGGGGTTTGTATTTCCCAACCCGCCAGGACGTCCCGGTTTTCTTGCTTTGTTGTTATCTTGATGATTTGGATTGCTGTTTTCCATTAACTTCTCCTATGTAGCTTTTAGTGAATATATGTAACACTTCAGACGGAAATAAGTTTTAATCGGCCGTCGGAACCTGCTTCAATGAAGCGTCCTCCCACAAATTGTCGAGATTGTAGTATTGTCTCAACTCGGGAACGAATATATGTACGATAACAGTACCGTAATCGATGCCGATCCATTCGGCCCGCTGTTGCCCCTGAACCCTCAACGGACTCTCGCGGGTTTGCTTCTTCACCACCTCCTCCACCGATTCTGCCAAAGCGGCAACCTGAGTAGGTGTATTTCCTTCACAGATGACAAAGTAGTCGCAAATTGCACCCGGAATCCCTTTCAAGTGGATCTGGGTGATGTTCTTCCCTTTCTTCTCCTGTATTCCGTCAATGATGCTCTGTAATAAGTTTCTCTCTTCTTTCATTCGCTGTTTTAATGAGTTAGATATGCAAAGATAGCTGCTTTTTCATAAACAACTCGCTTTCATACAGAAAGATTGTGGCAAAAAGAGTGCCAAAAAACGAAATCAGAAAAACAGACTGGCCAGCAAGGTAAATCCCAGCCCACAAAACGCTATGATGGTCTCCATCACGGTCCAGCTCTGCAGTGTCTGCCTTTCATTCATTCCAAGGTATTTCCCCACCAACCAGAAGCCGCTGTCGTTGACATGGGAAAGCAATGTTGCTCCCGATGCAATGGAGATCACAACCAGTGCCCTCTGCGGGTCGTTCAATCCAAACTCCCCGATGATCGGGGCAATAATGCTGGCGGCGGTAATCATCGCCACGGTGGCCGATCCCTGCGTGACCCGCACCAACGCTGCGAGCATCCATGCCAGCAGGATGGGAGGCAATGCGGAGTTTGCCATCGATTCGGCCATCATTCCCCCGATACCGCTATCGATCAGCACCTGTTTCAACACTCCGCCGGCACCGGTTATCAGGATGATGATCCCGGCAGGTCCAAGCGCCCTTGAACTCAGCTCAAGCACCTTATCCCGGCCCATACCCCTACGGATACAGAGGAGATAGGTGGCAACCAGCGTGGCAATGATCAATGCCGAAAAGGGGTGGCCGATAAACTCCACCATATCCGTAAATAACGATTTGGATACAACCCCCTTGGCAACAGCCACACCGGATACCGTATTCAGCAGGATCAGCAGCAACGGGACCGAGATGATGAGGGCAATAGAGCGGAACGAGGGGCTATTCTCCGGATCGAACTCCGGGAGAGCATCAGCAGAGGTATCGGGCGACTTCAGATAGATTCTCTTCGAAATGTATTTTCCGAAGAGCGGTCCTGCAATCACAGCTGTAGGTATACCCAGTATAAAGCCCATTAAAATTACCCAGCCCAGCGGCGCATTGATGATATCCGCTACAGCAACGGGACCGGGTGTCGGCGGGATAAAGCTATGCGTCACCGCTAAACCGGCCAGAAGCGGAATGGCATAATAGAGTAACGAGAGTTTGGTATCACGCGACAGTGCGTAAACGATGGGAACCAGAATGATGAAAGCCACATCCAGAAAGATGGGAATGGCCACGATAAAGCCGGTCGTAACCATCGCCCAGGGTGCCCGCTCCTTTCCGAACCTCTTTACCAGATAGTGTGCCAGCGACTCCGCACCGCCGGAACTCTCCAGCATCTGTCCGAAGATGGCCCCCAATCCTACGACGGTAGCCACGAAGCCGAGCGTACCCGCCATGCCCTCCTGAATTGACCGGGTGATGCTGCCGAGCGGCATCCCGGTAAGGAGACCCACATAGATGGAGGTGAGCAACAAGGCGATAAAGGCATTCAACTTGAGCTTCAACACCAGGATCAGCAGTATCGCTACGGCAGAGAGGACAATAAAGGTGAGAAAGAGTGTCGACATATGCGGGAGGTGGCAAGATTAAGGTTTCGACCGTTTAAATGGTATGCTTGTGACAAATCCGAACTGCATCGAGCGCCGATTCGGGGGTACAGGCAACCGGTTCAACACCATGCTGGATGCAATCGCCGAAATAGCGCAGCTCATCCCGGAAACCGTCATTCGCATCACCGGCAGGAACCAGCGTGGTCCCGGTATCGGTAGCCACTTTTATGTGGTGCGGCTCTTGCGACGAAAAGAAAACCGAAGCCTTTTCGAAACGGGCGCTGAATCCGGCATGAAAGGGATAGGCGGCATGAAAGGTGTTTCCACCCTCGATCCGGACAATGAGATCCGACCTCTCATACCGCCACAATGCACTCACATGGTCGTAGTTGCTTAACTTGCCCGGAAGGCAGCGGGCATCAATCCGGTCGGGAATACCGCAAACCCACTGGGCAAAATCGATATCGTGAATAACCAGATCAAACAGGGCGCCACCAGACGAACCGAACTCCCTTTGCCGCTCCTTCCACTGTCCCCAGGTGGGCACTCCCGAGAAGCGGGAGAGCGAGAGAAACTCCAGACGACCATACTCCTGTAAATCTATCCATCTTTTCAAGGTATTGTAGGCTGGCATGAAACGGACCACATGTCCGATCATCAGGAGCTTGCCCCTGGAACGGGCAAGCCGTATCAGCCTCTCCCCCTCATCAATATGGATGCAGAAAGGCTTTTCGAGAAATACGTTTGCTCCTGCCTGAAGCGCCATTTCAGCCATTTCATGATGCAAGGCGGTATGAACCGCAATAATGCAGAGATCGGGCCTCTCAGCTTTTAGGCACTCCGCGAAATCCGAGTAGATGTTGACACCCGAAAGATCGTTCGACGCGAGCGTGCCCGTGGAAAAATTTCCGGACTGTTCGCCAAGCTTTGCGGCAATATTCTCGGGAGTCTTGTCAACAATGGCTTTCAACTGGAAACGTGAATCCTTCAATAGATTCAATGTGTGGGTCATTCCCATGAACCCGAAACCTACAACTACAGTACGCATATATATTACATTTTTTAAATTACCCGACTTTCACAAGCATCCCTCATCAGCTATTGTCCCGACTACTCCCCTCTCACCCTCATTTTCAGTGAGTATACCGAAGTACGGGCGGTGATAAAGAGAACGTCTCTCCTTTTACCGCCGAAGCAGACGTTCGACGGGTTTTCGGGAACTTCAATCTCCTCGATCAGTTCACCTTGAGGGGAGTAGACCCATATCTTGCCCATCGTCAGGTAAACGTTCCCCTGATTGTCGATGGTCATTCCGTCCGAACCGTTAGGCGCAAAAAGATGTTTGTTGGCCAGTGTTCCGTCGGGCTGAATATCGTATCTCCAGATTTTCCGGTCGTTGATATCGGCGACATATAGCGTTTTACCGTCGGGTGTTCCCACTATTCCATTGGGCTGTTTGTAATCATCGATCACTCGGATCAATCTCCCTTCCGGAGAGAGGTAGTATACCCCGCGGACATCCTGCTCTTCGGCATGCCCCTCCTCCCAATAGTTTCGGTGATAGTAGGGGTCGGTGAAATAGATACCCCCTTGGGGTGTGATCCATAGATCGTTGGGACCGTTCAACCGTTTTCCCTCATACTGCTCATGGAGAACTTCCGCTTTCCTGTCGCTACCGAACCTTACGATCCGGTTGTGCAGATCGGCACAGGCAAGGAGATGACCGTCGGCATCGAAATAGGTACCATTGGCCCTCTCGGTCCCCTCGACCCACAGGGAGACCCCTTTGCCCTCCTCCCATACATATATCCGGTCGTTTGGCTGATCGGTAAAATAGACGTGACCTTCAGCCGAAACGGCAGGACCTTCGGTAAAGGCATAGCCGCCCCCCACCTTTTCAATTTTCGCATCTTTTGCGATGATACTGCTTTTCTGCCCTGGAAGGGTAGTACAACAGATAAAAAAAAGCAATCCTGTAACAAGTCTCATCGTCTCCATTTTTTATTATCATCCGAAGCAACCGGACCTTATGGCAAATATAGCCATAATGCACATAACTACAACTATCCGTACCTCTTTTTTACAAGATACATATTTTGGAGTAATGGTACAACCGAAAAACTATTCGGAATAAAAAATGTTATAGAAGAAGATGCGGACAACTATCAGCTGATAGAAACCAGTAAATCAAAACAAAACAAACGTAACGAACCTATGAAAAATCTTGAAACTACCTTTATGGGAATTAGGCTGGACAATCCAGTAATATTGGGCGCCAGCAATATCTCTTCAAACCTCGATCAGCTGAAGAGGGCAGAGGAGAAAGGCGTTGGGGCAGTAGTCTACAAAACGTTGTTTGAAGAGCAGGTACAACTGGAAAACCTGCAACTTGATGAGCGGCTAAGCCAATATGAACATATTCATGCCGAAATAACCAAGACTTACCCCGATATCGATTTCTCCGATATCGACTATCATCTGACGAGGCTTCGCAAAGCGAAAGAGAGTTTGTCCGTTCCGCTCTTTGCCAGTCTCAATGCAATAAACAGGGAATCGTGGATCTCCTATGCAAAAATGATTGAAGAGACAGGTGTAGACGGGATCGAGATAAACCTCTACCAGACACCGGTAGATTTTGACCGCAGTGGCGAAAGTGTTGAGAGTGAACAGATAGCGATAGTTAACGAGATCAAGCATGCCGTCTCCATTCCAGTCGGCGTGAAACTGAGTTCGGACTACACAAACATCCTCCATTTTGCCAAACGGCTTGACGATACAAAGGCTGATGCCCTGGTACTCTTCAATGCATTCTTTCAACCCGACATCGACATCCGGGGGGAGAAGCACAAGAAAACCTTCAATCTTTCCCAGAAGGGGGATTACAAAAAGACATTAAGGTATACCGGCATGTTGTACGGCAACATCAACGCCGATATTTGCAGCAGCCGGGGAATCTTCACCGGCGAAGATGTGGTGAAGCTGATCCTGTCGGGAGCGACCACGGTACAGGTTGTCAGTTCGGTTTACAAGCATGGCATGGAAAGGATTGCCGAGATCAAGAAGAGTGTTGCGGAGTGGATGCAACAGAAGGGGTACAACAGTCTGGGTGAATTCAGGGGCAAGCTGGCCAACTGCAAGCTGGACAAGAACGAAAATGCCCTGGTCTACAAGAGGGCACAGTATGTTGATCTGATGCTGACATCGGATACCATCTTCGGGAATTTCCAGTAATCGTCCGGCTCAACAAGGGTAAAGAGAGAGGGTGTATCACACAAGATGTGACCACACCCTCTCTCCTTATGGCTTCTCAACAGTCGGGCCCCAATCAGAGTATCTGTAGTTTCAGGTTTCTCCAGAGCACCTTGATTCCGCCACCATCGTGGATTTGCAACGCAATACGACCCTGCGCCTTGCCGATCTTCTCGTCGGTCAGATCCACCATCGGCTCACCGTTGAGATAGGTCTTTACGTTATCGCCGTTAACCACAATACGCAAGGTATTCCAGTCGCCCACCTTCAGTATCTCCTCCTTTTCGTCCGGAATCTGTGCCAGCCAGCCTCTTCCATATGATTCATAAATACCGCCGGTGTCGTGCCCCTTGGGGGCCACTTCAACCTGCCAGCCGTTCACGATAGCACCCGGCTCGACAAACGAACGGATGAAAACCCCCGAGTTGCCGTCGGCCTCCTGCTTGAACTCGACCGTGAGGTCAAAATTATCGTAATATTCACGAGTTGCCAGGTAACCGTATTGCTTGTCGGGACCACTTTCACATACCAACAATCCGTCCTGTACATACCATTTTTCAGTTCCGTATGCTTCCCATCCGGTAAGATCGACTCCGTTGAAGAGATTCACCTCCCTGGTTTTGCGGGGAAGCTCCCTGATCTTGATATTGCGGAACCAGGCAGCCGATCCGTGATCCTGCAAGCAGATAACTCCCTTCCGGGCCAGGCCATACTCTGGAGCATTTTCCCACTTGCCGCTGTTCTTGCGCGCAAACCAATCGTCGGTCCACGCCTCAAACTCCACTACCTTCTCACCGTTCAACCAATGTTCAACGTGACCGTTGTCGAAAACGATCTTCGAGGTGTTCCACTCACCAGCCGGCTTGATGATAAGCTTCGAGGTATCGGGAACATGCATGGCGTAATCTGCCGCCGTTTTCTGCCACTCTTCCAGCGGTTCGGGAAAGCCGAAGTTGTCGATCAGCTGGTATTCCGGACCAGTAATGTAGGGAACGGCAAATTTGGGATGTTCAACCACGTGATAGAGCACGCCGCTGTTTCCACCTTCGGCAATTTTCCAGTCCCATACCAGTTCAAAATTCTCGAACAGTCTCTCCGTCACGATGTAGCCGTGTTCATCGGCACCCTCACCCTTTGCCTGTATCGTACCATTTTCAACAAACCAGGGAGCAGTTAACGAGTCGCCATTGTAATCGCGCCAGCCATTCAGGGTCTCTCCGTCGAAAAGAAGTTGCCACCCTTCGGCTTTTTCGGCCTCCGTCAGCACATTGTGTCTGGCCGAGGGTTTACAAGATGTAAAAACCATTGCCGTAAGCATGGTTACAGATAATAAGAGGAATCTTGATTTCATTTCTTCTGATTTTATAAATAAACGTTAGTAATACGAAAAGAGTCAGAGTCACTTGCTTGCAACCGAAGATGTTCCTTTTAACAATTTGCTGTAGAGGGAAGAGTTTCCAATGATTCTCAGACCCTCCCTGAAGATGTCGTTTTCATCGTTGATGATCACAAAGTATGCGGAGGAGTCGAACAGGTCGCGTGCCATCAGCGCCTTGATCTGAAGCTTGATCAGCTTCTCCGAACTCCGGAACTGTTCGTCGTTCCACTCCAGCTTCTCAGCATGGGCCATCTCCTTCATCCGGTCAATCATCGATTCGGGTATCGCATAATCCGACTTGAACCTCCTTACGTCGGGATATGACTTCAACATCACCTGACGGTTCATGTCCACCTCTGCAATGGCCAGCTTGTTGACGATCCCCCGGCCAATCAGGTTCCGGTGCAGATCAGTCACCGCATTGGTGTCGATCGGCACGAAAAAGTCGGGCATGATGCCGCCACCGCCATATACGGTCCGCCCGTTGACCAGTGTCCTGAACTTCAGTGAATCGGGGAAGCGGATACTGTCGGCATGCATCATCTCGCCGTTCTGCAACCGGTTGTAGAAATCACGGTGATATTCGTCGATATGTCCCTCCCGGTATGGTTTCTGAATGCTTCTACCTGTCGGCGTATAGTAACGGGCCACGGTCAACCGGATCATTGTCCCGTCGGGAAGAGGCAGTTGACGCTGTACAAGCCCTTTTCCGAAGGTCCTGCGCCCAACCACGATGCCCCGGTCCCAATCCTGCACAGCTCCGGCTACAATTTCGCTTGCCGAGGCAGATCCTTCGTCCACCAAGATAACCAGCCTCCCATCTTCAAAGCTGCCCGCCGATGTTGTCCGCAGCTCTTGCCGGGGCTGGTTCCTGCCCTCGGTATAGACCACCAGTTTTCCGGCACCCAGAAATTGATCCGCAATATCCGATGCCGTCTGAAGGATACCTCCTCCGTTGCCGGTCAGATCGAGAATAAGGTTCTTCATTCCCTGTGCCTTCAATGCCTTCCTGGCTTCAAGAAACTCTTCCGACGAATTGATCCCGAACCGGCTGAGCCGGATATATCCGGTCTGCTTGTCAACCATGTAACTGGCATCGATACTGTAGATGGGAATCTTGTCGCGAACAATCCTGAACTCTAGCAGTTGCGGTGTCCCACGACGCAACACCTTCACATCGACGGTTGTGCCTTTGGGCCCGCGAAGCTTTTTAATCACATCCTGGTTGTTCATTTTAATACCGGCGATAAGTGAATCGTTTACATAGATAATCTTATCGCCCGGCATGAGACCCACCTTTTGCGACGGACCTCCGGAGATTACCTCCATCACGTAAAGGGTGTCGGTAAGCATATTGAATGAGATCCCGATACCTTCGAAATTGCCTTGTAGCGGTTCGTTCATCGCTTTCACCTCCTCCTTGTCGAGGTATGAGGAGTGCGGGTCGAGTTCAAGCAACATGGCGCGGATAGCAACTTCCGTCAAACGGGATGTCTCCACGTCATCGACATATAGCCTGTCTATCATCTGCAATGTCCTCTCCAGCTTTACGCCATCGGGAGAGAGACGTGACTGCCCGGATGAGAACTGGGAGATCAGCAACAGTGAAACAATAAGTGATAGCGTTGTTCTTGACATTATTATTCGGTGTTATTGGTCCATAGACTACCCAAGGATCATTCCCTTCGGCACGAATGCGCTCACATCGTGTCCGTAACGCAACAATTCGCGTACATGCGAGGAGCTGATATGGGTAAGTTCAGGTTCAGTAAACAGTACAAATGTCTCGATCCCCGAAATCGCCCGGTTCATGTCGGCGATACTCTTTTCATATTCAAAATCACTGACGGTGCGGATTCCCCTCAATATGAACCTTGCCCCCATCTCCCTTGCAAAATCGACAGTCAGGGAGCTATAGCTTCTCACCTTCACCCGTGGCTCATTCCGATACAGGCTGGAGATCATCTCCACCCGCTTCTCCAATGCAAACAAGGCCTTTTTTGCCTCGTTCACCCCGATGGAGATCACAATTTCATCTACCAGTTCCAGACCACGCCGTACCAGCGATTCGTGTCCGATCGTGAAGGGATCGAAGGTGCCGGGGAACAGGGCCACCCTCCAAGAAGAGGAGGCAGGGTGTGAGGGGGTTACATGATCCATTTCGGGTAAATTATGCATCTTCATCAACAACCAGGTTCTCAATGATAAACATCTGCCGGTCGGGTGTATTCTTGCCCATGTAGAACTCAAGCAGATCCTTGATAAGATCCTCCTTGCGCATGGAGACCCGATCGAGTCTCATATCCTTTCCGATAAAATTCCTGAACTCGTCGGGAGAGATCTCGCCGAGACCCTTGAAGCGGGTGATTTCAGGATTCGATCCCAACTCTCCGATTGCGGCAAGACGCTCCTCCTCAGTATAGCAGTAGAGGGTTTTCTTCTTGTTTCTCACACGGAAGAGTGGGGTCTGAAGGATATAGACATGCCCCTTTTTCACCAGATCGGGAAAGAACTGCAAAAAGAAAGTGAGCAACAGCAGGCGGATATGCATTCCGTCGGTATCGGCATCGGTAGCGATAATCACCTTGTTGTAACGCAACCCGTCCATCCCCTCCTCAATATTGAGGGCCGCCTGGAGCAGGTTGAACTCCTCGTTCTCGTAAACGATCTTCTTGGTTAGCCCGAACGAGTTCAACGGCTTTCCACGAAGACTGAACACCGCTTGCAAGTTGGGATCCCTGCTTTTGGTGATGGAACCGCTGGCCGAGTCACCCTCGGTAATGAAGATGCAGGTATCCTCCAGGTTATCACCCTTCGGATCGTTGTAGTGGATGCGGCAATCACGCAGTTTCCGGTTGTGCAGGTTCGCCTTCTTTGCCCGTTCGCGCGCCAGCTTTGTGACACCGGCAATAGCTTTCCGTTCCTTCTCCGAATCGAGGATCTTCTTCTGGAGAATATCGGCTGTCTCCAGGTGCTTGTGCAGGTAGTTGTCCAACTCTCTCTTCAGGAAATCACCTACATATTTGTTGATCGAAACCCCGTCGGGGGTCATATCCTTTGAACCGAGCTTCGTTTTTGTCTGCGACTCGAAGACCGGCTCCTCAATCTTTACGCTGATGGCAGCCACCATCCCGTTCCGGATATCGGAATATTCGAAGTTCTTGGTAAAATACTCCTTAATTACCCGGGCTGTCGCCTCGCGGAATGCCGAGAGGTGTGTCCCACCCTGTGTGGTATGCTGTCCGTTGACGAAAGAGTAGTACTCCTCGCCATACTGATTCGAGTGGGTGATCGCCACTTCAATGTCTTCACCGTGAAGGTGGATAATGGGATAAAGGATCTCGGTTGTCAGGTTGTCGTTAAGCAGGTCCTCGAGTCCGTTCTTCGAGTAGTACTTCTTGCCGTTGAAGGTGATGGTCAGTCCCGTGTTCAGGAAAACGTAATTTTTGAGCAACGGTTCGATATGCTCCTCCCGATAGAGGTAATCACCGAAGATCTCCTTGTCGGGCGTAAACTCGATAAGGGTACCGTTGCTTTGCGAAGCGGGCTGTTGTGGAGCATCATTTACCACCACACCCCGTGCATATTCGACACACTTGGTCTCTCCCTCACGGAAACTCTGAATCAGGAACCGGGAAGACAAGGCGTTCACAGCCTTGATACCCACCCCGTTCAACCCAACCGATTTCTTGAATGCCTTGGAGTCATACTTGGCACCGGTATTCATGCGGGATGAGACATCCAGCACCTTTCCCAACGGGACGCCGCGTCCATAATCACGCACGCTCACATTCCCGGCATCAATGGTGATATCGATGTTTCTTCCGAATCCCATCCGGAACTCGTCGATGGAGTTGTCCATCACCTCTTTAAGCAGGACATAGATACCGTCGTCGGAGGAAGAGCCGTCCCCCAACTTTCCAATATACATTCCCGGACGGCGACGGATATGCTCGCGCCACTCCAGGGTTACAATATTCTCTTCGCTATAATTCTGTAATGCTTGTTCTCTTTCCAGTTCAGTCACCTCTTATCTCTCTCCTCTCTTTCTCCTGGTTACAACTCCTTGATAAAACATCTTCTCCGCTTGTGCTGCTCCACATCGAAGCCATCCCACAGCGACTGCACCTTGCTGTTTGTCTCCAGTTCAACGTTGCTCTCGGCCACTTCCATCCCCAGCTCAATTGCCGAGGAGATAAACCTCTTGATCAAAAGTGCGTTTACTCCTTTCCCCTGGTACTCGGGATCGATGGCAACCAGCAACAGGTCGAGCACCTTGCTGTTCTTGCCGATACCTTTCAATGCCTTGTAGAGGTGAATCCATCCGGTAGGGAGAAATTTGCCCTTTGCCTTGCGGAGAGCCTCCGACATGCTGGGCAGTCCGATCCCCACTCCCACCATCTTGTTGTCGTGCTGCCGCAGTACGACCGACAGGAATTCTAACCGCAACATCGGGATATACATCTCCACATAGTAGTCGATCTGCTTCTCGGTGAGCTCCACGTAACCGAACAGGTCCTTATAGGCCTTGTTGATCAGATGGAAGATCTCACGTGCATAGGGATATACTTCGCTTTTCCGCTCGAACCGTTTCTCCACGAGGCCAAAGCGCTGCTTTACCACCTCCGATATCCGTTCGATCCGCTCGGGAACCTCCTTGGGAATCTGGATCAGGAACTCTACCCAATCCTGCTCCTTGACATATCCCATCCGCTCCATATGTTGGGGGTAATAGGGGTAGTTATAGATCGTAGCCATCGTGCCCATCCGGTCAAAACCCTCGATGAGCATTCCTTCATGATCCATGTCAGTAAATCCGAGCGGTCCGTGAATCTTCTCCATTCCTCTTGAACGGGCCCAACTTTCGGCCGCGCCAAAGAGCGCATCAACCACTTCTGCGTCGTCAACGAAATCTACAAACCCGAAGCGTGCATTTTTCTGCTTCCATTTCTCGTTTGATTTGTGGTTGATGATCACGCCGATCCGTCCAACGATCTCCTCACCCCGATAGGCCAGAAAATAGGATGCATCGCAATGCTCAAACGACGGGTTCTTACTCATGTTAAGCGTTGCCCGCTCATCATAGATCAGCGGAGGTACGAAACACTCATTTCCTTCGTAAAGATCGATGCCGAACTTGACAAACTTCTTCAGCGAGTCACTGTCTTTTACTTGTTTGATTACTACTGACATACTCTAATATTTTTCACATATTATCGAATGATGGCCATTTACACCATACACTATAAACGACAAAGATAATGAAATTTGGAGAATGATGGAAAGATGATTTCAGAAAAAACAGTATCTCTCGGTCTCAGTTTGTATCTGACTGTATATAAGCTTATTTAACCAAACCGACAGAGTTTTCAAAACCAATTCATTTGCATATCCAAAAAAATAGCTAATTTTGTGCCCATAAAATGCTCATTTAAAAAATGATTAATCGAATTTTAATTCGTACCCGGATAGTACAAATTGTTTACGCCTGGTATCAGAATAGGAATAAAGATTTACGTACAGCAGAGAAAGAACTCCTGTTTGGATTACAAAAATCCTACGATCTCTACTATTATCTCCTCTTGTTGATGGTTGAGCTGACCAACGCGTATGAAGCGCGTATCGAGGCCAAACGCAACAAGTACCTTCCTTCCGATGAGGATCTGAATCCCAATGTACGGTTGCTTGAAAACAGGTTTATCCGGCAGTTATCAAGAAATAAACAGTTCAACCAATACCTGAATGAGCGTCCCATGTCGTGGAGTGAACACGAAACGTTCGTAAAAAACCTGCTCGAGGAGATACTCGCCTCCGAAACATATGCAAGATATGCCGGCGAAGCAACGGCCGATTACAACCAGGATCGGGAGTTCTGGCGTTCAATCTTCAAGCAGTTTATCCACAACAACGAAAAACTGGATGAAATCCTTGAGGATGAAAGCATCTTCTGGAACGATGATATCGAGATCGTGCAAACCTTCGTGATGAAATCGATCCGGCAATTTTCGGAAGAGAACGGGGAGAACCAGCGCCTGCTGCCGATGTTCAAAGATGAGGAGGACCGGCAATTTGCATTGAAACTGCTGCACGACACCATCCTCAACGAACAGAAATACAGGCAGCTGATCGAGCATCACAGCGAAAAGTGGGATTTCGACCGTATCGCATTTATGGACATGATCATCATGCAGATTGCCTTGGCCGAGATCCACACCTTCGAGACGATTCCCTCCAGCGTATCGCTCAACGAATATATCGAGATTGCCAAATCGTACAGTACACCGAAGAGCGGTACATTTATCAACGGAATTTTGGACGCAATCGTAGCCGACCTTCGAAAAAATAATATTATTTTTAAGCAGTAATTTTAAACACTCAAAACTTGATTCTTATGAATATTCTATTACAGGCAGCAGCCGGCACAGGATCGGGAATGGGCACCTCCCTGCTGATGATGGTGGCCATCATTGCCGTATTTTACTTCTTCATGATCCGTCCGCAACAGAAAAAACAGAAAGAGGTGCAACGGGCCCGTGAAGCGATGAAGGTGGGCGACAAGGTTGTAACTGCCGGAGGCATCCACGGACGCATCAAAGAGGTGGGCGACAGCTGGTTTCTGGTAGAGGTTGCCGATGGGGTTAAACTGAAATTTGAAAAGACATCGGTTTTCGCCTCCTCATCCGACGTGACTACACCGTAAAACCTGAATCGCCTGATCAATTATGGACCTTGCATCAATCAAGGATAGGTGGATCGAGAAGATACGGGACTTCTTTTCCAGATTAAACTGGAAAAACATATTCCTTTTTGTCCTGTTTCTCATCCTCTCCTTTATTTTTTGGTTGATGCTCTTTTTCCAGCGTGACATCGAGGCCACCTACAAGATTCCACTGAAATACACCCATATTCCAGATGATGAGGTGTTTGATGTTGCGCTGCCCGACGATATCGAGATACGGGTTGCCGACAAGGGGTCGGAAATTTTCCGCTATACCTTTACCCTGAAAGATTCGATCGAGATCGACATCGCCAGATACAAGGAGGAGCGGATCAAGAACCTGCAGGGGAGCGAACTGATGCAGCTTATCAGGGAGAAGTTGTCGCAAAGCACGAACCTCAAGGCCTACTATCCGGTAAATATCTCGCTGGCAACCTCCAAACTTCAAAAGAAGGAGCTGAAGGTGGTTTTCGACGGAGTCATTACAACCAGTCGCAGCAACCTGGTGGCCGACAGTGTTACCTTTTTGCCCGCAACAGTGACAGCATACGGTTCCCAGAACCAGTTGTCGGAAATCCAGTCGGCAGTAACCGAATATACCCTGATCAACAACCTGAAGGCCACATCGCAATTGAGGGTGAAGCTCATGCCGGTAAACGGCGTTAAGTTTGTCCCCGGCGAAGTTGATATCTATATCCCCGTAATGGAGTATACCGAAAGGACTTTCGAGGTTCCGGTCACAGCCAGGAATGTACCCTCCAATATCGACGTGAAGTTCTTTCCATCGCAGGTGGAGGTCTCCTTCTCGGTAACACTGGACGAATACAGGAAAATTGCTCCCGAGGATTTCGAAGTTGAACTCGATTACCTGGAGTTTTACAAAAATGGAAACGGCCGGGTCGATCTGAAACTCTCAAAAGTCCCTTCGACCGTCCGTAACGTCAAGCTGTCACCCTCATCGGTGGAGTTTCTCTTTGAAAGCAGATGAAAACGATACGATTGGGAGTTACCGGAGGTATTGGGAGCGGGAAATCGGTTGTCTGCAACCTGCTGCGGCTATACGGCATCCCGGTTTTTGATGCCGACCGGGAGGCAAAAAATCTGAACGATTCCTCTCCGGTAATCAGGGAAAAGCTCATCGGCTGCTTTGGTCCCGATCTCTACCGAAACGACCGGCTCGACCGCAAGATGCTGGCCGAACTGATCTTTAACAATGAAGAGAACCTGCGCATGGCAAACGCCATCATACATCCAGAACTGGCAAGGGCGTTCGGGGAATGGGCAGCAGAGCGGAATGGGCATCCGCTTGTAGCTATAGACGCGGCACTCTTGTTTGAAGCCGGATTCCAGTCGATGCTCGACAGGACCGTAACCGTTGTGGCACCGCTGGAAACGCGAATTGAGCGTGTTGTGAAGAGGGACAATCTCTCCCCTGATCAGATAACGGCACGCGCCAACTGTCAGCTGAGCGACGAGAGAAAGGCGGAGCTGGCCGATTTCGTCATCCTTAACGATGGGCGCCACTCTCTGCTGGAACAGGTAGATGAGATCCTCCGGACTCTTTTAGGAAGATGAGATTCCGAAAAGGGTAACACCGGAGGAGATATGTAAAATCTGAACAATTTTTAACAGGTAAACGATGATAGAGAGAATTGGAACCAATGCCGGTAAGGTTTGGACATTGCTGGACGGAGCCGGAACACAAAGTGTAAAAGAGCTGAAACGGTCTTCAAAGCTGACAGACAAGGAGCTCTACGCTGCCCTCGGCTGGCTGGCCAGAGAGGGGAAAATTTCGCTGGTGGAAGAGGGTAAGGAGCTGTTTGTCTCGCTGATATGACGTCCGGGGCATGAGCCCCCCTGAGATGAGACAGTGTTGAAGCCGCCCCTGTGACGGCTTTTTTATTTTTCCGCTATCTTTGCTGAAGATATAACCATCATGAATGATTCTCAACTGCGAAGAGAGCTTGAGAAGCTCCTTCCCAAAGAGCAGCTCTTTACCGACGAACTATCCCGGCTGGTCAAAGGGTGCGATGCCGGATTGTATCGACTGATTCCCAGGGCTGTAGTCAAAGTCAACAGCGAAGCGGAGGTTATCCGGCTGATGCAGTTCTGCAGCAGGGAGAATATCCCAGTCACCTTCAAGGCGGCAGGTACCAGCTTGAGTGGACAGACCATCACCGATTCCATCCTGATGGAGAGCGGTGAGGGATTTGCTTTTTCGGCCATCACCGACAACGGGAAAACCGCCACATTCGGTGTAAGCCTTACCGGAACAGCGGCCAACCGGATGTTGCAGCGTTACCACCGGAAGATCGGGCCGAAACCGGCATCGATCAATGCGGCGAAGATTGGCGGTATCCTGGCAAACAACGCCAGCGGATCGAGCTACGGCATCCAGCACAACAGTTACAACACGGTAAGGTCGATGCGGATTATCTTTGCCGACGGCACGCTGCTCGACACCGCCGACCCGGCCAGCCGACAAGCCTTTGCAGAGTCGCATCCCGAGCTGATTGCCAGCCTGGTAGAGCTACACAGGGAGGTTACTGGAAACGAAGCGATTCGCAACCGGATCGCCGAAAAATTCAGGCTGAAGAACACCTGTGGATATGGTGTCAATGCCCTGATCGACTTTTCCGATCCGATCGAGATACTGCAGCATCTGATGATCGGTTCGGAAGGAACACTTGGCTTTATCTCGCAGGCCACCTTCGAGACGGTTCCCGATCACCGGTTGAAAGCCACGGCCCTGGTTTACTTCAGGAATCTTCGCGATGTCTGCCAGGCCATCCTGCCGCTCCGGGGCTCTCCGGTAAGCGCTGCAGAGCTGATGGATCGTAACGCCCTCCGTGCGGTGGAGAATCAGACCGGGGTGCCTGCCGAGCTGAAATCGCTGCCCGAGGAGGCAGCTGCACTTTTGATCGACACCTCTGCTGACGACGAGGAAACGCTATTGGCACAGATAGGCGAAATCGAGTCGGCCATGAACCATATCCACACACTTTCCGCCATCCGGTTTACCACCGACCGACAACTGTACAATCTTTACTGGAGTGTTCGCAACGGGTTGTTCACCTCGGCTGCGGCTTCTCGCCCGCCACAGACGGCCTGTGTCATCGAGGATATCGCCTTCGACGGGGCAATCCTGGGAGATGCGCTTGCCGAGGTACGTGAATTGCTGATCCACTCGGGATATGCAGATGCGGTAATGTGGGGACATCTTCTGGATGGGAATGTTCATTTCACCCTTTTTCCGGATATCAACTCACCGGAAGGGGTTGACAGGTATAGCCGCTTTATGCATGACCTATCCCAACTGGTGGCGGTAAAACATAACGGTAGCCTGAAAGCCGAGCACGGAACAGGCCGGAACATGGCGCCGTTCGTTGAACTGGAATGGGGAGCTGAGATATATGGTGTGATGAAACGGATCAAATCGGCATTCGATCCGCAGCAGATACTGAATCCCGGTGTGATTATCAATGACGACAAGGAGCTCTTCGTCAAGAACCTGAAAAATATACCCGATGCCCATCCGTTGATTGACAAATGCATCGAGTGCGGTTTTTGCGAAGTGATCTGCCCTTCAAGGGAGCTGACCCTCACACCTCGGCAACGGATCGTGGCCTACCGGAGGCTGACCGGAATGGGGGATGTGAAGAGACGCAAACAATGGGCTGAAAAGATGAACTACAGTTTTAACGAAACCTGCGCTACTGACGGACTTTGTGCCATTGCCTGCCCGGTAGGGATCAATACCGGCAAGCTGGTGAAGGAGCTTCGCTGGAAAGAGAATGGCAAGGTTGCCAAGCGCATGGCAGAGGCGATTGCCAACCACATGGATCTGGTTACCGCCACGATCCGCAACCTGATGAAGCTGCCCCACGCCATCGCACGCATAACCGGCTATGGCTGGATGGAGTCGGTTGCCCGCGGCATCTACCGGATCGGCGACGGACTCCTTCCCTTGTGGACCAGATATACGCCCACAGGTAGCCGGAAGATCTGCCGCTCGATTTTCCCTGCCGGGCATGGCGATACACCCGAAGTGGTCTATTTCCCCTCATGCGTCACGCGTTCCATGGGAGGTCCTGCTTTCGGGTTTACAGGGAGTGAAGATGTGCCGTCGAAAATGATCTCGGTTTTGCGGAAAGCGGGCTATACCGTTATCATACCCGATGGGCGGGAGAAGCTCTGTTGCGGAATGGCGTTCAGCAGCAAAGGGTTTCGCGATCAGGCACACCGGAAGGCGAGAGAGTTGAACGAAGCGTTATTGCAAGCAAGCCGCAACGGGGAGTTGCCGATAGTATGCGACATGAGCCCCTGTCTGCTTCATATGCGTGAAACAGTCGACAGCCGGCTGAGATTGTACGACCAGGTGGAGTTTATTCACGATTTCCTGCTGGCGAGACTCAACTTGCGTAAACGGCCGGTGACAGTAGCCATTCACACCACCTGCAGCTCTGCGAAGATGGGTCTTGAAGAAAAACTGTACACCGTTGCCCTACGATGTGCCGAAAAGGTGGTTACTCCCCAAAACGTCTCCTGTTGCGGATGGGCAGGAGATCGAGGATTTTTCTACCCCGAACTCAACAACTCGGCTCTGAAACCCCTTAAACATGATATTGGAGATGCCACCGAAGGCTACTCCAACAGCCGGACCTGCGAGATAGGGCTGTCGATAAACAGCGGGATAGCCTACAGGTCGCTGGTCTATCTGGTAGACCAGGCATCGGAATAGCATCCTCCCTGCCCTCAAAATCGGTAAAGGTAAATCGTAAATCGTAGATTGTTTGTATCTTTGTAACTTTAAATTGCAAATTCACGTTATGAACATCGAGAATATCCTTCAGGCTGCCGTCATCGGCGCAATTAAAGAGCTCTACAACGCCGATGTGGATGCATCGCAGATCACGCTTCAGAAAACGAAGAAAGAGTTCAAGGGGCACTACACCCTCGTCACGTTCCCCCTGTTAAAGATTTCGAGAAAGAATCCCGAACAGACGGCACAGGAGATCGGGAGCTATCTGTTGGAGAAATCACCGCTTCTCTCCGGCTTCAACGTGATAAAGGGATTCCTCAATCTGACGGTCGCTTCAACGGTATGGCTGAACCTGCTCGGGGAGATCGACAACGACCCAGGTTACGGATTCACGCCTGTTGCCGACGATGCCCCTCTCTTTATGGTGGAGTACTCTTCTCCAAACACCAACAAACCGCTGCACCTGGGACATATCCGGAACAACCTGCTGGGACATTCACTCTGCGAGATATTGAAAGCCAACGGCAAGCGGGTGGTAAAAACCAATATCGTCAACGACCGGGGTATCCATATCTGCAAGTCGATGCTGGCATGGCAGAAGTGGGGGAATGGAGAGACTCCCGAATCGTCGGGGAAAAAGGGTGACCACCTTATTGGCGACTACTATGTCCTTTTCGATAAGGAGTACAAGGCCGAACTGGCCGAACTGCAGGCCAGGGGGCTGACCAAAGAGGAGGCTGAAGCAGAGTCGGTCCTGATGAAAGAGGCCCGTGAGATGCTGCGTCTGTGGGAAGCCGGCGATGCTTCTACGGTTGAGCTGTGGGAGATGATGAACAGCTGGGTCTATACAGGTTTCGACGAAACGTACAAAAAACTGGGCGTTACCTTCGACAAGATCTACTACGAATCGCAAACCTACCTGGCAGGTAAAGAGGAGGTGTTGCGGGGACTGAAAGAGGGTATCTTCTACCAGCGGGAAGATGGGTCGGTATGGGCCGACCTGACACAGGAGGGGCTCGATGAAAAGATTCTCCTTCGCTCCGACGGGACTTCGGTATACATGACACAGGACATCGGTACAGCCAAGCTCCGGTTCGACGATTACCCCATCGACAAGATGATCTACGTGGTGGGGAACGAACAGAACTACCATTTCCAGGTGCTCTCCATCCTGCTCGACAGGCTTGGTTTCGAGTTTGGAAAGGGGCTGGTACATTTCTCTTATGGCATGGTGGAACTGCCCGAGGGTAAGATGAAATCGCGCGAAGGTACCGTGGTGGATGCCGACGACCTGATGGCCGAGATGATCCAGACCGCCCGCGAGACATCGCAGGAGCTGGGCAAGCTCGACGATGTCTCTCCCGAAGAGGCGGAACGCGTCGTCACCATGATCGGGATGGGGGCACTGAAGTATTTCATCCTGAAGGTCGACCCGAAAAAGAACATGACCTTCAATCCAAAAGAGTCGATCGATTTCAACGGAAATACCGGCCCCTTTATTCAATACACCCACGCACGGATCAAGTCGGTTCTACGAAAGGCAGAAGAGCAGGGCATCGCGGTCGACGGACCGCTACAGACAGCTCTTGTGCTCTCCGAAAAAGAGGAGGGCCTGGTGCAAATGCTGGCCGAATTTGCAGATGTAGTAAAACAGGCAGGCAGTGAATTCAACGTGTCGTTGATCGGAAATTACGTATATGACCTGGCCAAGGAGTTCAACCAGTTCTATCACGATTTCCCGATCCTTCGCGAAAAGGATGAGGCGCTGCGTACGTTCCGGCTGAAACTTTCGAGAAATGTTGCGACAACCATCAAGAAGGGAATGTCACTATTCGGCATCGACGTTCCCGAGCAGATGTAAATGGACTAAAAGGCGAGTGCTGCCACCAGATATAATCTCTCCCTGTCGGGGTTGAAGATGGCGCTGCAGGTGACCGGCAACTGGAATGAAGGGGTAATCTGCAGCTCCTTGGTGGCACTGATGCCTATATTGGTAAGTTTAAGATCTCTGCTGAGCGACTGCAATCCGTCGCCCCCTCCGGCAAAGAGGGTGATGTTGCCAATTGCATAGGCCACTTCGAAGTATTTGTCGCCCCCTGCCGAACCTGCACCCCGCGACTCGTTCAGGACCCAGTTGGCGGAAAAACGAAGCCGGGAGATTTCATAACTGCCGTTCAGCTCAAAGATATGAGACCCTGACTCCTTGCTGATATCGAAATAATCGTTCCCGCCTTCCAGGGAGGGAAAGTAGTAATCGGTAACTCCCAGCGATAACCCAAAACCGAAAGTATACCCGACAAAGAGGTCTGCCTCCATCACGCCGTCGAAAGAGGCCGATCCCCACGCTCCGGCCGAAAACCCGCCCGATTCAAAAACAAGCGAGGGCTGCACCGCCGCATTCGACAAGTAGAGCCCTCTCCACACGTAGGAACTGACCAGATCGATCCCCGCCTTCCATTTCGATTTCTCCTCCTGTGCCGACAGGGAACTCCAGAGAGAACAAAGCAGCGTGACTGCAACAACCGTTTTCATTTTCATAACCTTGAAATAGTTTAATTAGACATAATGAAATAATCACGCCGCAAATATAATCATTTTGATCTATATAAATAATTTTATCTTACTTTTTATTTATAAATTCAACACATAAATATCATATTAACATCATCAACAGACCCAGTATGGCATCAAGTATTTAGGGTCTGCTTATTAATTCCCAATCAGGCACACAATTTCATTTGTGGCCCGAGTGGATAAATGTTTATATTTCTCACTATCATTAACTTCTGTAGTAACGAGACAAAATAAGGTAAGGGAATATCCCTCATATGCCGGATCAGATTCATCACAAAAATGATAGCCCCTATCCAACTCCTTGACGTCGAGGAGAGTCTGGCCCGGATATCATTTAAACCATATCCACGCTTGCCTTGACCAAACTTCCCTTCAACCTGGTTGCGTTCTGCAGCCTCTCGTCGCTCTTTACGTTTTTGGTATTTGCTCTTGATCTCTTTTGCCGGCTTTCGTCCCAGTGGTTCCCCGGTGTAGCGGATTCTTTTCTCTTTCAAGAACCGTCTGTTCTCCCGGGTAAGATATATCTTGTCCACCTGAACCAGCTCCGGATACTTCCCTGTCAGCTTCCTGAAGCGTTCAACCTGTGACTGAAGATCCTGCCCCTCATTGAACGCATCCCAGTGGAAATGATCTACCCTGGCATAGCCATCCAACAGACTGATGTTGATCTTTGCTCCAAACTCCGTCTTGGCCTTGGCCTTGCCACGGACAATAGGGCGAACATGCGGCTGATGAATGCTCACGATGCGATCTTCTACCTGATGGCTCTTCTTCTTGTACATTGTCTCCTGTTGTTCCAGCAGATGCTGGATGACAAAAAAATATTTCAGTTGCCGCCTCTCGAAAGGAATCGGTTCATCCTTTATGGTGTCCAGCATCTTGTTAATAATCCGTACATCCCGTTTCAGGTAGTTGATCTGCTTGCGTATCGCTTTTCGTAACACGTAGGCTGGTTTTCTCTTCATTTTCGACACACTCAGGAACTCCTTGCGCGCTGCTCTCCTGTATGTGCGGGGTTTATCCTGAACTCCCGGTTTCAAACACAGTTTATCAATCAGGTCTTCTGCCTTTTGACGGCCTTCGTTCAACAAATCCAGGTCTGTGGAATACTTGATGTCCGCATCACAGACCGTTGCGTCCATTTGAAGCTTACCCTTGTTACCCGGATGCGGATCGGGGTCGTCATCATTATCCTTCGAATCCCCATCAACCTCTTTATCTTGTACTCCGGATTTCAGCTTCAACCCTTTCCTTATCAAATCATCTGTCAATGATTCAAAGACGTCCAGATCGATTCGCTTTCTGATGGATACCAGCAGTGACGGTGTCATCACCTGTTCATATTCATAGGTGAAAGCTTCGAGACCAAGAAAATACTGCATGTAGAGATTCTCCTGGAATCTCGATCACTCCCCGGTCGTCCGTCTTCATGATGTGTTTGATGATGATCACTCCCAGCACAAGCCTGGCATCTTTGGTGGTGGCACCCCGGTTGCTTTTGAAGTTCTTGTAATAGAGCCGGGCAAACTCTTCCCATGGAACTATTTTTGAAAGAATAACCCACCGGTTATCCTCATCCAGTTTTGCCTCAAAGGGCATCTTGAACTCTGAAATTGAAAGCTGCCTGGAGCTCTTTTATCGCATCATAAGATGCAGGGTTTATAAAATAAAAATACTCAATTTCTTGCAGTTATACAAATATTTTAACGATTAATTTACTGATTTTCAGTATGGATATCAATTGTTCAGCAGACCCTTCTATGTTGAAAACCGCTGCATGGCAAAGTGCAGCGGTCAGGATAATCTCATGCTACATCAGTCTGCTGACTGCCAAAAGAAAAACAGTTAATGAAGTGGGGATTGTTCTCTCCAGATCTCCTGAATAGAAGGGTTGGAAGGGTGTTGCAACATCAAAACATCTTCACTATCCGGCGGATGCCGTTCACCAGGAGATCGATCTCCTCCCTGGTGTTATAGATGGCAAAGGATGCACGGACCGTTCCCTCGACGCCGAGGCGTCGCATCAACGGTTCGGCACAGTGGTGCCCGGTTCTGACAGCGATTCCCATCGTATCGAGCAGCACCCCCATGTCGTAATGATGAATACCTTCCACAAGAAAGGAGATTACACTGCATTTATCGGATGCAGTACCGTAGATCTTGAGGTTATCGATAGTGGACAACTGCTCAGTAGCATATGTCAGCAGGTCATGCTCGTACCGGGCAATCTTTTCCAGACCGATCCGGGAGAGATAATCGAGTGCCGTGGCAAGCGCCGCAGAGCCCACATAGTCGGGTGTACCTGCCTCGAACTTGAAAGGCAAGGCGGCAAAGGTGGTCTTTTCGAATGAGACTGATGCAATCATCTCCCCCCCACCCTGATAGGGAGGAAGCTTTTCGAGCCACTTCTCTTTACCGTAGAGCACACCGATGCCGGTAGGACCATAAATTTTGTGTGACGAGAAGACTAAAAAATCGCAATCGATCTGTTGCACATCAACCGCCATATGTTGTACCGATTGCGCAGCGTCAACCAGCACCGGAACATCGTAACGGTGCGCGATTTCAATGATTTTGCCAATCGGCGTGACTGTCCCGAGGACATTTGAGACGTGCGTGATCGCGATCAGTTTCGTGCGGGAGGAGATCATCTTCTCCAGCTCCTCCAGAAGGAGCTCGCCCTCATCCGAGATGGGCAGCACCCGTAGCTTAATCCCCGAGATCGTCGCCTGCAATTGCCAGGGAACAATATTGGAGTGATGTTCCATCGCAGAGATAATCACCTCATCGCCAGGTTTGCAAAACTCCCTACAGTAAGATGAGGCAATCAGGTTAATGGCTTCCGTGGTACCGCGTGTAAAGACAATCTCGTTTGAAGAAGCGGCACCGATAAACTCCTGCACCGTTCTTCTCGATGCTTCGTGCTCGTCGGTGGCGGCCTGGCTCAAAAAATGTACACCGCGGTGCACGTTGGCATTCACGGAACAATAGATCTCCCGGATCTTGTCGATCACACATTCAGGCTTCTGGGTAGTAGCCCCGTTGTCGAGATAAACAAGCGGCTTCCCGTGCACCAGACGCGAAAGGATGGGAAAGTCTGCCCGTATGTCAGCTAGATTGATCATTTGCACACCTCACAATTGCCACAACGCATAAGTTCACCCCTGAAACGCTTGTTGATCAGCTGAATGAGCCTATCTTGAAGCATCTCGATACGGACGAGGTCCACTACATCCTGAGTAAAAGCTACCATCAGGAGCATACGGGCCTCCTCCTCGGGAATTCCACGGGCCTGTAGATAGAAAAGGGCATCCTGGTCGATCTGTCCGGTTGTCAACCCGTGCGAGCACTTCACATCGTCGGCGTAAATCTCGAGCTGTGGCTTCGAGAAGATCCTGGCCTCTTCCGAGGTGATCAGGTTCTTGTTGTTCTGGTAAGCCAGCGTTTTCTGCGCCCCCTTGTCCACCAGGATTCTTCCGCAGAAGACACCTGTCGATCTCTCCTGCAGCGCATACTTGAAGAGCTCGTTACTGTGGCAGTTGGGAACGGCATGTTCCAAAAATGCGTAGTTGTCGATATGCTGCTCCTTGTCGCAAATTGCCAGTCCCCCGATATGGGCCTCGGCATGTTCTCCCAGCAGACGGAACCGGTAATTGTTCCGCGTAAAGCCGTTGTGCAGCGTGATCGTTGAGACCGTCACATTGGAATTTTCCGCCTGTTCGGCAAAAACGTTGTTCAACAACTTCACCTTCACCGAGTTCTCTTCCAGTTCATAAAAATCGACCTGGGCATCCCTACCGGCAACAATTTCCGCAACCTGCGTCACCACAAACTCCACCTCATCAACCGTATGGTCACAGACAAGCAGTTTTACGTGGGCATTCTTCTCAGCTATGACAAGGATGCGACGGTTCACGTTCAGATCGACCCCGCCCCTGAGGATGTTGATCAACTGAAGAGGCTTGTCGACAGTGACATTCTCGGGAACGTAGATTACAAAGCCATCCTGTGCAAACATCGTGTTGTAGGCCACCACCCCATTCGCGGAGCAGTCCCCAATTTTAGCATAATGTTTGTTGAAGATGTCGGGATGGGTTTCGGAGAACCGTTGCAGACTGCCTACAAAAACACCGTCAGGAAGTGGAGCCTGCTGATGACCGTTGGCATAGAACCGGTCGTTTATCAGAAAATAGACGTTGGTGTTGAGGTTGGGCACATCGCACTTGAAAGCTTCATACGGATCGACCGGTATGGGTATGTTCCGCAGGTTCAGCCCTAAATCACCGTCAAATGCGCGAGAGAGATCAGAATGTTTGTAATCTTCAAGTTTCGACGTGGGAAATCCCAGCCTGCAGAACGCCTCAAAAGCGGCATCACGGTGACGGTTTAATCCCGCCACTGAATTTGCATCGATCTCACTCCGGTAATCGTTGAATAAATCGATATATTGTTGTTCAATCATCATTTTGCAGGTTAGGGATTCACAAGCCAGTCATATCCTCTCTCCTCGAGCTCAAGCGCCAGATCCGGCCCTCCGGTTTTGATAATCTTTCCGTTGTAGAGCACGTGAACCACATCGGGTTGAATATAGTCGAGAAGCCTTTGATAGTGGGTAATTACAAGCGTAGCCTTCTCGGGACGGTGCAACGCATTTACTCCGGAAGCCACGATCCGCAAAGCGTCGATATCCAGCCCTGAATCGGTCTCATCGAGGATAGCCAGGGTAGGATCAAGCATCGCCATCTGGAAAATTTCGTTACGCTTCTTCTCCCCACCCGAAAACCCTTCATTAACCGAACGGCTTACAAGCTGACTGTCGATACCGAGCAGTTCGCGCTTGTCGCGCATCAGTTTCAGGAAGTTAGAGGCTGAGATCTGCTCCTCGCCCCTGTACTTGCGCTGCTCATTCAACGCTGCTCGCATGAAATTGACCATGCTTACCCCAGGAATCTCGATCGGATACTGGAAACTGAGGAAGATTCCCTCCTTGGCCCGGTCGGCAGGATCCATATCGAGCAGCTCCTTGCCGTTGAATGTAACACTGCCTCGAGTCACCTCGAATTTCGGATTACCTGCAAGAACGGAGGCCAGTGTACTTTTTCCCGATCCGTTGGGACCCATGATGGCGTGAATCTCGCCCTTATTTACCTCCAGATTGATACCCTTCAGGATCTCTTTATTTTCTACTACTGCATGTAGATTTGTTATCTTCAATAAATTAGCCATATATAAATCATTAAAAAGCGGAGACAATACAAATTGCACCGCCGTTTTTCTTACTTGTGGTCTCTTCTGAATAACAATTTTTTCTATCAATTGTTTTTAACCTACCCATCTTGTTGTTCCGAAGCATTGCTTTCCGAGATGATGTAGTCGGCCACCTTTATCTTTTTAAACAACTCTGAAGCAAAGACAAACTCGTTCAGCTTCTCATTTTTGGCATCCATGATCCTGTCGCGTGATCCCTGCCACTCCAGTATGCCCTCGTTCAGAAAGATGATGTTGTCTCCGATATTCATCACCGAGTTCATGTCGTGAGAAACCACGATGGAGGTAATGCCGAAATCTGCCGTAATGTCCGAAATCAGTTCATCGATAAGCTGCGAGGTTTTCGGATCGAGCCCTGAGTTGGGTTCATCGCAGAAGAGATACCTCGGGTTCAATGCAATGGCTCTTGCAATGGCAGCCCGCTTCATCATACCGCCCGATATCTCCGACGGATAAAGATCTGCCGCATGTGAGAGGTTTACCCTTTCCAGACAGAATTCGGCACGTTTTTTTCTTTCTCGTTGATTCTTTCGCGAAAACATGTCCAGCGGGAACATCACATTCTCCAGCACCGTCTTGGAATCGAACAGGGCAGATCCCTGAAAGAGCATCCCCATGTCGCGGCGCAGCCGTTTCACCTCCCTCGCACGCATCTCGGTAATATTCCGGCCTTCATACCTGATCTCACCAGAACTGGGCTGTATCAAGCCGATAAGACATTTCAAAAAAACCGTTTTGCCCGAACCGCTCTTTCCGATGATCATATTCACGGCTCCTTTTTTAAAGGAAGTCGTAATATCGTCGAGAACGAGACGTCCTTCGAATTCTTTGATTAAATTTCTTACCTGAATCATATATCAAGACTTATCTTTTTCAACCCATGACCAATTGCGTGAAAACCAAATCGGCAGCCAGTATCAGGATATTGTTGATCACAACCGAGTCGGTACTCGCTTTGCCCACCTCAAGTGATCCGCCTTTAACTCGATAACCGAAATAGGCGGAAACCGAAGCGATGATAAAGCCGTAAATCATCGATTTCACGATGGAGGTCCAGACAAAACTCTCCCGAAAGAAAAATTGAATTCCGTATATGTACGTTGAGACAGGGGGAGTTCCGGTAAAAAGGCAGATGATGTACCCGCCGAAAAGGCCAAGAAACATGCTCAATGCCACCAGTACAGGCATGAAGAAGACAAACGCCGAGACCTTGGGCATAATCAGGTAATTGGCCGAATTTACCCCCATAATATCCAGCGCATCTATCTGTTCCGTTACACGCATCGTGCCTATCTCGGAAGCGATATTGGATCCCACTTTCCCGGAGAGGATCAGACACATGATGGTGGAAGAGAACTCCAGCAGAATAATCTCGCGGGAGACCACTCCCACCGTAAAGCGGGGCAGCAACGGCGAAGCCACGTTAATGGCAATCTGCATTACAATAACCGCACCGATAAAAAAGGAGATGATCATTACCAGCCAGATGGAGTTGACCCCCAGTTTATACACCTCCTTCGAAAACTCCTTGAAAAATTCTCGTGCTCGGTCGGGCGGAGCCATCACTCTTCGCATGAGCTCGACATATTCGCCGATACTCTCTAAAGAACTTACAATGCTCATTACATCGGGAATTAACGTGCACAAAGATAGGCAATGTTTTTCATTTAGATGATTTGAGGGGTAAAACAATTGGGAAAAATAATTGTATTATCTTTGCCCAATGTATCAATACAACGACCAAGAACTGGGAAAGATCATCGTAAAATCCAACATCCGGGCAAAGCAGATCATTGCCCGGAAAAGAGGGGATCATATCCAGCTGACCGTCCCGCCGGGGTTTTCCCCTGCAGGGCTTCCATCTGTTCTGAATGAGATGCGTCGCCGTTTGATGGAGATCTCCTCGCCCAAAGAGCAGCTGATCACCGAAGAGACCCTGCTGGAGACCTACCCTTTTACGGCAAGAATATCCAGGACACATCTTGTAGAAAAGGCAAAGATGCAGTTGAAGGGGAGAGAGCTGACTCTCCTCATCCCAGCCGGGTTCGAACTGGAACACCCGGTGTCTCAATTTACGGTCAAAGAGATGATCCGACATGCTTTGCGACACGAGGCCAAAAGGATCTTGACGGAGAAAACGGTCCGCTTCTCTGAAAAACACAACCTGCAGGTAAACGGAATCAGGATCAACAAAAGTGTAACACGCTGGGGGAGCTGTTCCCGTCTTAAGAGCATCAATTACTCCTTTTATACGATGCTGCTACCTGAAAAGCAGATCGACTACGTGGTTCTGCACGAACTGGCCCATACGGTTGAGATGAATCACGGCGAAAGATTCTGGAGGCTGCTCGACCATCTTTGCGGTGAGGATGCCAAAACCATCAGCCGATCGCTCAACAAGTTCGAGTCGGCCGCCTATCAGCTGTTGAAGCCATGACTTGGTCCTACAGATCCTTCAACAACACATCGGTGGAAGATTCGTAAACCGACATGCGTGTATCCATCAAGGCATTCCAATGGCGGGCAAAATCCCCCTCCAGATCAATCAGAAAGTCTTCCGAACCCTCCTTGTCTATCCTCGCTATCAGGTTATTAACGGTAAGCAGATTGATATCGATAGCCGGCTGATAGGCCATGACACGTTCATCCTCCGGCGTGGGTGTAGGCAGAATCACCTGAAGCTTGTGAAGCTCGTCAATAATGTCATTGGTCAATTTGATGGGAACCTTGCATCTCATCGAGATCTGATCGGCCGTAAGCGGAGATTTTCCCTGGGCAAAGCGACGCACAATCACCGATGCGATCATGATGGTGAAGAAATCCCTGAAACGGCGACTGATATTTTTCGTCTCCCGGTCGAACGAGAATTTGCGTACATTTTGCGCCGAAAAGGAGAGCTCGGCACCAATCAACACGATAAACCAGGACATCTGTACCCAGAGCAGCAATAGCGGAATGGCTGCGAAGGCTCCGTATATGGCATTGTAGTTTGCAATCCAGAGCTGTCCGTTCAGGTAGATCATCTGAAAAATCTGGATAGCGATACCCCCCACAATTCCGCCGATCAACGCACTGCCCCATTTCACCTTGGTATTGGGCATATAGCGGTAGAGCAGTGTCAAGGTAATGATCATTACCAGGAAGGGTAGGATATTCAACACCTGGCTCACTACCGGATCGAGGATATGGCTGAACTCACCAAACGGACCGGTAGATGCCTGAATGATAGCAGTAAGACTATAATTGAGCACTGCAAAAATCGGCAACAGCAGGATCAGTGCAAAATAGTCAACCGCTCTTCGCTGAATGGAGCGTCCCTTTTTTACTCCCCAGATACGGTTAAAACTGTTCTCGATATCCGAAAAGAGGAGAATGACGGTATAGAGCAGCAAGATAACACCGATACCGGCAAAAACGCCACCCTGGGCATGCTCCAGCGAGTTATTTACAAGCCCGATAATTGTCTCGATAGTGAAAGAGGTGGTTCCTGAAATCGAGCCGTTTACATCCAGAGCGTCGGCTCTTCGCACGCTCTCCGCAATAATTGCCTGCGCAGCACCTTCAACAGAATCGGTCAGTATCGCAACAGTATCGGTGGTCGTTTTCGGTCCGGGCGGGGCAATTACCGATTCACTCTCCCCGCTGCTGAAAAAATCGAAAATCTGACTTTCGAGAATCTTTTCGAATCCGAATCCGCGTGCAATGGCAAACAGAACCGCCAGCATCGGAACGAGCGACAGGATTGTACGGTAGGTCAACGAACGGGAGCTGGCGCCAAGGTTCTGCTCCTGCACACCTCTTACGGTAAGCATGGTAACCTTGAGGACGTTGTGCAGAACGTTCTTCTTGTTGGAGAAATTCTCGGGGTTCAACCGCCAGATTTCGTAGGAGAGGAAGTGAATCCACTCCTTTACCTGAAACCTGATCCTTTCGAACAGTCCCGATTTTTCCTCCTCTTCAGGCTTCGAAACTCTTTTTTCCCTTCTCAACATACCGTCAAAATAAAAAAGCAGCGGGCCTATAAGCCGGGTTCTGTATCCCGACAGGCGGGATGTTTGTCATTTATCTGCGAGACAGTGTCACCACTGCTCTTTAGCGACCTACCCCTCGGCATCGGGCGAGCAACCCTACATATCCGATATACATGGTCTTGCAACCCATAAGGCGTACGGCATACCGTGTTGCCACGATACCCGGTGAGCTCTTACCTCACCTTTTCACCCTTACTCCGTAATCTCACGAGAAAACGGGGCGGTTATTTTCTGTTACGCTACTCTACCCTCGCGGATAGCTTCCCGTTAGGAAGTATGGTGCTCTATGTTGCCCGGACTTTCCTCCCCGAATCGCGACAAGCGCCGGAACCGGAGCGACAAACCGGCCTGCTGCTTTTGCAAAAGTAGTAATAAGTAACGATTTTAGTGCGCTTTTTTGCACTTTTCTCTTCTAAAGAGTTATGCCAATGCTGTCAAAACGACATCAGACAACTGCAGGTTGCGCCTTGCCACGGTCAGACCGTATATTGGGAAAACTTGTGCATAAAAGAGTCGTAATAGGTTTTCGATACGGGAAGATCGGGCGTATCCTCAGCATCCAGCTCCAGCACAATCCCGCCCTTCTCCTTTTTGAGGATCTTTACCTTCTCCATGTTGACAATATAGGAGCGGTGACAACGCACAAGGGGTGTATCTTTTGTCAGGTTCTCCTCCATCCATTTCAAGGAGTTGCGAAGCAGAAAACGTGATTGCCTCGATTTATTCAGGTAGTAGATGGTGGTGTAATTATCGGCAGATTCAATGTAAAGCAGATTCTCCAGGGCGATGGAGATTTTCAGGTCACCCTTCTCGTCGGGAAACACAACCACACTCCTTGCATGTAGTTCACCATTTTTCTCCTGCCCCATGGTAGCCAGCAACATGCTCTTCTCCTTCCATGAGAAGTAGAGCCACGAAATGGCATAGGGCAGCAGCAGCACCAACGCTGTATTTACAGCACTCTGATGAAAGATCTCCATGAAGTCCCTGTCGGCACCCTCTTTGGGTACAAACTTGGAAAAAAGCGAATAGAAGACCGCCATGGCCAGCACCTCGCACAAGATCCAGAGAGCGTATTGCCAGTAAAGAAGATCGTTTTTCCTCGAATAGAGGGCAAGAATCACGCGGCTGACCACCACCACCAGCATCCCGGTAAGGATAATCAGGCTGGAAAAAGTGAAGTACTTTAAATCGGAGATGGCCGGATACCATGATCTTGAACCGAAAGGCTGAAAGATATTGATGAATAGCAGGGCAAAAACCGCAGTGAATACAATCATTTTCACCGTGTTGCTTTTTTCATACAAGTATGCGGGTATCTTTCCGTTCATGATAAAACTGCAGGTTCACGACCTGATGCAAAAATAGTTTTTTATTGAAGAATGACCAAATGAATTGGGGGAATCTGGCTGAAAATTTCACCCCTCTATCTCCGTTTTTACCCCATATAGCGACTCCTGCCACATCGTGGCCTACAATCTCCCATTGATTTGCAGATGCCCGCAAAAGGAGATTTCTTTACCAAAAAAAAGATGAACTACTGCCAACGATTCGCCGAACTGATCAACCTCTACAGGCAGGGGACCGATTGCTCCATGGCCGACACCAAAACGGCCATCCGTTTCTTTCCTTTCGGAAGTGCCTTGCGACCGGAGACATTGCTGCCAAACGACAAAGCCATTGAAGAGAACTACTCCTTTGAATATCCGGTATTCCTGGCCTCAGACAACCGGAAGCACGACGAGGCAATCCTGTTGCTGCACGGATTGAACGAACGTAACTGGAACAAATACCTTACCTGGGCAGAATATCTGTGCATCAATACGGGAAAGCCGGTCATCCTTTTTCCTATCGCATTCCATATGAACCGGTCGCCAGCTTCGTGGTCAACCCCGAGGGCTCTCGCATCCCTGCTGAACTTCAGACGAAGAAAATACAATGACGACCGCTCCATCAGTTTTGCCAACGTAGCATTGAGCGACCGGATCAGCCAGAATCCGGAGCGCTTCTACATGTCAGGAAGGCAAACCTATAGCGACCTGATCTCTCTCTTTGAGACAATCAAGAGCGGCAGACATCCCCTATTCAGGGAAGATACCCAGATCGATATCTTTGCTTACTCCATCGGAGCATTTCTTGCACAGGTGGCGCTTATGGCAAACCCCGGAAAGCTGTTCTCCCATACACGGCTCTTCATGTTCTGCGGAGGAAGCATATTCCGGTCGATGCATGGCATCTCCCGAAGCATCATGGACAGGGCTGCCTTTGAAAAACTGTACGACTACTACATTCATGTCTTTGGCTCGGAATCGGACGACAAATGGTCTCGAGACGAGGCATTCAACGCATTTTACCGGATGATTTCGCCCGACAGGTTCCGGGCACAACGCGAGGCTTTCTTTGAACAATCGGGTGAGAGAATCAAGGGTATTGTGCTTGCCCGGGACAGGGTAATTCCATACCAGGGGGTAGAGGAAGCACTTGGAGAAAAGAAGGCGAAGGAGCGGATCGAACTGCTGGATTTCCCCTTTCCCTACTCCCATGAAAACCCTTTTCCTGCAAATTCCAGCGATATCTCGTCGGTCAACCGCTTTTTCACCGATGTCTTTTCCCGTGCAGCCAGTTTTCTGGCATAATCCTCTACCTTTTTTCATAGATTTTCTGATATTAGATCTTTTATTTGTATTTTTGGAATCGAAAGGTTGGAGACTCCATTCCACGGAGTCTCCTTTCAACACTACCTTCTCCACCATCAGAAGTGTCTGATGGGATGTTAACGTTGGAATGAAAAAATCAACAATAAACGACTTTATCAGAAAATCTATGAAAAAAGGAATCACTCTGCTGCTTGCATTACTCGCATTCACAACACTCTCTGCACAGTATCAACCCGACTGGAACTCGCTCGACAAAAGGGAAATACCTCAATGGTGGAAAGATGCCAAGTTCGGAATCTTTATCCATTGGGGAGTCTATTCTGTACCCGCCTACGCACCGGTGAACGAGGTGGATGGAGTGTACGAGAAATATGCCGAGCACTATTATAACCGGCTGTTGTCAGGCAACAAGTTCTTCAAGGATTTTCACACCAAACATTATGGTGAAGAGTTTAGCTATGCCGACTTTGCACCCATGTTCAAGGCGGAATATTTCAACCCCGACGAGTGGGCTGAACTTTTCCGCGAGGCCGGAGCCAAATATGTGGTGCTCACCTCAAAGCATCACGACGGGTTCTGCTTGTGGCCCAGCACGCATTCCCCACGTTGGAACAGCATGGTGACGGGACCGCATAGCGACCTGATCGGAGAGCTCTCCACCTCGGTCCGGAACTCCGGTCTCCGTTTCGGGCTCTACTATTCATTGCTGGAATGGGCTCACCCGTTGTACTCCAAATCCACCATCGAAGAGTGGGTAGATACACACATGATTCCACAGATGAAGGAGCTGGTAAACAATTATCAACCCGAGATCATCTTTTCGGACGGAGAGTGGGACTACGACAGCAAAACCCTGAAAAGTGAAGAGTTTCTGGCCTGGCTCTACAACGAATCTCCCGTTAAAAACAGCGTTGTGGTGAACGACAGGTGGGGCAAGGAGACCCGGAGCAGACATGGAGGCTACTATACCACCGAGTATGATCTGGTACACAGTCAAAAGGGAATCGGCGACAAGGCAGACCACCCATGGGAGGAGAGCCGGGGTATCGGCACCTCATATGGATATAACCGTTTTGAAACAACAAAACACTACCTCTCCTCCAAACGGCTGATCGATATCCTTATCGACAAGGTGACCAATGGTGGAAACTTTCTATTGAATATCGGTCCGGATGCTACCGGCATGATTCCGGTAGTTATGCAGGAAAGACTGCTCGATATCGGAAAGTGGCTGAAAGTAAACGGAGATGCCATCTACTCCTCACAGCCGTGGAGAAGTCCCAACAAGCCCAAGGAGGGGAATCTGCACTTTACCCGGAAAGATGGAAATCTATATATCATATTGAAAAAGTGGCAAAAGGATCCCATCATTCTCACCGGACTGAAAAGCGCTGGAAAAGCAGAACTGCTGGGTTATAAAGGGGATTTGAAGTCGACCCTCCAACAGGGGAAGTTGACGATTACACTTCCCCAGCTAACTGTCGACGAGCTGCCTTGTGAACATGCCTGGGTGATCAAGGTCACGAACTTTGCGGAATAATTCTCCCTCCCTGGCCGCTTCTTCCTCGTAGATACCTGGGTTTCATCTTACATTTCGGCAGATGTGAATGGATGCGATTTCGAGACATAAAAGCGAGTTTGAAAAGATCTATCTATCCTACTACTCGAGGATGAAACGGTTTGCACAGGAGTATGTGATCCGCGAAGAGGATGCCGAAAATATCGTGCAGGATCTATTTCTCGATTTGTGGGAACAGAACATTGAGTTGCTCTCGCACTCCAATCTCTTTGCCTACCTGTTTACTTCCGTGAAGAACAGGTGTATCGACTTTCTCCGGCACAAGACAACCGTGCGTAACACTGCGCAGAAATTACAGGACGACTATACAAAAGCCCTGCAGATTAAGTTTCAATCCCTGGAAGCATTCGATGAGCAGCTGTTTTCTGAACCCGATATTGAAACGGTCATTCAAAACGCTATCGAAAGCCTGCCTGAGAAATGCCGGGAAATTTTTGTTTTAAATAAAATTGAGGGGAAAAAGCAAAAAACCATCGCACAGGAACTGAATATCTCTATTAATACCGTGGAAAACCAAATGGCAATAGCCTACAAAAAACTAAAAGAGATACTAAAAGATCACATCCCTTTACTTATTTTTTTGCTTGCTTAATTTTTTTTGTTTTTTCTTGGTGGTTTTTTCACGTTCGATCGTTAATTAATAAAGCAGAAAAAGAATGGAGGAAAAACTCCCTAAATATTTCTCGGGTGAACTGGAACAATCTGATATTTCCAAATTGCTCAACGAAGTGGGAAACGACGAACTTTTACAAAAGGAGTTTGTAGGCATGCAGAACGTCCATGCACTCATGCAGCTGCCTCAATTGCCAAATGATGAACAGGAAGGAAGGAGAGGTTTCCAGCTCTTTATGCAGCTACTGAAGAGAAGAGAGCGGCAGCAGGTTGTCTGGCGAACCATGCAATATGCTGCAGTTGCGCTGGTACTTATTGCCTCCACCTTTTTTGCCACCCGCTATTTTCTTGTAGGCTCAGACGGTGAAATGGAGCCGAACAGACTGGTCGTTCCAGCCGGTCAGCGTGCTCAACTGACACTGCCGGACGGTACATTGGTGTGGCTGAATGCACAATCCTCATTGACCTTTCCCGCCCGTTTTCACGGAAAAACACGCCGGGTAAGCGTCTCAGGAGAGGCATATTTCGATGTGGCTTCAAATTCAAGAAAACCTTTTATCGTCTCAACACAAGAGATGGAGATGAGGGTACTTGGAACCGAGTTCAACGTCTATAGCTACCCTGAGGCCGACTACATCAGGACCGATCTGGTTGAAGGCTCACTGATGGTATATAGCAAAAGGTCACCCCAGACCAGGGTTACATTGAAACCCAACGAACAGGTTGTCATGAGAGAGGGCAAGATGTATGTCAGGAAGATCAACAGTCCCGACTACTTCCTTTGGAAAGATGGGATCTACTCGTTTGAGAATGAGCGGCTGATAGATATCATCGAAAAACTTCAGCTCTATTACGATGTCAAGATAATTGTCAAGGATCCTGAAATATTTAACGTCCGATACACCGGCAAGTTCCGTCAACGCGACGGAATAGACGAGATCCTCAGGATCATACAGAAGATACAAAAGTTCACCATCGAAAAAGAGAGAAAAACCAATACGATAACGTTAAAGAGATAAACCATTAAAAACGATATGCCTATGATTAAGAGCGAATAGCGAATAAAAAAAGGCGATGAGTGCGCCAACACCTATCGCCCAAAATAAAGCAAACACAAAGAGATCAATCCTTAGTTATTTACTTTAAACACACAAAGATATGAAAATAAAGAGTTCAAAGGATCACTTTCTGTTAAAAAAAAGTGATTTTAAATTCCTATTTAACATCATGAAAATCTGCTTATTCCTATTGTTTGCCTTTACTTTCCAATTGATGGCGACAAATACAAAGGCCCAGGATGCAGTCATTGAACTGAAATCTAACTCTGTAAGCATTAGCCAGCTGATCAGTGAAATTGAAAAACAGACCGACTATCTGGTAGTATACAGCAACCGTGAAGTGAATACTTCACGCACGGTAACCTTGAAAAAAAAGTCGGACAGAGTATCGGAATATCTTGATCAAATGTTCAACGGTACGGATATCGGTTACGATTTTGAGAAAAACTATATCGTACTTTCGAAAAGGTCTTCGCAAAGCGAAGGGGCAATTACCAGTTTGGCACAAACACTGCAACAACTGGGAAGAACAGTACGGGGAACCGTTACGGACACGAACGGGGAACCCGTGATCGGAGCAACGATCATCATAAAAAACAATCCGTCGCAAGGCACCGTAACCGACTTTGATGGAAAGTTCTATTTGTCTAACATTCAAGAAGATGCCGTGCTACAGATCACATATGTGGGCATGAAACCCCAGGAGGTAGCTGTTTCCGGCAGAAGTACAATCGATGTCGTCATGGAGGCCGATGTGGAACTGCTGGAAGAGATTGTGGTAGTAGGTTATGGTACACAAAAGAAGAGAGATGTTATCGGATCTATCTCCACAATCAACAGCGAAGATCTGATAAAGGCAACCGGTTCCGCCTCTTTTGATGCTGCACTGCAAGGGCTTGCTCCCGGGTTGATGGTGTCGAACGAATCAGGTATTCCCGGTTCTCCGGTACAGATCAAAGTGCGTGGCATCAACTCGATCTCTTCAGGAACCGATCCGCTATGGATCGTGGATGGCATCCCCATTGTAAGCGGAAACATGGGAGCATCGTTTGACGGCGAATCGTCTCAGAACGTCATGTCGATGATCAATCCTGCAGATATTGAATCGATCCAGATATTGAAGGATGCTGCCGCAACATCTATCTACGGCTCCAGGGGATCAAACGGTGTTATCCTTGTGACCACCAAATCGGGCAAGAAGGGTGCCATGAAGTTGTCAGTGGATCTCAAGTCGGGAATAAGCAACTGGGCAAACAGAGACATCGGTCTGGCTACCGGTGCCCAGTATATTGAAATTATGGACCGGGCTTATGCCAATAGTGGCATGAGTGGTTTATACGACCCACAGGCTTCACTAAACCAACTGGATGGGGTGAGCGCTACCATCACGAGGGAGGAGGCTATGGCAACCAATACCGACTGGGGAGATGTGATCAGCCGGACAGGTATTTTTACCGAGGCAAACCTATCTGCCACACAGGGAAGCGACAAGGGAAGCTCATACCTCTCGTTGCGTTACAGGAAAGACAACAGCATCCTCAAATTTAATGATCTGGAGATCTTTACGGCAAACGCCAACCTGAGCTACAACCTGCTCGATCTACTCAACATCAATTACCGTGGAAACATCTCATTCTCCAACAATAACCGTTCCAAGTCCGATCACGGAAGGGGAGGCGCAGGAGGCTGGGCACAGGTGAATGCCTATTCACTGCCATGGATGAAAGTATATGACAATAGCGACAACGGCATCAACGGTTTCTGGAATCCGTTGTCGGGAGCAAACGCACTGGCTGGTATCTCACCCCTGAATAGCGAGAGTAATCTGCAGACAACAAATATCCTGCAGGGATTGAACGCAACACTGAAAATCATGGAGGGACTCTCATTGGTTGGAGAATTCGGTGCCAATCTGGTATTTGACAAGGGACTTTCATACCGTGGAGCTGGTATCCGGATTGATGGACCCATTGCTCAAGAGGAGAAAAATCAGCTCACAGTTCTCAACTACAACTCGTTCCTGAATTACGACAAGAACTTCGGCGAAGACCACTGGGTGAACATTGTGACCGGCGTGGAGAATACCCGTTACCACTCTCACAACACCCACCTGGAAAGCCAATCGCTGATAGGTAATTTCCGTGAAGTGGGAAGACCTGAATCGGTGAAAGGTTACAGCGTCCTGGGCGGAGAAAGCTACCTGCGGGGTTACTTTGGCAGGGCCAACTATAAATACATGGACAGATATATCGTTGGTACAAGCATCCGTCGCGACGGAATTTCGAAGTTTACCCCCGAGAACAGATGGGCTACATTCCTTTCCGGTTCGGCAGGATGGATCATTTCTGAAGAGGAGTTCTTCCAATCGAGGGTGGTCAATCTGCTTAAGCTGAGGGGGAGTTATGGACAGACCGGCAATACCAATATCCCGAGCGGAATCACTTCCGACAAGTATGAGGTTCGAACCGGCACAAACCTGGGAATCCCCAGTACGCAGATTGTCAGTATCGGCAACTCTGATATCAAATGGGAGACGACAAGCACGCTCGATTTCGGGTTCGACTTCGGATTGCTGAACAACCGGATCAACGGTTCACTTGCCTACTATAAACAGAATGTTTCAGACATGCTTCTGGCGGTAGCTCTCCCTTACTCTGCCGGAATATTTGGTGGAAACGTCATCTGGCAAAACATAGGTGATATGGAGAACCGGGGCATTGAATTCAATGTGGAGGCTGCCGTACTGAACGGACCGTTCAAATGGAATGTCGCTCTCAATTTCTCCACAAACAGCAATAAAATCCTGGCCCTGGATCCTGAATCGGATGCCAACAATGTAGGCATGACCCAAATTGAACCTTATGAAGACAGGGTGATCACCATTTTCAAAAAGGGGCTCTCGCTGGGTACCTGGTATATGGCCGAGTCGGCAGGTGTTGACCCAGAAAAGGGTATCCCGATGATTTATGAGGTAAAGGTGAATGACGACGGCACAACATCTCATACGGGTAGAATCATTCCCGGAACAACCACCAATATGGAGGCAAACAGGATGATCCTGAAAGGAAAAACCTCGATTCCCAGATTTGTGGGAGGGTTTAACCACCAGTTTGCATACAAGAACTTCGACATGAATATGAATTTCTCATTTGCCACAGGTCACTATATCTATAACCGACTGTTACAAAGCACCCTTACTCCTAACAGAGGTGTTCGGGCCCTCTCCAGCAGGTTGCTTACCGAGGCCTGGCAAAAACCTGGAGATGTTGCCAAATGGCCGAGGGTAGTGATGAACGTGCAACATTTCTACGATGATGAAGGAAATCCCACAACTGAACCGGTAACTTATGGCAGCGAAGAGAAGTATATCTCCTCCATGTTCCTCGAAAAAGGGGATTATCTGAAACTGAACAATGTCAGTCTGGGTTATACCTTGCCGGTGGCGGTTGCGGCCAAGCTCAAGATGCAGTCGTTGCGTCTCTCCTTAAGTGTCTCCAACCTCTTAACCCTGACCAGCTTCTCGGGGTACAATCCGGAGGTGCCTCTCGACCAGGCTTCAGCAGCCAGTTTTGTTAGCTACAACTCAATGCCACAGGCTCGTACATATAGTCTTGGGCTAAATATCAATTTTTAAATAAACACTACAGCAATGAAGACGACTATAAAATATTTATTATTGATATTCACTCTCTTCACTACAATCTCCTGTAATCAGGATGCATTTTTCGAATTGAAGAGACCAAATCAATTCCCCTGGGTGAATGTTAACGAATTGGAACTGGGAGTAAGGGAGCCCTATTTCCTGTTGAACAGGGATCCCTGGAGTCACGCTTTTGGAACGATCGCTCTCAAAAATTTCACAGAATCCGATATTGCCCTCTTCCTCCCTCAATTTGTGGGAGCAAGCGCCTCTGCAGCCTACTACAATCGGGAGTTCAGCAAAGCGATCCCTGCTTACGAAATGTTAGATACATTTATCAAGCTGTATGAGATGGTCACCGCCTGCAACGGACCGTTACAGATGCTCAGTGATGCGGAAGAGGCCGGTGAAGATCCATTCCCCAGCATGACTCAGGCCGACAGGGACAAGGTGAATCAGTTCAAGGGAGAGCTCCTCTTCATGAGGGGACTGGCCTACTGGTACCTGGCAAGAATGTATGCTCCACCTTATAACCCCAACGGCAATAATGATGGTCGCTTTTTCACCCTCCGAAGAGAGTTCACCACCTCATCGGAACAGCTGAAAAAACCGGTACTGGGAAGCGTGAAAGAGGTATATGACGCCATCGAAGAGGATTGGACAAATGCCAAAAACCTGCTGTTTGAAGATCATGCTCCACTGGTATATGATGTAAATGTCAGGGCCCGCGCCAATAAGTATGCCGCCTCAGCCATGCTGATGCGCCTCTACTTTATCAAAGGAGAGCATGACAAGGCCCTGGCCGAGTGTAACTATATCTTGAACAGCCCAATGTATGATCTTACGGAAGAGCCGATCCAGGCATTCAACAAGAACGGGAAAGATGGCTGGGGTAGAGAGGTAATCTGGCAAACTGCCTGTGATGAGATTTCCGGTGCTTACGGCCGTATGGAAACAATCTACACAAGAAGCCACTTCTCAAGTACCAGCATGGCAGCCTGGGCAAGCCAGCCCTTATCTCACTGGGCATTGAAACAGGTTGGCTGGATGAATGAAGATCTGTCTGAAACCGAAGAGGCCAGAAATGACAAGAGATACCAGCAAATATATTTCCGTTATGATGAGGATCCCAGATCCCCAACAGTAGGTCCGATGGTATGGAGCCACAAATGGTTCAGGGCACCCGATCAACGCAGATCGAACCGACCGCTTATCCGGCTTGCAGAGGTATATCTTACCCGTTCAATCATACTGTTCAACAAAAATGACAAGGTTGGGGCAGCTGCCGACCTGAATGTGGTTCGAAACCGGGCCGGGCTGGCCAATATCGATCCGAATGCATTGACGGCAGATATGATTCACAATGAACGTATCAAAGAGATGGCAACTGAAAATGGAGACAGGACATATTATCTCATCGGCTTGCAGTTGCCGATTGGAATTGGCGACAGGGACCCGGGCAAGTTTTCGCCGGTAATGCCTCCATATTCGGAATATTACTGGCAGGTTCCGATAGTTGAACAAGATCAGAATCAGTCCTATCATGATAATTGATCCGACTCATCCCTAATTTTCAGTTCCTATAAGATATTGACAGGATTGAAAGTCACTTTGGAACCTGCAAATCAAGCAGAACCAAAGTGACTTCTTTTCCATTCATCAAGCGGCATTCGAGTGTTTGTGCATATCCAAATAGTAAAACAGGATAGACAAACAACGAGATATTTCAGCTGTTTTACGGGGAGACATCCCGCGTAGAGTTCGTGAAACATTATAGATACCCTAGCTATGCATACAACCAGATATTCGTTGATTCTCATCCTCACCCTCCTCTTCTCTCCCCTTAGCGCCCAGGACAACCAGTTGCCGCCATGGGAGAAAGGAGATCTCGATATCCATTTTATCAGTACAGGCAGGGGCAATTCCACCTTTGTCCTGATGCCCGATGGCACGACTCTGCTTATCGATGCGGGTGATCTGAACAGTGAGTCGGAAAGGTATACCCCTCCTGTTCCCGACCGGTCAAAAACTCCAGGTCAATGGATTGCAGATTATATTCAACAGTTTCATCCAGAGAAGAAGAATGGCACATTGGATTATGTGTTGGTTACTCACTACCATGATGACCATATCGGGAATTTTACCCCACAGTCCAAAACAGATATAAAAGGCGGATATAAGTTATCGGGGATCACCGAAGTAGGCTCCATCATTCCAATCAGAAAACTGATTGACAGCGGTAGTGATTTCCGGCCTCTTGGTGAAAAAGGCAATAGCTACCTTATCGGCCAACTGGAGGAATACAGGAAGTTTATCCGTTTCCAGGAGAAAACAAACGGTATGGCGTATGAAAAATTCAGGGTCGGGTCGCTATCCCAGATAAAACCCGTCAAAGATCATGCAGCATATCCCGATTTCGTGGTGAAGAACCTCTTCTCGAACGGTGAGATTGCAGCTGTTTCCGACAGCACCATTGCCATCAGAAAATTCAAGGAGGGGGATCTGCCACCCGAGAATGATCTCTCATCGGGTATCCGCATCAGTTATGGAGCCTTCGACTTCTACACCGGCGGGGATATTCCGGGTATCGGTCATACCGGAGCACCCGATAACGAAAGCATGGAGTCGCTGGCAGCTCCTGTTATCGGAAATGTGGATGTAGCCACGTTGAACCATCACGGAAACCGGAATTCACAGAATGAATTCTATGTACGCACCTTGCAGCCAAGGGTATGGATCGGCCAGAACTGGACCATACGGCACCCTGGAGAAGAGGTGTTGAGACGGATCATGAGCCCATACCTCTACCCCGGTGAACGCGACCTTTTCACAAACGCACTCCACCCAGTCAATGAAAGCTATCTGGGCGATCTGGTGAAGCACTACAAATCAAAAAAGGGACATATCGTTATCCGTGTCTACCCTGGAGGAGACCGTTATGATCTATTCATACTTGACGACTCCTCGGCTGAGCGGCCGGTCGTTGGCAGCTATTCTTACAAATCGAAATAGCTCTATGCCATCCTCCTCCCTCAAGGGAATAGATCGACACTTCAGAAGAATGATCAACCGATGCAAGAAGATGAATATGGGCAACTTGATTGTTTTGTGGATCTCACTGTTTCAGGTATCTGCGGCCGCTTCTGTCACGCCGTTGATCCAGATGGAGAGAGGAGGCAGGGAGGATCACAACCCGTGCAGGACTGACGACACGCTCTGGATAACCGATTTCGGAGCCATTCCCGATAGGGGGGACGACAGTAGAGCCGCCATCATGAATGCTGTCTCAACCTGTTTAAAAAGAGGTGGAGGTGTGGTATCGGTGGCAGGGGGTACATTCTTTTGCAAAGGGCCCCTCTCGCTGAAGAGCAATGTAAACCTCCATATCGCAGGAAATGCCAGGCTCCTTTTCAATTCCGACCCGGACGACTATCTACCTGCGCTCTTCACCCGCTGGGAAGGTGTGGAGATCTATAACTACTCCCCCATGATATATGCCGGGGAGCAGGAGAATGTGGCCATTACCGGCAATGGCGTTATCGACGGAAACGGACCTGAAGGATGGGGTGAGCTCAGAAGCAGGCAATCTCCGGCGCAAAACAGGGTAAGGGAACAGGGAGCAGCCCTGCTGCCGGTAGCGAAACGGCAATTCGGGAAAGGCGATTACCTGAGACCACCTTTCATACAGTTTATCAATTGCCGTCAAATTCATGTTGAAGGGGTCACCCTTACCAACTCACCTTTCTGGATGCTACACCTTGTCTACTGTAGCGATTTTGTGGTCCGTGATGCAACATTCAGGAGTACAAACAGCAACAACGACGGAATTGATATCGATTCCAGCATGAATGGTCTTATAGAGGCCTGCACCTTTTTTACCGGTGATGATGCCATCGTCTTCAAGTCGGGCAGAGACCAGGACGGGTGGAGGGTAGGAAAAGCTACCCGCAATATTCTGGTCCGTAACTGCCAAATACCGCAGGCGTTGCATGGAATAGCCTTCGGCAGTGAACTGAGTGGAGGTATCGAGAATGTGATGGTTGAAGATATCAGCTGCCGTTACGCCAAACGCGTCATGCAGCTGCAAGGGTTAGCAGAATCCCCGTTGAACAGAATCTCATTCAAGGATGTTTCGGTAGAGAATGGAGAAACTGTTTCCGGAGAGATGAAAAATTTCAATGAGGTTCTTTGCGGTAACTTTTCAGTTAATGGTACCGGGGAGTCTGCCCTATTATCAATTGAGTGATCTCCTGCAGCTTCACCCTAAGGGGAGCTATAAAATTGTCGAGGAATCACACGGAAACTTGCGGAAAAGAGCCGCTTCTGAAATTGTGGAGTTTCTGATTTCTAAAAATGAAAATTAGCTGATAATAAATTATATCACCCTGCATATGAAAAAGATACTCTTTGTTTTCAATCTTATGCTGCTTTCAACTCTTATCGCCAACGGAGAGGAGAAGCCGCTGCTGAAATTCAAACCGGACGCAACGTTCAAAATTGTCCAGTTTACCGACACCCACCTCCAATATGACTCCTACCGCTCCGACAGTGTGCTGGTGATGATGAAAAAGGTGATAGAGAGAGAAAAACCCGATCTGGTGATATTAACCGGTGATGTGGTCGGTTCTGACAACCGGAAGAGAGCCTGGTTGAAGGTCGCACAGGTAATGATCGATGCCAAAACCCCTTGGGCAGCCATGTTTGGAAACCATGACGCTGAATATGAACTTGACAAGGAGCAGACGATGGATATCATTGTGGGACTGCCATACAGCCTGACTGAAAGGGGACCAAAGGGAGTAAACGGCTTAAGCAACTATATCCTGCCCATTCAATCCTCAACCTCATCAAAAACAGCCGCTCTCTGTTATGTTCTGGATGTTTCGGAAACGGCCTATCCGTTGGAAGATCAAACGGGCACCTTCACCTGGATTGATGATAGCCAGGTAGAATGGTACAAAAAAGAGAGTGCCGCCTATGCAAGTCAGAACGGAGGAACCCCCATTCCGGCACTGGCCTTTTTCCATATCCCTTTCCCTGAATTCAATGAAGTAGCCGGAAAGAGCACCACGGTGGGAGTCCAGTGGGAGCTCAATCCCGCACCCCCCCGGATCAGGTCGAATCTCTTTGCCGCCATGCAGAGCTGCAAAGATGTCATGGGGGTATTTGTAGGTCACCATCACAACAACAACTATATCGGATGTCTGGACGATATCTGCCTGGCATTTGGCCAAAACAGCGGACGACAAGCTTATGGCGATCTGGGAGCCGGTGCACGTGTCATAGTGCTGCACGAAGGAGAACGGAGATTCGACTCCTGGATCCTGAAACTCTATGAGAACAGTCGGGACCGCGACATATGGCATCCTGCTCACAGCATGGAACCACTATTTTTTGTCTCCTATCCCGATCACTTCAGGGAAAGATTGGGCAACCCGGGGAAAATCAATATGGTTTCACGAGGGGTGAACAGCGCAACGATTCGACTCTCCGGTAAAGGAAAAGCGACAGTCGACTGGGGTGACGGCTCGGCAAGGGAGGTGATCAATCTGAGCGAAAAGCAGGAGTTAACTATCAGGCATGCCTACCCCGATGCATCCATCCATGTCATTACAATAAACGGGAGCTATATCTCCGCCCTGGAGTGCAACAACAATGGTCTCACTTACCTCGATACAAGCCACGCCCCGGAATTGAGCCATCTCGACTGCAGCGGCAACCAGCTCCCCTGTCTGGATCTGTCCGGCAATGGTGCACTGAAGGTACTCTGGTGTAACAGGAATCTGCTGTCGGAGTTAAAACTCTCCAATAACAGCCAGCTGACTGAGCTCTATTGCCATGACAATCTGCTTGCGCAACTCGATTTAAGCAGCAACAGGGCCCTGATAAGAGTGAACTGCTCCCGGAACAGGCTGAAGAGCCTGGAGCTGAATTCAAATGCAGAGCTGACCCGGATGGACTGTTACGAAAATCAGATTTCGACGCTCGATTTCAGTAACAACAAAAAGCTAAACTATGCGGTCTGCTCCGACAACCAACTCACCACCAAAGAGTTGAATAGGCTCTTTTCCACCTTCTGGCGGGAGGCGGCAGGCAAGATCTTCATTGGTGGCAACCCGGGAGAAAAGGAGTGTGACCGGAGCATTGCAGAAAAGAGGGGCTGGAAGGTGAGTTTAAGATATTAATGAATGATAGGGAGATGAGCACAAAAAAGATACTCTTTGCCGCCTGGTTGTTGTGGTTTTTGCTTCTCCATATGGCGGTAGCACAGGTGGAGGCGGGAACTCATTTCCCCGATTGGGAAGAGGGATTTCTGGATATTCACCACATCTATACCGGAAGGGGTGAGGCGGTATTTGCCATCCTCCCCGATGGCACCACCATGCTGATTGATGCCGGTGAAACCGGGACAGACAAACGCAATTTCAGGCCGGATGCCAGCAGAGGCGCGGGAGAATGGATATCACGTTACATTCTAAGGATGATCCGCCCCCTGTCGGAGAAGAGAGTCGACTATATACTCCTGACCCATTTTCACGACGATCATATGGGAAATATCGGACTCAGTGACAGGAGATCGGACAAGGGAGGATATATCCTCACCGGCATTACCGAATTGGGGGATCTCATTCCGTTCGGGAAGATAGTTGACCGCAACTGGCCACACTACAACTATCCCCGCCTCATGTCCGACAATGCGAACCTGCAGAATTATATCCGCTTTGTCAACTGGCATGTAGAAAACGGTGCAACGGCTGAAGCTTTCAAGGCAGGATCCAACGGGCAGTTCAGGCTTCTTAAGCAACCTGGTCGATACCCGGAATTTGAGATCAGGAACATTGCTGCAAACGGCGAGGTATGGACCGGCAGAGCGACCAATACCCGAAACTATTTTCCCCCTGTCGACCAGCTGACAGAACGGGAGTATCCCGAAGAGAACCTTTGCAGCGCGGCTATCCGGATATCGTATGGCAAATTCGACTACTTTAACGGAGGCGATATCCTGCACAGCTACGCTCCAGGAACCTGGAAAGACCTCGAGACCCCGGTAGGCATGGCTTTGGGCAAAGTGGATGTATGCGAAGCAAATCATCATGCGAAAGATGCCATGGGAAAAGGTTTTCTCCAGGCAGTGCAACCCCGGGTCATTGTCGTACAGGGTTTTGCCCTGAGCCATCCCGATGCCACGGCACTCCGAAACATGCTCTCCAAGGAGATTTACCCCGGCGATCGGGATATCTTTCTGACCCATCTCTTTGATGTCAACAGGACTGTCCTGGGAGAGAAACTGATCTCTCAACTGAAAAGCACGGGCGGACATGTTGTCGTCAGGGTAAGACCGGGCGGGGATAGTTACCAGATCTACGTTCTGGATGACACTTCGGAGAGCTACACCATAAAAGGGGTCTACGGACCATACGAAAGTAATTGATCACTCTTGAACCCAGAATCATCAGAGATGAAAATATTCAAAACAATACTGTTTGTGCTGTTAGCAGTCTGCCAGACCGCACTCTTTGCACAGGTGAAGGTGGGCGACACCTTCTCTGCATGGTCGGAGGGTTATCTGGATATCCACCACATCAACAGCGGCAGGGGGGAGAGCCTCTTTGCCATCCTGCCCGACGGAACCACCCTGATGATCGATGCAGGTGAGATCGCTCCATCGCCCCGAACCACGGAGCCACGCCCCGACGAAAGTAGAAGTGCCGGTGAATGGATTGCCCGCTATCTTCAACAGATGATGCGTCCACTCCCGGAAAAAAAAATCGATTATCTCTTGCTGACCCACTTTCATGCCGACCATATGGGAGATGTGAAACTGGCACGAGAAAGGTCAAAAAAGGGAGATTACCTCCTCTCCGGAATTACCGAGGTGGGTGACCGGATTCCGTTCAGAAAGATTGTCGATCGCAACTGGCCCCACTACAATTGGCCTCATCAGTTGACTGGCGACCAGAACATGCAGAATTACATCCGGTTTGTAAAATGGCAGGTGACCAACGGTGCCGTGGCCGAACAGTTTGAAGTGGGCTCCGACAGGCAGTTTACGCTGCTTTATCGGGCGGAGCAATATCCCGGGTTCGAGATCAGGAATATTGCTGCCAACGGTTGGGTCTGGACAGGCGTCGGGGATAATCGCCACAATCTTTTCCCACCGATGGACCTCATTGACCATGATGAATTGCCGGGTGAGAATCAATGTAGCGCAGCCATCCGCATATCCTACGGCAAGTTCGACTATTTCCATGGCGGTGATATTGTCAACGCCGGCGCAACGGGCAGTTGGAGGGACATTGAAACGCCGGCAGGATGGGTTACCGGTCCGGTTGAGGTTTGTAAAGCCAACCATCACGCCAGTCACGATGCCATGGGTGAACCATTTCTGAAAGCGGTACGTCCGAGGGTCATCGTGATGCAACCCTGGTCTGCCAGCCACCCCGATCACCGGGTACTTCAGCGGATGATGGATCAGTCGGTATACCCTGGAGAGCGGGATATCTTCTCCACCAATCTCATGGAGGCGACTAAAACAGTGCTTGGAAGAGGCACCGAATCGATGAAGAGTCGACAAGGCCATGTCGTGATCCGGGTTCAGCCCGGTGGTGACTATTTTACCGTTTTCATCCTCGATGATAGCGCCGAGAGTTACGCCATAAAATCGATCCATGGTCCCTATGAATGCAGATAAGAGACAAAAGCTCTTCCTGCTGGTCCCTATCCAGCTGGTGTTGGCACTGCTGGCCTTGCAACATGGAGGGTTCCTCTTCAGGTCGGGTACGGCTGCCGGCGGGATAGTGATCCTGCTGCTGATCATCCTGGAACGGATGAGACTGAAACAGACTGTAACAGGGATGTTCGCCCTGATAATGGCCCTCTCCCTCTCCATCGTGGGAGACTGGTTTCTCTCGCACCGGCATGGTGAGAGCCTCCGGTTTCTTTACGGAATCCTCTTCTTCTTCCTTGCCCACGCAGGGTACCTGTGGTATGCCCTGCACCAGGGAAGCATGAGATGGAGAGCTACCCTTATCCTGCTTGCCATCTATCTCCCGTTCTACCTGCTGATACTCTATCCGGCATTTACAGACAGGCGGGTGATGATTGCCGTGCTCGGCTATCTGCTCATCTCGGTCTGTTCATTGGGAGCAGCCCTGGGAATAGGAGGCGATCAACGCTCCAGGCTCGCATTCATCCTCGGTATAGCATCGCTGCTATTCTCCGATACCATCATTGCCCTCCGTGAGTTTACCGGTTACCACCGGTTCAATTCACTTATCCTGCCCACCTATTACCTCTCCCATATCTTTATCGCCTGCTCACTGTTATTCCGGCAATCCATCGCAGATGAAAAAGAGAGTGACCCTTCAGGCGAGACGCCAAATGAATAGTTTCCGCCGGAAAAGGTGAAAAATAGCTTTATATGGTGTATATTTGCGTGCTATGACTCTAAAAAACGGCTTGACAACTCCTACCCGTAGGGCTACAGTTATCGTCGCCCTCCTGCTCCTTTTGTCTGCATCAATCGACACCAAGGCCCACAATGCCGACTCCCTGATTGTCACGCTGGACAGGGTTATCAACAAACGGTCGAATTACATGGCGCAACGTGAGGAGACAATAGAGATGCTCAAGCAAAGAAAGAGGTGGCTAAAGGATACCATCGCGATCATCAATGTCAACCGGGAGATCATCGAGCAGTACAACAGTTTCATATGCGACTCTGCCGAACATTACATCCATGAGAACCTGGCGTTGGCTAAACGTTTGAATAACGACGAACTTGTGGTGGAGCAACTGCTCCGCCTATCCTACATCTACTCCCTGTCGGGGCTGTTTCTTCAGGCCACCGAAATATTCAATTCTCTCGATTACGACCGGTTACCCGACAATTACAAGATATGGTACTGCTGGAACCGGATCCGTTATTACGAGAACCTGATTTTCTATACCGCCGACGAACGGTATGGCCATCAATACGAGGAGCAGAAAGAAGCCTACCGGAAGATGGCGATGGAGTTCCTGCAGGAAGAGTCGGAGGAATACAGGAAGGAATTTGCGCATGCCCTTCAGCAACAGGGGGCGTTTGATGAGGCCGAAGAGCTGCTGAAAAAGATTTTCGAGGACCAGCAACCCGATCGGCACGCCTATGCCATGGCAGCCATGAATCTGGCAAAACTGCACCGCATGACCGGCGACAAACAATCTGAAAAAGAGTATCTCACGATTGCGGCAATCACCGACACCAAACTGGCGGTGAAGGAGAACGAAGCACTTCTGTCGCTGGCGCTCCTGTTACACGAGGAGGGTGATATCGACCGGGCCTATGAATATATCCGGGTGGCACTCGACGATGCCCTCTTCTACAATGCCAGGTTCAAGAACGCGGTTATCGCCCGGGTACAACCCATTATCGAAGATAATTACCTGAAAAAGATCTACTTGCAACAAGATAATCTGAAGCGTTTTTCAATCGTTACCAGCCTCTTTGCACTGGTGCTGATTCTCACCCTCTCCTACCTCTTCTTCCAGGTGAGGGCAGTTACCAGAGCCCGGAAGGAGCTCCGTGAAATGAATGACGAGCTGCGACGGCTAAACCGGAAACTGGATGAGGCGAACCGGGTGAAGGAGCACTATATCGGACATTTCATGAATCAGTGCTCGATTTACATTAACCAGCTGCACAGGTTCAGGAAAAACGTGGAGCTGAACATGAAGACCGGTCAACTGGCCAATCTCTTCAAATTCTCCTCGGAAGAGCTGAAAAAGGATATCTCCGAACTACATGCCAATTTCGACAAGGCGTTCCTGGCCCTCTTTCCCAGGTTTGTAGAGGAGTTCAACTCCCTGCTCAGACCGGGGGAGGAGTACTCCCTCGAGCATGGAGAACTCAATAACGAACTCAGAATCTTTGCATTGATGAAACTGGGAATAACCGACATGAAACAGATAGCCGACTTCCTTCACTACTCGGTTCAAACCGTATATAACTACCGGAGCAAGGTAAAAGGGAAAGCCAAGCTGACAGGCGAAGAGTTCGAGGAGATGGTGTTGAAGATCGGGAGTATCAACTGACTTCCCCGATAAAAGAAAAAACCCCGGGACCACAAGTAAGGGTGCCGGGGTTGATATCTCTCTCCAGATTTCCTATTCGCAGTTCTCTTCGATCACGAAATCGCTTCCGGTCTCACTGTCCAGAATTTGAACACTCTTCTCCTGGTTGGTGAAACGAACGCGGATTCCCACGATCTCCACCTCCTTGGGCAATCCGAAAAACTCTCTCGGATAGATATACCGCTGAAAGGCCGTCACTGTACCCAGATTGCCTAACGATTCCATCTGGGTTCGCGCCGAGACTTCATCCACCGTTTTCTCCTTCACTTCCCCATTTTCCATATAGGTAACCTTCGCCTGCAGATAGACGTTACCCCCTTTGAGACCTCCCTCGGTCACATAATTGGGTTCATTGTACCGGATGGCAAAGATATCACCGAATCCGAACGTGGCGGGAACAAACGAGAGGGGCGGATCGGCAGTGAAATCCATCATCGGTTCAGTACCGCCGGTAACCTGCAGCAGTTTCGACTCCAGCACATCATCACCGGGATATTTCTCGCCATTGAATCCGAACGCCTCGCCACAGAAGGTGTAACCGGCATTGAACTTCACGGCACGGCTACCGGTACGCACCTTGATCTTCACAACACCCTCGACCACCTTCTGGCTCGGGATCTGATCGTGGATCTGGAAGGTGGTGGCCGACTTGAATACCACCCACTCTACCGGACCGGTATTTCCGAGTACTCCGAAGCGGCTTTGGAACGAGCCAGCCCAGGGGAGTCCGTCACTCGGGTTCCTGTCGGAACTGCTCATCAGCACCATCGGCTCATCGGTCACCCTGTTGCCAGCAAAGTCGGCCTGCGTGGTCAACGTCAGTGTAGCATTCTCCTTCACGTTCCATGCCTTGGGCATTAATATACCGAACGCAAGCTTGCTGTTTCCGTCGGTTTCCGCCACGATCTTGATCCTGACGGCAATCTCGATGTCACTATCTACCTTGGCGTCATCGGGATGAATGATCTCCTCGATGGTCATACAGGTGGTCACCATAAAAATGATGGCCAGGAGGGAGAAGAGATATTTATATTTTCTTATAAGTTTCATAGGTGAATCATTTTACTGGTTAATGCTTTTAAAGGTGTATTTGTAAGAGAGGGCGCTGCAATCGAGCTGGAAAGGAATAATAAACTCCCCTTTTTCGAAGTATGCCACCACCGTCTCCGACCCTTTCAGTCTCAGCTCATTGGGAACCGCGTCGGTATTGAGGTAGGCCTCCTGTCTGCCCTCCGGAATCTCATATCCGAAGGGGAGAAAAGGCACCTCCCCGTTATCGAAGGTGACGCCACTGATCCGGTTATCGGTGTAGTGCAACGTTAAACGGAAGGAATCGAAGAAATCGAGTTTAGAGGCGATGTCGATTCCGTTAATATTCACCTCATCGTACTGATACACATGGAACAATCCGTACTGGATATCGTAATCGCCGGGAGTGTCGTTCGACATCAGGGTACGGTTCTCATCTTCGCACCCGGTAAAGGCGATAGATACCGTTAGCAGGAAATATATGATGCTCTTGTTTATCTTCATGACTGTTGTTTTTTTTCGTTTCTTTTTTTTTTTCATTAATGGAGTATCGTGTCGATATCTACCCAGAAGAAGCGGGGCCGGTAGCTGCTCACGTCGCTGAACTGCTGCGCGAACACCTCGGTATTGACGTTGTAACTTACCAGGATCATTCCCTCCTTTTCGAACCAGGGATGCGCCATTGCATTATAGGTCAAAAGATTGGGGGTGTCCTGCTCATACGTCTTGAATATCAACTTCTTGTTCCGCCACGGTCCAACCGGGGTATCGGAGACGAATGTGTAAATCTCACCCGAATTAAAGGTCTTCTTCTGCGTGAGCAGCACGTACTTGTCTCTCAATTTGAAAACATTGAATTGCGAGGAGACCGGTACCGAAGCTAACCCCTCCAGCTTGACCGCATCCGCGGGATTACCGCTCCAACCCGAACCGGTGTAATATTCCCAGCTTCCGTAGGGATTTCCCTCCGGTACGCGAGCAGCCAGCACTTCAGAGATGGGATCAAAATCGTTCCGCACATCCACCTGTGCATAGATATAGTTATAGTCTCCATCGTGAAGTGCCGCCATTCCGAAGTGGACATCGGCAGAACCCTCATACGGGACAGCTGTTACCCTGATCAATTCCAGATCCGGGAGAGAGTACTCCAGCAGGTCTGTCCTCTCGTACATGAATCCCCACATCCCTTCGGCTCCCTGATACATCAAGGTTTGGAAGATATAAAGCTTCTCTCCGTTTACAAAACCATGTCCGGGCCAATACCATTTCCGTTCATCGGGGTAACCCGGAGGAACGGCCGCCGACGCCTGCGGGTTGCCACCAAAGCCGTAAATCGGAGTAACCCTCATCGTCTCACGGTCGTAGAGGAAATAGGTATTACGGTACATGCGGTCGGAAGTGGAACGTTGACCGTTTGTCACAGGACCGATATAGGAATCCCCCATCAGGAAGATAACCCGGCCATCGGGCAATGGTATGGAGTACATGCCGTCACCTGCCGTCACGCCTCCCCTGTCGGGGATGATTATCCGGGCAATCGACCGGTCAAGGCCATCGATCTTGGTCTGGAGGCTCCGTCTGGTCACCTCCTTTTCTCCATCCATCAGGGTGAGGATCACCTGAACCGGTTCGTTGTATGGCAACCGGGTAAAAAATGTCGAGGTCTCTCCCTTGGATAAGGTGATCGCCTTGCCTGGCTTTGAAAGTTCCAACCGGAAATGGTCGTACCGCGAATCAATGTCGCCCACCTCCCAGCTCACGAAGAGCGTATCGGCATTTGATCTGCTCGTCATTGAGATCTGGACGGCAGAACCATCCTCCTCGAAGGGATTCTTCCTGATACCTTCATCGCCTTTAGAGCAGGAGATATGGAAGAGGAAGAGGATAGAGACGGTCAGTTTTACTCTATTACATAGTCGCATCTTTTCACTTTGCTATTGAATTACTTTATTTTATAACAGGTTATTACCGTGTCAGGTTCGGATTGAGCCTTTTTTCCCTGATCGGATAAGGCAGCAACAGACTCTCCTGGGTAAAGGGGTTGGTATGTCCAGGTGTCTGGTAACCGATCAGCTCTACCATCTCACCCGTCATCACATGCAACGCCTTACGGCTTCTCACCATGTCGAACCAGGTCTGATTCTCAAATGCAAGCTCCCAGAAGCGCTCCTTCAACACCTGATCGGCAGTGATCGAGGAGGGTTTCAACTCTCCAGGCAGTGCCCTGCTTCGCACCGCATAGTATGCATTGATAGCGTCGCCATCGCTCGTGGTACCGCCATCAGCCCTCGCCTTCGCTTCGGCCATAACCAGAAGGAGGTCGGCATAACGCAAGAGGGTGAAGTTTGCACCCGACTTGCCGACAACTGCTGCATTCTGGTCCCAGTACTTGTAAATAAACGATCTGTCGAATTCAACCACACCCGATCCGTCGAGTGCCTCCTTTGCCGAGTAGTAGAATGTCTGCTCCTCAGCCCGGCGATCTCCTTCTGGATAGGAGTCAAGGAAAAGCTGGGTAACCGTTACTGCTCCTCCATAAGCGGGACTTGCAGAAACTGGTTTTGCCGGTGCCGGGTATGGCAAGAGAGCGAAGTGGAGAGGATTGCCTGCGTTGTCTGCCTCACGCTGAAGCGACCAGATGATCTCACCTGAATTCTCAACACTCCTTAGCTGGTTGTAATTGTCGAAGAGGTAGAAACTGCCGCTGTTATAGACCTCCTTGGCCTTGTTGTAAGCCTTGGCAAAATATTCCGCCCCCTTTTGCAACGGGTAGCCCCCCATTGTCAGGAGAACTTTGGCATGCATCGCCTTTACGGTCCCTTTGGTAACCCTTCCTTCCAGGCTGGTCCACGGAAGATTTTCCATCAGTTCTCCAGCCTTGACCATATCGGCATCGATCTGGTTGTATACCTCCTCCATGCTCGAGAGTTCAATCTCGGTATCGCTCAGGTCGCGTGTTGGAGTAAGTTTAAGCGGAACCGGTCCATAAAGCCTCACCAGGTTGAAGTAGAAGTATCCTCTCAGGAAGTAGACCTCCCCCAGGAACTGATTCTTCTTAGCTTCGCTGATGGTTCCCTCTGCCATCCCTTCAATGCCTTCAATGATACTGTTACAGTTCTCAATGGCGCGGTAGGCCGATTCCCAGAACCGTTGCACATATCCGTTGTTTTCGGCAACCATCAGGCTGTTCGCCTGTGCAAGGTCCTGCGTGCCGGAACCGCGTGCCCGCTCTCCGTAACCATGCAGAAACTCCAGGAAGATGTAGTTTTGTGAACCCGGTTCCACATCGGAATCGAAAATATCGTCGAGGAAGGTATAAACCCCGTTCACCGCGGCGAGCGCTTGTTTTTCGTTCTGGTAGTACGACTCGGGGTTGAGAAAGGTTTTGGGGTCCTCTTTCAGGAAGGAGTCGCACGCTACCAGGGTAAGTGCCGCGGCAATTAACCAGTTTAGTGGTGATAATATCTTTTTCATAGAGCTTTTCGTTTTAGAATGTTATCTTCAGGTTTGCAGTGATGGTAGTTGGCCGTGGATAAGAGTAGAAATCGATACTCTGCCCGTTATCGGTGCTGAAGGCACCCAGCTCGGTATCGTAACCCGGGTAAGCGGTCAAGAGCGCCAGGTTCTCGGCCGACACGCCAACCGTAAGACCGTTCACCTCCTTGAGCCATCTCAGCATCTCTTTTCCCAAGGTATAGGTCAGTGAGACGTTGCGGAGACGGAGAAAATCACCTTTGTGCAGCATGAAGGAGTCCTTCTCGTTTTCTCCGAAATAGGGATCGGAGGGGAGACGCAGTGCAGCGATCATCGTGTTCTGGTTCTCCGGTGTCCACGCATTCAGCATCGTCTTCATGCTGTTGCTGTAGAGGGCACGGTTCTCTCCCATGGCACGGGTGATGCTCATGATCTTGAATCCATATACGTAGTTGAGGTCGACCAGTAACGACAACCCCTTGTAGGAGAATTTGTTCACCATGGTCAAATTCCCCTTGGGACGACCATTACCCATCAGTTGCCGGTCGGCTTCGTCGATCTTGTAATCACCGTTCACATCCTCGTACTTGATATCGCCCGGCTTCTTGCCATACTTGGCAGCCTCTTCAACCTCTTGGAGGCTCCATGTGCCCAGTCGCCTGTAGACATAGTAGGAGGCCCACTCGATCCCTTCGCGTGCGATGGTGTTGTTTCCGGTCTCGATGGTCTCCCCGTTGATGTCGATCGTCATCAGCTTGTTCGTCGCATATACCAGGTCGGTTGTCCAGGAAAAATCGCCGGTATTGATATTTCGTGATGTAAATGTTGCTTCAAACCCGTTGTTCCGAATCTCGCCCAGGTTGGTCCATGTGGTGGAGTATCCGGTAGTGATGGGCACCTGTTTCTGGAAGAGCAGGTCGCGGGTCGACTTGCTGTAGAAGTCGAGAATCAGTTCAAACCGGTTATTCAGGAGGCCCAGGTCGAGTCCCACATTGAACTGGCTCGACGACTCCCATTTCAGGTCCTTGTTGCCCAGATTGCTCAACACCACGAATGAAGAGAGTTCCTTATTGAAGATGGTGGTGCCGTTTCCGTACTGCGAAATGGTACGGTAACTGGGAATCGAGGCATTTCCAACAAGACCGTAACTTGTCCTTAGCTTGGCCTGGCTTACCGTTTGACGCAACGGCTCGAAGAACTCCTCTTCCGAGAGATGCCAACCGGCCGATACTGAAGGGAAGAAACCGTACTTGTTGTTTGCACCGAAGTTGGATGCCCCGTCGGCACGGAAAGTAGCCCCGAGAAGGTATCTATCCTTGATGTTGTGGTTCATCCTGAAATAGTAGGAGTTCATGGTGTTCTGGTCCATTCCAGAGGTAGGCTCGTGCCAGGTGGTTCCGGCCGAGAGGTTGTGATAGCCGAACGAGTCGTCAAAGAATTGCTCGGAACCCGACGACGAACTTTCGGAACGGTTATAGTACCAACTGGCTCCCAATACGAATTCGGAACGAAGCAATCCGGAAAGGTATTCGTCGTTGTAGGTGAAGTAGTTCTCGCTACTCATCTTCTGATTGTCATAGTTGTAGATATCTGCATAGCCGCCGTTGTTCTCGCTCACATCCTGCAATCCTGCCTTTGCGTAGCTCATCCGCTTCCGGTAGGTCTGCTGAAGGTCTCCTTGCAGCGTCAAGGTCAGTTTGCTGGAGAGATCGATGGTGGTGTTCAGGCTGAAGAGCGAGAAGTTCTGCTTCCATTCGTCCCTTCTGTCACGCAACAGCAGTAGCGGGTTCTCCCCCTCCTCCGAAAACATGTAATCACCTTTCCGGCCCCAGGTTCCATCTTCATACCTGACAGGTACGATGGGCGGCATCTCGATCATGTTGCGAACCACACCCTGTCCGAAAGAGTTCTCCATGTCGTTATTGTTTCCCTTTTGACTTCCTACCGTACCTACGACCTGCATCCTGAGCCACTCCTTGATCCGGCTATTGACGTTTACCGTACCCGATATCCGCTCATACTCCGACCCTTTGACTATACCCTCATGGTTCTGGTAGCCGAGACTAGCATATATGCTGGTATTATCTGAACCCGAGCTGTAAGAGAGGATATGGTCGTTCGTGACCGCGGTCCGTGTCAGCTCTTTTTGCCAGTTGGTATCATACTTGGGCGAGGCGATAAGCAATCCGTTATCATCGTAGCGGTAATTTCCCGATCCATCCTTCGCATAATAGAAGAGCCGCTCATCGGGTGTGAGCAGATGAGGCATCACTTGCCCGCTGTATGCGTAACTCCTCCGCTGTACCTCCATGTACTCGTCTGCATTCAGTACGTCCAGCTCGCGGGTCATGAAGCCAAAACCGACATTACCGTCATAGGTAATGGAGCCTTTGCCCTTTTTGCCTTTTTTCGTAGTGATCAATACCACACCGTTCGAGCCTTGTGCTCCATACATGGCGGTAGCCGCAGCATCCTTGAGAATATCGATCGACTCGATGTTTGCCGAGTTGATGATGCCGGGGTCTACCCCTACCACGCCATCAAGTACATAGATGGGATCCTTCCCCGCATTGATTGAACCCATGCCTCGCACACGAAGGGAAGATGATCCTCCCGGCCTTCCAGACATGGATATATTGGTCACACCGGCCACTTTACCTGCAATACTCTCCATGATGTTAAAGGCTGAGGGGCGTTCGTTCAACTCTTCACTCTTCACCGAGCTGACGGCGATGGAGACATCCCTTTTGGAACGGGTTCCATAACCGATTACTACCAGGTCTTCCATAAGCACCGCATCGGTACGTAAAACTACCTCGAAATGGTTCTTGTTTCCGATTTCGAGCTCTGCTGTGATCATGCCCACATACGAGATCGCGAGGAGCTTGTCTCCCCCTGCGATATTCAAGGTGAAACTGCCATCGATACCGGTGGTGGTACCCCTGTCGGTACCCTTTATCATCACGGTTGCACCGATAACCGGTTCACCCTCCTCATCGACCACGACTCCCGTGATGTTCCTCCCCGTCTGTTGGGAATCTGGGCTTGGCGTGGCATGCACGTTCAATCCCATACCAAGGAACAGGAGCAGCACCATCATCATTTTCATTAGAATGGGCATTCTGCCCGGTGCATTTACATTCTGTCTTCTTTTCATCTTAGTGATAATTTAACTTGTGATTGGTTCATGATTCGATCTATAGTTATTCCAATCCCCACTTCTCGTTGGGTTGCTCGCCCATGAAAAGCTCCAAGACTCCTCCACGGGCAATCTCATTGAAATCTATATAGCACTTGTTGTATTCTTTCCCGTTCAGTAACGCCCGCTGGATATATATGCGGTCAGGGCCATTATCATGAGCGATAATGGTAAACTTGTCACCCGTGGCATGGGCTGGATCGAGACGAAATTCCACCCTCTCGAAAACGGGACTGGTGATCTCCATGCGGGTATCTCCGGGACAAGCAGGATGGATACCCGAGGCGGCCAGGACGTACCATGCCGACATCTGTCCGGCATCCTCATTGCCCACGATTCCCTCCACTTCGTTGCGGTATGCCCTTGCACATATGCTCCTCGTCCATTTCTGGGTGCTCCAGGGCTGGTTCAACCGGTTGAAGAGGAACGGCACGAAGTGAACCGGCTCGTTCGCATGGTTATAGTAGTCGTTCCACAGGAAATGAGCAGGGGTCAGCTCAAAGAAGCGGGTCAGGTCTTCGAGCACCCTTTCCCTGCCTCCCATCAGTTCTACCATCCCCTCCACATCGTGCGGAACAAACCATCCCTGCTGATAGGGGTTCGACTCGATACTGCCGTACCATTCGGTAGTGCGTCCCGTCTCGGGCCAGGGATACCAGCTTCCATCCTCTTTCCGGGGACGGAACCAACCCATTTCGGGATCGAAGATCGAGCGGTAGGCCTGCGACTTCTTCATATATTCCCCGGCCTCCTCCTTCTTGCCCAAGGCCTCGGCCAGACGGGCAATACACCAGTCGGCATAAGCATACTCCAGGGTATAGGAGATGCCGAGGGTGGAGGGAGTATATCCCAGCGAATCGTTACCGAAACGACGGGAGCTGTTGACGGCATATCGGAACGCTTTTTCCACGTCGTATGACCGTATTCCCTTCACATATGCATCGGCCAGCACGGGGATGGCCGGGTTGCCGATCATGCACCCCGAGTAGGCATTCATGATCTCCCACCGTTCAAAATACTCTCTTCCGCTCTCTTCAGCCAGGGTGATCAGCGAGTTTAGCTGGTCGTTCACCAACTGGGGGTTGATAATCGTCTGAAGGGGAAACTGGCTCCGGAAAACATCCCAGCCGCTGAAGATGGTTCGCTTGGTGAACCGTTCACCCGTGGAATGGACCGTTCCGTCACCGCCGACATACCGTCCATCCACATCGGTAAAGATCCGGGGATCAATCATGGTGTGGTAAAGCGCTGTGTAAAATATGGTCTTTTCATCCTCGCTTCCACCTGAAATTTTGATCCTGCTCAATTCCTGATTCCACATCCGGTGGGCCTGCTCTTTTACTCCCTCAAAATCGAGATCTGCGATCTCCCGGTTGAAATTTTTCTCGGCCCCTTCCAGGTCGACGAACGAGAGGCCAACCTTCATTGTCACCTCCTCCTTCTCAAGGGTTGCGAACTCGCCAAAAAAGCCCAGGTGTTTACCGTGCAGCTCATCCACGTCGGTGATGAGGGGTGCGCTGGCCACCCTCTCCAGGTAGGGGATAGCAGTCACATCTTCACGTTTCCGTTTCCACTCTGCCGGTATATCGGCACTCCAGAAGCCGTACTGTTCGAACGGCTTACTTGAGCGGGCATAAAAGTAGAGGGTGTAGTTCACCTTCCCCTCTCCATCGCCCCATCCACCTCCTTCCGGGGTACAACGCATCCAGCCCTGGATGGTGGTGGAATCAACCACCTTCACATATTGCTCCACCGATGTTCCGCCTACTCTCCGTGCGAGATCGACCTGGATCCTCGACTGTTTATTCTCCGGAAAGGTAAACTTCAGTATACCGCAACGGGGTGTTGCACTGCTCTCCACCCTGATTCCATAATCGGTCAGCTTAACCGAGTAGTAACCGGCTTTGGCCAACTCGGTACCCTTGTCGTACCGGGAACGGTATCCGGAAATGGATCCATCCTCCTTTCCGGCGATGGTTTTGAGCGGACCTGTTGTGGGCATCACCAGGAAATTTCCCAGATCGCCATACCATCCCACTCCGCTCATCTGGGTGAAGGCAAATCCCTCAATAGTCTCGTGTTCAAAACTATATCCAGGACTGTTGTCGCCTCCGGTAATGGTGTTCGGGCTTACCTGCACCATCCCGTAAGGGGTGGTTGCACCCGGGAAGGTTTTACCCAGACCGTGATAAACCCCCGCAGCCGAGGTGCTGGTACTTGCCCCGATAAAAGGGTTTACCAGATCGGCAGGAGAGAACTCATCGCCGGCCGGTTTGCCGGATCCGGTACAGGATATCAGCATCAAACCCGATAAGCAGGTAAAAATGACTACAAGCCTTATTAGCTTCAACTGTTTGATTTTCATTATATAATAATTGAATTAATTCATCTGTCGACTATTGTGAGAAACCGGTTAGCCGGATCGTTCCAAGTCCAAATGGCGGAAGAGGCGTTGCCGTCACAAATTCACCATTTTTGCCGCTTCCTGTCGAAACTTTTTTGAGAAGCCTGCCGTCCAACTCTACCTGTTCCACCTGCCTTGCCTTGCCTTTCCAACTTATCATTCCAGGATTCTCTTTCGAGGAGCCGTTGTAGAGGCGAACCAGCAAATCGTCACCCTGGATGATTGCCGAAACGACCTGAAGATGACGATCTCCCGTCTCAAACAGCGAGAGTTCAGACGGATCCTGATCGTCTGCAATGAAACGGGCCACAAGCGGCTCGTTCCAACAGCTGCTGTTCCACTCCACCATTCCGTCATTCCAGTTGCCCCGGTGCGGGAGGATCGAGTAGTTCAGCCGTGTCGGGCCATCCACCTTGTAATCTCTTCCCCAGAGTCCTATCCCTGCATACTGGACGGTGAGTCCCAACGGCAACTCTTCACTCTGCAAGTAGCTGGTGGTGTGGTCCGAGAATAGTGCTACGCCATAATCGCCGGCCTCACCGGTAATATCAACCCAGTTCAGAATCACATTGTGCTTGAGGCTATCCCAGCTGGAGAAGAGCGTATTCTCATGGCTGCTCCGGGTAACGTCGAATGGAGCATTCTTGTAGAGCGTTCTGCCAATATCACCCTTGAAGGGTAACCTGACATGCAGCTTGAATGCATCGTTGTAAAAGGCCTTCTCACGCGAAGTTGCCTTGTAGCTTTTCCGCTGGTCGTACGCACCGATGGAGGGTTGTCCCTCCCACTCGATCTCCAGGGAAAAATCTATCTTGGGATCGTGCTCGTAGAAGGTGATCCACTGGCGGTAGAGATGACCTGCCAACCGATTCTCCACTTTCACACGGGTAAAAAGGCTCCCCCTGTCCACCACTGTTACCGTCGCCATCCGGTCAGATCCGTTATGGAATCTCCCTTCATCGAAAAAGAATCCCCTCAGATCATTCAGAAGGGCTCCATCCTCAACCAACTGACGACCTCCATTTTTCTTGTCAATCAGACTGGCAAGGGCTCCACCACGAGCCGGATCGATCTTCGCTTCATAAAAGGGTGTAGTGATCACCAGAGGCATATTTACTCCGCTTCGGAGATCATTTGCGGATAGCGCTTCGTCGGTCCCGACCAGGCGATAGGTCCTATATCCCATTGCAGGGACGGTCACCCTGAAATGGAGCACCCTCTCCTCGCGGTCGTTCACCGATAATTGAGCTGGAACCGGTTTACCGTTTTGATCCAGTACCGATACTCCATGTTTTTCAAACCGCTGAGGCAGGTTCACCGAAACCAGCTCTTCACGTGGCGCACCAAGGGTGTTGAAAACGCGGATAACCTGATGGTCAGAGAGAGAACCGGAAGAACCGATTTTCCCGGAAGCAATCCGGTCTACCACCATGATCCATCTCTCTACCTTGTCTGCCCAGGTATCTCCCGGTTTTCCGTTATAGGGCACAATCCAGCAATCGTGATGCTGTGCCAGCATCAGGTTACGCCATGCTTCATCAAAGTCGCTCTTCGGCCAGGGTGTCCCGCTTGTCAGATGATCTATCGCGGCTATCTTCTCGGCAGTTATCAACAGATTCTCTCCATGACGCACCCTTTGGGCAATCTTTTGCACTACCTGGGCTCCCCAGACCAGCCCCGGTCTGACATCCTCCTGAGTGAAATGCCAATCCTCAGGTTCCACTTTCCCGTCAACCATCTCGAAATAGCCAGACCAGGTGGTATACTTCGAGGGTTTGTACTCGTTGTGCCAGGGACCACCATCCCACCCTGCATCCTGGAAACACATTCCTACCGGATAACGGATGCCTGCCGCGAAACAGTTCTCGATAAAATTGATGGAGTTTGTCCAGGACTCTGTCTGCCAGGTAGATTCGTCAGATAACTGCTCTATCCCGTATCTGGGGACTGCCACAATCGATGTGCCATCGGGCCCGATCCAGTTGACCAGATCCTTTCCGAATGGAGAGGTATAACCGCCCCAGCAGGTGTTGGGATTTCTCAACACCGCATACTTGTATCCAAGGCTTTTCAATATCCCGGGGAGACTGCTGGTGAAACAGGGCTCCTCCACCGCATAGGTTTGAAAAGGGACGTTCGGGAAGTATTCGCGGGTCTTCTCCATTCCGTAGAGGAACTGACGGATGATGCTCTCGCCCGATATGTTGTAACAGTAGGGTTGCGACCAGGTGGGATTAACAAACTCCACCCTTCCAGATACCCCTTCGCGTTTGACCAGTTCCTGGAAATCCTGGAAATTTTTTGCATCGACAACGCTGATCGAGTCCCAGGTTTCAGGTTCTATCTCCAGGTTGATCGCCCAGTCTGGATTCTTCGTCAAGTGATCTACCATGAACCGGGCCTGCCAGAGTGGATAATGACCATAGATTCCACCATGATACCCGTCTGCAAACCACGCCGTTTGGGAAAATGCAGTACCGATACTCTTGAAAGCCACAAGAATAAGAGCAGACAAGAATATCGATCTTTTCGTCGTTTTAAATGGCATATACATCTCTTTTTCTATTTGTCCAACTGGTAGACTGCCCGTAAGCAGGAGTGGCACAAATTAAAAATTTAATTAAATTTATGTGAGACAAATTTAACAGCCTACACCATCCATTCAAAACGGAATTAGGCCTTCAAGTAGATAAAAAGAATATATAATTAAAGATAAACATCTCTATTCATGCATCTTAATCTATACATAGGCGACAGATTTAGTAAACAGGTTGGAAGAAAAAGGAGACTCTTTATACCGGGTCACATGGATGAAGGGGGTTTGGTTTTTCAGCGAAATTAACGGTACCATTGGAGAAATATATTAATTTTGTTGTACTGAGTAGCAGCGACACATGAAAAAATCGGGATACATACTGATCACAGCCGCACTGGTTTTGATGCAGGCTTGTGGAAGATCGGAGAGATACCATGCAGATGTTATTGTATACGGGGGCACTTCCGCGGCGGTTACGGCTGCGGTAGAGGCGGTTAAATCGGGTAAAAAGGCGATCATCGTCTCTCCGGACATACATCTGGGTGGACTCTCATCGGGAGGATTGGGATTTACCGATACCGGCAACAAAGCTGTGATTGGCGGACTCTCCAGGGAGTTTTATCACAGGATATGGCTCCACTACAATGACTCCAGTGCCTGGAAATGGGAAAAGCAGTCGGAATATGGCAACAGGGGACAGGGAACCCCGGCGATCGACGGGGAGAACCGGACCATGTGGATCTTCGAACCGCATGTGGCTGAAAAGGTTTTTGAAGCGTTTATCAGCGAATACGATATTCCGGTGTATCGCGACGAATGGCTGGACCGCGAGTCGGGCGTAGAGACCGAAGGGGGAAGGATCCTCTCCATAACCACACTCTCCGGCAAAACATTCAGGGGGAAGATCTTTATCGACGCTACCTACGAGGGTGACCTGATGGCCAGTGCCGGTGTAAGCTATACCGTAGGAAGGGAGGATTGCTCGCTCTACAACGAAGAGTGGAACGGCGTGCAGGCCGGGGTATATCACCACCGACACTACTTCAAAACCGACATCAGCCCCTACGTGGTTCCGGACGATCCCGGCAGCGGACTCCTCCCCTACGTTTCAGACGAACCGATCCGGCCCAATTGTACGGGGGATAACAAGATTCAGGCCTACTGTTTCAGGCTCTGCATGAGCAACCATCCCGACAACCGGGTACCGTTTGAAAAGCCGGAGAACTACGACCCGAAGAATTATGAGCTGCTGGCAAGGGTGTTCGAATCGGGATGGGACGAGTGGTTCGACAAGTATGACATGATTCCGAACCGCAAAACGGACACCAACAACCATGGTCCCTTCAGCACCGATTTTATCGGAATGAACTACGATTATCCCGAAGCATCCTACGAGAGACGGAAAGAGATCATCAGGGAGCACGAGAACTACCAGAAAGGGTTGCTCTATTTCGTGTCGACCGACGAGCGGGTTCCCGAAAAGGTGAGGCGCGAGATGAGCAGATGGGGGCTGGCAGCCGACGAATTTACCGATAACGGCAACTGGCCGCACCAGCTTTATATACGCGAAGCCAGAAGGATGATCGGCAGCCATGTGACCACCGAAAACGAACTCCTTGGAAAAGTAGAGGTTCCCGATCCGGTGGGGATGGGATCCTATACCATGGACTCCCACAACGTGCAGCGGTATGTGACTGCGGAAGGTTACGTGCAGAACGAGGGTGACATTGGCGTTCATCCGCGGAAGCCCTACAAGATTCCTTACAGGTCGATCATTCCCAAAAAGGAGGAGTGTGTCAACCTGCTGGTTCCCGTTTGTCTCTCATCGAGCCATATCGCTTTTGGTTCGATCCGGATGGAGCCGGTGTTCATGATTCTGGGACAGTCGGCTGCGGCTGCCGCCTGCCTGGCCATCGACCAAAACCAGGCGGTTCAGGAGCTGGATTACACCCTGTTAAGAGAGAAACTGACAAGTGAAAGGCAGATAGTTGAACCGGAGTAGAGGATAGCCGGGAGGGAGGAGCAATATTTTGAATTGATACAAAAAATGGCTAAATTTGTAGATCTACGTTTTTAACGCTAACTATTCACCAACAATAACAATAAAATTATGAAAACAAATTATGAACTGCGCTATGCTGCACATCCGGAAGATGCGAAATCGTACGATACGCAACGGTTGCGCAGGGATTTCCTGATTGAAAGGGTCTTCTCGGAAGACGAAGTGAACATGGTCTATTCTATGTATGACCGCATGATAGTGGGGGGAGCGATGCCGGTGAAGGAATCACTTCACCTCGAGGCGATAGACCCTTTGAAACAACCCATCTTCCTTCGAAACCGCGAGCTGGGAATCTTCAACGTGGGAGGCAAGGGAAAAGTAAAGGTGGGTGAGACAGTGTTCTCTCTCGACTATAAGGAGGCGCTCTACCTCGGTTCGGGCGACCGTGAAGTATACTTCGAAAGTGACGATGCCGGCAATCCGGCCAAGTTCTATTTCAATTCGGCCACGGCTCACCGCAACTATCCAGACAAGAAGGTGACCAAGGCAGAGGCGGTTGTGGCCGAGATGGGTTCACTGGAAACCTCCAACCGACGCAACATCAACAAGATGATCGTGAACCAGGTACTCCCTACCTGCCAGCTGCAGATGGGCATGACAGAACTTGCTCCGGGCAGTGTCTGGAATACCATGCCGGCACATGTCCATTCTCGCAGAATGGAAGCCTACTTCTATTTCGAAGTTCCTGACGACCAGGCTGTATGTCATTTTATGGGAGAGGTTGACGAAACCCGTCACATCTGGATGAGAGGCGATCAGGCCGTGCTCTCTCCCGAATGGTCTATCCATTCTGCCGCCGCCACCAGCAACTACACATTTATCTGGGGCATGGCAGGTGAGAACCTCGATTACGGCGATCAGGACTTTTCAAAGATTGTCGAACTTAAATAAAGAGTTGTCAGATGGTTAATTTTTCATTGGAAGGTAAAATCGCTCTCGTAACGGGAGCATCTTACGGAATAGGATTTGCCATTGCTACCGCTTTCGCCGAGGCAGGAGCTACCATTGTCTTCAATGACATCAACCGGGAGCTGGTGGACAAGGGGCTTGCAGCATACAAGGAGAAGGGGATTGAAGCCCATGGCTACGTATGCGACGTGACCGATGAAGAGGGGGTAAATAGATTTATTGCACAGGTAACCGGGGAGATCGGTGTTATTGATATCCTGGTAAACAACGCCGGAATCATTAAACGTATCCCCATGCACGAGATGTCTGCCGCCGAGTTCCGCCAGGTTATCGATATCGACCTGAACGGACCCTTCATTGTTTCAAAAGCTGTCATCCCTCACATGATCAAAAAGGGTCACGGAAAGATCATCAATGTCTGCTCCATGATGAGTGAACTTGGTCGTGAAACCGTCTCAGCCTACGCCGCAGCAAAAGGCGGATTGAAAATGCTGACCAAGAATATCTGCTCCGAATACGGTCAATATAACATCCAGTGCAACGGAATCGGCCCGGGCTACATTGCCACACCCCAAACTGCTCCCCTGCGGGAAAGAGGGTCCGATGGATCGCGACATCCGTTCGATTCATTCATCATTGCCAAGACGCCGGCCGCCCGCTGGGGAACACCCGAAGATCTCGCTGGTCCGGCAGTATTCCTGGCTTCTGAAGCCTCAAACTTCGTGAACGGACATATCCTGTACGTGGACGGAGGTATACTGGCTTATATCGGCAAACAACCGTAACAAGCAAATATCAATATGAAAACCAACTTTTTAGCAACATTGCTACTCACCGCCCTGCTAATGGGATGTGCCTCCTCGGGGAACAAGGTGGTGCTGACTGTGGAGAATCCGGGGTCGACCGACCGTGAAAACCAGATGGCCGAAGTGTCATGGAGCGAAATTGAAGCAAAACTGGGGAGAACCGAGCAGGGAGTGATCCTGGTAAATAGCGAAGGAAAACAACTGCCCTGGCAGATTGTTACCGCCGGAACCGACCAGAAATCGGTCATCTTTCCGGTATCTTTGAAAGCAGGTGAAACGCAGACCTTCACTTTCAAGGAGGGTGAACCGGAGAGATTTGAACCGTTAGTATACGGGCGACTGGTTCCGGAGAGGAAAGACGACTTCGCCTGGGAAAATAACCGTACTGCATTCCGCCTATACGGACCGGCACTGAAGGCCACCGGCGAGATCAGCAACGGAATGGATTTCTGGGCAAAGCGGACCGAGGCATTGATCATTGACAAATGGTACAGGGATGATCTGGCCGGTATCGCCTCCTACCATGAGGATCATGGCGAAGGTCTCGATTTCTACAAGGTGGGCAGATCGCTCGGACTGGGCATGACCGCTCCTGTTGATCACGACACCTTATGCCTGGGCGACAATTTCGTTACGGCCGAAGTGATCGACAACGGACCGTTACGCCTCACTTTCAAGCTTACTTACGAACCATATCCGGCGGGAGGGAAGAGCGTGACGGAACAGCGCATCATCTCGCTCGACGCCTACAGTCTCTTCAACAAGGTCACCAATATCTTCGAAACCGAAGGCGAGGAGCTGACCCTGGCAACAGCTATTGTCATGGATCCGACGAAAACAGCGATAACCTTCCAGGATAGAGGCATCATCGCGTATGAAACACCGGGAAACGAGGCCAACGGCACCATCTATACCGCAGCCATCCATCCGGCAGGCTTTGAATCGGTCACGGTTATGGAGGGGCATTTTGCAGGTCTCAACAGGTACCGCCCCGGAGAGGCATATACCTATTTTGCCGGAGGTGGATGGAGCAAAGCCGGTTTCGACAGCTTTGACGACTGGACACAATTTGTAAAGACCGAGAAGGAGAAGATCGATCATCCACTGAGAGTTACTATCCAATAAGTCGAAAACAGAGTAGATCTCTTCAAGGCAGGGAGAATGGAATACCTGCCGGAGGAGATCTTTTGTTCCCGATAACCAGGGCCTATCTTGAAAATCTTCAACTGTATGAAAAAGAAATATCTCCTTGCACTGATCGTTACAGCCGGATGTAGTTTCCCGCAGCTCTTCTGCCAGATCAATCCGGATATCCTGAAGCAACGCGGATGGGTTTCCTACAGCGAATTCGGCGCGAAGGGCGATGGAAAGAGCGACGATATCGGGGCCATTGCCGCAACACATGAATTTGCCAACAAGCACAACCTGAAGGTTAAAGCTGACAAAAACGCCACCTACTATATAGGAGGGAGAAAAATGACCGTCGACATACAGACCGACACCGACTTCAGCAACGCCACATTCATCATTGACGACACCAGTGTGGAGGACCGGACGGCCGACATTTTCTCGGTCAACTCCGTCAAACAATCCTTCAAGCCTGCAATGAGTTCTCCATTGAAAAAGAGCCAGGAGAGAGTAGATATTGCCCTACCCGGCCCCTCCCTTATCACGGTTACCAACTCCAACGTCAAGCGTTATATCCGCTTCGGGCCCAATCAAAACAACGGCTCGTCGCAGACAGACATATTTATTGTCGATAAGAACGGTGTGGTGGACAAGAATACTCCCATCATCTGGGATTTCGACCAGATCACCGATATGACTGTGCTTCCCATCGATGAGACCATACTCACTATCTCCGGAGGGAGGTTCATCACCATCGCAAACAGGGAGGAATCGAAATACAACTACTATTCACGGGGTATCCATGTCAGACGGTCCAACGTGATTATCGACGGGCTGGAGCACAGGGTCACCGGTGAAGGTGAACATGGTGCGCCGTATGGCGGCTTTATCAGCATCAGCAACTCTACCCATGTTACGGTGAAGAATACGCTCATGACCGGCCACAAGGTTTACCGCACCATCGGTTCGGCAGGGGTTCCGGTCTCCATGGGCACCTACGATATCAGCATCACCAGGGCGCTGAACATCACGTTCAAAAACTGCAGCCAGACCAACGACATCAACGACCCCGACTATTGGGGCATCATGGGATCGAACTACTGCAAGAACATCGTTTACGACAACTGCACCTTCTCCAGGTTTGATGCACACATGGGTGTTGCCAATGCCACCATTCGCAATTCTACACTGGGGCACCAGGGCATCAATGCCATCGGATGCGGCACCTTTACCCTTGAGAATTCCACCATCTACGGGACAAACCTGGTCAATCTGCGTTCCGATTACGGAAGTACGTGGGAGGGCGAGTTTTTCATCCGCAACTGCCGTTTCGTGCCAAGAGGGCTGAAGTCGGGTAACGTAAGTCTGATCAGCGGCTACAACTCCGGACAACACGATTTCGGGTATACCTGTTATATGCCGTCGAAGATCACCATCGAGAACCTGCAGATCGACGATTCTGCCCACCCTGAAGGATACCGGGGGCCGGCCATCTTTGCAAATTTCAATAAGGAGAAGAGCAGTGAGGGGTACGTGGAGAAGTATCCTTTCATAACGACGAAAACGGTTGTCTTGAAAAACGTCTCCACTGCCAGCGGTTTACCGATACGGATCAGCGACAATGGCTTCATGTTCAAGGATGTGGTTGTGGTCAAATAGGACAACCACCAGCCCCCCTCTCGTATCCATCGGCCCTCCTCGGGAGAGGGGGCCAGGTGGCAGTATGTCGCACCACATTTATTTTTCCAGGTCCCTCTTACGCTTTAGCGCCTCCAGGAAATAGTAGTCGGCGTAGTTCAACGGCACGTCCACCTCCGAGTTGTGGGGAAGGCTACCCACCGAGTGCATCAGCAGGAAGTCGCCGTTTTCGCCCAACGGGGCCCGGTATGTCGGACCCGACAGCGTGGTCATGATGCGGTCGGCCCATCCCTTGTAGTCCTTCCTGTCCGAGTAGGTCGACAGTTCATAAAGGGCCGAGGCCAGGATCGCGCCCGCGGAAGCGTCGCGGTAGGTATCCGGAATATCCGGCGAGTCGAAGTCCCAGTAGGGCACTCCATCTTCCGGATAGTTCGGATGCCCGGCAATGAACTCCAGTGCCTTCTCCGCCTGATCCAGATATTTCTGGTCGCCCGTCTCGCGGTAGCAGAGCACATAACCGTAGACTCCCCACGACTGTCCCCTGGACCACGAACTCTCGTCGGAGTACCCCTGGTGCGTGTTGCGGTGACGGACGCTGCCGTCGGCCTTACTGTAGTCGATCACGTGCCACGTACTGTAGTCGGGACGGTAGTGGTTTCTGATGGTGTTGTCGGCATGACTCACCGCTATCCGGTAGAAGGTGGAGTCGCCCGTGAGTTTCGTCGCGGCAAACAGCAGCTCCAGGTTCATCATGTTGTCGATAATCACCGGACACTCCCACCCCTTCGCCTTGCTCGCGTTCCACGACTGGATGATGCCGGCCGCCGGGACAAAACGGGTGCACAGCGAACGGGCAGCATTCACGATCACCCCCTTGTAGGCCTCCGTACCCGCCAGGCGGAGCCCGTTGCCGTAGCTGCAGTAGATCATGAAGCCCACATCGTGGTTGTCAGTGAAGTACTGGATCGTATCGAGAGACTCGGTATACTTTACCGCCTCCATCATCCACTTCTCATCCCCAGTCAGCTCATAAAGATACCAGAGGCTACCGGGAAAGAAGCCCGAGGTCCACTCCTGGGGGGGGATATATTTCATCTTCCCGTCGATAACCGACTTGGGGTTCAATATCCTGGCGGAGTCTTCAAGCTTGGCCAACATCAGCGAATACTGCCCGGCCGCAAACGAGACATTCTCATCCACCAGTGCCACCCCCCTGTCTCCCCCCTTCTGACGGTTTTGGGTGCACGAGCCGACAGACAACAGCAGCAGGCCTGCCAGCAATAGAAACGTAACTGATCTTCTCTTCATCATTTTCCTCTTATTTGTTGATTATTATATCGCTACAACTTCATGTTGCAAATATATCCCTTTTCACTTAGATAGAAAAATAAAGTTAATCTGCTTTCGCAAGTATCCCCGTCAACCATGATGTGCCGACAAGAGGATCTTGAGCCGGGAATTATCGATGGAGGCTTCCGGCATACAATTGCAAAAGAGCTTTTTTTTATCAATTTAATCATTTTATTGAATTATTCCTTTATCTTTGCAACACATTTAAAGGTTAGAATGATTTTTTCATATTCAACATACACGACTCCTTTCACAATGACTATGACCCCCTGGGGGGTTATCTAAAGCTTTACATCTACACGGCAACGCTGTTTGCCACCGGCAAATCAACCGATCTGCCACTTGCCATCCAACATTTTTTGTTACATTTAGTACCGTTATGAACGGAAAAAAACATTTGTACAGATGAAAGTCATGAAATTCGGTGGGACATCCTCAGGGACTCCCGAAAGTATGCTTCTGGTCAAAAATATCATAGAAAAAGAGAGAGAGCCCGTTATTGTTGTGGTATCTGCCTTGGGCGGCGTTACTGACCGTCTGCTGCTGGCCGCGGATTTTGCGCTCAACACCAACCCCGGTTATCAATCGGTACTGGAAGAGATCATTTTCAGGCATCATGAAATGATAGAAAAGATGGTGCCCTCTGCAAGTGATAAACAGGAACTGAAACAAAAAATCGAACCGATGTTTGAAGATCTCCGCAACATCTTGCGGGGTGTTTATCTCATCGGTGACCTGTCGCAAAAGACATCCGACAAGATCGTCAGTTACGGCGAACGTTTCTCGGCGCTGATCGTGAACAAGATAATCGAAGGATCCAGGCTCTATGATTCCACCAGGCTTATCAAGACCACAAAACAGTTCAACCACCATATTCCCGATATCGCCTACTCCAATGAACTGATCAGGGAGGCATTCCGGAATGAACCGCTGCCCAAGGTGGCTATTGTACCCGGATTTATCTCTTCGAGCAAGGAGGATGGCGATATTACCAACCTGGGACGTGGAGGATCCGACTACACGGCAGCCATTATCGCAGCGGCCCTCGACGCATCGGTGCTGGAGATCTGGACCGACGTGGATGGCTTCATGACGGCTGATCCCAAAATCATCAAATCGGCCTACGTTATCGAGGAGCTCTCCTTTACGGAAGCGATAGAGCTTTCCAACTTCGGGGCAAAGGTGATCTATCCTCCCACAATTTTCCCCGTCTATCACAAAAGTATCCCTATCCGGGTAAAGAACACCTTTAAACCGGAGGCTGAAGGAACGCTAATCCGTGACACCAAACCTACTGCAAACGGCAAAATCATCAAAGGCATCTCCTCGATCAACGATACTGCCCTGATCACCATACAGGGACTTGGCATGGTTGGGGTAATCGGTGTAAATAAAAGAATTTTCACCGCCCTTGCCGATAACGGAATCAGCGTATTCCTGGTGTCACAGGCATCCTCTGAGAACAGCACCTCCATCGGGGTCCGCACACAGGATGCCCCGCTTTCTCAACGGGTACTCAGCAAGGAGTTTGCAAAAGAGATCGAGATGGGAAGCATCAACGAGATCATTGTCGAGTACGACCTGGCAACCATTGCAGTGGTAGGGCAGAACATGAAACATGTACCGGGTGTTGCCGGCAAGTTTTTCGGCACACTGGGAAGGGGCGGCATCAGTGTTGTTGCACTGGCCCAGGGGGCCTCGGAGACCAACATCTCCTGTGTGATTGCCAAGAGGAACCTGAAAAAGGCACTGAACATCATCCACGACTCCTTCTTCCTCTCGCCTTACCAGGAACTCAATCTTTTTGTCATCGGAACCGGAACGGTTGGAAGCAAACTGCTGGCGCAGATCAGACAGCAAAGACATATTCTTGAAGAACAGAACAAGTTGAAAATCAACATAGTTGGGATTGCCAACGGTCGAAAGGCTCTCTTCTCGCGCGACGGTATTCCCCTCGAGGATTACTACGACAACCTGATGACCAACGGGATGAAAAGTTCTCCCGAACTGATACGGGATGAGATACTGAAAATGAACATCTTCAATGCTGTCTTTGTGGACTGTACTGCCAGCCAGGCCATTTCCGATCTCTATGCAAGCCTCATATCCCGCAATGTGTCGGTGGTAACGGCGAACAAGATTGCCGCCTCGTCAGACTATAAAAACTACCTCCTCTTGAAGGAGACCGCCCGGAAAACCGGAACCAAATTTCTTTTTGAGACCAATGTGGGAGCGGGATTACCCATTATCAACACCATGAACTCCCTTACCAACTCGGGCGACAAGATCGTGAAACTTCAGGCGGTACTCTCCGGTACTCTGAACTTTATCTTCAACACGATCAGCGAAAAGGTCCCGTTCAGCAAAGCCATAAAAATGGCGGTGGAGGCCCAGTTTGCCGAACCCGATCCGCGCATCGACCTGAGCGGACTCGATGTGACCCGAAAACTGGTGATCCTATCACGTGAAGCCGGAGCGCAGATAGAGCAGGAGGATGTCAACAAACGGCTCTTCATTCCAGAAAAATATTTCAAAAGCACCCTCGAGGAGTTTTGGGCAACCATTCACGAAGTGGACGAAAGCTTCGAGAACCGGAGAAAGAAGCTCGACAAGGAGGGGAAGAAACTCCGGTTTGTAGCCACATACGACAACGGCCGGTGTGAAGTTGGATTACAGGAGGTTGAAAAGGGGCATCCCTTCTACGATCTGGAAGGGAGCAACAACATCATCATGATCACAACCGAACGTTACAACGAATATCCTATGGTCATCAAAGGCTATGGCGCAGGAGCAAGCGTTACTGCCGCCGGAGTCTTTTCCGACATCATCTCCATTGCAAACATCAGATAATGGAAGCGCTATGAAGTATATCATCATTCTGGGCGACGGCATGGCAGACGAACCCATCGGCAGACTGGGCAACAAGACTCCGCTGCAGGCGGCAGACACACCCTGCATGGATGAACTGGCACTGCGGGGTAGAAGCGGCCTGCTCGACACTATCCCCGAAGGCATGACCCCGGGAAGCGAGATCGCCAACCTCTCAGTACTGGGCTACGATGTTCCCCGCGTCTACGAGGGCAGGGGCGTGCTGGAGGCGGCCTCCATGGGGGTGCCCATCCTCCCTGACGAAATGGCGATGCGGTGTAATCTGGTGACAATCGAGGGAGGGCTGCTGAAGAACCATTCGGCTGGACATATCACCACACCCGAAGCCGCAGAACTTATTGATTTCCTGAACGACAGGCTGGGTAGTGAACGGTTCAGCTTCTTTCCGGGTGTCTCCTATCGTCATTTACTGAAAATGAAGGGGGGCGACAAACGGATCGCCTGCACCCCTCCCCACGATGTTCCCGAGAAGCCCTTTCGTCTACTGCTGATAAGGGCAATGGAGAAATCGGCTCAACAGACCGCCGACGAGCTCAACAGACTGATTCTCGCTTCGCAGGAGATATTGCCCGACCATCCCGTGAACCGGAAAAGGGTTGCCCGGGGCAAGGATCCAGCAAACAGCATCTGGCTCTGGTCGCCCGGCTATCGCCCGGCCATGCAGCGGCTCGACGAGAAATACCCCATCCGGAGAGGAGCAGTCATATCGGCGGTCGACCTCATCAGGGGGATCGGAGTCTATGCGGGACTGGAGGTTATTCAGGTGGAGGGGGCCACAGGACTCTACGATACCAACTACGAAGGGAAGGCGCAAGCCGCACTGGATGCATTGAAACAGCACGATTTCGTGTTCCTGCACATTGAAGCCAGCGATGAAGCGGGCCACGAAGGGGATGCGGAGTTGAAGGTGAAAACCATCGAGTATCTCGATTCCCGCATCGTAAAACCGATTTTCAAAGAGATATCAACCTGGAGCGAACCTGTCACCATTGCTGTTCTGCCTGACCACCCCACTCCATGTTCAACCCGCGCCCATTCCCGTGACGCCGTTCCCTTTCTGGTATATTACAAGGGGATTGAACCAGACGAGGTAACCAGCTACGACGAGTTTGCAGCAAGAAGGGGTGCTTTTGGCCTTCTCCACGGGGATGAGTTCATGAAGCAACTGATCAAACACTGACCGAGATGAACTATTACAGTACCAACCAATCGGCGCCTGCCGCAACCTTGCAGGAAGCAGTAGTAAAAGGACTTGCTCCCGACAGGGGGCTCTATATGCCGGAAGAGATCCCCCTGTTACCAGCGGGGTTCTTCAGTGAAATTGTCCATTCGGGTGTGACCGATATTGCCCGGAGTGTAGCACGAGCTCTCTTCGGTGACGATATTCCCCACGACGAACTGGCAAGGATTGTTACCGATGCCCTCAATTTTGAGATCCCGCTTGTAAGGGTGGAAGAGGGCCTTTATGCACTGGAGCTGTTTCACGGACCCACCTTTGCCTTTAAAGACGTGGGAGCCAGATTTATGGCACGCATGTTATCCTATTTTGTACAGCAGCAGGGACAGGAAGGGGTAACTGTCCTGGTGGCCACGTCGGGCGACACCGGGAGTGCCGTGGCCAACGGTTTTCTGGGAGTGGAGGGGATCCGGGTGTTCGTGCTCTACCCTTCGGGAAAGGTGAGCGACATCCAGGAGGCGCAGTTCACCACACTTGGCCGGAACATCGTTGCAGTTGAGATCGACGGCACCTTCGACGATTGTCAGGCATTGGTCAAGTCGGCCTTTATGGATGAGGAGTTGAACCGGCAGCTGAACCTGACATCGGCCAACTCCATCAACGTTGCCCGTTTCCTGCCGCAATCGTTCTACTATTTTCACGCCTTTGCGCAACTGGCCAGACTGGGAATCAGCCGGGAGGTGATCATCTCGGTCCCCAGCGGAAACCTGGGAAACCTCACCGCAGGACTTTTTGCCAAGCGGATGGGTTTGCCGATAAAACGGTTTATTGCCGCCAACAACCGTAACGATGTTTTCTGGGAGTATCTGCAGAGCGGGAGATATCTCCCGCGACCTTCGGTGCAGACCATCGCCAATGCCATGGATGTGGGCTCTCCCAGTAACTTCGACCGTATCCTTGACCTCTACAGCTATTCCCATGAAGCCATTTCATCGGATATCTCCGGATACCGCTTTTCCGACGGGGAGATTGAATCGGTCATCAAAAGGGTCCATAAGGAGTCGGGATATCTTCTGGATCCTCACGGAGCCTGTGCCTATCTGGCATTGAAGGAGAGCAAGAGAGCCGGGGAGACTGGCATCTTCCTTGCAACCGCCCACCCGGCCAAATTCAAGGAGAGCGTGGAGAGGTGCATCGGGGAAGAGATTGAAATCCCTGAAGGATTGGCCACATTCATGAAGAAAAACAGAGAGACCATCCAGCTTCCAAGCGATTTCGGCTCATTCCGGAAGGCGTTAATAAATCTGTCTTAAGTTTTATTTTGGATTATTTTTAACGGTATTAAACCTAAATTGATTAGTTTTGCGCTTGAAATCAATAGGGATTGGGCTTTTCGTTGATGAAACAATTCATAACCATTCTGTATATTGTACTTGTAACCACGCTACATTCTCAACTTTCTTTTTCCCAAACAAGAACGCTGAGGGGTGATTCGTTGCATCAACAACCCGCCGATTCCGTTGCTGTAGATTCCCTGCCGAAAGAGGAGAAACTGACCGCTCCCGTATATTACACGGCAAAGGATTCGATGGTATTTACCAGGGGAAACATGGGTTTCCTCTACGGTGAAGCCGACGTGAAATATGGCGATCTGGCCATCAAGGGTGAACAGATTACGATGAATCTCGACAGCAGCATCATCTCCTCCACTTTTGGACTCGATTCGTTAGGCAAGGAGTTCGGTCATCCGGTGTTTACACAGGGAGGTACCGAATATGAGATGAAAAAGGTGCGCTACAATTTCGACACCGGCAAGGCATTTATATCCAACGTCATCACCCAGCAGGGAGAGGGGCATATCGTCGCCAACACGGCGAAGAAGAATGCCGACAACTCCTTCTACATGGTAAATGCCAAATATACCACCTGCGACCTGCACGACCATCCCCACTTCTACCTGAACCTCTCCAAGGCCAAGGTGCGACCCGAAAAGGATGTGGTTACCGGACCGGCCTGGCTGGTGGTTGCCGATGTCCCTCTTTTCCCGATTGTCCTCCCCTTCGCCTTCTTCCCCTTCACCAAGACCTACTCCTCGGGCATTATCATGCCGTCGTACGGCGACGAGATGGAGCGGGGCTTCTACCTCCACAATGGAGGATATTATTTTGCCATCAACGACTATGTGGATCTGGCGCTTACGGGCGAGATATATACCAAAGGGACCTGGGGGCTTTCGGCACGCTCCAACTACCGGAAACGGTACAAATTCTCCGGCAGCGTGAACGGCAATTACCTCAATACTGTCATTGGCGACAAGGGGTTGAAGGACCTCAATATACCCGGTGCCTATTCGGTATCTAAAGATTTCAGGATCAACTGGACACACTCGCAGGATCCGAAAGCGAACATGTACCGCACCTTTTCCGCCAGCGTGAACTTCTCTACCAGCCGTGCCAATATGAATGACCTCTCGAGGCTCTACTCCCGTGAATCTTCCAACAACACCAAGAGCTCGAGCATCAATATCACGCAGCGTTTCCCCGACTCCCCCTGGAGCCTCTCGGCATCGATGAACATCAACCAGGTATCGCGCGATTCAACCATATCGGCCACCCTTCCCAATATCTCCTTCACCATGAACCGGATCTACCCCTTCAAGCGCAAAAAGATGGTTGGTTCCGAAAGATGGTACGAAAAGATCTCGATGAGCTATTCGGGCGAGTTCCGGAATTCGGTAAACTCAATCAAGGAGAACCGCTTCTTTAAATCGAATCTGATCAAGGATTGGCAGAACGGCATGCGCCACAACATTCCAGTAAGTGCCACCTTTTCGTTGCTCGATGTGATCCAGATCTCGCCATCTTTCAATTACACCGAGCGTTGGTATACCGGTGGAGTCAAGGAGGCCTGGGATCCTGTGCAGAAAAGGAACGTGGTTGTGGATACCATAAACGGGTTCAAACGGATATACGATTACGGCGCCTCAATCAGCGCCAACACCAAGATCTACGGGATGTTTGTTCCCTGGAAGATTTTCGGCAACAAGGTACAGGCTATCCGCCACGTCTTCTCGCCCAGTGTCAGCCTGAGTTACCGGCCCGACTTCGGGGATCCCCGCTACGGCTTCTACGAGAGATATACCTATCGCAATGAGTTTGGTGATGACGTGGAGTACAGCTACTCCCCCTACTCGCGCATGATGTTCGGAACTGCGCCGACCGGCGAGAGCGGAAGCGTCGGATTCGATTTCAAGAACAACGTGGAGATGAAGGTGAAAAGCGAAAGTGACACCACCGGCTTCAAAAAGATCAGCCTGATCGACGACCTGGGAATCAACTTCAGCTACAACATGATGGCCGACTCCATGAAATGGAGCATAATCAACTCCAATATCCGGTTGAAGTTTTCAAAATCCTACACCCTCAGCCTGAATGCCACCTGGGATCCCTATATCTATGAACTGGACAAGAACGGGAGACCGGTTGCGGTGGACAAGCTGCGTATCCTGAACGGAAAAGGGTTCGGCAAACTGCAAAGCACCGGCACCTCCTTCTCCTACTCCGTAAACCAGGAAACCTTTAAAAAACTGTTCGGAGGAAAAGAGGAGAAGGGTGGCGATAAGGAGGCAGAGGAGGCCAACCTCAACCTGCCCGATGATGGCACCATCGGACGAAATCCCAACGAAACAGCCGCAAGGAGGAGTGTTTTCGACACGGGTAGCCAGTCCATGGGTGAATTTGACGATGATGGCTACCTGAAAAATCCGATTCAGTGGAATCTGTCGTTCAACTACTCGGTAAGGTATGGATATGATATGCAGAATTTCGATTTTGAGCGGATGGAGTATCCGGGAAAGCTGACACACAGTCTGGGGATCAGCGGCTCTCTACAGCCGACAAAAAACTGGAACCTCACCTTCAATACCGACTATAATTTCGATTTCAAGAAGTTCACCAGCATCAACTGCTCGCTGACCCGCAACCTCCACTGCTGGAGCATGTCGGCCAACTTTATCCCGATCGGCCCTTACAAGTCGTACAACTTCGTCATCCGTGCCAACTCCTCCATGCTGCAGGATCTCAAGTATGAACAGCGCAACTCGCCCTACGACAGGGGAATGGATTGGTATTGACCGTTACCCCTTCTCTCCCCACAGTTTTTTCATCCACTCCTTCATCTTCGCCTCCGAGGGATTGGGCTGGGCCTGCCAGAATCTGCTGCTTTTCAGCTCCGGAGGCAGATACTCCTGCCTGACAAAATTGTTCTCGTAATCGTGCGAGTACTTGTACTCCTTGCCGTATTCGAGCTCCTTCATCAATGAGGTGGGTGCATTGCGCAGGTGCAGCGGAACGGGCAGGTTCCCTGTCTGTTCCACTTTCGAAAGTGCGCTGTCGATAGCGAGGTAAGCCGAATTGCTCTTTGGGGAGGTGGCCAGATAGATGGTGGTCTCGGCCAGGACAATACGTCCTTCGGGCCATCCGATCTTCTGGAGGGCATCGAAACAGGCATTGGCCAGTAGCAGGGCGTTGGGGTTGGCCAGTCCGATATCCTCAGCAGCCGAGATAACCAGACGGCGGGCAATAAACTTGGGATCCTCACCTCCGGCAACCATCCTGGCCAGCCAGTAGATGGCGGCATCGGGATCGCTTCCGCGGATCGACTTGATAAATGCCGAGATGATGTCGTAATGCATCTCTCCGCCCTTGTCATACGCCGCAGGATTCTCCTGCAACCGCTCAGTCACGCTCTTGTCGGTAATCACAATCTTGCCGCCGGTATCGCCCGCGGCAATAACCAGCTCCAGGATATTCAGCAGCTTGCGGGCATCGCCACCGGAAAAACGGAATAGAGCGCCGGTCTCCTTGACCTCGATCTCTTTTCCGCTCAGGATATCGTCCTCGGTCAGCGCTCGTTTCATCAATTCCTCCAAATCCTTTACCTCCATCGCCTTCAGGAGATAAACCTGACATCTTGAGAGCAACGGCCGGATCACTTCAAACGACGGGTTCTCCGTCGTGGCACCGATAAGCGTGATGGTTCCGGTCTCAACGGCATGCAGCAACGAATCCTGCTGGGACTTGCTGAAACGGTGAATCTCATCGATAAACAGGATGGGAGCAGCAGATTCGAAAAAGCGGTTGTTTTTAGCCTTTTCAATCACATCCCTCACATCCTTGACCCCCGAGTTGATGGCGCTCAGTTTATAAAATGGAGCTTGCAACGTGTTGGCGATGATGTTGGCCAATGTTGTCTTGCCAACTCCCGGAGGGCCCCAGAAGATGATGGAGGGGATCCGGCCCGAATCGATCATCTTGCGTAACACAGCACCTTTACCGACCAGGTGGGTCTGGCCGATAAACTCATCCAGGTTCCGCGGGCGTAACCTTTCTGCTAATGGTATGGACATACTCTCTCCCCGATTATTTATTTGTACAAACGTACATAAAAAACCGAACAAATCAGTTGTCCGCAGGGAAAAATCAGATCAGGATCTGTCGGCAATACTCCATGCAGGTTCTCACCTCCTTAACCGAAGTTGACCAGGACGCAACCGGGTATTCCAGCTCGATATCGCAGTAAATGGGCCACCTCTCTTTCTGGATCAACCGCAATACCTCGGCAATGGGGGTCTCGCCCTGTCCGAACACCTGGTTCGTATTCTTCTGTATGGGATTGTTGGCACTTGTCTTGTCCTTGACGTGGATACTCGCAATCCTCTTGTGGTATTTCCGGATGAAATCGGCAGGATTCAAACCGGTCGACCCCAAATAGTGGCCAATATCGAAGTTCAGCATATTGGCCGGCGAATAGGCCAGTAACCGGTCCAGATCGAAACCGGGCTCTCCGTACTGATAGTGATTGTGTAAAATGGCATACATGCCGTTCCGGGCGGCAACCGGTCCCATCAGGCGGGCATTTTTATCGTCCAGCTCGGCGGAAATACCTATCGCCCCAAGCGCCTTGGCCACCTTGAAGGAGTAATCGAGCTCCTCCTCGGTGTTGCCGGCCACCCATTTATAGATATGGATATTGACACCGGCATCGTTGAATTTCTTCCTGAGCTGGGCATACTTTTCCGGAGTTCCCACTACCCGTCTCCACTCTTTCAGGTCGCGGTTGTACTGCTCCTGTACCCTCTTCTCCTCATCAGAAAGTTTGCGTGATGCACCGGCAGGACGTTTCGACAACGGGTTCAGAGGTGCACCGAGATACTCCTCCACGCCGGTACCCATCAGTTCTACCGAACTCAATCCGGCATCAACACATGCTTTCAAAACAGCATCAACTCCACCCGGCAGATCGCGGAAACTGTATGTGATTGCGCCAATCTGCACTCCCCGGAATTTGGAACTGGGGACCCTCTCTCTTCGGGCCGACGATCCGGTATTTCCATACGTCGTGGAAAAGGGTGTCACAACAGCTGCCGCAGCTACAGCAGCTGCTCCCAGAAAACCTCTCCTGGATAATTTTTTTGTAGAAATTCTCTTCTCTTCCATCTATCTATTTTATAATGATCTTGTTGTATCTATTTATCTCCGGTAGACTTCTCACTCTCTGCCCTCGCTTTTGCAGCCTGTTTTTCCGCTATCTGCCGGGCTATCTCTTCGGGACCCATCTTCGGAGTTGTTCCTCTCTGTCCGGGTGTAGCCTGCTTTTTCCCTCCACGGAACACCATCGAACCCGGAAGGATCACGTTGATAAGCTGCTTTCCAAGCATTCCCAGTTGAACGGCAACAGCCAGCGATCCAAGTGAAAGAAGCAAGAGGTACCATCGATAGCTGCCCTGCGTGAAGAGTGCCGCCTGAACGATTGCAAGCACAATGATGATAATGCTCAGCACGATCTTCCGCAACAACAACGGGGTGTTGATCGTCTTGAACCGTACAAGTCTGTCTGCATATCCCAATATGGCCGAAAGCAGGGGGATGATGGCTACAAATGTCTGCGACAGGTGAATGGCAATTGGATGAATATCCAGTTTTTCTTCTTTCATTTTTTTCCGGAATAAGCAATTGTTTGTTCCCTAGCGACACATTATTCCCCCAAAAGTAGCAATTAAATCAATTGCACCATCAGTGGGAAGGGGAATATCATTATTGAAAAGGGATCAGATGGATTTTCTGATACTCTCCTGCAATGTCACGCCTAAGGTGATCGGAAAGTTGCAGAAGATCATCGAAATAGCGGGTCCTCTCATCTCCCGATCCAGTTGATAAAGAGATCATGGGGTGGTCGACCGGATGCAGTTTCATATAACGTTCCGACTTGGATACCAGAAACTTGCGTACCGACTCAAGGTAGTGAGCCTCAATCTTCGGATGGAACTTTCTCCACAACTCACTCTCTTCCTTTGCCCCCTTTATGGCCGGAACATACGGTGAACGTTCCAACCCGGAGTGTACGCTCTCTTCCAACACGGGAAGCCCCAAGGTATGCATCAGGTTGATGATATCGATGGTCAGCAATTGCGATTTGAACTCAAGCACCTCCAGATCACGGATTTTTGTCTCTTCACCAATATTTTGCAGCTTGAGGTGCTCAATCGAAACATCAACCTCGATATTGAAATTCCTGAACTTCAACTCCAGCTCGTGCAGGATATCATAAAAGGCTGGTGTATTGTCAAACCGGTCGAAACGGAGATCTTCGGGCAACAGCTTCAATTTAAGCAGATGTTCTTCGGAAGGATAATAGCGGTCGAACCCCTGATCCCTGAGTTTCTGCTGTACGGCACATACACAAACCTTGTTCCGGTACATGTGCCGTATCAGGTCGGAAAGAATTTTCGATTGAAAGGTCCGCTTGATCTGCTGCTGTTTGGTCTCCCTGCGGATCGCCCGCCAGGTAAGAACCGTACCCAGAGCAGCAAAAGCTGCCAGAAGAAGATTGGCCACCTCATCCATATCGGTTCTTTCCAAGGTGGTGGGTTGCGTGTTTATCGAGGTCTTTTCGGATGCCACGGCAATCTTGTCCAAAGTCTCGTTCTGATTCGGTTCGATCGCAGAAAGTGTGTCGATCGGGACCACCGTTATGAGGGTGATCAGGAGGAGGAGATATTTAACTGTTCTCATTTGGAAGGCAGATCGGTTGATATTAATTCGCGATCACGCCACAAATATATATTTTTTTGATCTTCCGGCCTGAACAATTAACAATAAAGGTAGCGGCAACCTTGTTCAACAACTGCCCGGAAAGAGATAAACATTTATCGGAGTTTGTCTTTGTGTTTCTTTTTAAAAAAGTTACCTTTGCGGCTGGAAATCATAAAGTACACCCTATGCAACAAGTGCCCCTACTCTCACTCTTCGGCAATCTGGAACAGCTGAATACGGTGCAACTCAACTTTAACCAAAACTCATTAAACATAATGAATATCGCCATTGCCTTCATCATGTTCGGCGTGGCGTTGGGCATCAGACCCAGACATTTCAAGGATCTCGCCATGAGCCCCAAACCGGCAATTGTCGGAATTATTTCGCAATACCTCCTGCTGCCAGCACTGACCTATCTATTGGTACTTGCTATCCGGCCGAGCGTTCCCGTTGCCATGGGCATGCTTCTGGTTGCTGCCTGTCCCGGTGGAAATGTTTCAAACATGATTTCGGCACTGTCGAAATCGAACGTGGCATTGTCGGTAAGCCTTACGGCAGGCACTACCGTGCTTAGTCTCTTTATGACCCCGCTCAATTTTGCCTTCTGGGGAGGGCTTTATGCCAGCAAATCCCCACTGCTGGTACCCATAACCATCGACCCCGTTGAGATGTTCCGTACCGTTTTCATCATTCTGGGAATTCCGGTGATTGTAGGAATGACGGTAGGTATGAAGTTCCCCAACTTTGTAAAAAAGGTAGAAAAGTCTGTGCAGATTGCATCGGTCCTCTTTTTTATCGCTTTTCTGGTTGGCGCACTGGCTGGTAATTTCTCCCTCTTCCTGAAATATATACACCTGGTATTCCTGATTGTACTTCTACATAACGGAATTGCCTTCCTGGGCGGGTACTTGCTCCCCAAGACGCTCAAGGTAAACGAGATAAACTGCCGAACCATCTCAATCGAAACGGGAATACAGAACTCGGGGCTGGGACTGGCACTGATCTTTAACCCGCGTATATTTCCGTCCGAACTTGAACTGGGAGGGATGGCCTTCATCGCTGCCTGGTGGGGAATATGGCACATTGTCGCCGGTCTGGTGCTCGCCTTCTACTGGCGGAAAAAATCGTCCAAACTGAATAGTGTCGCATCATGAAGTACGGATACAGCAAAGGATATGACCTCCTCCGTTTTTTCGAGCGGATTGTTCTTAACCTCCATTACCGGAAGATTGTATACAGGGGAACTGAAAACATCAACGAGGAGCATCCGCTGATATTTGCGTCAAACCACCGCAATGCTGTGGTCGATCCATTCCTGTTGCTGAATGTTTGCAAGAAGGAGCCGGTTTTTCTGGCGCGTGCCGACGTATTCAAGAACTCTTTCGTGGCCGCCATCATGCGTTGGCTCCATATCATGCCGGTATACAGGATCAGGGACGGGGTTGAAAACCTGGGAAACAACAACGAATCGTTCCGGTTGAGCGGAGAGTTGCTGAAAAGGAGGATTCCGATTGCACTCTATCCCGAAGGGAGCCACAATCCCAAAATATCGTTGTTGCCCGTCAAGAAAGCGATCTCCCGTATCGTACTGCCCATTGAAGCGAGCGAGAATTTCACGCTGAATTGCGAGATAATACCCGTCGGGGTATACTATCCCGATATTTTAGGATTCCTTTCCGATGTCTATGTGGTCTTCGGAAAGCCGATCAGGGTGGCCGATTTCCGGCAGCAGTACGAAGAGAATCCCAATCTGGCGGCCAACTCTTTGCGAAACGAACTGGAGAGCCGCATGAAAGAACTTATTGTAAACATATGGAACGACGCATTCTACGAGGAGTATCTCTGCGCCATCCAATGGAATGCTCCCCGATTGGCCAGGGAGAAGCATGCCGGAAAAAGGGAGGACTTCCTGTTGGCCTCGAAGGAGGTCGTGCATTCGCTGGACAGGATGTTTCATGACGACAGGTCCACCTTCGACAGACAGATTGGAGATTTCCGCATGGCAATGGATATCCTCGGCAAGCATAAGTTATCGCCACGTGACAATGTTGCAAACCCGGCATCAACGGTCTCGATCGTAGTGCAATTGCTGCTGCTGACCCTTTCACTGCCACTGACCCTTTTCGGGTTTCTGAACGGAATATTGCCTATCCTCTGCTATAGAAAATTGCTCACGCTCTTTAAGGAGGATCAGTTCATCCCTACCCTCCGTGTTGTCTCCGGACTCTTTATCGTCCCTGCATTCGTTGTGATCCAGACCCTTGCAGTGGCCATCTTTTCTAACGGATGGTGGGCCCTACTCTATCTGCTGCTGATGCCTGTCACATTCTACTTTGCCTGCTGGTGGCGAAAGTGGGCCAAATCACTGCTTCGCAAGTGGCGTGTCAACCGGTTTGCGAAGAGGTTTCCCGACAGCTGGATGAAATTGATCAGCCTGATCCGGCTCAATCACCTCTCCTTCAGGTAAAAAACAATCTTTCCGGCTTTGGTGAGTTGCTCGTGCGAGATGCGATAACCACCGAACCGTTTCCCGTCGATCACAATCTTATCGATGTACCGTGCATCCTTGCCGGTACGAACCACCTCTATCTCCAGCTGCCTGCCTCCATAATGGAGAGGATCCAGCTGCAGCGTGATCTTGTCGAAAACCGGCGAGGTAAAGGTGTAGAATGGTTCCGTGGGGTTGTCGGGATAGAAACCCATCATGGCAAAAACCGCCCAGGTCGACATGGTTCCCGTATCGTCATTGCCGGGAAGTCCGTCGGGAGCATTCTTGAAATAGCTTTCCAGCAGCTCCTGCGTGAGTTTTTGAGTGCGCCACTCCTCCCCCTTCACATAACTGAACAGGAATGGATAACCGATATTGGGCTCGTTGGTCGGGTCATAATGACCTTCATCAAACACCGCCTGAAGCTTTTCCGTAAACCTCCTTTTTCCGCCATGCATCCTGATCAGACCCGGCACGTCGTGCGGTACCATAAACGAATAGTTCCACGAACTCCCTTCGTGAAATCCCGGAACCTCTTCGAAGTTTTCACCCTGCTTGGGGTTGAAGGGCGACAGGAAGGTTCCGTCGGGCAATATCGGCCTGAAGACCCCATATTGGGGCGAATAGTAACGGGTATAGTTGAGCGACCGGTTGCGGAAAAGTGCGGCATCCTCCTTTTTTCCCAATGCGGCAGCCAGTTTCGACAAGGCATTGTCGGCAATGTAATACTCCAGCGCGTGCGAAACGGAGTTGTCATACTTCTCCCGGAGCGGCAGATAGCCCAGCTTCAAGTAGTCATCAATGTCGGGGCGGAGGAGGTTGTGCTTCCCTTCGGTTGTAGCCGATTTGTACATCGCCTCGTAGGCGGTCTCCAGATCGAAATCGCGCAACCCTTTCATCCAGCTGTCCACTATCACCGGAATGGCCGGATCGCCCTCCATCGTAAGCGTTTCGCGACCATACAACTCCCACTTGGGCAACCATCCGCTCTCCCGATACATTCCCACCATCGAACGGACCATCTCCAGCTGTTTCCCCGGATAGAGCAGGGTGAGCAACTGATGGACATTCCGATAGGTGTCCCAGAGTGAAAAGACCGTATAGCGATTCCCGTTGGCGGTCAGCACCTTGTCACTCTCCATCGCCGGATACTCTCCATTCACGTCGTTCAGCAGGTTGGGATGGATCAGCGCATGGTAAAGTGCGGTGTAAAAAACCACCCGCTGGTCGTCTGTCCCACCGGTCACGCGGACACGGGAAAGTTCCCGCTCCCAACGTTCACTGGCGGCAGCCCTCACCTCATCGAACCGGAATCCCTGCTGTTCACTTTCCAGGTTTTCACGGGCATTGGCCGTACTGACGAACGAGACCCCAATCTGTACCTCAATGGTCTCACCTTCCACTACCTGGTAAGAAAAGTAGGCCCCGATATCATCGCCGGCAATATCGCGTCCGTACCGGGTATAGAGCTTCCGTTTACCGGCCGTGCTGTCCCAGGCTGCCTCTACACCCATTTCACGCTGTCTTTTCCAATATCCGGAAGCTGACGGTTGTCTGTTGATCCGCATCACGAAGTAAACGGGAAAGACCGCCTGAGGATTGTAACAGAAGGTTCCCAACAATTTCATCCCCTCGATCTCGGTATCGCTGATGCGACGCATCCAGGCCCCGCTCTCGTTGGTCAGCCCCTCACCCAGGTTCAGCAGGATATTGGCCTGACCCTCTGGAAAGGTGAAACGGGCAATGCTCGTCCGTTCGGTAGCCGTCACTTCGGTCAAGATTCCATATCGGGTCAGTCGGTTGGAGTAGTAGCCGGGTGAAGCCTGCTCATCGGAGTACCCGCTGCCATACTCATCGTAATTCACATTCAGCTCTCCAGATGTAGGCATCAGCAAGAGGGATCCCAAATCGGGACACCCCACCCCGCTCAGGTTGAGATGTGCAAATCCGGTGAAATAGCTGTTTTCGTAGGAGTAGGGCGTCGACCACCACTGTTTGTCCTTGTCATACCTGTTTTTTTCCGATCCCATCACATTGAAGGGTGTCACCGACATCATGCCGTTGGGAAGCACCGCTCCGGGATGGGTGGTCCCGTAGTTGGTGGTTCCAATGAAGGGATTGACATGGGCGGTCACCCCCTGGCCAAAAAGGTGTAAAGAAAAAAGTAACGAAAGGATAGTTATTGTTCCGGATCGCATACGATATCTGGTTTTAATTTTTGCTTTTATCTATATTGTCGCAAAAATAGCCATTATCGCCCAACCTGCGGTAAATTCTTCTGCAAATTATTTCAGGAACCGAACGGTTCGTGTATTTTTGCAAAAATATAAAAACCGGAAAGCGTATGGACGAAAACCTAAAAAGGTACATCGAGTCAATTCCCAAGGCAGAGCTGCATGTACATATCGAAGGTACATTTGAACCGGAACTGATGTTCGAGATGGCGACAAGAAACAGTATTGCCCTTAGGTACGGTTCTGTGGAGGAAGTCCGCAACGCATACCGGTTCAACAACCTGCAGGATTTTCTGGATATCTACTACGCGGCAGCCAGCGTACTGGTTCATGAAGAGGATTTTTACGATCTGACGGCGAGTTACCTGCGGAGGGCGCTTGCCGACAATGTGATCCATACGGAGATCTTTTTCGACCCGCAGACTCATACCGCCCGGGGGATCAGCTTCTCAACCGTGATCAATGGCATTACCCGGGCAATGGAGGATGCCAGGAAGAAGTGGGGAATATCATCGAAGCTGATCATGTGCTTCCTTCGCCACCTGAGCGAGGCGTCGGCTTCTGAAACACTCCAATCTGCCCTGCCATACAGGGAGAAGATCATTGCCGTGGGATTGGATTCCTCAGAAAAGGGTCATCCCCCGGGCAAGTTCTTCAACGTCTTCAACCGGGTACGCGAAGAGGGCTTCTTTGCAGTAGCCCACGCCGGTGAGGAGGGTCCGGCCGAATATGTCTGGGAAGCGATCGACCTGCTCGAAGCGGAACGGATCGACCATGGTGTCAGATCGATAGACGACCCGATCCTGATGGAAGAGCTGTGCGACCGGGAGATTCCGCTTACCGTATGCCCGCTCTCCAACCTCAAACTGAAGGTGGTGAAAAAACTGGAGGAGCTGCCTGTCAAGATATTTCTCGACAACGGCATCCGTGTCACCCTCAACTCCGACGATCCGGCCTATTTTGGTGGATACATCAACGAGAACTATCTGCAGACGGCCGAAGCGCTCGGGCTGTCGAAAAACGACATCTTCACGCTGGCCCGCAACTCTTTCATGGCCTCATTCATCACCGAACCGGAGAGAAGCCGTTTCCTGGAAAAACTGCACGATTTCGACCAGTCGTTCAGCTGATTCACTCCATCACCTGCAGATTCCCGTTCAGCGTGACCCTCTCGTCTGCCTTCAACGCAAGTGAGATCCGTTTCCCGTGTGCCGATACCTGTAGCGGATTACCCGCCAGTGAGCGGAATGTTGCCTGTTTCACCCTGCCAGACTCCCAGACGATATCCACCTCAAACCCGCCCCGGGCCCTTAATCCCTTTACACTCCCATTTTCCCAGGCAGCAGGCAGTGCCGGGAGCAATACGATCTCGCCCGTATGCGACTGCAGCAGCATCTCGGCTATACCGGCCGTCCCGCCAAAGTTTCCGTCGATCTGAAAGGGAGGATGGTTATCGAACAGGTTGGGGAGCGTGGATTTGGCAAGCAGCTCCCTGATATGGTGATCCGCATTGTCGCCATCCAGGAGACGGGCATAGAAATTGATGATCCAGGCCCGGCTCCAGCCGGTGTGGCCGCCGCCGTGCCGCAACCGGGTCTCAATGGTCCTCTTCGCGGCTTCAAACAGCTCCGGCGTGGCCGCGGTAATCTGGGTTCCTGGATGGAGTCCCAGCAGGTGTGATATGTGGCGGTGTCCCGGTTCGGCCTCCTCATACTCTTCTATCCATTCAAGGATAGTTCCCCTGGTAGGCGATATTCTTACAGGCGGAAGCTCGGCAAGCACCCCTCTGAGCGTATCGGCAAACTGCTTCTCCTCTCTTAGCAGCTCGGATGCACGTATACAGTAGTTGAAGAGTTCGGTGATGATCTGCACATCCATGGTGGCCGAATAGGTCATGTAGTGAGCCTCACCGGTCTGCGGCAAGATGTACATGTTCTCCGGCGAGTTGGATGGAGCAATAGCCCACCTCCCCTGCTTATCCCTGATCAGGAAGTCGAGCACGAATCGGGCCGACCCCTTCATCAGGGGATAGGCCACCTCCCTGAGGTAACGCTCATCGCAGGTGAAGGCATAATGTTCGTACAACGGGAAGGTCATCCAGGGACCTCCCATCGGATAGAGCCCCCAGATACCGTCCATCACCCCGGTACGGCCAAAGACATCCGTCAGGTGGTGGAGAGTCCAACCCCTGGCATTATACATCTGGGCGGCTGTCACCGCACCCGGCCCTGCCACCTGCCGCATAAAGCCAGAGAGCGGTTCAACCGTCTCGCTCAGGTTGCACACCTCTGCAGGCCAGTAGTTCATCTGCAGGTTAATATTGGTATGGAAGTCGGAATTCCACGGCGCATCGAAATCCTGACACCAGATACCCTGAAGGTTGGCCGGAAGTCTGCCCGGATGGCGGGAGCTACTCATCAGCAGGTAACGTCCATACTGGAAGTAAAGCGCCGTCAATTGCGGATCCTCTATTCCCTCTCTTATTTGCCGGAGCCGCTCGTCGGTAGGCAAACAGGAGCGATCCTCGCCTCCCAGGTCGAGTGAGACGCGATGAAACAGCTCACCATACTCTTTCAGATGCTCCTCCCTGATCTTCGCAAAACTTTTTCCGGAAACCTTGTCGAGCAGTTGCGTACATATCTGTACCGGATTCACACTCCGGTCGAAATCGATCTTCTCCAAGCTGTAATCGGTAGCCGCAGTCAGCAACAGCATCAGCTCGTCGGCATTGGTTACCACAAGTCCTTTTCCGTTACCGGTAACTGAGCCTCCCCGGTTGACCGCCCTCAGCTCGGCGGCAAATTTCATATGTGCACCTGAAGGTCCCCGCAAGGAGTCCTGCTCATCAATAATCTGACCGGCGAGCAGGATACGGCTTCCCTCTGTCCGGATCGTTGCATCCTTCTCTCTGGAGAGGCTCAACGAGAGATTGATCTTCTCTTTTCCGGAGGCGGTTAGCCGTACTGCAATCAGGTTATCGGGAGCCGAGGCCAGCACCTCCTGGGTAAAACGCGTCCCGTCATGGATGAAGGTGCTCTTCGCAATACCGGTATGCAGGTCCAGTTCCCGCCTGTAATCCTCTACCTTCCGTTCGCCAAAGTCGAGCAGCAGATCTCCCAATGTCTGATAGGAGCGTATCCTGGGAGGGGTCCCCACCATGCTTTTCTCGGCAAGTTTAACCGCCTCCGCCACCCTGTTCTCCAGGATCAGACGCTGTATCTCCGGAAGAGCGCCCAATGCTTCAGGATTATTGTTGTTGACCGGAGAACCGGCCCACAGGCTCTCTTCGTTCAGCTGTATCCGTTCCCGGACAGGATTGCCAAATACCATCGCGCCCAATCGTCCGTTACCAACGGGCAGCGCTTCATTCCAGTCGCCCGCAGGCTGCCGGTACCAGAGCTTGAGCCCATTGGAGGCCAGCTGGGGTAATCCTTCGTTCCAGATCACCTCCTGCCGGGATATATACCAGCTCCTCCCCTTGTCGTTGTTACCCTGGAAGAAGAGGTAGCTCCTCCCATCCTCGTCGGTAAAAAGGTGGGGATGTCCCGATTCGCTCTCGTTCCACTCTCCCGGTTTGCCGTTCGGAAGGAATGGCTTGTCGGACAATCTTTCCCAGTTCACACCATCGTCGCTGACGGCCACACCGATCTGCTGCGGCCAATTGTTGTAGGCCCCCGCATAGAACATATAGAGCCTCCCCTCCCTGACGGCGACCGAAGCCCCCTCGATACACTCACCCTCCCATGGCAGTTCCGGGGTCAGTATCGGAGCATCCGACACCTGGCGCCAGCTCTCCCGGTTGAAGTTACTGTTTTTCGGAGTCACCGCTACACCCAGCATCTGCTTTTTATAGTCGGGATCCCTCGTGGCAAAGTAGAGATAATATTGATCCTTGAAGAGAGTGACCTCCGCATCGATAGCCCGTCCGCAATTCCATTTACCCGTCGGCCGGAAGATCGGGTTGGTGCGGTTCCGCTCGAAGTGGATGCCGTCGACCGAAACAGCGTGACAGATAGCGTCGTTCCTGCCATTTCCGTAAGTCTGATAGAAGAGGTGAACCTTTCCATCCCTGACCAGCGCGCCAGGAGCGCAAAGCCCCTTTGCCTCATACGGGGCATCGGGATGCGGGGTGATCTCACCCACTTTGCTCCAGTGGATCAAGTCGCGGCTCTCCGCAATACCGATATTCCATCCTGAATTTGGATCTCCTTTGGCGGGAGGAATGGAGAAGTAGAGCAGGTAGCGGTCGTTGAGCCGCACCACGTGCGGATCTTTGGAGAAAGGGGTACCGGTCCGGGAGGTATCACCGAACATCATCAGCGGTTGCCCCGCCGGTTGGGCGAAGGCAAAGGTGACAATAAAGACGGAAAAGAGAAAAACGAGGCTTTTTTTCATCGGTTCAATAGATTTTATTCAATCAAATCGGGCAGAACTCAGAGTGACCACCCGCTCCTGTATTCGTAATGGATAAACTGGTCTGCTTCAGGCATGTTCGGAAACGAGAGTTTTTCAGGATCGAATTGCAGGCTCTGGTAGCTCATCTTCTCCCTCAATTCCGGTCGCAACGCGATATTCCCCAACAGTACGGTTTCGGTCAACGGTCCCGCCCAGTCGAAGTTGGAGCCGGCCGGTTCGCCACCTTTGCAGGCAAGAATCCACTCCTGCCGGTGACCGGGAGAGGATTTGAGATAGGGCTCCGGTCTCTCGTAGGAGTCATCCAGCGATTGGGGCAGAAGACGGTCGTCAAGGATCAGCCCCTTGCTGCCGACATAGAGAACACCGCCTGCGCCCATTTGAATACCCGGAGCTATTTCAGCCAACCGTGGCGGACGAAGCCCGCCATCATACCATGTCAGCCGCAGCGGCGGCATCCCCTCCCGTGCGGGGAAATCGTAGGTGACGATAGAGGCCAGCGGGAAGGAGTCACCGTTGACCAGTGTAGAGGTGGCCTGAATGGTGGTGGGGTATTTCAGTTTCAGTATCCTGAATATCGAGTCGAACGAATGGCAACCGATATCGCCTAGCGCACCCGTACCGTAATCGAGCCAGCCCCGCCACCTGAAAGGGTGATAAGAGGGGTGGTAGGGGCGCATAGGTGCCGGACCTGTAAAGAGATCCCAATCGAGGGTATCCGGTACCGGTGGGGTATCGGCAGGACGGTTGACACCCTGTGGCCAGTATGTATCGGCCAATCCCCGGTTGGGACGGTCGGTCCAGACATGAACCTCTTCAATTGTCCCTATTGCTCCGTCGTGAATCATCTCCTGTAACCTTCGCGGCCAATCCCCGGCCTGCCCCTGGTTTCCCATCTGGGTAGCCACCTTGTATCTCCGGGCGGCTTCCGTCAGCATCCTTGCCTCATATACCGTGTGTGTAAGCGGCTTCTCGGTATAGACATGCTTGCCCCTTCTGATAGCCTCCATGCTGATAATCGCATGGGTATGGTCGGGCGTGGCAACGATCACTGCATCGATATCCTTCTGCCGGTCAAGCATGATACGATAGTCCTTGTATCGCTTGGCTTTCGGGTAGAGATTGAACACTGCCTCCACCGAGCTGTTCCAGTCGACATCGCAAAGTGCCACAATATTCTCTGTTTGGGCTACATCCTCCAGATCGCCGCGACCCATTCCGCCAATACCGATGCCGGCAACATTCAGTTTATCACTCGGAGCGATATGTCCCAGTCCGGCGATAACATGGGCCGGGACAATGGTCAACCCCCCCACAGCCAGCGCCGAGGTTTCAATAAAGGCTCTCCGGCCGATCTTTTTCCTGTTTTCTGTTTTCATGGGTAAATAAATTTGTAAACGGTTAATTGATAATGGGCGTCAGTACAATATTCCGGTAAGAGATGGCCGTGTGGTCTCCCTGAAGATAGATCGGTCCAGGAGCTGTCACATCCCATTGAATTGCACCACCCGTTGGTCCCTCCACGGGTTGATTGTCGATAATGGTTACACCGTTAAGCCGGACAGTGACATGACGTCTGCAGAGTGTAATATCGAGTTCCTGCCATTCGCCCGACGGCTTCTCGGCCTTTACCGTTGGCGTAACTCTTGTAAAAATGGCTCCCATGCTGCCTCCCCAGTCCAAGGGCCGGTCGTAGGAGTCGGCCACCTGGATCTCATACATGCCGCGAAGATATACCCCGCTGTTGCTTCCCGGCGGGGTGTTTACCTCCAGTTTAAGGTTAAAGTCCTCAAACAGCTCCTCCGTCCGGAGATTTCCGTATCTGACATGATTCCCATCCTCCGGTTGCACCGGGTTGTTGGTAAGTATGCCATCACTCATGGTCCAGCCACTCTTCAGGTCATCCTCTACCAATCTCCACCCGGTAAGGTCGTTACTGTTCCTTATCAATGCAATCGGCTCCCCGAAACGTACCTCCGAGAGATCGGGTGCAGGCGGCATAGCGGGCGATCTCATCCCTTCCAGATAGACCGAATCGAGACCACTCCCGTCGTTCCTCGGGCTCAATTGATATCCCGAAATAGCCTCCCCGCTCCTGGTGAGTTCAATCCATACCGGATAGCTTTTCGACAAGGTCGGATTGCCATCGGCATCCCTCTTCAGCACCACGTTCCTGGGATCCCTTCCCAGACAGAGTTTCTCTCCGGCGATATAGAGATAAGGCACTCCATAATAGATTCCACCACCGCCCCACATCAGGTCGGCATCGAGATACCCCTCTTCCGCTCTTACATTGATCCAGCCTACAGAACGCTGGCCAAAACCGAAAGTCCATTGTCCCAGATAGGCGGAGACACCACCTTCAGCAACAGCAACACCGGAATCCTGTCGCGTTTCGCTGCACGAAACCCAACAGCACCCCAACAGAATGGTTGTCAGTAAAATTGAAATTGAAACTGATTTCATAGGATATTAATTTAAAAGTTCGAAAGCTCTTACTTCTGGCTCCAAGGATCAATTCCTGCCACTTTGCAACTTGGCTGCAGCCTGTTGCCAAAAGAGAGGAAAATGTGGATTACCCCCAAGAAACAGCTGAATATCATGAGTATCCGGACAGGTCACCCAGGTCGGCAGCGACTTGTCCGATTGGACCGGATGCAAGGAACCGGCCAGAAAATCCCCGTCAGGAAAGAATCAGTCCGATATTTTCGAACCGCTCATTATAGTCCTGAACGGCATAGCGGATAACTTCAAGGGCCTCGTCGCGTCCGTAGACATGGGTGATCTCGGTGTTCCGGTCCTCCCCGGGCATATCCTTGTAGGTGAGAAAATAGTGCTCCAGGCGCTGGATCACAATCTTCGGCACATCATCGATGTTGTCGTAATGGCCGTAAACGGTATCGTTCTTCAGGATGGCAATAATCTTGTCGTCGGCCTGGTTGCCGTCGATCATCCGGAAACCTCCGATAGGAATGGCATCCACCAGAAGGTCGCCGTGCGAGAGGTCCTTCTCCGTCAACACACAGATATCTATCGGATCCCCGTCGCCCTTGATGTCGCTCCTTCCGGTTTTTGCGTTGCAAAAGTCCCCCACTCTCTTTCCGCAATAGGTTTGCGGGATAAATCCGTACAGGGCAGGCACTACGTTAGAGAACTTCTGCGGGCGGTCTACCCGCAGATATCCGCTTATTTTGTCAATTTCATACTTTACTGTATCGGTCGGAACCACTTCAATAAATGCAGTAACCTCTTCAGGGGCATTTTCGCCGATGGAGATTCCGTGCCAGGGGTGAGACTTGTAACGTAATCCCATCAATCTGCCAATCGGATCAGAGAGTTTATCAACCATATCTGTCGCTTTTTTACAAAAGTATGAAAACTATTCGAAATTTAATCAGTTATTCCTCATATAAGAGGTATGGGCGTCGTTGCTTCCTGAATTTCAACACATCGCAAGACCATTTCGCCTTGATTTCCCGTGCCGATTTCCCGGCAATGATATCTTGCCGGATATAATCCACCCCTGTCAGTTTCTCGAAGAAGGGAGTGAAAAACTTATCGCCCAGGTTGAGGTTGCAGTAAGCATCAATCACATGGGAGAGATCAAATCCGTTTTCGCGGATATCCTGCTGGGAGAGGTTCCGGAGATCGACTCCGTAACACCTCCTGTTGAGAAACGGCGGGTGCTTTGCTCCCGGCACACTTCTTGGCGTAAAGGAGAAGGTGGAACCCTTGAAGTCGGGATGGCCGTATACCTGAAACGGGAAGGGGGTCCCACGTCCAAGGCTCATCACCGTACCCTCAAAGAGACAGATGGAGGGATAAAGGTAGACAGATTGCATGTCAGGCAGGTTGGGAGACGGAGCTATGGGCAGCCGGTACTCCGTCTGATGAGTATAATTTTCGCACGGGATGACTGTCAGGTCGCATCGCCTTCCCTGGGGCAACCACTTCTCACCGTTTATCATCAGGGCGATTTCGCCCAGTGTCATCCCATGAACCACTGGAATGGGCAGCCACCCTACACCCGATTTATGCTTCATGTCCAATATCGGGCCATCCACATGGAATCCGTTGGGATTGGGCCTGTCGAGTACGATCATCTTCTTGCCATGTTCGGCACAGGCATCCATTAAGTGGGCCATGCTGATGTAGTAGGTATAAAACCGGAGTCCCACATCCTGCAGGTCGAAAAGGAGCAGGTCGAACCGTCTCATCTGATCGGCAGTCGGCTTTCCACCTCCGCTACCGTATAACGACCAAACGGGAATGCCTGTCTTTTCGTCCACGGAGCTGGCCACATGCTCCCCCGCATCGGCTGTTCCACGAAATCCATGCTCCGGGGAGAAGATCCCAACAAGTTCAACACCGTTCCTCACAAGCAGGTCTACCAGATGTTCATCTCCCACCCTTCCGGTCTGGTTGCTCATCACGGCCACCCGTTTACCCCGGAGAAGCGGAAGATAGCTTTCGGTCCTTTCGGCTCCAACCTTGACGGGCTGGGCCGTCATGCTCAGCGAGACAAGGATCAGTGTTGCTATAAGATATTTCGTCTTCACACTTACTCGATTTCACTATTACTGTATTTCTGCTGCTCATGTAGCCGGTCAAACTCCTCCTCAAGCAACAGCAGCTCTCTCCTGATCTCTTTCAGTTTTTCCAGCGTTTCCACCCGCTTTACCTCATCATCCTTTTTCGACTTTAACGATTGACGGGCACCCTCCAGCGTCAGCCCCTTCTCCTTGACCAGATGATACACAATCTCAACCTGCTGGATGTCTTCGCGGGTATATTGGCGTGTTCCTCCTGCAGTCTTCTTTGGGCGGATGTTGTCGAACTCTTTCTCCCAGAACCTCAACAATGAAACGTTTACGGCAAAGTGATCCGCCACCTCCTGGATGGAATAGTAGAGCCGTTTATCGTTGAACTGGATCGGTTTCCTGCGCTTGCCCATTTCTTTATCAAAGTTTTGAACCTCGACAAAGATAGTAATTAGAATCAAAAGAGAGCGGTTTTCACCTATGTTTTGACACAAGAATATTGTATCTTTGCACCTTAAAAAAATAAAACTTCGGTTTCACGTTAGAAGCCCGTAACCCGTAAGATATTTATGACTTCAAAAGAAATTCGCCAATCGTTTAAAGACTTTTTTGCATCCAAGGAGCACCAGATCGTCCCTTCGGCTCCGATGGTGATCAAGGACGACCCGACGCTAATGTTTACCAATGCCGGGATGAACCAGTTCAAGGATATCATCCTGGGAAATGCCCCGGTGAAGCACCCGCGGGTAGCCGATTCGCAAAAATGTTTGCGTGTGAGCGGCAAGCACAACGACCTGGAAGAGGTGGGACATGACACCTATCACCACACCATGTTCGAAATGTTGGGAAACTGGTCGTTTGGAGACTACTTCAAGAAAGAGGCCATCGCCTGGGCATGGGAATATCTGGTAGGGGTGCTGAAACTTGATCCCGACCGGCTCTATGCCACCGTCTTCGAAGGGAATCCAGACGAGAATCTGGAACGGGACAACGAGGCTGCCGGTTACTGGCTGCAATACTTGCCCCAGGAGCGGATCATCAACGGAAACAAGAAAGATAACTTCTGGGAGATGGGCGATACGGGACCGTGCGGACCCTGCTCAGAAATCCATATCGATATACGGCCGGCAGAAGAGCGCGCCAAGGTGGATGGTCTCCTGCTTGTCAACCAGGGCCATCCGCAGGTCATCGAGATCTGGAACCTGGTATTCATGCAATACAATCGCAAGGCTGACGGTTCACTGGAACCGCTTCCAGCCAAGGTGATCGACACCGGCATGGGATTTGAGCGACTGGCGATGGCGGTACAGGGAAAAACCTCAAACTACGACACCGATATCTTCCAGCCGCTTATCACCAGGATCGGGGAGATCACCGGCGTGAAATACGGGGAGGATAGCCGGAAAGATATCGCCATGCGTGTGATTGCCGACCATATCCGCACCATCGCTTTCTCGATCACCGACGGACAGTTGCCTTCAAATGCCAAAGCCGGATATGTAATCCGCCGCATCCTTCGTCGCGCTGTCCGCTACGGCTACACCTTCCTAAACATGCACGCAGCGTTCATGTACAAGCTAGTAACCACGCTCATTGAGGTTATGGGAGATGCCTATCCGGAACTGGAAGCAGAGAAAAGCTTGCTCGAGAAGGTGATCAAAGAGGAGGAGAATGCGTTCCTGCGGACACTTGAAACCGGAATCCGCCTGCTCGACAAGGAGATTGTGGAACACAAGCGTTCGGGAAGGGGGGAGTTGGAGGGAGAGATTGCCTTTCAGCTGTATGACACCTTTGGTTTTCCGCTCGACCTGACTGAGCTCATTCTTCGCGAACATGGCATGTCCGTCGATCACAAAGGCTTTGACGCCGAAATGCAAAAACAGAAGGAGCGTGCCCGAAATGCCGCTGCCGTTGAGACGGGCGACTGGGTCAAGATTCGCGACGGCGAACCCCAATTTGTGGGGTATGACGAAACCGAGTGCGAAACACAGGTTATCCGCTACCGGAAAGTGAAACAGAAAAACCGTGAGTTTTATCAGGTTGTACTTTCCAAGTCGCCATTTTACGCTGAAATGGGAGGCCAGGTGGGCGACAGCGGATGGCTTATCGACGAAAACGGTGAAAAGACCGATATCTTCGACACCAAGCGCGAAAACAACCTCCCGGTTCATCTGGCAACCAGACTGCCACAACAGATTGAAGGTTCCTTCCTTGCAAAAATCGATACGGCCAAACGTACGGCAACCGAATGTAACCATACCGCAACCCACCTGATGCATGAAGCGCTTCGTGAGGTACTGGGAACACACGTGGAGCAAAAGGGATCGTATGTCTCGCCCGAACTGTTGCGGTTCGACTTCTCCCACTTCCAGAAAATGACACCGGAGGAGATCCGGGCGGTGGAGGAGAGAGTGACCGAAAAGATCCGCAACAACTTCTCCATCGAGGAGCATCGTCACGTACCGATAGAGGAGGCGAAAGCAGCGGGAGCCATGGCGCTCTTCGGCGAAAAATACGGCGATCATGTCCGTACGGTCCGCTTTGGATCGTCCATCGAACTTTGCGGTGGAACGCACATCTCTGCCACAGGACGGATCGGCACGTTCCGTATTGTGAGTGAAAGTGCAATAGCTGCAGGCGTCAGGCGTATCGAGGCTGTTACCGCCAAAGGATGCGAAGATTATCTCTATTCGATGGAAGATCTGCTCCGTAACGTAAAAGCTGCCCTGCCGGGCAATGCCCCCGAGATCATGGTGGGATTGCGCAAACTGTTAAGTGAAAACGAGGAGATGCGTCAAAAAATTGAAGCATTTACGAAAGAGCGGACACTACAGCTGAAGAGCACCATTATTCAGGAAAAGGAGATTGTTAACGGCATTACGCTCTTCAAACTTGAAGGGTTGGCAGTATCTGCCGAAATAACCAAGGATATTGCCTTTCAATTGAGGGGGGAGTTTCCTGAGAAGATGGCTTTTGCAGCTGTTACGGTCGATAACAACAAACCTGGCCTGACATTGATGTTGAGCGATGATCTGGTGGCCCGGGGGCTTAATGCCGGATCCATTGTTCGGGAAGCTGCCCGCCATATTGAGGGGGGTGGAGGCGGTCAACCGCACTTCGCGACTGCCGGAGGCAAGAATCCGGCTGGCCTGGCGAAGGCGATGGAGACGATACTTCAAAAGTTGAATCAAGCAGAATAAAAAAAGTGGCTGGTTACAGCCACTTTTTCTTTTTAAAGTACAACAGGATCGCAAGCGACGACAACACCATCAATCCGAGGGATACAGGATACCCCCACCTCATGTCAAGTTCCGGCATGCGTGTAAAGTTCATTCCGTAAATGCTGGCAATGAGCGTAGGCGGCATAAAGATCACCGAAACGATGGTAAAGATCTTGATGATGTTGTTCTGTTCGATGTTGACGTAACCGAGGAAGGTGTCCTGCAGATAGTCCAGACGGTCGAAACTGAACTTGATATGCTCCACCAACGAGTTGATGTCGCGGATAATCATCGAGAGTTTCGGCTGCAGTTCTTTCGGGATAAAATCGCTTCGCAACATGCTGGAGACCGTTCGTTGCTTGTCGATGATATTTTCTCGTAACATCATGGTCTTTTCCTGCAGGTTCTTGATCTCGCCCAGCAGCTCCTTGTCGGCTTCCTGCAGGCTCAGGCTGTTACTGAGCTGGGTAATCTTGTGGGTCATGTTCTCGATCATGTCGGCATCAAATTCAACCCGGGTCTCCAGCAGTGCCACCAGGACATCCGCACCGGTATTGTATCCTTTGGGATTTGCCGATATCTTTTTCACCGTTTCATGAAACGAGATAAGTTCTTCGCTGCGTACCGTTACCAATATATTGTTCTTGAGGATAAACGACACGGGGTCGCTTTCGAAGTTAGAGAGAAGGAAGTTTGAGTTGACCACCAGGGTATCCTGCGTCTCGATGTAACGCGACGACATCTCGATCTCGATCATCTCCTCCTCTTCCTGAATGTAGATCTTCAGGAAATCCTCGAGTTCGTTCTCCACCTCTTCATCAACGTCATTGAGGTCAATCCAGAGAAAGCTCTCGATGGGGTTTGATTTTAGAAAATCAAGGCTGCGGCTGAGTCTGACCACGCCGTCTTTGTGGTAAAAGAGTTTGATTTCCGCCATGATGTTTCGGTTTTTAATCGATGAATAATCAGTTCTTGTTTTCTTCCGAAAATTTTTTGCCGACTAAGGGTTCGAGCAGGTTCGTCAGCTGTTCGAATTCTTCGATCGATAACTGCTCGGGGCGTTTCGAGAGCATCGGGTCGTCGGGCAAAGGGGTCTCTTCGGGCAGTAGTGACCGGATGGAGTTTCTCAACATCTTTCTTCGCTGGTTGAAACTTGTCTTCACTACCGATTTGAACAGTTTTTCATTGCAGTCGAGCCGCTTTCGCTTGTTGCGGGTAAGCCTCACGACTGCCGATTTTACCTTGGGCGGAGGAATAAACGCCTGTTCGCTCACCGTGAAAAGGTACTCGATATCGTACCAGGCCTGCAGCAAAACGGAAAGAATGCCGTAAGCCTTACTTCCGGGAGTAGCGATCATGCGTTCAGCCACCTCCTTTTGTATCATGCCCGCACAACAGGGAATCAACTCCTTGTTGTCGAGGACTTTAAAGAAAATCTGCGTGGATATGTTATATGGATAGTTACCAATGACGCATAACGGTCCGTCGCAATGTGCAGACAGATCCAGCGTCAGGAAATTTTGCTGGAGAATATTTCCGTCTAAGGAGGGGAAGTGCTCTTTCAGGTAGGCAACCGACTCCCGGTCGATCTCCACAACCGTGAGAGCCCTCTCCTTTGAGAGCAGGAATTGCGTAAGCATACCGGTACCCGGCCCCACCTCAAGAATGGGAAGGGGGGAAAATGCGTCGAGCGTGTCGGCAATCCGACTGGCAATAGCCGAATCTTTCAGGAAATGCTGCCCGAGGTTTTTTTTTGGTTTTACCGATATCATTGTCAATTAGCGATTATTAGCTATCTTTACGGTCGCAAAGGTAAGTAATTATTTAAAAAATTGAGCTATCGAGGTTAAAAAAGGGTGGAACAATAAGTTAAATTAGTGCTTTTTAGCTCTCCTTTAAACACCTTGCCGAGCCCTTTTAAGAAAGACCCAATCAGACAAGATGAATTCAAAGCGCTTACAGGATATTCTTAAGACATCACTATCCCTTGCACTTGGGGTTGCCATAATCTGGCTGCTCTACCGTAAAACCAACCTGAGGGAAGTTTGGGAAATTGCCAAGTCTGCCCATTTCGGCATTATCGCTTCATCTCTCGTGTTCGGGCTTATCGGCAACTATTTCCGGGCATTACGTTGGGAGCTTTTTCTCAACTCGCTGGGATACAACCCAAAGAGAGAGAGCATTCTCTTCGCCACATTTGGGAATTATGCCGTCAACTTTCTGCTGCCTCGCGCCGGCGACCTGTGGCGTTGTGGCATAGTGACAAAATATGACCAGATTCCGTTCTCCAAAACGTTCGAAACATTTTTTGTAGACAAAATTCTCGACATATTGGCCGGCATCGTACTGGTTATCACCAGCATGGCGCTCTCCATCGATTTCTTCATCTCCTATTTTCATCAGAACCCGGGCTTTGCAGAGAACTTGACGAAGCTGTTTACATCCGGCTGGTTATACCTCTCCCTGGTACTGATCGCAGTTGCAATCTTCGTAATGTTCTTCTTTTTCAAGAACAACATCCTGGTAAAGAAGGTCAACAAGTTCCTGCAGGTTGTGAAGTACGATATGGTGTTGATAGCTAAAATGAAGTCGAAAGGGAAAATAATTGCCTACACAGTACTCGCCTGGTTAAGTTTTTATATCTATTTTTACATCTGTTTTTATGCTTTCGATTTCACAAAAGAGTTGAGCCCGATAATCGGCTGGATCGTATATGCCATGAGCAATGTCGGCGTGGCGGTACCCGTTCAGGGGGGAGTCGGGACATGGCACTTCATGGTGATCTCTTCGCTGGTTATATTCGGAATCGGATATGAGGAGGCGAGTGCATTTGCCGGAGCAATCTTCACCGTTCAATCGATCTGGATTATCCTGCTTGGAGTGATGGGTATTCTGGCCCTTCCTCATGTAAAAAGAGAGAATGAAAATCTAGTCATGCCAATCCTTGGAAATCAGAAACAATAAATAGCAACTATGGCAACATCAGAAATTTTAAACCTGGCTCCCCAGGCGGTCTGGAAGCACTTCTACGAACTCACCAGGATTCCGCGTCCAACTGGACAGATGGAGGAGGTAACAAAGTTTATAATCGATTTCGGCAGGTCTCTTAACCTGGAAACCAGGCAGGACAACGCCGGCAATGTACTGATAAGAAAACCTGCATCAAAAGGGTACGAAAACGGAAAGACCGTTATTATCCAGTCGCACCTGGATATGGTTCCGCAGAAAAATGCCGATGTTGTGCACGATTTCACCAAAGATCCGATCCAGCCCTATATCGATGGTGAATGGGTGAAGGCCCGTTCCACCACATTGGGAGCCGACAACGGCATTGGCTGTGCCATGATGATGGCGGTACTGGAAGATAACTTGCTGGAACATCCGCCCATCGAGGCGCTCTTTACCGTGAACGAAGAGGTGGGAATGGATGGAGCCTTCGGACTGCAGAAGGGGTTTCTGAGCGGTACTGTCATGTTGAACCTCGACACCGAAGAGGAGGGAGACCTCTGTGTAGGGTGTGCCGGGGGTACCGACGTGAATGTCACCTTCCAGTTTAAACCCGATGAAGAGATTGATAAGGGCGATGTGGCCTTCAAAATAAGTCTGACCGGGCTGAAAGGCGGTCACTCCGGGACTCAGATACACCTGGGCCATGCAAATGCGAACAAGCTGATGAACCGGTTTCTGAAGGATGTTGTAAGAAACTATGAGGCCCGACTCGCCTCCATCCAGGGAGGATCGCTCCGAAATGCCATTCCGCGAGAATCGTTTGCCGTAATTACCATTCCTGAACAGCTTTCGGATGATCTGGTCGACCTAGTAAGCGAATATGAGTCGCTTTTCAGGGAAGAGTTTTCGGGAATTGAGAATGGCATCTCTTTCAAAGCCGAAAAGACGGATCTGCCGAAATCATTGCTTCCCATTGAAGTTCAGGATGATCTGATCAATGCCGTGGAAGGATGTCCCAACGGGGTGATCAGCATGCTGGCTGAATTCCCCGGAGTAGTTGAAAGTTCGCTCAACCTTGCCCTGGTACACTCTACCGAAGGTCAGATCGATGTAAAGCTGCTGGTCCGCAGCTCGTCTGAGAGTAGGAAAGAATGGGTCTGCTCATCGGTGGAGAGCGTATTTATGCTTGCTGGTGCAAAAGTGGAGTTCGACGGCTCGTATCCAGGCTGGCAACCCGATGCCAGTTCGGAGCTGTTGACAACCATGATCAAGATCTACATGGAGAAATATGGAAAGCGTCCAAACGTAAACGTAATCCATGCCGGGCTTGAATGTGGAATTATTCAGGCCAATGCAGGGCAGAAACTCGATATTGTCTCGTTCGGTCCCACCATCACAGGTGCACATTCACCCGATGAGGCGGTTCACATTGAAGCTGTGGGGAAATCTTACGACTACCTGCTGGCTATCCTGGAACAGATGAAATAGGTGATTATCCCGTTCGCACTTCTAAATAAACAATCATCAAATGGCAGAAAACAACACACTTATTGTTTATGCTTCCCGGCACGGTGAAACTAAGAAGTGCGCACGGGAAATCTTTAACCTGATCGATGGCAAGGTGGATATATGTGACCTGGGAAACAGGGTCTCTTTTCCGGATGCCTCAACCTATGACACCATCATTATTGGCAGCTCCATCCATCTTGGGAAAGTGCTGGAGCCAGTCTCCAATTTCTGTAGCGCCAATCTCGAACTGCTCACTCAAAAGCGGATCGGGCTCTTCATCACCTGCCCCGACACTGGGGAAAAGGCCGAAAAGCAACTGAGACAGGCTTTCCCGGCCGAACTGTTGAACGGCGCTGTTGTCAGTGCCTACTTCGACGGAACATTCGACAGCTTCCGGCTCTCCATCCTGGAAAGGATGATGATCTACCGGCCAGGCGGTGGATCGGGAGCGCAGTTGTCGCCCTCCTCCTGGAAAAAGATCAAACAGTTTGCAAAAAAAATGAACCCGTCCCATGCCGAGGAAGAGTAAAAAACCCATCTTTCTGCCTCTGGCCTTGGCTATTTACGCCATCGTCATGGCCGTGATAGGATATCCCAACTACAAGCAGTCTGGCAACCTCAACGAGTTCTGGACGGTCGTCGGTGCATGCCTTGGCCTGGCGGTTCTGCTCCATTTCGTTTTAAGGCTGAGAGAGAAAAACCGGGAAAAATTCAAAAAAGAGTAGTTTCTTGTCACAAATCCGATACCGCGTCGTCTTCTCTGTAACGGGAGGAGAATTCCCCTATTGCATTCACCTAACATTCAAAATTATGAACCGACGTTTATTGATCACATTGTTGTGCGGATTATTCACATTCGCACTCTACAGCCAATCTTCGATCTCGCTGGAACAGTTATACCGAAAATTTGCTAACGCCCGGAATGTAGAAAAGGTTAGCCTGGGCGGATTGAAGGCACTGCTGTTCAAACCTCTGTCGGCCAAGTATGGCAATGGCTTTTCCATTTCGGGCATACATGTGCTGGAACTGGATGGCTGCTCCAACGAGGTAAAGCAGCAGTTCAACACCATGGCTGAAAAGCTGCGCGACGACAAATACGAGGTGCTGCTCAAGGCGAACGAACAGGACGAGAAGACCCGGATTCTCGCCAGGATAGAGAAGGAAGAGATTCGCGAGCTGGTCATTCTCTCCTTGGGTGATGAACCGGTACTGGTTCGCATCAAGGGAAAATTCAAGCCCGAACATATACAGCAATTGGTCAACGTTGACAACAATGGGCAATGAAGAGTTCAAAAAGCGTTTTCTCCCCTTTCATCCGATGATCTACCGGATTTCGCACCATATCCTTGAAAACGGAGAGGATGCCAATGATGTTGTACAGGAGGTCTACATAAAGCTTTGGGAACAGCGTGAAAATATAATGAATATCTGCAACGATGAAGCCTTTGTGGTGACGATGACCAAAAACCTCTCCATCGACTGGCTCAGGAAAAATCGCCGTTTGAGAAGATCGGCTGCTGAAAAGATAGAACCGGGGTTTGAGAGCAGGGATGAAGAGAGAATTGATGCCCGCGACGAGTTGTCGAATTTGATGAAGTGCCTTTGTTCATTGCCAAAATCTCAGCAGGAGGCGATCAGGCTCAGGCACTTTGCCGAGATGTCGGTTAGCGAGATCGCCGCAACGACAAGGCAGACGGAAACCAACATCCGCCAATTGCTTTCGAGAGCGCGGCGGACAATAAAGGAGAAATTAAACAGAGACGGAAATGGAAAGCAATGATATCAGAAAATTACTGGAAAAATTCTACCAAGGAGATACATCGCTGGAAGAGGAGAAGGTACTGACCGCTTTTTTTCTCCAGGACGATATCCCCGACGAGCTTCTATCCGACAAGAGACTCTTTTGCGCACTCAATTCCGAGTCGGTGGAAGTTCCTGAGGAATCTGCCAGGACGATAGAGATGCTTATCGACTCGTTCGGCGAGGCAGAACCGTCAATCAGGAAAATCAGGTTCTTCCACGCGAGATATTGGATGGCCGGCGTTGCGGCATCACTGGCTCTCCTTTTCGGAATCAATGAGTTCCAGAAGCAGCAGAGGGAGACAGCGCTCTTTAGCGATACATACAATAGTCCCGACGAGGCATACCGGGCCACGGTTGCGGCCCTGCAACTCTTTTCGGAGAATTTCTCGATGGGGACCGAATCGGTCGAAAAGGCCAACATGCACCTGGAGAAGGCACAGGAGATAATCAATCATTCACTTAAATAACGAGATAAACATATGAAACATCCATGTTGAGAATTTAAAACATCCAAGGGAATGAAAATGGAAGATTTCCGTACATTTGCCGTACTCATTGAACGGAATAATTTATGGAATCACAAGTGTCATTCAACCAGGTCGTCTCCCGGGGATGCGGGATAGACGTCCACAAGAAGATGTTAGTGGCCACCATAAGTGGCGAAGGACTTAGGACGGAAACCCGTGAATTCGGGACCGTGACGCGCTCTTTGACAGAATTAAAAGACTGGTTATTGGAAAACAGGGTAACCCACGTTGTAATGGAGAGTACGGGAGTCTACTGGAAGCCTGTCTATCATGTCCTCGAGCCCTCGGGATTGACGGTCTGGATAGTCAATGCCCGCCACGTGAAGAACGTCCCGGGGCATAAGACGGACAAGCAGGACAGCAGGTGGCTGTGCAAGTTATTGCTTGCCGGCTTGCTAAAACCCAGTTATATTCCCCCTCGTGAACAACGGGAGTTACGGGATTTGACGCGTTACCGGACCAAACTGGTACAGGATATCTCCTCGAACAAGAACCGTATCATCCGCATCCTGGAAGACTGCAATGTGAAACTTTCGAGCGTGTTAAGCGATACCTCGGGAGTAACGGCAACCAGACTGATCGACAAGTTGTGTCAGGGGAAAGAAGTGACCATGGGCGATATTGAAGAGGTATACCACAAAAAGATAGAAGCCACCAAAGAGGAGCTTTTTGAAGCCTGTAACGGTTACATCACCGACCACCACATCTACCTGCTGGGCACTATCCGGGGGGACAACCACCACCTGGAGTCTCTCATACGGGATTTGGATGAAAAGATCAAACAGGCCCTTGCCCCTTATGAGAATGCCCTGGAACGCCTGCGGGAGATCCCGGGATTGAACCGCAAGAGCGTGGAGGACCTTATCGCCGAGATCGGGCTGGATATGGATGTCTTCCCCAATGAGAATCATCTAAGCAGTTGGGTGGGCGTTTCACCGGGTAACAACGAGAGTGCCGGTAAAAAAAAAACGGACGCACCACCCACGGGAACAAGCAGGCCAAATCCATCCTGAGCCAATCAGCGTGGGCGGCATCGCGGACAAAAGACACGTTCTACCATGCCCGGTACCATCGCCTGGCGGCCCGCCGCGGCAAGAAAAGGGCCATAGTGGCCGTGGCCCACTCCATCCTCAAGTCGGTGTATCATGTCTTGAAAGACGAAGTCCCTTACAATGAACTGGGAGCCGATTATTTAAACAGCCGGGTGGAAGCAAGGCGCAAAAGGTATCTGAAGGCAGAGTTGGAAAAGATGGGATATTGCGTCGAGCTTGTCCCGCATAATCCCGTCAGTCCTGCCGGAAGTTGAAAGTCTCCAACCCTGACATAAACGGGAAACAAGTACCAAAGGTCGATTTTTACTGGCGTACGGCGCGACAAGGCGTCTAAGTCGAATATGAAACTGACCTCAACAGGTAAGCACCCAAGGTTGTTGCCCAAGAGCACGCATATGAAATTTTAAACCCTTCTTACCTGTTTGTCTTTCCGATAACCGGTGCATTTGTCCAAAAGATGAGTGCTGTCTTTTGTTTTGTCAAAACGAAGAAATATAATTTTTAAAATGAATTAAATCATTAATTAATAGATATTTATATATCGAACAATTTACATATGAAAAAATCGATCTTATCCATACTATTGCTGGCGTGCTTCACATTCGCCTTTGCACAGAAAAATCCGTTCGAAAAGTTCTCCGACATGGACGGTGTAACATCGGTCTACATTTCTAAGACGATGTTGTCGCTGATACCCAAAAATTCAAAGGTGGATTATGGAGGTGTGAATGTGGGGGAGTTCCTGAACAAGCTCTCCTCGATCCTTATCCTCACATCTGAAGACCAGAAGATTGCTCCTCAGATGTTGGCACTGGCCAATGAACGTGTAAAGGGAAATGAGTACGAACTGTTGATGCGGGTGAAATCTGACGATAACGATAACGTCAATTTCTATATGAAGGGCAAACCGGAAGAAATCCACGAACTGATCATGATTGTTGCCGGAAATGATGGTGAAAATGTGATCATGCAGTTCCTGGGTAATTTCTCCCTTCAGGATGTCCAGAAGATGACCGAAGGGTTCAATAAGTGATCTTCCGCTCCACCACTGTCAAATCCGTTGAACAGTTGCTTGTTCAACGGATTTTTTGTGTATATTTGTCGCTCTATCATCTATAGAAACAGTATGAGATTACCCGCCACTACCCTATTCTTACTGCTGAGTATCGCCTTATCCGCCCAAACTACACAGATGCAGTACCGTTTCAGGGTCTACCTGAAGGATAAGGGGAATTCTGAAGTCACGCTATCCGAACCGGAGAAGTTCCTCACACCCAAAGCCATTGAACGAAAGAGACGCCAGCAGGTGCCAATCGATCAATCGGATCTTCCAATCTCTTCGGATTACTTCAATCAGCTGAAGAGTGTGGGTGCAAAACCTGTCTCACATAGCAAATGGTTCAATACGATCGTGATCCAGTTGAACGACAGTTCACGGATCGATGCCGTTCTACAGTTGCCGTTTGTGGACTCGGCACGGTATGTATGGCGGGGCATTGAACGGAACCATCGTTATTCTGTCCGTCCCAGGCTGGGATGTATGGAGTGTCCCGATGAAGCTGACCCGGTAACTCCCTTCGGAATCACCACAAAACAGTTCGCTCTCCACAATGCCCGACAGATGGCGTTGAGCGGATTCACCGGCAGAGGAATTGAGATTGCGATTATCGATGCCGGGTTTACCAATGTTGATGTCATCCCGCAGTTCGACGAGGTCAATATCGCCGGGTTCAGAAGTTTTGTACCGGAAGGCGATATATTTGCTTCGAGCGACCACGGCACAAAGGTCTTTTCAACCATGGCTACCAACCTGCCCGGAGTGATGATTGGCTCGGCTCCCCACGCAACCTACCACCTGCTACGTTCCGAAGATGTGACGAGTGAATTTCCGGTTGAGGAGGATTACTGGGTCAGGGCAGTCGAGTATGCCGACAGCATCGGGATTGACCTGATCAACACTTCTCTCGGTTACACCGATTTCGACGACTCAACACTGAATTACCGGCATGTCGACCTGGATGGCAAGACCTCCTTGATGAGTCTTGCTGCCGACAAGGCATATGAAAAGGGAATGATTCTGGTCACCAGCGCAGGAAATGAGGGGAGTAAAGAGTGGCAGAAGGTATCGCCGCCCGCCGATGCAAAGCATGCACTCTCCGTGGGGGCAGTGGGAATCGACAGCCTTATCGCTCCATTCAGCTCAAAAGGGTATACCGCCGACAAGCGGTTAAAACCCGACATTGTCTCCGTGGGCAAAGCCACCATAACAATTGGTCAAAACGGACTGATCGGGTTTACAAACGGAACTTCACTCTCATCTCCCTTTATGGCAGGGCTCGTTGCATCGTTATGGTCGGCCAATCCCAACCTGTCCCGTGCAGAGGTAATTGATATCGTGAAACGGTCGGCCGACCGGTATAACCGTCCCGATTCCGTTTATGGATACGGTATACCCGATTTCGGGAAAGCCTTGAAGGAGGTGCTGGGGAGCCTGGAGCCTCACAAGAAGAGGGTTGTTGAAAGGGAGTTCTCCATAACACGCAGTGCGAAAGAGAGATTCGAAGTCCTGCTTACCGAAGCAGAACTCTCACCAGATGCCTACAGGATCAATCTGGTAGACGAATCGGGGAATCTGATTGCAGAATACCGGTTTGAAGAGGGGCAGCTCACTCTTCCCGTTCAACGGGAGGTACTGCAAAAGAATAAGTACCTGCACTTTATTTTCATGTCGCCATTTACACAAAAGACGATCCGGTTCAGGTTATGAATAGGCCATCACTTTCACTGTCGGAACTAAACGGCCAGGTGCGTGATGCCATTCACGACCACCTGCCCGATACCTATTGGGTATGCGCCGAAACCAGTGATGTGCGCCTGAACCGGAACGGACACTGCTATCTGGAGTTTATTGAAAAGGATCTCCAGGGACAGAACATTATTGCGCGAGCCCGCGGAGTGATCTGGAACGATGTGTATAAGATGCTCTCCTCATACTTCGAAGCTGAAACCGGTCAGCGGTTTGTATCGGGATTAACAGTACTGGTACGGGTTTCTGTCGATTTTCACGGGCTTTACGGATATTCGCTCTCGGTAGTGGACATCGACCCCTCATTCACCATCGGCGAGATGGCCCGAAACCGGCAGCTTGTTCTCAAAAAACTGGAAGAGGAGGGGGTGATGACGCTGAACAAGGAGCTGACTCTGCCCGAACTGGTCAACAGGATTGCGGTAATCTCCTCTCCCACGGCAGCCGGTTACGAAGATTTCTGCGATCAGTTGACCAACAACCCTTACGGTTTTGTTTTTTATCCACGGTTATTTCCGGCCATCATGCAGGGCGAACGGAGCGAATCATCGATAATTTCCGCACTCGATACCATATACGCACATAGAGCGCACTTCGATGTTGTAGCAATTATCCGAGGTGGTGGCTCATCATCAGATCTCAGCTGCTTCGACTCCTACCTGCTGGCAACCAACTGTGCCCAGTTCCCGCTCCCGGTGATTACCGGAATCGGCCATGAACGTGACATCACCGTGGTAGACCTGGTTGCCCATACACGGGCAAAAACACCTACGGCAGTAGCCGAGTTCCTGGTCTCACACACCGCACAGACCGCAACGGCACTGTTGGAGTTGCAGCAACGCCTGGTGGAAAAGAGCAGCATGGCTGTCCAGACAGCAGAGATCCGGCTGGCCGAGCTCTCCCGGCGTACAATACACGCCTCCCAGATATTTGTCAGGGATGAGCTTTCCACAACACGGCAGCTGACGGCTCTTCTTAAACACCAGACCGATAAGCTGCTACAGCACGAAAAACATCTCATGTCGGAGAAGAGCCAGTATATCCATATGGCTTCACCTGAAAATATTCTGAAGCGGGGATATACCCTAACGCTGAAGCAGGGAAGGATCATCAAGTCGAAAGAGGAACTGTTGGAGGGAGATATTATTGAAACCCTGTTTGCAGATGGAAAGGTTGAATCTGCCGTAACCCTAAAATAAATCTATCATGGCAACAAAAGATCTTTTCAGAATTGTACTGAGGAGTTTTGGCCTCTATTTTCTGGCCACCGTAATCTTCAACTACCTTCCTAGTATCATGGTCTTGTTCAACACCATGCCCCTACTTAGCCTGATCCTCTCCGTGGTTGTGCTTCTCCTCTTTGCATCTATTTTTGTGCAACTGATCTTCAAGCCCGATCCAATTATCAGTCTCCTGAAGCTGGACAAGGGGTTCGACAATGAGCTACTCTCCGTAAAGGAGTTCAAATTGATCAACTTGCTGAATCGCTACCGGGTTACTTTTAATCGTACACCAGCTGCCCACGGTTCTGAGCAACCTCCTCTTTCGGTTTACGAACTATTCTGCCATAGCCTGGTTTATCATTAGAAAAGATATTTTAAAAAAAGAGATAAATGAAAGAATCGACCCTGACATATTCTCAAGCCAAACAGGAGCTTGAAGCAATAGTATCAGCAATTGAATCTGGGGAGCTGGATGTGGACGCGCTGACAGAAAAGGTGAGACGCGCATCCATGCTCATCGCATTCTGCAAGGAAAAACTGACGAAAACCGACGAGGAGTTGCAGAAAATTCTCGAACAGATCCAGTGATGATTCAGTAGCCATGATTCCAGAACAACATTTTAGCGTAATTATCGTTGCCGGTGGCAAGGGAACAAGGGCCGGAGGAGAGGTGCCCAAGCAGTTTCAATCCATTGGTGGTAAACCGATGCTGATGCGCACCATAGAGGCTTTTCACCGCTTCGATTACAGGATGCGGACAGTAGTCGTGCTACCCGCTGCCTACCGGACTCTCTGGGAAGAGCTCTGTCGGCTGCACCGCTTCATACTGCCACATATCCTCGTCAACGGTGGCGAGACACGTTTTCACTCCGTGAAAAATGGACTGGCGAAGATCGGGGAGGATGAGATCGTAGCTATCCACGATGCGGCCCGTCCATTCGTATCACCGGAAGTGATCGGGAGATGCTTCGGTGAAGCTTCCGACTTGCGGTGCGGTGTCATTCCGGTAGTCGGGGAAAAAAACAGCCTCCGGCTGCTCAACGGGGAGACAAGCAAAGCGATAGACCGCAGCAGAATTCGGGTTGTACAAACCCCGCAGGTTTTTCCTGCCGATCTGCTGAAAGCAGCCTACCAGACCACTTTTCACGAAAGATTCACTGATGATGCTTCGGTAGCCGAGGAGAGTGGCATTCCGATAAAACTCGTGGAAGGTGATGAGAAAAACATCAAAATCACCACTTCGATCGATTTGGCATTTGCAGATTTTTTATACGGAAACAACCTCATCTGAATTACTTTTTGTAAACATTAAATCGGTATACAGCCCCCATTTAACAACAAAAACACCAAATTTTTAAAAAAAACTTTTCAAAATGATACTCAATTGTCGCTTTTTCTCTATCTTTGTGTAATGAATTAAAACGAGTTCCCATGGAAAAAATAGACAAACTAGACAGGCAAATACTCGAAATTATCTCACAGAATGCCCGCATTCCCTTCAGGGATGTAGCAGATCAATGCGGAGTTTCACGCGCCGCCATTCATCAGCGTGTCCAACGGATGGTAGAGAATAATGTTATCACGGGATCGGGTTATCACGTAAATCCCAAAATTTTAGGATATGCCGCAAGTGCCTATATCGGCGTGAAACTAGAAAAGGGGTCGATGTATAAGAACGTGATTCCCGAATTTGAGAAGATTCCCGAAATTACCGAGTGTCATTTTACCACAGGCCCCTATACACTTCTTGTCAAACTCTATGCAAAAGACAACGAACACCTGATGGATTTGTTGAACAATAAAATCCAGGAGATCCCGGGTGTTGTGGCTACAGAAACTATGATTTCGCTCAGCCAGAGTGTGAAAAGAGAAATACCTATCATCAAGGAGTCTCCCCGCGAGTAATCTAAAAATATTAAATAAAGTTAATTGTCAAACTTTTTTGTCTCTCAATATTGTTTATATTATAAACTGGTTTATTTTTGTATCGTGTTTTATTTATAAACAACCCATTTCATTCACCCTTAAAAAAAGAAACAATATGGAAGAAAAACCGTTAAATGAGAAAGAGAGTCTGGAACTGATTACTCAGATGATTCGGAATACACAGAAGAAAATGGAAAAGGGAAGTGGGCTACCCTTCCTGATCTGGGGTTATGTGACCATTGCCGTCTCATTGGCGGTGTGGTATCTGCTTGTCCATACCGGGAATCCCTATTGGAATTTTCTCTGGTTTGCCATACCCATCATCGGATTCCCGGCAATGATGCTCACCATGAAGAGGAGTAGAACCCTGCCCAGAACTTATATCGACCGGGTGATCGGCTATGTCTGGATTGTAGTGGGGGTATCGGCATTGATCCCCTCCATTGCGGCAACCGTTGTCGAGAGCTTCCCGATACTCTTCCTGGTGGTATTGCTCATCAGTGCCGGTACAGCCATGACCGGCCTCATCATCAGGTTTACACCCCTGATCATTTCCGGCTTTGCAGGAATGATCCTTTCGAGCCTCTGTCTGATACTCCGCACATCGCTCGATTCGATTCTGGTCTTTGCAGCACTATTCCTGCTGGTTCAGGTAATCCCGGGGCATATCTTGAACTATAAAAGTCGGAAAAGTCATGTTTAAGGAGCTCGATCCATTGCTACACTCCGAACTTCGACTGGCCATCATGTCGATCCTGCTTTCGGTGGATGAAGCCGACTTTGTCTACCTGAAAGAGCAGACAGGGGCGACTTCCGGCAACCTGAGCGTGCAGATCGACAAACTGAACGATGCAGGGTATATAGAGGTGGAGAGGGGGTTTGCAGGGAAACGGACCCGTACTGTCTGCAAGATAACTCCGGTTGGCGTGAAGGCGTTCGAAAATTATGTGGAATCGCTTAAGAGTTATCTGAAACTTTAACATTTCCGGAGATAAAAAATGGGGTAAATCTCAACAAGAGATCTACCCTATTTTTGTCGGGATGAGGTGACTCGAACACCCGACCTCCACGTCCCGAACGTGGCGCGCTAGCCAACTGTGCTACATCCCGATCTTTTCGACTGCAAAGGTACAATATTTTTCCTTTTGTCAGAACAAAATTGAAAAAAAACTCTTTTTCGAAGGAGAAATCAATAAAAAAAAATGTTACATTTGCAGTAACTTTTGCGGCAATAGCTCAGTTGGTAGAGCACTAGCTTCCCAAGCTGGGGGTCGCGAGTTCGAGTCTCGTTTGCCGCTCGTTCATCATCAAGCACTTATCGGTTTATTCCGGTAGGTGCTTTTTTCTTATAACAAACAAATAACAAACATGCGCCCAGAAAAACAATGAAAAGAAAAACAACGTTATCTACTGAAATCGAATAATAAATAGTATGTTTGCTATTCAAAATCATGGATTATGGCACGTCCCCGCAAATATACCTTTCCCCTTTCCGATCTGAGAGGATTTGAAGATGTAAGGCTGGAACTTAAATCCAACCCTGAACTTGATGGTCTTGATATTGAAAACGCAGTTATAACCCTGAAGCAACGTAAGCAGTCATATACCGCACAGCCTGAAAACCTTAAAAGAGCCCTTGTATCACTTGAACGATATATTTCCCGAAACGGTATCACCGAACCGGTCGAGTTGAGCAAGCGTGAAATGAGCGATATATTATGCATTTCCCGTCCGACCGTTGATAAGTGGATCGATGCGGAGATTATCAAGGCAGAAATCCCTGAAACTGCAAGTGACAAGTTCAGCAGCATTCAGTATTATCCGCATATCTTTACTACCCGATCCATATTGCAGGGATTGAAAAAGTTGGTAGATAAATTATAGTTATACAGTATCTTATAACTGTTGCCACCTCTCATTTCCAGATACTCCCCCTTTCTATTTATATTTATTTAACCGAAAATAATTACCACTTTACGTTTGGCATCGAGTGGCTTCGACTGTCTCCGGATTGACTTATATAGTTGTTAAAAGGTAAAGTTTAATCCTTATTATTACTTTACATTTGTCTATGAATGGCATCGAGTTACTTCGAATAAAGACATTTGTAAACCGATTTTGTGATTTGATTTTCAGTAATATACGACTTTACTTTGTGCGATGGATTTCTATTTATAATTTAAAAGAAAACGTAATGGAGAAAATTATTATCACAACACCCGACGAATTGAAAGCGCTGGTAAAGGAGGCGGTACACGGGTTGCTACCGGCACCGGCAGAACAAAAGAACGATACGGATGCCGCCAACCTTGTGGAGATACTCGCCTTCCTGAAAGAAAACGGTTATCCCACATCCAGAGGGAAGATGTACAAGCTCACTTCCGCAGGAGATATCCCGCACCGGATGTATAACGGCAAACTTGTCTTTTCACGGAAAGAGGTACTGAAATGGGCTGCAAGCCAGACACGAAACCGACATGACTATAGTGAAATCACCCGAACCGTTGCCCGTAGCGCACGCAGGAAAATGAAATGAGGTCATGGGAAATAAAAGAGAATATATCCGTGTCGGGACAACCCTGTACAAGAATGTAAGGCGACCACTGATCAGTGGCGATTTTATCGAGGAGAAGATTGTCTGGAGCTATGAAGCACTACGGCAGGATTACGGGAAAAACAGTCTCCCCGAAATCGGGAAATACGACGGCTTTTGCATCATACCCAGTCATATAGACTACCGGCAGGTATATGGAACTTTCCTCAACCAATACGAACCTATTGGCCATACACCATGCGAGGATGATTTTCCTTATATTCGGCTATTTCTGGAACACATTTTCGAGGAACAGATAGAGTTGGGATTTGACTATATCCAACTATTGTATGTCCGTCCGACACAAATGCTGCCCATTCTCCTGCTTGTATCCAATGAAAGAGAAACGGGCAAGACAACGTTCCTGAAATTCCTGAAAGCATTATTCGGGAAGAATGCCACATTCAACACGAACGAGGATTTTAAAAGCCAGTTCAATGCCGACTGGGCAAACCGGCTGTTGATCCTGGTCGATGAGTTGCTGTTGAACAGGATGGAGGATACCGAGAAGATCAAGAACCTGTCAACAGCCGGAGACTACAAGATTGAAGCCAAGGGGAAAGACCGTCGTGAGATCGAGTTCTTTGCCAAGTTCGTACTCTGTTCCAATAATGAAAAGAACCCGATTATCATCCCGAGGGAAGAAATCCGTTTCTGGGTTCGTAAAATCAAACCGGTCGAAAAGGATATAACTTCCCTAAAGGAATTGATGACAAAGGAAATACCCTTTTTCCTGCATTTTCTGAAGAACCGGAAGCTATCCACGCAAAACGAATCCCGCATGTGGTTCAAACCCTCGCTGCTTGAAACCCCTGCGCTGAACAAGATAAAGAAATACAATTCGAGCAAGGTCGAGATTGAAATGGCTTCCTATTGTGCCGAGGTCATGGAACGGCTCAACCTGACCGGAATCCATTGCTGCCCGAAAGATTTACTTGACGTGGTACGGAATGCAGGATTGAAAGCAAACCTTCCTCAAATCCGGAACATTCTAAAGGATAACTGGAAGCTCCGTTCGGATCACAACAGCGATTATACATTTTACAGTATAGGCCCTAACGGGGAGATAAGTCCACTGGACAGGAAAGGACGGTATCTGGAGGTAGGGAAAGAGGTGATCGATAAAATCCTGTTGTGATGTTTTTCTTTCATCGTTAATTGGTTAATAATCAATGAAATAAAAATAACAACAAAAGCACAACAACCGTACAACAAAACCGGGATTGTCGGGAACGGGCGGCAACGGAAATAATACTTGTTGTGGAAGTGTTGTCAGTGTAATGTATTGTAATACAGCAAGTATTGGATAAACCGCAACAAAACAACAGAAAAATGAATAGAGACAATATAAAAAACATACAGATAAGGGATTACCTGAAAAGTCGGGGATTTTACCCTGCAAGGAAATATTCCGGCTACGGGATGTACAGGAGCCCGTTCAGGGATGACAGCACGCCAAGCCTCAAAATCGATTATTCCAAAAATCTGTGGTACGACTTCGGAAGCGACGAGGGAGGAAGCATCATCGACCTGGTGATGAAACTGGAGGGATGCACTTTCAATGACGCCATCGAACATCTGAGGGAACAGCCGCTCATACCCATGGAGGAGCAACGATCCTTTTCCTTTCACCGGAACAGCGGAAAGAACAGCGGTATCACCCTGATCGAAGATAAACCGCTGGAACATCCCCGACTGCTGGAATACCTGAAAATCCGGAAGATCAATGCGGACATCGCACGGGAACAATGCAGGGAGATACACTACAGCGCAGCAGGAAACATCTACTATGCCATCGGCTTTGCGAACAATGCCGGAGGCTATGAACTGCGCAATTCCTCATTCAAGGGATGCATCGCCCCCAAGGATATCACCCATATCCGGCAGGAGGACGGAAAGGAAAGCTGTCTCGTTTTCGAGGGGTTTATGGACTATCTCTCTCTGCTTACCATACACAAACAACTCAATCCGGAATATCCAAATTCCAACCGGCACGACCATATCATTCTCAACTCGACGGCAAACCAGCAGAAAGCATTACCGCTATTAGCGGACTACCAACAGATACATTGTTTCTTTGACAATGACAAGGCAGGGATGACCGTTTTCAGGAAACTGCAAAAGGAACTGGGTTGCCGTGTGCGGAATTCCTCGCACCATTATTCGGGGTACAAGGACTTGAATGAATACTTGTGCGCAGGGGCACATTTGAAACACAGCCGATCTCCTAAGAAGCCAGTCCAAAAACCAAAAAGGGGATTAGGAATTTAATGCGGCAAAAAATGGGATACCTTATGTTTTTGGGAGTAGCAAGTTTATGTTTTGGTAGTACCAAAACCCGCTTGCTCCCCGAATAGGGAGAAGAAATCCCGCCGGTCTGGAATGAAATCATAATGAAAAATGACATTGAGAACGAAAGTATGAACACGATAAAAAAGGGAGGAAGACCCGCCAAGAAACTGGGAGAAAAACGCAAGTACACCGTCAGCGTGAAACTCGACACGAGGGAGTATATCTCGCTAAGGACAAAGGCAAACAGTGCAGGGATCAGCAGGAGTGAATTTATCCGGCAGTCCATATCTGGGAGCATGATCCGTCCACGGATAACCCCCGAACTGAACGGCCATATCCGCAAGCTGTCGGGGATGGGGAACAACCTGAACCAGATCGCAAGGAGAGCGAATGCCGAGGGGTACGCCAATGCAAGGGGGGAATATCTCCGTCTGGCAGTCAAGATCGATGACCTGATAGAAACTTTACGCAATGATGGCTAAGATCACAAAGGGAAGTTCATTCAAGGGCGTAATAAAATACGTCATCGATGAAAAGAAAGAGACACGGATACTCAATTCGGACGGCTTACGGCTGAAAAACCTGAATACCGTCATCGACGGCTTTGTAACGCAGGCAGGGATGAACGGCAGGGTATCGAAACCGGTCGGGCATGTCTCGCTCGATTTTTCGGCACAGGACAAGGAAAAGCTATCCGACAAGGTGATGGTAAGAATCGCCCATGATTACATGCAGCGGATGGGGATCACCGGTACACAATACATCATTGCCAGGCATTTCGACAAGGAACACCCGCACATCCATCTTGTCTTTAATCGGGTTGACAATAACGGCAAGACCATATCCGACAGTAACGACCGTTACCGGAGCGAGAAGATCTGCAAGGAATTGACGCACAAGTACGGATTATACTATTCCACGGGCAAGGAGAATGTGAAGCAACACCGCCTGCGTGAGCCGGACAAGACCAGATACGAGATATACGAAGCCCTTAAAACTTCCGTCCCGAGGTGCAGGGACTGGAAACAATTGATAAGAGAACTTGAAAGATCAGGAATCAGGACGGAATTCAAGACCAAAGGCAATACCACCACCGTGGAGGGAGTAAAATTCAGAAAGGGAGGGTACACGTTCAACGGCTCGAAAGTGGACAGGATGTTCAGTTACTCGAAAATCGACTACCAATTAAAACAGAACGTCCGACAGTCCATGCGGCAGGATCAGGCACAATCGATATCGGCAACGGTACACAACAGTACAGAATCCATTGTATCGGGATTGGGAGGACTGTTCGACATCCGGCCTGCAAGCGGGCATGATGACGATCAGGCATACCTGTACCAGCAACCGAAAAAAAAGAAGAAACGCAGGTACGGCCGGCAGATGTAGTCTACATAATGCAGTCAATATCTCAATAAGTCATGGCATCATGATCTCATTAAATAGTACTTCAATGCATAAATGCAAGGGTGCAATAAAATATCAAGGTAATAACACAATAACACATTAAAGAAATGAAGAATAAAGACGTAAACGAGATATACACGCTTTTCGAGGAAATCAGGGAGATTGTAAAGGCAGGGAACAGTAATAGCGCTCCCACCCAACCCGAAATACTCGGCTTGTCGGCCATCGACGAGTTATCCGGTAAACTGGATGAAGCCATCAGAGAAATCCGCAAACCGGTTAGGACTGAATACCACCATATTTTCAGTATCGCTTCCAGTAAGGTATTTTACGGGATGATCGGGTTATGTATCATGTGCCTAATTTTATTTTTCATCGTATTCTACCAGCAGAAAGAAATCACTACCTGCAAGGACAACGATTTAAAGTACCGTTACGTCCAGATGCAGGGAGAAATCACCCCTGCAGGTGTAAACGATCTCGACAGTATTTTCGAGAACCGGAGGGATAGCGTGAGAATGATCCGTAAACTGGTGAAACAGCACGAAAAAGCAGTTATCGAAAAAACCAGAAGGTTGGAAAGGGCAAGGCTGAAAGAACTGGAAGCAGAGCAGTTGAGACAGGATGTGGAAAATTTCAAACACAAAAAATAAATTTCACAGCGATCAAAAAACACACTTTTGTGTGTTGTGTACACTATTTTTCTTCACGACCTTTGTTGCAAAAATAAGACAATATGGAAGAAAGATACAGTAGGAACCGAATTTATGTCCGCCCGGAAGAACAGCAACTCCTCAAGCATTTCCGCATCCTGCTGGGTGGTGCAGGTATCGGCAGTATTATAGCCGAGTGCGCATTGCGGTTCGGATTTGAAACCATTACCATCGTGGATGGCGACGTGGTGGAAGAATCAAACCTCAACCGCCAGAATTACCGGATGCAGGATATAGGTAAACCCAAAGCCGAAGCTTTGAAAGAGCATTTATTGAGTATCAATCCAAATGCTGACATTACGGCAATAAATACATTCATCGATGCCGGCAATGTGGAAGAACTGGTTAAAGAACAAGATGTTGCCATAAACGCATTGGATTTCCAGTCGGATATCCCGTTTGTTTTTGATGAATGGTGCCAGAAGTATAATGTCCCGGTCATACACCCCTATAATCTCGGTTGGGGCGGATTGGCATTTGTGGTGGAGCCTACAGGCCCGCAACTGAAAGACTTTACCGATAAATGGGAGAACTTTGAAGTACAGCTTATAGAGCGCATTGTGAATTACTTTAAACTCTGGGTACAACCCAAGCCGTGGATTGAAAAAATCATCACCCAATACAAAAATGAAAAAAGTATACTTCCGCCACCGCAACTTCCTATCGCTTCGTGGATAGCCGCCGGATTGTGCACCAACCTGTTGTTTTGCATTGCCACGGGGCAAAAGACAAAACGCTATCCAAAATTTTATCTGTCATCCATTATAGATGACAGGAATTAAACAGGGGAGACAAGTAAAGGTATTGTAAAGCTTCGAGCTCCACTTTGAATTATACTATATCAGCCTGTGGTGAATGGCAAAACCAAGGGCTTCGGTTATGTTACCCACGTTTAATTTCTCAAACAGTAACCGTTTATACCCCTTGATGGTATCGACCGACTTATGGATCTGTTCAGAAATTTCGTTCATCGTGCAGCCTTGTGCGGATAACCGGAGCACCTCTTTTTCATAATCCTCCAGTTCTACACCCGCATATTTGACCCATTTTTTATTTTCCGGATGATACCTCCAGCGCGAATTACAACCCTGACGGGAAATCTCGATATTACCGGCTTTCGTCTGTGAGGAGAGGGATACCGAGCATAACGCCAACCATATCCTGCCGTCCCTTGTCAAATGTAGCGGTGTGATTTCATGGTGGACAAGCATAGCCTTGCCTGACGGTTGTTTCATATGGAAATCGTAACCAAGCGTATATTCCAGCCGGTTCACAGGCGGAACAGACTCCGAGAACAAAAAACCTGCCCGGTTGATTTCCAGTAGAAGTGGCAGGTCTGCATCCGTCACACGTTCAAGATAAAAATCGTATCCCATATCCCTGACCTTTCCGGCAGGCATACCACAAAGGAATAAAGGGTTTTCAGACACATACAGGAAGTTTTTCCTGAAATAGTCAATGACGTAAATACTTACATAAGTAGTTCGTGAGAACGCATCCAAAAACTGAATATACCTTTCCATGGGTGCATAGTCCTCATCAGGGACAAAAAGAATTTCATTCTCCTGAATGAAAAAATCCTCTTTTTTAGCCATACAACACTCCTTTTAATAAAAACAGACGGATCTTACATCCGGAACTTAAGAAACACACTTTTGTGTCATTCCCTTTTGCCCCGACAACTGTACTTTTGTGTCCGTAAATATAAAAAAATAAATCTAAATAATGGATAAATTCATTACATTTTACGACAAATATACCATCTGGCAATTGTCGGAGGATAGTTTGCATGAACTTGCCGGATTTGTGGTGCGGGAAAACTACAAGCATCATTCCAATAGCCGGCCCAATATTCATTTCGATGCAGAAGTCGAAGCAGTATATCGGGAAGAAGTGCGTTATTTTAACCATTCACGGATATTTGTAGCAAAAAATAGTGAGAATAACATTATAGGAGCCATCCGCCTGATGCTGTGGGATGGGAGAGAAACACTGCCCATACAGTCTTTATTCGGCATTCAATGCCTAAACGATATTTCACCCGATGATAGTTGTTCTGCAATTTGGCATATAGGACGATTGGCAGTCAATACCGATATCGGCCGTCATGGATTGTTACTGTTCAAATCGCTGTTGCTCTATGCCATGTACCCGATTTGCAACAGAAAGAAAGGGATTGTGTTTGCAGAATGTGATAGCAAACTGCTGCGAACAATGAAACTAATGGGTATTCGGGTGCATAGCCTTGGCAATGGGATCGAATACCTCGGTTCGGAAACAATCCCCGTTTATTCCACATATGATGACCTTGTTGGTTTTTTTCGTGAGAACCAATCTTCCTACGGTATCAATCAAGCCAGTGTAGTTGCTTGAAATGCAATTGTAAGGAACAACCAAGTGTCATTACGACGGCTTTTTTGGATCAGAATTGAAAAATATTCCGTAAAACCAGATGTTTTTTGCCCAAAGGAAAAAGAGGCTGTCTCATAATATAAAATGAGATAGCCTTTTTTCTGTCTTATTTTTTCACCAGGAATCGATTTCTTCTGTTTTTCGAATGTGAGTTTCTAAACTTTCTGCTATTTGGAGGGTAAAAAGCATATAAAAGGAAAAAAAACAGCCCATTAAGGCCTTATGATGCTACTTTTGCCAGGTTATGGGCAATCGAGAGCAATCCAAACTCCACTTCTGTCCTGTCCTTGCCTCTGCAAAGGAACCGCTTGAAGTTTTTATTATTTTTCAGGTTACCGAAGGTGGCCTCCACATCCTGAGGCCTTTGACTTCGATGCATCAACCCTTCTTCAGAGAGCAACTTCTCTTTCTCTTTGGCTTTTAACTTGCTTAGCCTGTGATTGACTTGTATCACCCGGTCATTCCTGGATTTGTGGCAAAGAGACCTTAAAGGACATCCCTGGCAACGAACCGCCTGGTAATGATGTACTTCTTGTGTAAAACCGGTTTTGGTTTTCTGCTTTTGTATATAGATCAGGCGCATGGGTTGTCCCATGGGGCAATAAAAGCAATCCTGTTTCTCATTGTAATAAAAGTTGGAAGAACGGAAAGGATCATTCATCCATTTCCCGGATTGCTCCTTGTGGAAGTAGTTGTACTTGATAAAGGTGTTGATCCCTTTTTCCTGTGCGTAAAGATAATTCTCCTCGCTGCCATAACCGGCATCGGCAATGGATTCTTTCGGGTAGAGGCCATAAAGGGATTTATACTGCTCAAGATGTTCGATGTAAGTGGTGGTATCGGAGGTGGTCTGGTGAAGACTGTAATTGGTGATGAACTGGTCGTTGGTGGAGATCTGGACATTGTATGCCGGCTTGAGTTGCTTATTACGCATGTAGTCCTCTTTCATCCGCATGAAAGTGGCATCCGGGTCTGTCTTGGAGTAACTGTTGCGACCCTGCAGGATTTTCTCCTGCTGCTCGTATCGTTCCAGTTGCTCCGGCCAGGCTTTCTTCACCCGTTTCACCTTCTGCTTGATCTTCTTATCGCAATCCACATCCCGCAGGGTCTCATCGATCTTCTCCACCACCTCACGCACCTTCTCGCTGCTGATATCTTCGGGCAGCAAAGGGGCCTCCTGGAGCAACTCCTGCTTGGTCACCGATTCGGCGTAGGCCCACAGCTCGTTGATCTCTTCGGCAATCTTTCCCGTCCTTGTTTGGATTGACTTGCCCCAGACAAAAGTGTAGCGGTTGGCAACAGATTCAATCTTGGTGCCATCGGTATAGGCTCTTTCCAGGCTAACGAAGCCTTCTGCCTCCAGGAACTTCACAATCGTAGCAAAAACCTCTTTCAACATCCCTTTCAATCGTCCCGAACGAAACCAGTTGATGGTGTTATGATCTGGAACATTCATCCCGCTCAGCCACAAGAATCGGATGTCATTGCGCGATAGCTCTTCTATGCGGCGGGAGGAATAAACATTACGAAGGTAGGCGTAGACAATCAGCTTGAGCATCAAGCGAGGATGATAGGCGTGACTGCCAAGGTGAGAGTACTTTCTGTACAAACTCTTCAAATCTATCTGCTCGATGATACGGTGAACTACCCGTACCGGATCGTTTTGCGGGATCATTTCCCCCAAACTTGGTGGAAGTAGCAGATTATCGTTGGTAATGTAAGATTTAAACATTATTTTTGTACTAATTTAGGGTCTGCTAAATAATAGATATCTATGCTGAAAATCAGTATATTAAACGATATAAAATTTGCATAACTGCAAGAAATTGAGTATTTTTACTTCATAAACCTTGCATTTTATGATACGATACAAGAGCTCCAGACAGCTTTCAATATCCGAGTTCAAGATGCCTTTTGAGGCAAAACTGGATGAGAATAACCGGTGGGTTGTTCTTTCAAAAATAGTTCCCTGGGAAGAGTTCGCCCGGCTTTACTACAAGAACTTCAAGAGCAACCGTGGTGCCCCCACCAAGGATGCCCGGCTTGTGCTGGGAGTGATCATCATCAAGCACATCATGAAGACGGACGATCGCGGTGTGATAGAGATGATCCAGGAGAATCCCTATATGCAGTATTTTCTTGGACTCGAAGCTTTCACTTATGAACAGGTAATGACGCCCTCGCTGCTGGTTTCCATCAGGAAACGCATTGATCTGGATGTCTTTGAATCATTGACAGACGATTTAATAAGAAAAGGGTTGAAGCTGAAATATTTTTTTGTTATCCAGCATCTGCTGGAACAACAGGAGAGCATGTACAAGAAGAAGAGCCATCAAGTAGAAGATCGCATCGTGAGCATTCATCAGCCGCATGTACGTCCCATCGTGCGTGGCAAGGCCAAGGCCAAGACGGAGTTTGGCGCCAAGATCAACATCAGCCTGCTGGATGGATATGCCAGGGTGGATCATTTTGACTGGGATGCCTTTAACGAGGGGCAGGATCTTCAGGCACAGGTCGAACGCTTTAGGGAACTGACAGGGAAATACCCGGAGCTGGTTCAGGTGGATAAGATTTATCTCACCCGGGAGAACAGGCGGTTTTTGAAAGAGAAAAGAATCCGCTACACCGGGGAACCACTGGGACAAAAACCGGTAAAAGAGATCAAGAGCGGATACCAAAAACGTAAAGAGCGACGAGAGGCGGCGGAACGCAATCAGGTTGAAGGGAAGTTTGGTCAGGGCAAACGTGGATATGGTTTAAATGATATCCGTGCCAGATTGGCCACGACATCAAACAGTTGGATAGGGGCTATCATTTTTGTGATGAACCTGATCAGGTACATGAGGGATATTCCCCTGTCATATTTTGTCTCGTTTCTATCGAAACTGATGAAAGTTAGAAATATAAACATTTATCCACTCGGGCCACAAATGAAATTGTGTGCCTGATTGGGAATTAGTAAGCAGACCCTAATTTAAAGGCATCGTTGATAGAAATGAGAACTTGCCGTTCTTTTTAACATAGTAATCGAGTAGGTAGGGGGATTACTCCCCCGCCCTCTCACACCACCGTGCATGCTCTCGCACACGGCGGTTTCTTTTAATGGTTTAACCTTGCATAATTTAATGAGAGATTGTAAAGACCTACATCGTTGAACCACCGGTTGGACAAGGCTTGATGCGCTTGCGGGCATCCCGATTTACACCAAAGCCCTTTCCCCGAAAGAGCCAATATCCAACTTTGCCAAGTCTCCACACCGTGGCTTTTCAAAAATTGCTGAAGCGTAATTACACGCTTGCATTGCTTTAAGCGATAGCACCGAAGTTTTCGCCGTATCCAAGAATCTATATTCTCCAACAGGCGTTTACAGCGTGCATGCCGAAAGTAGTTAAGCCAACCGCGCATCACAGGTTCGAGTTCCACAATAATTTGTTCAAAATTCACGCCCCTATTGCGTTTGGTTAACTTCCGTACCTTTTCCTTAAAGCGTTTTACACTTTCGTTGGCTATGCTCAGACTGCCATCCCTTTGAATGGTATAGCCCAAGAATTTGGTGTGATTGACCGGACATACCCGGCTTTTCTCTTTGTTTACTAGTAATTTCAACTTGGTTTCGATAAATACGCTTATCGATGCCAACAATCTCTCGCCTGCCCGTTGGCTGCGTACGTAGATGTTGCAATCGTCCGCGTAGCGAACAAATTTGTGTCCCCGCTTTTCCAACTCTTTGTCCAGTTCGTCTAAAACGATGTTGGACAGCAAGGGTGAAAGAGGACTGCCCTGCGGCATCCCTTCGGTACGTTGGCTTACAACCCCGTCTATCAGTATACCGCTTTGAAGGTATTTGCGTATCAGCCACAAAAGCGTTTTATCGCTGATGGTGGTTGATAGCAGATACATTAAACGGTCGTGGTTGACCACATCGAAAAACGTTTTCAAATCCATATCTACAACGATTACTCTACCCTCTGATACGTATTCGCTGCCTTTCTTTAATGCTTGGTGTGCTTTGCGGTTGGGGCGAAAACCATAACTGTGGTCGGAAAATTTTCGTTCGTAAATAGGATTGAGCACCTGGGAAATCGCTTGTTGGATTATCCTGTCCGTTACCGTCGGGATACCCAATTTGCGTTTGCCGCCGTTGGGTTTCGGGATTTCGACCTGTTTTACCCCTTGCGGTTGGTAAGCGCCGTTGTAAAGTTCGCTTTGCAACGTTTCTGCATTTTGAGAATACCATTCAGCAAAATCTCCTGTCGGCATTTGGTCAATACCCGCAACGCCTTTGTTGCGTTTTACCTGTTTGTAGGCTGCCTTGATATTGTCGTGAGACAACACCAAGCTCATTAAATCGGGGGTTAAGGCTCGTTCCTGTTCGCCTGCTTCTTTTACTTGAAACGCCTTTGTTCCCGAAGCTCCACATACGGTTTCACTCGTGGGAAAAGGGCGGATAACATCCTGACGCTGCTCACTAAACAGGTTATATTGGTACGTTATCGCTTGCGGTTGCGCCATAAAAGAAATTTTGAACTAACTGCTCCTTAAATTAAAAGATTCAGACCTTCTTCGATGGTGTACACACACCGAATACTATGTCTTCTGCTGACTTCTTGAAAGGTGAAAACAACATCGCTGTTGTTCGTGCACTGTTGGTGCGCCTCTGCAAGACCTCTCGGGATAAGATACTAAACTTTCTCTGAGTTCTGCCTGATTTACTCACGTTGAGTTACGGTTGAATTTTGGGCGTTCCCAATCTATGGCTCGGTTGCCCGCTCAAATGAGCCTTATATCTGGTTTCTGTTCGTCAGAACTGCAGATTTGCTAATGGCTTCTTTCAGATTTGCGGTCGCCCGCAACACCTTTGCCAATCACTAATGTTTCCTATCAACTCGGCACATACAGGAACTTTCATCCTGTTAGCTTAATACCATGCCCGACATACCAAAAAAAGAGAGACTGCCTCTATTTTGAGACAGCCTCATTTCGATAGTGTACGCCAAAAACACACTTTTGTGTATAGTAAATGGAAAAACAAGGGTATAATTTTGCATCAGCAAAGCAAAAAAATGAATTAACAAACAGCTTTTTTATAGTGCGCAATCAATATAGAAAAGATGGTTAAGAGAATTTACTAACAAATATTCATTCACTCCGCAAGTGCCTGAATACAATAGGCATGGGAAAATAAAAAATTAAATTTATGAAAACAAATTTCAGACATTTATTATTGGCGATATTTATGATTTTCGCCGCCTGTGAACAAGATGAATTAATTGTTCCAGAACAACAACCTGAACAGTCTAAACAACAACTTGTCAACCCAGATTTTCCAATGCTTCAATACAGTAGTAGAGATGCTTTCTATGCTGCATTGGAAAGTGGGGTTGAATCAACAAGAAGTACAACGTCAAATTCGTTTATTAGTCTTTTGGATGAAATTCCTGTTTCTTTACGCAGTGCATCTAATGATGATGAAGAAATGAGTTATTACGAACTAAATGGATATGATGAACTTGTCCCAAATAAGGATTTTGCGAAACTATTGAATCCGAATGGAGAAATAATGGTAAATGATACTATTTATCTTATAAACAGAAACGGAACATATTATTTCCCGAAAGAAAAAGAAGAAGAATTTAGAAATATTTATGCTATGGATTCTATCGGGACAGAAGTTTCCGAAGATTTGTACGAATTAGCGGATAACATTTACAGATTCGATACATTCAAAGAGTTGAAAGATCTTATAGAAATCGATTTAGATTCCTTGGATTTTGAAACGAATGAAGTTGAAACAAGGTCTTCAAATAATGAACCTAATTACGCGAGTTTTCCGTCTTACAAGGCAGACCGTCATACATGGTTAGGTAAACTAAGACAGGGACTTTTTGGAAATGATAAATGGTATTCGGTTGAAATAAAAAATATTAGTAAAAAACGTAAAGTAAGAGGCCGCTTATATGCCTATCATTATGCATTCTATTCGGAAGCAGGAATTACAGGTCAGGTTAAGAAAAAAAACTGGATTGGTTGGAGTAAAGAACCAGCTCAAGAGATAAGAGTTGGATGGAGACCCGTTGTTTTGACAGTGAAAATTCCTGAATTAGCAAGAATACAGAGACCTGTTATACAGCAACCAGTTCTTACTAACGTATTAGCAGAACCTTTTCCTCATAAGACTGCAAGAGTTGAGTGGGTTCACGTGTTACTTCCAACAGATCTTTTAACTGATCAGCAAGTAAACCAATATACACAACAGGCTATTCAAATGGCGTTTAGTCATGTAAGAAGCAAACATAATAGTGTTACAGAAGTAAAATGTAAAAATATTGTTATGGCAGGCCCCTCAACTATATATCATGTTATGCCTGATGATTTTATTATTGCGTATAATGCTAAAGAAATAAATAGGGTCTGCTTATTAATTCCCAATCAGGCACACAATTTCATTTGTGGCCCGAGTGGATAAATGTTTATATTTCTCACTATCATTAACTTCTGTAGTAACGAGACAAAATAAGGTAAGGGAATATCCCTCATATGCCGGATCAGATTCATCACAAAAATGATAGCCCCTATCCAACTCCTTGACGTCGAGGAGAGTCTGGCCCGGATATCATTTAAACCATATCCACGCTTGCCCTGTCCAAACTTCCCTTCAACCTGGTTGCGTTCCGCCGTCTCTCGTCGCTCTTTACGTTTTTGGTATCTGCTCTTGATCTCTTTTGCCGGCTTTCGTCCCAGTGGTTCCCCGGTGTAGCGGATTCTTTTCTCTTTCAAGAACCGTCTGTTCTCCCGGGTAAGATATATCTTGTCCACCTGAACCAGCTCCGGATACTTCCCTGTCAGCTTCCTGAAGCGTTCAACCTGTGACTGAAGATCCTGCCCCTCATTGAACGCATCCCAGTGGAAATGATCTACCCTGGCATAGCCATCCAGCAGGCTGATGTTGATCTTGGCGCCAAACTCCGTCTTGGCCTTGGCTTTACCACGGACGATGGGGCGAACATGTGGCTGATGAATGTTCACTATGCGATCTTCTACTTGATGGCTCTTCTTCTTATACATCGTCTCCTGTTGTTCCAGCAGATGCTGGATGACAAAAAAATACTTTAGTTGCCGCCGGTCGAAGGGAATCGGTTTATCCTTTATGGTGTCCAGTATCCCGTTGATAGTCCGCACATCCCGTTTCAGGTAGTTGATCTGCTTGCGTATCGCTTTTCGTAACACGTTGGCTGGTTTTCTCTTCATTTTCGACACATTCAAAAAATCCTTGCGTGCAACCCTTCTGTATGTACGGGGTTTATCTTTAATACCCAGTTTCAAACACAACTCATCGATCAGCTCTTCTGCCTTCTGGCGGCTCTCGTTCAGCAGATCCAGATCGGTGGGATACTTGATATCCGCATCACAGACCGTTGCATCCATTTGGAGCTTCCCCTTGTTCCCGGGATGCGGATCGGGATCGTCATCATTATCATCTTCTTCATCCTTCGCATCCTTGTCAACCACTTCTTGATTTGCCCCGGCTTTTAGCTTCAACCCTTTTCTTATCAAGTCGTCCGTCAATGATTCAAAGACATCAAGGTCGATTCGCTTTCTGATGGAGACCAGCAGTGACGGTGTCATCACCTGTTCATAGGTGAAAGCTTCGAGACCAAGAAAATACTGCATGTAGGGGTTCTCCTGTATCATCTCTATTACTCCACGGTCGTCACTCTTCATGATGTGCTTGATGATGATTACTCCCAGCACAAGCCTGGCATCTTTGGTGGGGGCACCCCGGTTGCTTTTGAAGTTCTTGTAATAAAGCCGGGCGAACTCTTCCCAGGGAACTATTTTTGAAAGAATAACCCACCGGTTATTCTCATCCAGTTTTGCCTCAAAGGGCATCTTGAACTCTGAAATTGAAAGCTGCCTGGAGCTCTTGTATCGTATCATAAAATGCAAGGTTTATGAAGTAAAAATACTCAATTTCTTGCAGTTATGCAAATTTTTTACCAACTAATTTACTGATATACAACACAAATGCCAATTATTCAGCAAACCCTAAATAAAGTATTTACATCAAATTATAACATTCATTTCAGTGCAGATTTATTAAATTTACCAAGCTCAATAATTGGATGGGCAAAGACATTGACCGGCTCACTCAAACAGGAGTATCCTAAACTCCATTCGGGGGAGGCTATAATCTGTGGAAAAGAACAAAATAAATGGGCTGGTATGCGCATAGTGAAATAAATAGAATTTAGTTTTGCAAGTAAATAACTTATATTATGAATAGTAAAATTGGATTTGCATTTCTATGTATTGGTTTGTTTTTCAGCACTGTTGCTAAATCACAACTAAATAATACTTCTACGCTTCAAGTTGAAATTTTGGGTGTTTACAACCTTGCAGGTGTTTCTTTTGATCAGCGCTTTTTGGATAATTACTCCGGACTTGGTTTTAAAGCGGGGATTGGTGTTGGATATGCTAATGCTCCCTGGACTTTTGTACCTTTTAAATATACCTCATGGGGGAGTTTTCCAAAAAATGAAATTGTATCAGTTCCTCTACAATTGAATTATCTTTTTGGGAAAGGTAATAGTCAATTTGAAGCAGGTGCAGGTGTTACACCCTTTTATTCAACTTATAAATTCAATGAAAAAAGTAATTTCAATGCGTATGGAACACTTGCTACCGGTTATCGTTATCACAACCTAAAGAGAAACTTAGCTTTTGGTGCAGGTATTATGTATGGATTTAAACTGCCCGGACTTAAACTTAACTATGTAGATAATTTCTTTTGGCAACCCTATTTTTCAATAGGTTATATCATTAATTAGTATGTGAGAAAAAATAGTCGAAGTTTATTCATGAATAGGAAAGAGGTTAAAATCACTTCAGTGGATTTCTATCCTCTTTCTCTTTATATATTGTACCGATATTCTTATGATTTAGTAGCTGGAATATACTGGGATATATTCTTAAATCGGTATAGGCGGTTAGACCGCTGTAGTTATATTACTTCTATTTAACCTTATAGGTTCACTGAAGACCATCTTCCTAAGGAGTAAATCGAAGATTGACCCCATCATTGACCTCCTGTTATACCTGAAATGGTACTCATCGAGATAACCTTGCAGCCGCTGCTTTGAGCAATGGTGGTGTATCCCTCGCAACCATCCCTGGATGTTCATTATGTGAATATGCAGTTGCTGCATTCCCTTTCCCTTGTCTGAAGGTATTTGTTCTAAGTTTGGATAGTCCTTTTTCAATGGCAAATATCCTTTCCAAACGTCAGTAATAACGTGCGCTTCTTTGCTAATATATGTCTCAAAAAACGGTCTGAATTCTTTGCTTGAAGCACGATCAATTACTTGTGCATAAGCACGCCCAACACTACCTTTATCTTCCAGAATTTCAAGTGCAACTATAACTAACTTCTTTTTGCTCTCGCCACTACGCCCCACTTTCCCTTCCTCGTATTCGCCAATCAGAAATTCATCCACTTGAACTTTGCCGCATAATTGGTTTTTACGGCTGCTCGTCATTGCTTGTTGGATTTTCCACTTAAATTCCCAAACTGTTTTCTGCCGCAATCCAAACTCTTCTGACAATTCCATGGAAGACATTCCTTTCTTTTTTGTACTGATCTTAAAGCATATGTGAAACGCTATTAGTAATGGAAATTTTATCTTGTCAAACATCGTTCCTGCCGTTGGACTTTCATCGTAATTACAATTGGCGCAACGGCGTGAATATGACTTTTTGCCTTTTCCATACTTCAGATGACCGCATTTCTTGCATTTGTACGGACTTTCAGATGACCATTTTATTGCAGACAAATAACGAAAACAATCTTCGTCGCTCTGAAAATACCTATTAAATTCTATTGAATTCACCCCCGTATACTTTTCTCTAAATCCCATGCTACAAAGGTAGCAGTTATTTCTAAATTAACAGCGACTTAAGCGCCTATACCGATTCTTAAAAATAGAATGCCAAAGATTAGATGGCTGGTTGAATTGGGTTAGATTAATCTCCCAAAAAGAATCTTTATCAAAGAAAAAAAGTTTATCCTTATTTATTAATAAATCGCCGGATGTTTTTATAGTACCTACCGGAACATACGAATTATCAAGTAAGATAAAATCTGTATTATTATTCGAAACCAATGTGTATTGACTATTATCTGTTATCTTATGATACAAGTCAGGTTTACCATACACCAATATTGTTTCAAGATTATCTGTCAGAACAAAAATCCTGCCTTTGGAAGTCATCATAAAATTGTGATTTGAAAAATCGGATATGAGTTCTTTGAAAAAAGGCTCATTCCCTTTCCAATAAATCCCGGAAACAACAAAAACATCCAAGAATTCCCCATCATGTAATTCTAATGCTTTTTCAGTTATCATTGAGCCATCACTTAATGAATATGCAGCTATCTTATCCTCAAAAACCACGAATAATCTATCATTTACTACCTGAAAATTACGAATAAACTCTTTCTTTTCAGCAATGGATGTAAGAAATAATTGTTTCCCACTTTGTAAATCAAATGATGCAAAATAGGGTGCGCCAACCATGGAAAAATTTCTATTATATTGGGCATATCCCCGGTTAATCATAAAAATGTTGGTATCAATCAGGAATAAAGAAGATTTTGATGTTTTTTTCTCCGGTAAAGAGGTTGACCATTGTATTTTCCCTGACTTGTCAATCTTCGATATTCGATCTTTAGAGGCAAGGATTGTATTTTCATAGGGATCAATAAGCATATTTGATACCATATCGGAATAAGTATTAGGTTCCGTTTGTAAGACATATAGATCAAAAATCAAACCAAGAATTATATTGATCGCATTAAAACCTATCATCTTTCCAATCTCTTTATTGGAGGTGCTTGCCTTATAAGTCCACCCTTTGCCATTTGTTAGATTTATTGCTCTGATGCCGTCAACTGAAATTAACAATGTAGTATCGTCCAACATATATGCGTCATTCCATCCGCATATCCGGTTAACCTTTTTTCTCCATAACTCTTTGCCGTTCGATAAATCAACTGCCGTAAGTTTATTGGACAACGATTGGAGCGGATAACCAACCCCAATATTTAAAAACGGATCGATAAAATAAAACTCATTTCTGTTCTCCCACAATACATCCCCCGTTTCGGGATGGATACAATAATTTTTTTTCTTTTCAGAAAGAAAGTAGTAGTTTCCCTGCAATTTAACTTCCGACGAATTATAGTTTATAGCCCGTGCCCATTTCACATTCTTAGCCTCCATGTCGACCATGTTAAGGGTACCTCTATTTGTGAAAGAAATCTCCTTACTGTCAGGATCTTTCAATTCGAGCAGTAAATTATCCGAAATCCCATCCCAATGCCATCCGGATAATTTTCCCGAAACAACATAACGTGTTGCGGTAACAGGAGATCCTGTCACATAAGATGTGCCAACTGTCGAATCCGTTAATGAAAACAAATGGGTTGATGTTTGACCAACAGTAATCCCAAAAATACAGATTGATAGTATTAAAAAAGATGTTCGTTTCATGTGATTGCTAAAATATGAGGACTGTTACTCTATGGCAAATTTACAGAATTTTCTTTTATAATCGATCAGGAAAAAACACACAAAAGTGTGTATTTCGATAGTGTATGCCAAAAACACACTTTTGTGTATAGTAAATGGAAAAACAAGGGTATAATTTTGCATCAGTAAAGCAAAAAAATGAATTAATCAACAGATTTTTATAGTGCGCAATATGGAAAGAAGGTTGTTAAGATAGTTCATTGACAAATATTTATTCATACCCTGAGTACTTGAATACAATATGTACGGTATGGGGACAAAAAAATTACAATTATGAGAACAATTCTTTTTACATTGCTGGCATTAACATGCATGCTACTATCCTCTTGTAATAATGAGTTGGATGAACAACAAGTAGCGATCACCGATGAAACTAATACAGTTTTTAGGCAATCGGATGGAATTCTTATGTTTGATAATGAAGCAGCATTTTTAGAAGCTGTCGAAAAAGTGAGAAATAATGAAGTTGGAACTGCCTCTTTTACCCGTTCTGCTTCCGGGGAAGAATTTATTTCTTTATTTAGAGAATTTGATCAGGCTATGACTGAAGCAGACGATTATTACCAACGTGAGGGAGGATATGAAGAATTTAAGGTGAAATTCCCCAATCTGTATTATCCTGAATACGAAGAAGATTATGCAGCGTTCCTGCCGGTAAGTGACGAGGCTATTGCAAAGCTATTAAATCAGCAAGGTAAAGTTATAATAGCTGGAAAAGAGATAGATATGCGTGATGTTTTTTCTTATGAAAAAATTCAAGAATTAGGATTAGGTATGCCCGAAAATGTAAATGTTGATGTAGAGGAAAATCCCAATACTCGCGCATTTACAGATATAAAGTATCTTACCTTGGATAAAGAAAATATGAATAAAAAAAGAAAAGCTTGGATTACTTTGAGAGGAATTGAGGTTAGTGATAAAAATTCAAAAGACGGGTCTAAAGTTAAACTAGGAAGAGTTGATTTATGTTTTAGGAAGAAAGGGGCTGTTCATTGGTATAATGGGAAAATGACATCAAGGGGTTATTGGTATTCAACAAATGGCGTTCGAACCCCCATAACAAGTCAAGGTCTAAAAGAACTTGAATATTCCCCCCATAAATATTATGTTTCTGCATCCAGGTATTATCAAACTATAAAGCCATCAGAAGTTGATAAAATTAAATTGGAATTCGCATGCGGAGAAGATTATCCTAAATACTCTTTTACAGGAATTTATACTGTAGATATAAATCATTTAATGTCACTAGATAACGGTACGGGTTTTGGGGAAGACCTTGCAAGTTTTTTGGTTAATTGGGGCCTGTGGTTAATACCTGTAGCAGTAACCATTATTTTATTATAAATCATTGCCGTCCGATAAAAACTGATTTTAATTTTGCTTGACTTCCAACCGTCATATTATCAGACATGTTTTTTTAGTTTTCTATTATTCTCAAAAGTAAGCCCCCCTGAAAAGGGTGAGCATCCCTAAATTCTTGTCATCCCGTTGCCAGTCTCGTTCCGGATTTTCTAAAAATCTCATCAAATGCAAGTAATTGAACAGGTGTATCCTGCAAAATGATACCAGGTTCGAGAATGCCCAGCGCCGTTTCAACCGCTTTTGAACAACCGTGAGCAAGAGGTTCACGATCAAGGCGCAATATATCTGTGTTTTTATCGCGTTCTCGTTGTCCCCGAGGAAGTACTTCAAGGGGAAGTTACCTTTTAACTGCCTGAACAGCAATTCAATTTGCCATCTAATCTTGTAAAGGGCGGCTATCATGTCGGGACGAAGGTCGAACAGGTTGGTGAGGAACTCGAACTTGCGTTTCAACACCCTGTCGTAGAACACCACCTTGCGCAACATCAGCTTGCCCTGCCCATTGTCCTCCTTGACGGTCACCTCTATGATGGTGTCCTCCAGCACGCCGCTATGAATGCATTCTTCAACGTGAAGCTCTTGTTCCACCTTGTAAACGGCGTCGTCCTTGATGCGGGTGACGAAGCCGGCCCCCTTCTTACCGAACAGCTTGAAGGCCTTGTAGTCGTTGTATCCCTTGTCGAAGACGTAAATGGTGTTGTCGTCGGGGCTGAGTTTCTTCAACAGCGCGTGGTTGTGCGTGGCGGCGGACGTGAACCATACCATCTTGGAAACGGGCTCGTCCACATTGATGACGGTGTGCACCTTGATCCCCCCTTTGCGTTTACCGTTAGAGGGTGTTCTGCCGACGCACTTCAGGATGTCCTGAAACAAGCTGATGACCGTGCTGTCGAAGATCTCGACCTGCTTGTTCAACACGGCCTTGAACCGGGTGTCCGAGATCACGTGTTGATACTCGCGGAGCAAATCGTGATACACGCCCGAGAAGAAATCAACACTCCGGCGCTTGTTGGCGTCCGACAATGTGCTCCTGTAGGGTATGTGGCCGAGTTGGAAATGCCTGGTCTTGCCTGAAAGACCGAGCATTGCGCCCGCCACCTCTCGCAGGGAGGAGCATTTGGCGAAAACACAAAATAACATGCTTATGAGGTGATCCTTGGCCATGAAACGTTTCACGTAATGATCAGCCTTGTGGCGTTTGCTGTTTCGAGCGATGATTCCTGAATCTATCATAGATATGAGCTGTCCGAAAACCGATTGTCCGAAAAAATAAGTACTTTTGTTCATTGTAGTCTTGTTTTGTGCTAAATACAAAGCTACAATTATTAGTACGATGGGCAAACTCAGATTTGCCCTCGTACTTCTTCAGAAAAAAGTTTTATCGGACAACAGTGATTATAAATATAAAAAAAAGGATTATGTTTTCGATTTTAAGGACATCATTATTTGTGTTATTTGTTTTCGCATGCACATACATGAACGGCCAGAACTTAGAAAAGATGGAATTTTTTTTTGAAGCAGGTTCCGCAAAGGGGATAAATGACGTTTTTAGTTATAACTTCCAGTTTTCTCCAGGATATAAATTAACAGAAAATTTCACATTAGGAGTAGGAATTGGATTTGTAGACTATAATAATAGAACGGATTTAAAAAATGAATTAATAGATAATCATTATTTTCAAACAGGCTGGCATAATGCGTGGAAGCCTTATCTACATGGAAAATATAGTATTTCGTCAAATCATCGGGTAAACCCCTTCATTAAGGTTGACATTGGCTATGCATTCTTTTCCCATAAGAAAAAACTTTCTTATGTAGATGAAATTGAAAACGATTATGTTACTATACCGTTTGATATAAAGGGGGGGATTAACTCTACTATCAATTTAGGCATTTTAAAACATTCAAATCATTTTGGAGAGGCATTAACTGTATCCGTGTTTTATCTTTTTCAGCCTGTAACATATAAATATATGTCGAACTCTGTAAGGAAAAACATATCTTCCATTGGATTTAATGTAGGTGTTATTTTTTAGTCTCCTGCGATTGTATCGCATGGATGAGCATGAGCCATATGAATGTGAAATATACGTTCTCCTCACGTGGTAAGATCGCTCCTTACGTCAAAGGCCGGGTAGGACATGGGATTCTCTTATCCACTTGCGGGAGAAGCTCGTATATTGTTAACGTGAGTTCGGGATAACATATTATCCCCAAATGGTTAATTGACTTGACTTTTCCACTTCAAATTTGATTGAAGGCTTTTTGGGAAAGAAACAATATGCCACCAATGCAGCAATTATGTTCATGATGAAATTATGTGTGGAACGATGCCTTGAATGTTCTATCTGGCAGATATTCTTCAGTTCATCATTGATGGACTCAATTACAGATCTTTTGCGTAAGAGAATCTTGTCGCGGAATGACATCAGGGAATTTTTCATATTTGAGCGTATACCGGTCACTAAATGAACTCCCTGGTCAAACAGCATCTCGAAGAGCTTTGTGCTGATGTAACCCTTGTCTGCATATAGTTTACCGAAAAGATCTTTGGTAAGAACATTGATTACGTCAGGGTTTCTATCGTCGACATTGCCTTTTGTGAGAGAGAAATTCAGCAATTCACCCTTTTCATTACAGACCAGATGAAGCTTGAATCCAAAAAACCAGCCCATCGTACTTTTCCCTCTTTGTGCCAGATCCCTGAATACTTTATTCGAGTGGATACGCTTGTTATGACATACTTTGATTGGAGTGCTATCCACATATGTAATGCCTGTGCATTCACCAAATCCAAAGAGTTTGAGCAACAGCATGAAAGGTACAATCACCCTGGGTTGCAACTCGACAAAACGGTTGTAGGAAACGGCATTTGGAAAATAGCTCTTCATGTGCTTGCAAATATAAAACAGGTAATAATTCTTGAAATTATGAAAGGTTCCACAGTGGAAGCAGACCATCACGGCAATAATCTCGCTCTGGGACATTTGCGTTTTCCTGTTTCTCCTTTTCGTTGTGTCACCTGCTTGAAGTTGGTGATTCCGGATTTCATTCTCATATTCTGCACAAAAATCGTCGGCAATACAAAATATTTCAATAACTTTGTCTGTTGTGATCATAGGGCTGATGTTTGTTATTTGTTTGATTAACAGCTATAAATATACAAATAATCTCCCTATATCACAACTTTTTTTATGCTTTTCTTATCCCGAACTCACGTTGTTAGCTGTTTCTTATCATTATCAGCGGTTAACAAATAGATACCTGGAGCATCCATGAGAATATAGCCGGTTGCAAGACAATTCCTCCGTAGGATTAAACGTCGATATTCTTTTTTAAGACAAATGTCTATTGAAATAGTAGCACTATCATTTCAGCATGCTGCCTTTTAACCCACATTGCAGCTAACCGGAGCTAATTCCCTGTATCCCTGCGTATATATTTTTTTCAAGGTTCAATTGGGGGACTACAGATTTTTTCCTGATAAATGGTTTTTCATCGTATCCCAACACCTTATATATGATTCTTACTTTGGATTCAGGGAGTGAACATTTTCTAATCGACACACACTCTTCATCGGTATTTACCATGTGCGTTGTCACCATTTTCTGCGTGTTCATGATCCGGACAATCTCTCTCCACTCATGGGTAATCCCAAATTGTTTCAGTTTGAAACGGATCGTGCTTACCAGCTGGTAGGCCAACAGCCCGAGGTGAAGATGAGCCATTGTCGCCTCATCCGTTTTATGAAACACGGGACGCAGGTTCAGATCAGTCTTCAGGCAACGAAACGTCGACTCTACTTCTCTTATAGTGTTGTAAATCAGCCAGGTGATCTCCTCTCCATGTACCGACAGGGAAGTACGCAAGAAGTATTCCCCATGTCTTGATTCGCTCTTTGCCTCGATTCTCTCCCAGGATATGGATGTGGCATGAATCCCCCTTTCGTCGGGCTCCACATGGATCTGATACAGGCGGTGTACCGAAGGGTATTTTTCCTTTAGCCGGCCGATGCGTTCCCACACCTTTTCAAGCTTTTTGGTGCCTCCTTTCTTTTTCAGGGCTTCGGCTGCCTGGCTCAGTCCACATTCAAAGGCCCGCGTGAAACGGTTTTCCATGGACGCTTCCTTGAGACCCTTGCTATAGCTCTTCACCTTGTAGAAGCTGTCACTTTCGCCATCCACTTCTACCTGACTGATCTCGATGAGCTGGTTGGATTTATCCCGTATTTCCACAGGGGAAAGGCTTGTTGCACGGTATTCTTTGAGTTTACCCCGTGAGACACAGATGTAGTCGAAGGATTCCTCTTTCAATATCTTCAGGTTATCATTCGTGGCGATGCCGGCATCCATGACCACCACCTGCTTTTTATCGGATCTCCCCCTATGGGATTTCATCTTGTCAAGAATATATTGCAGGCTTTCAGGATCAGTCATGTTGCCTTCAAAGATTTGTGACTCCTTCAGGAAACCTTCCGGGTTGACCACCACAGCCAGCACCACCAGTCTGGTATCGTTACGCTTTTCCTTGCTGCGCCCGAACTTAGCTATCCGACTCTCTCGCATGGTTCCCTCAAAATAGGTATTTGTTAAATCATAGATGATAATCTTGTCATCCAAGGAAAAAAGATCGTTCGTGCGGTTAGAAAAATGACGTTCCAAGCCATCCTTCTCACCATAAAGCCGGTGAGCCATCTGGTAAAGCTTATCTTTGGTGATGGCCGAAGGATCAACCCCGGTCAGTTCACAAAGCGCCGAGTTCTCCTTCAACCAACGGCTGGTTTTATACTCCGATGCGGGGTAAACAGCCCGGGCGATGATCTGGGTTAAAGCAAGGGCGATATCTTGTTTCTCCCAGCCGAAAGTCTCTAAATACTCCGGCAGGAGCAATTGGCGGCAAGCTTGAAGACAAAGCCATTCGCCACCAACCTCCCGGATATCACTGTTCGTTGTCCTGTCAATGTACACTTGCTCGATACCAGCCGCCTTCTTCTTTGCCTTTTCTATCTTTTGCGCTTCATGGAGTAGTCCCACGTATTTCGTGCACAGGGCTTCCACCTTGTCATCACGAAGCGATGAGATGATGAATGTTTTGCCCTCGAAGTAAACCTGGTTGATGCGTTGACAGAGAAAGGGAATCTTTTCAGGTGGAAGAACTGATTCCAGGTCACCCAAAGAGAGCAGCGTGCGATTACGGATGAAGCGGCCTTCCCGGTAGCTCTCACACAACCGGTAATGGGTATACTCATGGCCCCCATCCTTTTGCTTTATGCTTGTCTTGAAAAACATACAACGCAAAAGTAATCAAGGGATACGTTTTTTTCAACATCAAATGGGGGACTACATTCGTGTTTTAAAATAAACCGACATTGAATATCAGCCTGATACAAAAATTTATGGTCAGCAAACAGACGTAAAACAAGCGGATTTAACGTAAATAGAGGGTAAGTTTAACTTCTATTTATAATCGTGCTGCAATGTGGGTTAAAAATTTTATGGAAATGAATTGGTTGGGAAAGGACTTGCAGGTTTATTCGGAAATAACAGTGCTCACAAAATAGATATTCAACATAAAAGAAGATTGAGTGCTTCTTTATATAGTTATAATTATTTGGTCTATAGTGAAACAGGATTAAAAGCGGCTGTAATAAGAAGACGATCGTTGCTTCATAACTGGACTAAAGAAGCAAGTTGGGGGCCTGGAACAGTTATGGGATGGGAACATATTCATTTTGTATATGATAAGTTAGATATACCTGACATGCCTGATTTACATGATCAGACTAAGAGAATGACCTACGGCAAATTCATGGGAAATTTAGCTAAAGTCTCTACATTGTATAAATTTGACAAGAAAGTCTCGGATGGTAATATTATTACCATACCTATTATTTTAGGAAAAGAGATTGAAGTTAATTCACTTGATATTGCAAATGCAGGTATAGACTTAATGACAAAAGCAGGATTAGATTATCTGAAAAAATTAGGAGACCCCTATCTTACTCAAGCTCTTGAGCAAAGAGAAGCGGCGATTAACAAGAGTATATGGAATACAAATCCTTTTCAAAAAGTACCGATTCCGGGTATTTCAATACATATTATAGATTTGAAGAAAAAGCAGATGCATGTTTTTATTGGTTCCGATAAAATTTGGAAACCCGGGCCAAGCCAAGTGAAAGTTTTTGATAGTGGTGTTGTATTTGAAGTTGAATACAATTCAAATTTAGGACTGGTTGGAAGTGCCCTTAAAACTTTAGCAAAAAATGTCAAGAATAAAGCTCCTAATGTGGAATCTGCATTTGTTTACGCATATACAACAACTGATTCCGGCGGTGAAGTAAAAGGTATGATTCTTAAAAAGACAAAAGACAAGTAATAGAATCATAGTAAAATATTATATTTAAATTTTATATCCGGCGTGAGTATAATACTCCCCGAAATTTGTACCACGAACTAAGCAAAGATTAAATGCTTATATTTGTGATATGAACAAGTCAAGAAGAAAACATTCAGCCGCCTTCAAGGCAGAGGTTGCATTGGCAGCGATCAAGGAACGCGAGACGTTATCCGAGTTAAGTGCCCGTTATGGTGTTCACCCCACAGTGATCAGCACGTGGAAAAATGAGTTTCTGAAACGTTCAGAAGAAATCTTCTCGAAACAAGGTCCCAGGAGTGAAGCTGACTTTGAAAAGGAGCGACGGGAACTCTTCGCCAAGATAGGTGAATTGGAGATGCAGCGGGACTGGTTAAAAAAAAAGTCGAAACAGTTGGGCTTGGAATAATTGAACGTCGAAGCCTTGTATCGAAAGATGATTGTATAAGCCTCCAGAGCCAATGTGATCTGCTGGGGATCAGCAAATCCGGTCTTTACTATGTGGCAAAAGGAGAATGTGATGCGAATCTTGAGATTATGAAGAAAATGGATAAACACCATCAGGATCATCCCACTTACGGAGTTCTGCAAATGCAAGACTACTTGTTGGCACAGGGTTTACGGGTCAATCCCAAGCGAGTGAGACGACTCATGCGCAAGGCGCAGATAATAGCTCAATATCCAAAGCGAAATTTGAGCAAATTGGGCCTATCCGACTATATCTATCCCTATCTGCTTCGTAATCTTGATGTAGACCATCCGAACCAGGTCTGGGAGATTGACATCACGTACATACCCATGGACAGGGGTTTCATGTATCTAACGGCAATCATAGACGTGTACAGTCGTTTTATTGTTGGATGGGGACTTCATAACAGCCTTCATGGAGAGAACGTGATTGAAGTCCTTGACGGGGCAATAGATGAGCACGGTGTGCCCGGGATTATCAACTCGGATCAGGGAAGTCAGTTTACCAGCCCGGCGTGGGTGAACAGGCTCAATGAACTTGGAATCAGCATCAGCATGGATGGCCGTGGCAGGGCAACGGACAACATCTATATTGAACGGTTCTGGAGGACATTGAAACAGGATTATGTTTACCCGTTTCCGGCAGAGAACGGCACCACACTCTGGAAAGGGATCCGATGGTTTGTGAATCATTACAACAAGGAGAAAACCCACCAGGGTGTGGGTAGAAGAACGCCGGAAAGCGTGTTCCGGTTAAGTGCATAATTTTTTACTTGTAAACAAATGTACATGCACCAAATGAGACATCAAGCTAAATCCCTGACGGGTTTTGGGAAAAATCTCCACTCAAAAGGAGTTGTATTTTTTCCAAAAAGCTTGACTTACTCATTTGCTTCAAGAATGGCTGGTTTACAAGTAAAAAAACGATAATGTGAAAAAATTCGAGAACAATATTTTAGTTAAAAACCCCGCTTAATCGGTACAGAGAATAGGGAGTACTAAAGAGTGTTTATTTGCTTGCGCCGGATTAAAAGTAAAATAATCAAAATAATACGAATATATAAATGGAAACGAAGAAACTACTTTTTAGATACTTTTTATTTTGCTCCCTTTTTATTACAAACACTTTGTATTCACAAGAGTTGCAAACAGTATCCAGAATAGGATTGGGAATAAATGGACTTGATCTGGCGGTTGAGTTACCCATAGCGAAAAAAATAACCATTGAACCGAGCATTGGTCTTGGGCCAAGTTATGATTTCGGTGAAGGTGAAGCCCTTACGTTCAGGATGGATTGGCATTGGACATTATTGAATCCGAGCGTACATTTAGGAGTAAATGGCAAGTTTATTTATAACCATAAAAGTGAACCGAAATTATTCAATTCGGGAAACTTTATCGGTTTAAAAGTGAAATATGTATCAAAACCATTAACTGATGAGATACATTATTTGACCAATACATTGCTAACAAATCTGAATTGGGGAGGACAGCGAAATATTGGAAGACATTGGATTTTCAGTTATTCGTTAGGAGCAGGATACGGCTACAACCTCGATGAACCGTATGGTTTATTCTATCCGGCTTTCGATCTCAAATTTGCCTATGTATTGCCCTACGGAAGAAGCAATTAAAATTTAACTATAGCAAACAAAATACTAAATAGTCTCTTAGCTAATAAATTAATGTTTTCACAATTATAATTAGTATGAGGGACTATTATTTTACTAATTGTTTCTTTCTGCAAAAATAGAAGAACAAATAATGATACAAATATCGGCATGAAACGTATAATATTTTGTACTTTGGTTTTGGTTATGTTTTTTCTTAATTCAGTTTATTTGAATGCGCAAATCCAAAAAACTTTAGGTATGGATGGCGGTTTTTACTTTAATTCCAGTAACATAGCATATCATTTTTCGTTGACTTATAGCCTTCAATTCAATCAGTATTTTGGAATTTCTGCTGGAACTATGTTCCTTTCCGTTCCATTGGATATTGCTGGATGGTCGGATAGTTCAAGAAATAGCAGCTATTATTTTGATGAAGATAATATTAAACGTTTCAATCTGTTTTTTTCTACTTTTTATTCACGACCACTTTTCCAATCTACAGGTGTTTACACGAATTGGTCGGTTTCATTCGAACCAATTCCATATGAGTATATATCATTAGAGAAACGGATGAACAATGATATACTATCCGAGAATGTAGGTAAATACCAATTTACTGGATTTTCACCCGGTACATTTTTAGAAATGGGCTTAGTTCAATATTTAAATAGAGATAATAATGGATTAAGGCTATCCCTCGGGTTTGGTTATGGCTGGTATGATATGTATGCCGGTTATAATAGAGCTATTATTGATGGACAAAGAATATCGACATATATTCCTAATAATAATCTTTATAAAAGGATAAGTCTAAAGTTAATTGGACTTTAGACGATTAATGACTTAAAAATAAATGTAATTACACTTTCTAAATTCTAACGCGCTCATACCATATTTTCATTAAACAAATAGTTGGGATAATGTTTTCATTTAGCGAAGGTGCCTAAAATATCACATTTTACAACCAGTTCGGTGTTATACAGGAATTGGTTTCCTTATCTTTGAAATTAACAGACACAGTCTGTCATATTTCGGGAAACGATCATCCGGTTACAGACAATAGACTTATCGTATTATATTTTTTGTTTGGGTTTAATAGTTTAGAATTCACCTCTCTCCTTTTTTTGGGGGATGGATTATTATAGCCGGCGGTTACATTCTTTCCAGTACTATGGCCAACCATTTGTTTAACGAAAATCTCACTAATATACATTTCGCTTGTAAGATGAGTTACGTAGCTGTTACGGGTATAGGCGGTCGATAAATTCCGGTCTATCCCTAATTGTGCTGCTATTACTTTTAATGAATTATTTATTGGGTTTAATGCCAGTTGAATAGCGTCTTTTATCTTTCTTTCGTTTTGATCTACTCGTTCGATGCCGTTAAGAAATGGAAAGATATATCCATTCTGTTCTTTATTGCCGTGTCGGTTAATTATTTCTACCATTGGAGGTAGTAGCGGAGCGCAAATAGGCTCTGGATTTTTTTTCTTTTTTGTATCTCTGGTTTTCTTACGATGAAATACAATCTCTTGGGATGCTCCGTCGATGTCTTTGTATTGCAACCTGCATAGATCACCGAAATTTAGTCCGTTACAATAGAACATGAATATGAAAATATCCCTTGCAACCATCAATCCTTGATTGTCAGTCTCAAAATCCTCTATTTTCCAAATGTCCTCAATGTCTAAAGCGATAGATTTTCTCCCACCTTCCGGAATAGAATATTTATTCTTGCCCTCTCCAAATGGATAGCGAGTTCCGCTTAAATAAGGGTCTTCTCCATTGTTTATTATTGCCCTAAGTGTTCTCATATAAATCCCGATAGTAGCGTATTCTATACCGGTCGCACTCCAAAAGTCTTCGCAGTCAGATAAAAATTTCACCGTGATATCGTCAAATTTAATATCAGCGATGACGTTTAAAACATCCTTACCTTTTGTCTTATGCTTTTTACTTACACATTCTTCAATAAATAGTTGTTTGGCTATTTTACTTTTGATTTTTCTGTAATACTGAAAACGTATAAGAGCGTTTAATGTGGTTCTGTATATTGTTGCATTCCCGACCTTGAAGGTGTTGTTTAAAGTGTTTATTTTGGCCGTAAACGCATCATTTACGGTTAAGATATCCGACTTGCCTAATTTGTGATCGAGTGCTGCAAAAGAGAAATTGTCTGCAGTCTCTTTAACGGACGGAGGATTTGCGAGGTTGCGGGGGGGGGGGGGATATCCACTATCCCTTGTAATCTCGCAAATCCTGTGTTCTACGATGTCGCCGTTAGGCGAGGAGTAGAATGCAGGATGTAATCCTCCGTCCGTTCTCCCGACGAGCCGAAGGCGATGTCGGGAGAACTGCGGGTTTAAGAATATCATCAAAATATTTTTGTATGTCGTCTTTATGCTCTCTTAGATGTGCCGCTTTAGTCTTAAAATTAAAATCAGCTTCCTCTGAAGCTTCAAATAATTCCCAGTCCTCACGATCTAATACTTTTCCTGTAGAGTAGTAGTCGCTATCTCTTTTATATGTTACACGCCACCGTAGTGGGCATTCATTTTCGGGATTTTTATTCCTTATATCTCGAACAAGTTTAACGGTTATACCGTTATTGGAATAGTAGAATTTCATATCAGTATATTTTTAGATTGTATTCGATATATAACAAACAATCATAACAAACAAATAACAAACAAAAGTAGCAAAAATATACAAATAGAAGAAATAGGAAAGAGTTAATAATTTATTATATATGCTGTTAAACAGGTATTTATGAATTATTTGAAAATAGAGAAAAAATACAGAAATAACTGTTTAAAAGCTTCCCAAGCTGGGGGTCGCGAGTTCGAGTCTCGTTTGCCGCTCTCTGAGTACCAATCGCTTACAGGTTTATCCTGCAAGCGATTTTTTTTGTGCCGCTCTCCTCCTTCAGAGCATCATCTATCAGAGAAGAAGACAATCTCAGCCCTCTTCAACTGTCAAACAGTATCTGCTAACGGAGAGCACTGCCAGCTGACCGGCCAATATCGGAATTGAATGGCCTGGTTTATTCGAATGAGGTGATCAACCGGTCGATAAACGCAGGTTTGTTGTCGCAATTGAATCTCACCGACACCTTGTTTGCCTGGCATTTCGTACAGAGATAGTTACATGGGCGCACCGGGATCTTTGCCAGGCACAGGTACCACACCTTCATGATAATCGGGCAGCGGCCCCATCTCATAGGTCTCCGGTCCATAGCGGAGGGTTGAAGAGATGATCTCGTCCCAACTGATCTCTTTACCCGTATAGGCTGCCTCTCTTCCCAATATGGCAACCAGTGTAGAATAGGCCAGATCTTCTGCCTGGTTGATTTTCTTGTTCAAACGGATCGATTCCACCAGGTGGATATGTTCCTGGTTGTAGGGGTTTTTTACCGGCTTCTTCTCATAATCGTATTTCCACAGGAGGTTTCCACTCCAGTCGACTATCTTGATCGATCCCCCGTCGTTCAGCTGGGCCATCCCTTTTGCGCCCAGGATCTGTTCCGACACATTGCCGTCACATCCATCTATCTGCCTGGCGGTATGCAGCATTCGTTTGTTGTTGTTGTAATAATAATCGACACTGAAGAAGTCGAAGATGTCTCCGGTCAACCTGCGTGCGCGTCCACCAAAACCGACTGCTCTCAAGGGCTTTTCACCCATGAACCAGGTGACGACATCGATATTGTGAATACCTTGATCGAGGATATGATCTCCACTCAGCCATTTAATATTAAACCAGTTGCGGATGCAATACTCCATATCGCTCCACTCGGGACGCTTGACCTTGTTCCACCAGGCACCCTGATTCCAATGAGATGTGCAGGAGACAACCTCACCAATGATTCCATTTCTTATTTGAATATATGCCTCCCAATAGTCGCGACGGTGCCTGCGCTGGTTTCCGGTAATTACGGTAAGTCCCTTTCCTGTAGCCACTTTCGATGCAGCAATGACCGTACGGATGCCTGTTGGATCTACCGCACACGGTTTCTCCATAAAGAGATGCTTACCGGCCTCCACAGCCGCCTTGAAATGTTCAGGACGGAAATGGGTCGGGGTACACAAGAGCACCACATCAACATCCTCCATCTCCAAGATCTTCTTGTATGCATCGAATCCCAAAAAGCAGTTGCGGTCGTCCACTTTGTTATTGTACTTTTCAGAGAGGAGCCTCCGGCAACTCTCCATCCTGTCGGGAAAGAGATCGGCCAGGGCAACTATGGAGAGATTGGGTCCAGCCTCCAGAAACTGGGTAGCAGCACCGGTACCCCTGTCTCCGCAACCGATGAGTGCAGCCCTCAATGGTTCTCCATCTGGAGCGATCTCAACAAAGGAGAACATACCCAGCTCTTCGGGGGTATGTTGCTTGCCAGATTCTCTATTCTCTCCCTTAGAGCAGGATGTGATCAATGCGGGGGTGCCGATTCCCAATGGGAGCGATGCGCCCAGGATGGCTGAATTGGATAAAAAGTCACGTCGTTTCATACTCTTCAATATTTAGAAATTTGATAATAAGGTTACTCTCTGTTACAGCTCGAACTCTTTGGTGAGACGAATATCTTCGGAGGAGCAGCTCTTTATCCAACTCCTTGATCTCCGGCTTGCCGTAGCGGAATGTGGTATAGCCTAATCCATATCCGAACGGATAAAGGGGCTTTCCTGTGAAATACTGGTAGGTCCGCCCCTTGGTCAAATCATAATCCCCAAACGGAGGTAACTCCTCGAGCGAGTTGTAGTAAGTCAACACCAATCTTCCACCCGGGTTGTAACGGCCAAAAAGCACTTCGGCTACGGCAGTTCCTCCCTGCTCCCCCTGGCGGATCGATATCATGCGAAGCATACACCTACAACCTGTAGTCTTCCCAGACACGGGCGGAGGGATCGGCAGTATACATATTTCGATAACAAGCGGCCAATGTAAAAACCGGCGCAATAGCCGACAGTAAAATAGCTCTCATGACCATCAGCCTCATAACTTTTTCATTTCTTCCACAACCTCTCTATCTCTTCCAGCGATTTCCCTTTTGTTTCGGGAACCATCTTCCATACAAAAAGGGCAGAAAGAAGAGCCATCAATCCGTAGAAACCATAGGTCAACGCCCCGCTGTACTCCATCATTGCCGGATAGGTAGAGGAGATGAGGTAGTTGGCGGCCCATTGCGCAGTAACAGCTATCGCAACCGCTTGGCCACGGATCTTGTTGGGGAAGATCTCAGATATCAGTACCCAGCAGATCGGTCCCCACGACATCATGAATGAGGCGGTGTAGATGATGATAAATACCAGCGTGCTTATGCCGATGATCTCGTTATAAGCCAACCAGGAAATGGCAAACATGCCAATGGCCATGCCAATCGATCCGGTAATCAGCAGCGGTTTTCTACCCCATTTGTCCACCGTCAGGATGGCAACAACCGTAAAGATAACATTCACAAATCCCATGATGATGGTCTGCAACATGGAGGCATCCTTTGCGGCACCCATGCTCTCGAAGATCCGTGGAGCATAATAGAGCGCCACGTTGATTCCCACGAACTGCTGGAATACAGACAGAAGTATCCCGATAAAAATGACAACTTTACCATAGGAATATATGCTGGAACGCTCCGTTACACGACCAATGGATTGCTTTATTTCAAAAAGGATACTCTCGGCCCGTAACCTGTCGGCATTGATGCGGGTTAACACCGTACGTGCTTTCTCGTCGCGATTCGACAACACCAGGTAACGCGGCGTCTCGGGCACCATAAAGAGGAGGATCCCGAAGAGGGCCGCAGGAATGGCTTCCGAAGCGAACATGTAGCGCCATCCGATATCGTTGATCCACTCGATGGTCTGCCCGTAGGCAATGCTCCAATTTACGAAATAGACCACCAACATCCCAAAGATGATGGCAAACTGGTTGAAGGAAACCAGTCTCCCCCGGATACCGGCAGGAGATATCTCACTGATGTACATGGGTGAAACGGCAGAGGCCAGCCCCACCCCCACTCCACCTATGATGCGGTAGAGGTTGAATGCCAGCAGCAGTCCGATGGAGGGTTCGCCCTTGGTGAAGAAAAGGGTTTCGGGGAAACCCGATCCCAATGCCGAGAGAAAAAAGAGAATGGCCGAAATGAGCAGGGTCTTTTTCCTGCCGAACCGGTTCGAAAAGAGTCCCGAAAGCATTCCCCCTGCGACACAGCCTATCAGGGCACTCGACACGGTGGCTCCATGGATCAGTGAATTCAAACCCAACGGTCTGATGAGGTAAGCCTCGATCGATTTCTCCGCACCTGATATTACAGCCGTGTCGTAACCGAAGAGGAGTCCGCCCAGCGTAGCTACCAGAGTAATTCCAAAAATATAGGTCTTGTTGTATTTCATCTGCTTTCAAGCTATATGACGCAAAAACCGGAACAGGTATCCGGAAATGGACTCCGGTTCCGGACAATCTCGTCGAGGTTCGTCAAATATACATGTTCACAATCGATTCGTAAAGTTCCTGCTTGCCACTGATCTGGGCCGGCTCTTTCCCCAGCGAGATGGCATACTGGCGCAGATCCTCAAGCGAAAGTCTGCCCTCCTCGAACTCTTTGCCTTTGCCGCTGTCGAAAGAGGCATACCTCTCCTTCAGCATCTGCAGGTAGGGCGACTCTTCAAGGATCCCGGCGGCAGCCTCCAGGGCACGGGCAAAAGCATCCATTCCGGCAATGTGAGCAATGAAGATATCTTCCAGATCGGTAGAGTTGCGCCTAGTTTTGGCATCAAAATTGGTCCCTCCGCCCTGTAGTCCACCCCCCTTCAGGATAACCAGCATGGCTTGTGTCAACTCATAAACGTCGATGGGGAACTGGTCGGTATCCCAACCGTTCTGGTAATCTCCCCGGTTGGCGTCGATCGAGCCCAGCATGCCTGCATCGACAGCGCATTGCAGATCATGTTCAAAGGTGTGGCCGGCCAGCGTGGCATGATTCACCTCGATATTCAGCTTGAAGTCCTTGTCGAGGCCATGTGCGCGCAAGAAGCCGATCACCGTCTCGGCATCCGTGTCATACTGATGCTTGGTAGGTTCCATCGGTTTAGGCTCAATGAGGAAGGTTCCCCTGAATCCTTTCGAGCGGGCATAATCACGGGCCTTGGTCAGCATCATGGCCAGATGTTCCTTCTCACGTTTCATGTCGGTATTCAAGAGGCTCATGTACCCTTCGCGTCCACCCCAGAAGACATAATTCTCGCCTCCCAGCTCGATAGTGGCATCCAGGGCATTCTTGATCTGCGTGGCAGCATAGGCTACACTGTCGAAGTTGGGATTGGTGGCCGCTCCGTTCATATAACGTTTATGGCTGAAGACGTTGGCCGTTCCCCAAAGCAGTTTTATGCCCGTCTCGGCCATTCTTTCCTTTGCATAGGCAACGATCGACTTCAGATTGGCCTCATACTCCTCAATGGAGTTCCCCTCATCGATCAGGTCAACATCGTGAAAACAGAAATATTCGATTCCCATCTTCTGCATGAACTCAAAGCCTGCGTCCAGTTTCTTCTTGGCTCTCTCCAATGCACCCTCGCCGTTATTCCACTCGAAATCTTTCGTCTCCTCCCCAAAGGGATCGCTCGATTCAGCACAAAGGGTGTGCCAGTATGCCATCGAAAACTTGAACCAATCTTTCATCTTGCGGCCATAGACCACCTTCTCCGCATCGTAATAACGGAAAGCCAGCGGGTTCTTGCTCTCCTTGCCTTCAAACCGGATCTGTCCGATGCCGGGAAAAAACTCTTTTCTTGTTTCCATAATTGTTTCTGTTATCAGTTTATTATTTTGTAATGTATCTTTTCCATCGTTGATATGCAGCTTCATACTCGTCGCGATGCGCTACGTCAGGTTCAATGGTCATGATCCTCCTTAACGAGGCAAACGCCTCTTCGTTGGACGAATAGATCCCGACCCCGATTCCGGCCGCCTTTGCAGCACCGGCCGCCCCATCGGTATCGAACAGTTCGATGGTAGCACCGGTAACACTGGCCAGCGTCTCCCTGAACACGGAGCTCAGGAACATGTTGGCATTCCCTGCCCGGATAAGGTTGAGCTGCATCCCCATCTCTTCCATGATCTCCATACCGTACCGGAAAGAGAATACAATTCCCTCCTGCGATGCACGGACCATATCGGAGATGGTATGGATATTGAAATTGATGCCGTGAAAGGAAGATCCCGGATCCCTATTCTGCAGAACCCGTTCCGCACCATTACCAAAGGGAATCACTGAAATGCCCCTCGAACCAACTGGCGATTTCGAGGCCAGCACGTTCATGTCGTCATAACCCAAACCCTGCTGGATCATGTTCTTTTTTATCCAAGAGTTTAGGATGCCGGTACCGTTAATGCACAGCAGAACGCCCAATCTCGGCTCCTCTGGGGTATGGTTGACATGAGCAAAGGTATTTACCCGCGACAGCGGATCGTAGTTCACCTCCCCCAAGACACCATAGACAACGCCCGATGTTCCCGCGGTGGAGGCAATCTCTCCAGGATGGAAAACATTGAGTGATACCGCATTATTGGGTTGATCCCCTGCCCGGTATCCTACCGGTGTCCCCTCCTTCAGTCCCAGCTCCCTGGCAGCTCCGGCAGAAACCGCTCCCTGAAAACCGAAGATCGGAACCAGCCGGGGGATGATATCGTAACTGAATCCGAAGCAGCTCATCACCTCTTCAGAGATCCCATTCTTCTGAAAATCCCAGAAGATGCCTTCCGACAATCCCTCGACGGTGGCGGTTACCTCACCGGTCAGCCTCATGGCAATATAGTCTCCGGGAAGCATGATCTTGTCGATCTTTCCGTAGAGATCAGGCTCATTCTCTTTCACCCAGGCCAGTTTCGAAGCGGTGAAATTGCCCGGCGAGTTCAACAGGGAAGCCAATGCCTTTTCGGGCCCGATCGCCCGGAATGCCTTCTCACCGTAGGCAACAGCCCTGCTGTCGCACCAGATGATGGAAGGGCGAAGCACCTTGCCCTCCCGGTCTACCGCAACCAGCCCGTGCATCTGCCACGATATGCCGATCCCCTTGATATCCGCTACATCTATGCCCGACTTCTCGATGACAGACCGATTGGCCAGTTTCAGATTTTCCCACCACATCGCCGGATCCTGCTCGGCCCAGCCGGGTCTTGCCGCATGGATCGGCATCTCGCTCTTCGGGAAAAAATCGGATGCCACTATCTCTCCCGTTTCGGCATTCACCAGACATGCCTTTACCGATGAACTGCCAATATCGTATCCTAACAAATACATGATCTTCCTCCTCTATTCATTGATAAAATAGTTATCACCCTCAATCTCCACAAGGGCCTGCACCACTTTTCCGGTGGCCAGCGAAGCGGCATCGGGCTGTTTACCCCCCACCGATACCTGCAGTTTGCCTGCCTCCACAACCGGAACGTTCTCGTGGTTTCTCGCAGCAATCTGATGCGGTTTCAACCTGAATTCCACGCTCCGGGTCTCCCCGCTCTTCAGATGTATCCGCCGGAATCCCTGCAAGGCACGAACCGGTTTCTGCAGGTTGCTTTCGGGCAATGAGACATAGAGCTGTACAACCTCATCACCATCCATCTCTCCGGTATTGGTAACATCCACAGTGACAGCTATCTCATCCCCGCTCTTCACCTTTTCGGGGATCGACCTGAGCCGGTATTTGAAGGTGGTGTAGCTCAATCCAAACCCAAACTCGTAAAGAGGCTCTCCCTCAAAGTAGCGGTAGGTCTTGCCTCTCATGTCGTAACTGTCGAAGGGAGGGATCTGGTTCACGTCCTTGTAGAAGGTGACCGGAAGGCGGCCAGCCGGGTTGTAATCTCCAAAAATGAGATCGGCAATGGCCTGTCCTCCCGCCTGCCCCGGATACCACGCCTCGATGATGGCCGGAATATTCTGCGCTTCCCACTCTATCGACAATGCACTGCCATTGAGCAGGACAAGCACCGTTGGCTTGTTGAGTTGAAGTATCTCCTTCATCAATTCGGTCTGTACGGCAGGTATCTTGATATCGACACGGTCTCCTCCGGCAAAACCGGGCACCTCTACTCGCATCTCCTCACCCTCCAGACGGGGACTAAGCCCCATGCAAAAGATCACCAGGTCTGAACTCCTGGCCAGATCAACGGCCTCCTGTCTCAATCTCGGATTGGGTAGATCCCAAAGAATCTTCACATGGGCATATTCGGTTTCATCCTGAATATACTCCACCTCTATCTCGTAAGGTTTCCCGGCTTCGAGCTGCATGTAGCCATACTGTTTCCTGGCGTGGTGCCGATCCCTGCCCTCTGCAACCACCTGGCCGTCGACCATTAATTTGAAACCGGTGAAAGCTTCACCCCCCAGGGCATATTCACCAGTAACCGGAGGAACGAGAACACCCCTCCAACGGATGGCAAACCTCGCTTGAGGCAGATCTTCGAACGGCGCTGTATCCCACCAGACAAAGTCGATATTGGGATCGACTCGCATATGTTTTGCACCCCCCTCAAACCTGTTGTTGTCGAAATATTCCGCATGCAATCCCTTTGTATGAAGCGATTTGTCGGTATAAAAACAGTCTGACGGAATCAGGGAAAGAGCGGGAAGCTGCTCGGCCAATGGAGCCCCCTGGGCATAAGCCACCTCGGCATGGGGCAGCTTTTCGATTATCCCCCTCAACGGGGTAATTCCGTCGGACGGGTAACCGTTGTAGTTACCCAGCAGGATCTCGGGATCATCAGCGTTGGGTCCGATGACGGCCACCTTTTTCACCTCCTTGCTGAAAGGGAGCAAATTGTTGTCGTTCTTCAACAACACCATCGATTTCCGGGCACTCTCCAGCGCCAGCAACCGGTGCTGTTCACAGTCCACAACATCGATGGGAATCTGCGCATAACTCACCTTGCCCTCCGGATCAAACATCCCCAGCCTGAAGCGGGCAAGCAGCAACCGCCTTACCGAAAGATCCAGTTCCGCTTCAGTGATCAGGTTCTGTTTCAGTGCATCGAGCAATCCTTTGGCATAGGTGTCACCGCAATTCAGGTCGGTTCCGGCCTTGACCGCCTTGGCCGATGCTTCAGCAGCGTTGCTGACCACATGGTGGGCACTCTCCCGATAGAAGTCGCTGATGGCTCCGCAATCGGAAACGATATAGCCGTCAAAGCCCCACTTGTTACGCAGGAGATCCTCCAGGTACTTGTCGCCGCAGCAAGGCTCCCCACGCAACCGGTTGTAGGCACACATGACCGAATAGGCACCGGCCTCCTGGACGCTACGCCTGAAATGGGGCAGATAGGTTTCGGCCAGGTCATAATCGGAAGGATAGACATCGAACGAGTGGCGGTTAGATTCCGGACCGCTATGGACGGCAAAATGCTTCACGGTCGCCACCAGTTTCAGGTACCTGGGATCGTCCCCCTGCAGCCCCTTGATGAAAGGGATTGCAAGTTCGGCTGTCAGGAAGGGATCTTCCCCGTAAGTCTCCATCCCTCTTCCCCAGCGCGGATCGCGGAAGATATTGATGTTGGGGGTCCAGAAGGTCAATCCCTGGTAAATTCCCCTCTTTCCTTGCGCCACATAATGGTGGTGCTTGGCACGTGCCTCATCCGATATGGCCGTGGCAATATCAAACATCTGCCGACTGTCCCACATGGCAGCCATCCCGATGGCTTGTGGAAAGACCGTAGCCAGACCGGAACGGCCAACACCGTGCAGGCACTCGTTCCACCAATTGTAAGCCGGAATCCCCAGCCGGTCGATAGCCGGCGAATCGAAGCGCATCAGCTCAGCCTTCTCTTCGATTGTCAACCGTGAGAGCAGGTCGTCCGCTCTTTCTTCGAAAGAGAGTTTTGTGTTTAAATAAGGCTGCACCTCTTTGCAGGAAAAAAAGAGAAATCCTGCGATCCACAAAAGAAACAGGTAGGAAACAGAAGTCTTTTTCATCGCAAACTGTATTTTGAGTTTAACATGAACGGCTAACTATATAGTTTTCGTGTATTTTTTTTGTGTACTTTTTTATCGAACCTGTAAAGCCTGGGAGCTCTGTAAGGTACATCTTTCTGCACTTCGTCCAATTGTTCCAGGCCTTCAATCTGCATTATTTTTTTCTTGAAGTTACGGACATCAGACGTTGTGCCCATGATGGCGTCGTAGAGGTTGCGGAGTTGAGTCATGGTAAATTTTCGGGGAAGCAACTCGAACAACATGGAGGGCTCCGACTTCACTTTGTGGCGTATATGCTCTAACGCAGTATCCGCAATTTCATTGTGATCGAAAGCTAGCCGTAAAGATTTTAATGAACTTACGTCGTACCAGTTTGCTGCAGTATTCTCCGACTCAAAAATAATTTTTCTACTTATTTTAATCAGTGCCACATACCCTACTGTAACGATTCTGCCGATTTTCATGTTTGTCAGTTTCTCCAGCCAATTTTTGTCCCTCATATTCTTTGTCCTTTGGGGATTGCCAAAGCTATGAAACTGGCTCAGGTAAATGTTTTTTAATCCCGTCAGTTCGTTAAGGATACGTATAGCTGCCTCATCCAGGTCTTCATCTTCGAAAATAATGCTTCCCGGTAATTTTTTATCGCTAAAGTTTTGTTCTTCTATCGTCCGTTCGATAAGCAATACTTTCAGTTTTTCACCGTCAAACCCAAAAACAACGCAGTCCACCGAAACGTGAGGGTTGTAAACATGAGTGCTATTTTTCATGACATATTCTTAATAAGAATACAAAATTATACAGATTAATCACAATACATGTAAAATTTTTATATGTTTTAAAACATTATTATCAGCAATTTATATAAAGTAAAAAATACATATATAAAAATAACCTTATTGTAATTAATACGTATATGTGACAGGAATGAGGTCAAAGCCTCTTCCCTTCAATTGACCGGGCCACCGGACATGATGCTCCAAAACTACTCACCGTTTTCACTGTCGAGCAGCCAGTTTTTAATGTGGCTCCGGCAGCTCGATGTACTCTCGAGCGATCTTTCGTCTACACAATGTTGGGAGTGGCCATCCGACAGCAACCCCTCAACGGTAGCCACCAGGCTTCGATATCGTGCCGATATTGGAGAGATTGAGTATGCAGGCAGATGTTCACTGCGGTGAATCTTAATCTCCTTACTATTTCAACACTCATGGTTTGCTGACATAATTCCAACAAAATTCACAATTCAGAAATTTTTCTACTTTTTTTTTTGTTATTTTGCAAGCAGACTCCTTAACCATACTTTATATGATTCTCAGATTAACTGAACTTATTGAAAAAGCCAAACAGAAGCCCACACGAAGAGTTGCAGTAGCGGCAGCAGAGGACGAGATGGTGTTAAAGTCACTCGTTGCAGCCATGCAACAAGGAGTTATCAGCCCTGTGCTGGTGGGCGACAAAACCGCAATTGAAAAAACCGCGAAACATGCTGCCCTTGACCTGAGTCGGGTTGAGATCATCCACAATCCCGACGGTGCCGTCGAATCGGCAAAGATCGCGCTATCTCTCGTCAAGAGAGGTGATGCCGATATTCTGATGAAGGGGCTTATTCCTACGGGCGATCTGCTTAGGGCGGTACTCGACAAGGCGAATGGTCTGCGCAAAGCAGCCCTGCTCAGTCATGTAGCCTTCTTTGAATCTCCCTACTACCACAAACTCTTATGTGTAACGGATGCAGCCATGAACATCGCTCCCGATTTCGACACCAAAGTACACATTCTCAACAATGCCGTAGAGGCGTGTCACAAACTCGGGATAACTGAACCGAAAGTAGCTGTTGTCGCAGCCGTGGAAATTGTTAACCCTAAAATGGAAGCCACCGTTCATGCTGCTCTGCTAAAAGAGATGAACATCAAAAAACAATTGCAGGGATGCATCGTGGACGGGCCCTTCGCCATCGATATTGCCGTCGACAAAGAGGCTGCCGCACACAAAGGCATCGTCAGTGAGGTTGCCGGAGATAGCGACATTATTCTCGTGCCCGACATCGAAGCCGGAAATATTTTCTACAAGGCATTGAACTTCTTGGGTGGAGCCGTCTGTGCTGCCGTAATCATGGGGGCTGCGGTTCCCATCGTCCTCACATCACGCTCCGATTCCGAAATCAGCAAGATGCTGTCGATCTCGCTGGCAGCAGCAATGGATTAAACATTAAAACTATGGACACTACTCCACGAATCCTGGTAATCAATCCAGGTTCAACATCAACAAAAATTGCCGTTTATAAAAACGGAGATGTAGTTTTTTTAAAGACTATCCGCCACTCAGTCGAGGAATTAAGCCAGTTTAAAAGAATAAGCGATCAGTATGAATTTCGCAAGAATATCATCTACAATGAATTAAAGAACGCCGAAATCAGGTTGGATCTTATCCGGATCGTCGTCGGACGCGGAGGAATAGTGAAACCCATCGCGTCGGGCGTTTACAGGGTAAACGAAACCATGAAGAGAGACCTTATCGAGGCAAAAAGAGGAGAACACGCCAGCAACCTGGGGGCACTCATTGCCGACGACATTGCCAGGCAACTCCCGTCGGCAGAGGCATTTATTGCCGATCCCGTGGTTGTTGACGAACTGGAACCCATTGCCCGGTATTCCGGACATCCCCTTTTCGAAAGAGTATCCCTTTTCCATGCGCTCAATCAGAAAGCGATCGCACGTGCCCATGCCAAATCCCTGATGCGCAGATATGAGGACATGGATCTTATCGTGGCCCACCTGGGCGGCGGAATATCGGTGGGGGTACACCACAAGGGCCGGGTCATCGACGTAAACCAGGCGCTTGACGGCGACGGCCCCATCTCACCCGAACGGTCAGGAACATTGCCTGTGGGCGAACTGCTCAAGATGGCTTTTAGCGGTAAATACACCTACGAGGAGATGAAATCGATGGTGGTAGGTAAAGGGGGACTATACGCCTATACCGGATTGAACGATGCCTACGAAGTGGAAAAGGCGGCCCAGGCAGGCGACAAGAGGTGTTACGAAGTGATGGAGGCGATGGCCTATCAGATAGCCAAGGAGATCGGAGCCTTCTCTACCGTCCTGAAGGGGGATGTGGATGCGATCCTGCTCACCGGCGGAATGGCCAACAGCAAGTGGTTCTGCAACCTGATCATCGAGCGGATCCATAAGATTGCACCGGTATATGTATATCCGGGCGAGGATGAGATGAAGGCCCTGGCTGAAAACGGAGCCTTGATCCTCAATGGAGAGATAGAACCCAAAGAGTACGTGTAACGGGGCTATGTATCTCTTCAACCCCGAGAATGACCTGGCACTGGCCAACTTCAGCGCCAACTACACTCCTCCGGCTTCAGCAGTGAAGATTGCCGCGGATCTGGCACTGTTGCCGGTATGGTATGCCCCTGCCGGGGCAAAGGTGATTGCCTCAACGGTTCAAGACGGGCCTTACCTCTCCTGGCTGCAAGAAAAATTCATCCTCCGGAATAGACTCGTTTCACTCTTCGACATACCCCTCTTCCCGGAAGAAGAGATTATCCCGTGGGGATGGAACCCGGCATTGAGAAAGAAACTGCTGGATGCCGGAGTATCCAAAGAGAAGCTCCCCACCATGGAGGCGTTGGCACAGCTTCGCAGCGACTCAGGCAGGCAGAACGCCATACATATCCTGAACGAACTCAAGGCAGAGAATAACGGGTTTTGCGGAGAATCCTATTTTTTCTCCGCTGTTGACGATCTGTTGCATTTTTTACATTCGCGACACGGAGATCACGTATTGAAAATGCCCAATTCAGGTAGCGGTAAGGGATTGAGCTGGGTCAAAGGGAAAATAACCGACAAACAAACCGATTGGTGCCGGCGGGTAATCCACGAACAGGGAGGCCTTGTTGCGGAGCCTGTTCTGATCAAGATCGAGGATTTTGCCATGGAATTCAACCTTGCCGACAATAAAGCTGAATTTATCGGGTACTCCCTGTTCCAATCCACCTCTTCGGGAGCCTACAGGGGCAACTTCCTGATGCCACAAACCGATATGGAAGAGAGGTTGAGTGAATACACCGGCCCGGAGCTACTGCGGCAACTCCGGAAATCGCTTGCCGAAAAACTTTCCCGCCAATTTCCAACCTATTCCGGCTATTTGGGAGTGGACATGATGGTTTGCAAAACCGATACGGGTTATCGGGTCCAACCTTGTGTCGAGATTAACCTTCGAATGAATATGGGGATTGTCGCCCACATTTTCTACAACCGTTTTGTAAAAACCGGATCTACCGGAAAATTCACGGTCGATTTTTTTAAAAAAACAGGCGAAGCATTAACTTTCCAACAGAGAATGTCGACGGATTTTCCCCTCATCATTGAAAACGGGAGAATTGTTTCGGGATTTTTATCTTTAACACCGGTTTCCGAACAAACACAATATCTGGCTTATGTATTTGCTACCTCCCCATCTCTTCCGCAAAATACCGGTAAAACAGCGGAATAGTACGAATGCCGTTGTAAAACTGTTCCAACGGGTAATTCTCATTGGGCGAATGAATGGCATCAGATCCTAACCCAAAGCCCATCAGGACCGACTTAACACCGAGAATTTCTTCAAAAGTGGCGATAATCGGAATACTTCCTCCCGAACGGACGGGAACCGGAGTTTTTCCGTATACCTCCGTGTAGGCTTTTTCGGCGGCCTTGTATGCCGGCAAATCAATCGGGCAGACATACGACGGCCCTCCGTGCAGGTATTCCACTTTCACCTTTACCGATTTCGGAGCAATGCTTTCAAAGAATTTCACAAACAGTTGGGCTATTTTGTTGTGGTCCTGGTTGGGCACCAGCCGGGTACTGATCTTGGCGTATGCTTTTGAAGGGAGAACCGTCTTTGCACCTTCGCCCGTATAACCTCCCCATATGCCGCAAACATCAAACGTGGGCCGTATGCCGGTACGTTCATTGGTGCTGTATCCCTTCTCGCCTGCAACCTCCTTCACGCCGAGCGATCTCTTGTACTCATCCAATGAGAAGGGGGCCTTTGCCATCATCGTCCGCTCCTTGCGGGAGACCTCCACCACATCGTCGTAAAAGCCGGGAATCAGTATCCGCCCATCATCGTCGGTGGTCTGGGCAATCATTTTGGCCAGCACGTTGATCGGGTTGGCCACGGCACCACCAAAAAGTCCCGAATGCAGATCTTTGTCCGGGCCGGTAACTTCCACCTGCCAGTATGCCAACCCGCGCAACCCGGTGGTAATGGAAGGAACATCCGGGGCTATCATTGAGGTATCTGAGACCAGAATAACATCGGCCTGCAGCATTTTTTTGTGTTTTTTGCAAAACTTGGGCAAACTGGGCGACCCAACCTCTTCTTCTCCCTCAATCAGGAATTTCACATTACAATTCAGTTTCCCCGACTTCACGAGGTATTCAAACGCTTTGGCGTGCATAAATCCCTGGCCTTTATCGTCATCGGCGCCACGCGCCCAGATCTTCCCCTCTTTCACCACCGGTTCAAAGGGGTCGGTTTTCCATAAGCCGACCGGATCAACCGGCATAACGTCCATATGAGCGTAAACCATTACGGTGGGTGCCTTGGGGTCGATTATCTTCTCGCCATATGTCACCGGATTTCCATCGGTTTCATATACCTCCGCCTTATCGGCACCGGCAGCGAGCAGGATTTCTTTCCATTTTTCGGCGGCGCGGTACATGTCCGCTTTGTGCTCCGGCAGTGATGAAATGGATGGAATTCGGATCAGTTCAAACAGCTCGTCAAGGAAACGCTTTTCGTGGATTTTTACATACTTGTCGATTTCTTTCATATCGATTCTGTTTATTGTTAGCATATTTGTCACAAACTTAAGGAAAATTGCCGGATTTTCTTCCCGGATACATGAATTAAAAAGACTAATCCACTCATTTATTCGGTGAATTGGTTGCCAGGGGTAGTTGCCTTGCTAAACATCCTGTAAACCTTAATATCGTCGCTACTACCTTTAAAGACAAAAGGGAAAGATTGATTTGTCGTGTAGTTCATATACCCCCATCCGCACCCATTGATAACAGCTTGTTTCAAAGCCCTGGCACCTGATGCGCCTTTTTTGTCATCTTCGTTGCAAACAACGGGTTTGCCGTATTTTTTCAATTTACCAATTTTAGATGGATAGTTGTCGATGGGGGTGATGTTGAAATGGATCAGTATAAAGTCAGCCGCTTCTATCAATGAACCGTGGAGCTCTCCATTACCCAAACCGCTGGTGCTGACTAGCAGTCCGGGGTTGTACTGTTTTGCAAGCCTGATCAATTCCAACTGTCCTTTTTCACTCATCAGCCAATCACCATCAGGCCAGTTTTTGTATCCACCATGTTGGTATTCGTTAGATATTTCGAGAATAACATTGGAGAACCTTTTTTCGGCAATCCATTTCACCGTATTCTTTATGGCATTTTTGATGCTCTCTTTGCCTGAGAGAGCTGAAAAATGAGAGTATTGCCGTTGATAAAAACAGGAGAGATTGACTACAACATCTTGTCTCTCGCAGGCCCTTATTATTCTTTCAACTCTCTCAAGATAATTTTTCCGCAGTGTACCATCTGCGTTAAAGGCGGAATTGATGGCTCCTTCGTAACCCGGGTCCCCTCCTTGGAGTGAGATGGTAAACGCATTTACGCCATAAGCAACATATTCAGGAATCAGGGAAATAAATGCATCGGCATTGGTCTCCGGATCAAACTTCTCCTCCATTTCCAATGCTTGCCGGCTGCGATCTTCAAAAACCGCATTGACCATTCGCACATTCATTAACAATCCTTCAGCAGCAGCTCCCCTGTTGATCACAACCCCATCATAATACCACTTATCTCCCCGAATAAAGATTCCTCTCATCTGTTTTCCGTTTTTCATGACGGTACAGCCAGAGCACATGTAAAGCATCACGATATAAAAAATAAGCTTGTAACGTGAGTTCGGGATAAGAAAATCATAAAAAAAGTTGTGATATAGGGAGATTATTTGTATATTTATAGCTGTTAATCAAACAAATAACAAACATCAACCCTATGATCACAACAGACAAAGTTATTGAAATATTTTGTATTGCCGACGATTTTTGTGCAGAATATGAGAATGAAATCCGGAATCACCAACTTCAAGCAGGTGACATAACGAAAAGGAGAAACAGGAAAACGCAAATGTCCCAGAGCGAGATTATTGCCGTGATGGTCTGCTTCCACTGTGGAACCTTTCATAATTTCAAGAATTATTACCTGTTTTATATTTGCAAGCACATGAAGAGCTATTTTCCAAATGCCGTTTCCTACAACCGTTTTGTCGAGTTGCAACCCAGGGTGATTGTACCTTTCATGCTGTTGCTCAAACTCTTTGGATTTGGTGAATGCACAGGCATTACATATGTGGATAGCACTCCAATCAAAGTATGTCATAACAAGCGTATCCACTCGAATAAAGTATTCAGGGATTTGGCACAAAGAGGGAAAAGTACGATGGGCTGGTTTTTTGGATTCAAGCTTCATCTGGTCTGTAATGAAAAGGGTGAATTGCTGAATTTCTCTCTCACAAAAGGCAATGTCGACGATAGAAACCCTGACGTAATCAATGTTCTTACCAAAGATCTTTTCGGTAAACTATATGCAGACAAGGGTTACATCAGCACAAAGCTCTTCGAGATGCTGTTTGACCAGGGAGTTCATTTAGTGACCGGTATACGCTCAAATATGAAAAATTCCCTGATGTCATTCCGCGACAAGATTCTCTTACGCAAAAGATCTGTAATTGAGTCCATCAATGATGAACTGAAGAATATCTGCCAGATAGAACATTCAAGGCATCGTTCCACACATAATTTCATCATGAACATAATTGCTGCATTGGTGGCATATTGTTTCTTTCCCAAAAAGCCTTCAATCAAATTTGAAGTGGAAAAGTCAAGTCAATTAACCATTTGGGGATAATATGTTATCCCGAACTCACGTTTGTAAAATACTATCTCCTTACGCATATGGCCAAAATTAGGAATAAAATTCAGTTCATATACAGCTCTTAATAATCAGTTCCAATGTTTTAATGTAGACATCACCCCTATTGTTGTCGTCAGAGGGGAGAGATTGAAGTGGCTCGAATAACATTTCGGGTTCGGAAAGACCGGTATCGTTACTGCCATACTGACCATCTCTGCCCCCCATCTTCCAGACAATTAACTCCAGCGAAGGAACTACATAGAAACAGTGGCCGCCAGATCCAGTTTTCCAGTAGGCATCCCTGGGCAACTCAGGAATTGAACCGTTGCTATTAATGTTGAACTGTAGGCTGTAAGTGAAGTGTGGGTTATAGGGAGAAGCCTTGGTCGCTTTTCGGACATATTCTTTTGGCACAATCTGTTCTCCCTTCCAATTCCCTTCGTTTAACAAGAGATAACAAAAGCGTAACATATCTGTACTTCTCAAAGCAATACCGCCCCCTCCCGGAGTGTGTGCAACCTGTCTGGCATATTTATATCCGAAACCCCATCGTCCCCAGCCCAATGGTGTTGCCAGGTGTGTATCAATATAATCTTCCAGCTCGTTGCCTGTAATATGCCGAAGCATGATGGATGCAATATGAATGGATGCGGTGGCATAGGAATACCCCTCTCCGGGATTGCACCAGAGAGATTGGGTGCTGAATGGGACTTTACCCATTCTTCCCGTTTCAATTCCCAGGGCATAAGTATCTACCAGGGCATACCATCCATCGGGGCCGACAGGATCAATTTCTCGGGCTATACCGTTTACAAATACCGGATTATTCCCTCTGATGCCTGCAGTAAAGCTTAAGAGCTGCCCCAGCTGTATATCAGCCATCCGGCTGTCGGGTAAGGGAAATGCATTGAATGGAAGATAATCGGGAGTGAAAATTTTTTGATTCAGGCCTTTTGGAAAAAGATCAGGTCGCTCATCCATTAATATTCCTACAGCAATACTGGTAAATGATTTTCCACAAGAACCCAAATTGGGTGTGGCTTCGCGTTGTCCCTTACCAAAATATTTCTCATAGACCAGGTATCCGTTTTTGACCACCAACAACCCGCCGTTATCAGTAGTAGTACGTACAAAGTCGAAAGCGCTATTTAATTTAAACGGGTCTATACCCGCAACTTTTTTAATCTCCTCAGGACCGGTCAAGGTTCTCCACCCCCTCAGCGAATCAGGCAAAGGAAAATAGGTTTTGGTTTCATTCAATATAAATGTCTTATTATCACACTTTTTAAATGTGACACTCACCAGTAAAATAAATATTGCGATCAGCACTTTCATCGTTAGGGATAGTATGAATGTATAGGTAATATTCGAGCATGTGTCGGAAGATTTAGGTCTGTATCTGTCTCTGAAATGGTTTTTGGAAATTCACCTCCCGATTATCCGAATCGTAGCCTCACACTGTTTAACCTCCTGCATAATTAATTTAGTTTCAGGGGTTGGGCGTAAAACTACAAAAAAAATTACATCCTGAAGCGGATACCATACTTTTTATCTGTCAATAAAATTTTTCTTCCTGTTTTTAATTACAATAACTCACCTTAAAATAAGTTGAGTGTACATGTTTTCTCCAACAGCTTAAAAAAACCTCCAGTTAAGCACGCTTTAATACCGCCACCCAGGCCTTCTTATCAGGTGTAGTTATGCGTGTTGAATTACCCAGATTGAAAAGCTGAGGCTCAGTTTGCCACTCCCCTGTGCTTATATCCATCCACCGTATCTCAAAATCAGAGTTCCCTAAATCCACATTCAACCTTACATCTCCTCCATTTGGGAAAAAGATAACATATGCTTCTCCTGGTTTACAAGCAAGGTAAGCCTCATGCTCAGCCCTGTCCAGTAAAAGACTATTGTCGGCCTCCATTACATAAAACTTCACTACTGATTCAATTTTACGCGCAGCACTAATTGAAGTTACTGCAAGTTCATTTAAACCAAGTCCCGAATTCGGACGGTGAAAGCGTGTAGATGCTGCTCCACCAATTAAATGCATCCACCACCGATGTACAGCATCTTTCGAGTTTCCATATCTCCCGGTATCTGCACCATAGGTCTTTACAATATTTATTGGTCGTGGCTTTTCCCTAATATAATTCCTAACCCATTGGAAATTTGTCCATACTGCTTCACCCTTCTGATGAGTATTTTGTGAAACTTCACAAAATTGATATTTCTCCGGATGATCAAATGTTCGTCTATGAATATCGGTACGCATGTCCCAGTTATCCCACATCTCTGTAACACAGATCTTCTTGTTTTTTTTATCTGCCACCGACTGAATATAATCAGCCCAGAAAGAGGACCAATTTTCGTCTCCCGAAGTCTCATTATCAATACAATACAGCACATGTCTGTGTTTAAGAGTATACGACAAAACCTTATCTATAAACTTTTTTTGGAAATTAAATACACTTTCATTATCCCTCTGCAAAGGTGATGTGAAGAAAAAAGGCTGTTTATTTGATCCTGCGTGATCTGGATAGTTATCACTAAAACCTGACTCCTCTTTACTGTAATTGATATTATTATCAGGATTATATGGATGAGGAGGCCAGTTTTTCTGACTATAATCAAATCTATCCCACAATTCAATTTGCACTATAATATCTCTTTTTGCTGTTTCTTTAAGAAAAGTTTCAAAGCGTTTCCAATATTCATCATTCCATTCATTCAAATCATATCGCCCTGATTCCAACTGCTTAAATGGATATAGCTCAAACCCCATATCCTTGCGGTCACTCAGGGTATTACGAACATAATTGGCACCGACCAGTTTCATTGAATCAAGATGTGGAATCAATATCTCTTCCGGCCATTGAAACAGGTTATCGTCGTTACTTCCACCCAAAAGTATTAAAGGTTCTCCTTTATATTCCCAGAATGACGGATTTTTACTCCATGGCTGAATAGGTCTTCTGCTTTTGAAAAGGATTAAACTCTGTCCTTCAACAGTTCCAACAAAGAATATTGAAATTATTAAAAATAATACTGTTTTATTTACTTTCATAGTCAATTTTTTTAGTCAATTCGAAAAAAACCATTAATATTTAGCCCACTTTTTAAACACCACTTTTCACAAATGCGAAAATTTGAGATACTTCAACGATAATTGTAAAAAAAGCATATTAACTTTCACTGTTGTCCGATAAAACTTTTTTCTGAAGAAGTACGAGGGCAAATCTGAGTTTGCCCATCGTACTAATAATTGTAGCTTTGTATTTAGCACAAAACAAGACTACAATGAACAAAAGTACTTATTTTTTCGGACAATCGGTTTTCGGACAGCTCATATCTATGATAGATTCAGGAATCATCGCTCGAAACAGCAAACGCCACAAGGCTGATCATTACGTGAAACGTTTCATGGCCAAGGATCACCTCATAAGCATGTTATTTTGTGTTTTCGCCAAATGCTCCTCCCTGCGAGAGGTGGCGGGCGCAATGCTCGGTCTTTCAGGCAAGACCAGGCATTTCCAACTCGGCCACATACCCTACAGGAGCACATTGTCGGACGCCAACAAGCGCCGGAGTGTTGATTTCTTCTCGGGCGTGTATCACGATTTGCTCCGCGAGTATCAACACGTGATCTCGGACACCCGGTTCAAGGCCGTGTTGAACAAGCAGGTCGAGATCTTCGACAGCACGGTCATCAGCTTGTTTCAGGACATCCTGAAGTGCGTCGGCAGAACACCCTCTAACGGTAAACGCAAAGGGGGGATCAAGGTGCACACCGTCATCAATGTGGACGAGCCCGTTCCCAAGATGGTATGGTTCACGTCCGCCGCCACGCACGACCACGCGCTGTTGAAGAAACTCAGCCCCGACGACAACACCATTTACGTCTTCGACAAGGGATACAACGACTACAAGGCCTTCAAGCTGTTCGGTAAGAAGGGGGCCGGCTTCGTCACCCGCATCAAGGACGACGCCGTTTACAAGGTGGAACAAGAGCTTCACGTTGAAGAATGCATTCATAGCGGCGTGCTGGAGGACACCATCATAGAGGTGACCGTCAAGGAGGACAATGGGCAGGGCAAGCTGATGTTGCGCAAGGTGGTGTTCTACGACAGGGTGTTGAAACGCAAGTTCGAGTTCCTCACCAACCTGTTCGACCTTCGTCCCGACATGATAGCCGCCCTTTACAAGATTAGATGGCAAATTGAATTGCTGTTCAGGCAGTTAAAAGGTAACTTCCCCTTGAAGTACTTCCTCGGGGACAACGAGAACGCGATAAAAACACAGATATATTGCGCCTTGATCGTGAACCTCTTGCTCACGGTTGTTCAAAAGCGGTTGAAACGGCGCTGGGCATTCTCGAACCTGGTATCATTTTGCAGGATACACCTGTTCAATTACTTGCATTTGATGAGATTTTTAGAAAATCCGGAACGAGACTGGCAACGGGATGACAAGAATTTAGGGATGCTCACCCTTTTCAGGGGGGCGCTTACTTTTGAGAATAATAGAAAACTAAAAAAACATGTCTGATAATATGACGGTTGGAAGTCAAGCAAAATTAAAATCAGTTTTTATCGGACGGCAATGATTAACTTTTGATTTTGCATTAATTTAAAAACTGATTCTTTGATTAGAAAAGAGATCTTTTATTCTACAACAATTGCCCAATCAGAAACATATGGAGCTTCAAAAGTATAACTCCCTGACTTTTTCCTGCCCAGCATGATCTCCTTATACTCTTTTTTTGTATCAACCGCAATAGCTTTTTTTAGTTTCACCTGAAATGCTGTAATTAATAATATCTGTATCTTCTTTATAAAATACGTACACTTCTGATTTACGCCAGTATCTCAATCGCTATCTGTGTCAGTTTCCCCAAATGTCATTATTCTTACAGAGAAATAGTCGTCTGTAGAGTCAAGCAGCAAGTTTATTCAAAATATCCAAATAAAAACTGAAATGGTTTTTGGAAATTCACCTCTCGATCATCTGAATCACAGCCTCACACTGTTTAACCTCCTGCATAATTAATTTATCATCAGGGTTCGGCTGTAAAACTACAAAAAAAATCGCATCCGGCGGTATCGGGCTCACTTTTTAATTACCTTTGCGGCATAATGTTAATGTATAAACCAGAAAGAGATGAGAACCCTATTGCCTGTTACGATACTCTTGGCTTTTGTTGTTTCCTGTAGTACCCACCCATCAAAAAAACAGAATGAGATGTCAGATACCGGTTTTATTACTGAAGCGCAGCAAAACGAAGTTGTCTCAGCACTGAAAGATTCGTTGGGCGAACCCTCTTATTTCCGCATCGAACGAGGTGTACGGCAAGTAGCTTCCCTCTGGCGGGAGTCGGATGGAAATGCAGATGCCTTTGCCGGATTTTGCAAGAACCATTTTATTGCCGATGATGCGCAACTGGAGATCCTCTTCAGTACGCTCGAACGGAACTTTGAAGTGTTGGACGGATATTTCCACAAGATCGATCTCCTGCTGAAAGAGCCCATCCAACTGGAACGTGGTGAGATCACCCCTGTAGATATGATTTTCGGTGGCTACGATGTGACTGCACACCTGAACGATGACCTCTATGCCAACAAGATTGCTTTTATCACGGCGCTGAACTTTCCCTTCTACTCACTGCAGGAGAAGACGGAGATGGGTGAAAAATGGTCGCGAAAAGAGTGGGCCTACGCCCGGATGGGCGACCGCTTTACGGCACGGGTGCCGGCTGCCGTTCAGCAAAAAATCTCCGGAACTATTACCGAAGCTGACGCCTACATCTCCGACTACAATATTTTCATGGGAAAACTGCGTAACGAGAACGGTGAGCAGCTCTTCCCCGACGGCATGAAGCTGATCTCGCACTGGGGTTTGCGCGACGAGCTGAAATCGAACTATGCCGATACTGCAAGAGGAGTGGAGAAACAACGGATGATCTACACCGTGATGAAGCGGATCATCGACCAGACTATTCCCCAACAGGTCATCAATAGCGATAGATTCATCTGGAATCCGGTTACAAACCAGCTGTCGGCAGACGGTGCCGAAACAGCAGCCACTCCCGAACCTGATACCCGGTACCGGGTCTTCCTGAACAATTTCCACGCCATGCGTCAGCTCGACAGCTATTATCCGCACTACCCCACCCAGCTCGCCCGCGCCTTCGACGCCACCATGGAGATCCGGCAGGAAGATGTGGAGACCCTTTTCAAGGGGTTGCTCGCCTCGCCAGAAGTGAAAGAGGTGGCATCCTTCATCGAATCGCGCCTGGGGCGAAAACTGGAACCGTTCGATATCTGGTACGACGGGTTCAAGGCACGTGGGGGGATTCCGGAAGAGGAGCTTACAGCCATCACCTCCAGGAAATACTCCAACCCGAAAGCGTTGGAGGAGGATCTTCCCAATATCCTGATCAGGCTCGGCTGGAAGCCTGAAAAGGCCCAGGAAATCGCATCGCTCATCGTAGTAGACCCCTCCCGCGGTGCAGGACATGCCTGGGGTGCAACGATGCGCAACGACTTCGCCCACCTGCGTACCCGAATCGGGTCGGACGGCATGGATTACAAGGGTTACAATATCGCCATACACGAGTTCGGTCACACGGTAGAGCAGACCATAACCATGAACGATGTAGATTTCCACACGCTTAACGGCGTTCCTAACACCGCATTTACCGAAGCTGTTGCCTTCCTATTCCAGAAAAGGGATCTCGAGTTGCTGGGACTAAAAAATCCCAATCCTGAAGATGAACACTACCTGGCTCTCGACAACTTCTGGGCCTGTTACGAGATCATGGGAGTCTCCCTGGTGGATATACGCGTATGGGAATGGCTCTACAGTCATCCCGATGCCACTCCCGCCCAGTTGAAGGAGGCGGTAATAACTGCCGCAAAAGAGGTATGGAATACCTATTATGCCGACGTGCTGGGAGGGAAAGATGAGACGTTGCTCGGGATCTATTCGCACATGATCGATTATCCGCTCTATCTGCCCAACTATCCCATGGGCCACCTTATTGATTTTCAGATCGGTCAACAGGTTCGCGGCAAGAATCTCGCCGACGAGATGGACCGGATGTACACCCAGGGCCGGATCATTCCTCAACTGTGGATGAAGAATGCGGTTGGCTCCGGCATCTCCATCGAGCCGCTTCTGAAGTCGACAAAAGAGGCGTTGACAGCTTTAAAGAAATAACTTTCAGGGTCTGAAGCGTGCAAATATCCAAAATTATTGTACCTTTGTAACCTGATTAGGAAAGATGCCGGAGTGGTCGATCGGGGCGGTCTCGAAAACCGTTGTACTCTTACGGGTACCAAGGGTTCGAATCCCTTTCTTTCCGCAGAGATGAGGGTGGGTCACAATGTGATTTCACCCTCTTTTTATTGGGATACCTTCTGAGAAGGTATCCCAATATTCATTCCTCAGGAGGTTAAATTTATCTTGAGACACTCTCTTTTTTCAATTTTACATTACATTTGCATGATGAGAAAACTGTTTACATCGGCACAAATTGAGATTTTCAAACCTGAGTTTTCAGAAGTGAAGATCCCCATGGCAGGCAGTGTGGCAGCAGGTCCATTCTCCAATGTGGACGATTTTGTAAGCGAACGGATCGACCTGAACAAGCTGCTTATCCGGCATCCTGAGGCCACTTTTTATGCCCGTGTAAGGGGGAACTCCATGTTGGGAGATTTCAGCGATGGCGACCTGCTGGTTGTGGACCGGGCCGAGGAGTGGTCGCATGGCAGGATCGCTCTCTGTTACCTGGAAGGAGAGTTTACCGTAAAACGGATCCACCTCGAAAACGGGATCTGTACGCTTATACCCTCCAATCCGAGTTATAAGCCTATTGTCATTACGTCGGAGAATACGCTTGTAGTGTGGGGCATCATTACCTACTCAATCTGCAGACATCCATGATTGCACTGATCGACTGCAACAATTTTTACGCATCGTGCGAGAGGGTTTTTAACCCTTCGCTCAACGGCAGACCTGTGGTTGTTCTCTCCAATAACGACGGGTGCGTCATTGCACGAAGCAATGAAGCGAAAGCAGTTGGCATCGCAATGGGAATCCCGGCCTTCAAGGTAGAAGAACTGCTCAAAAGATACAACGTGGCAGTCTACTCGGCCAACTTTGCCCTGTACGGCGATATGAGCCGCAGGGTAATGAGCATCCTGTCGGGATACTCTCCCCGGCAAGAGGTCTACTCCGTGGATGAATGTTTTCTTGACCTGTCGGGAATAGCCACCCTGAAAGAGTATGGATTGCAGATGAAGGAACATGTGGGTAAATGGACCGGAATTCCCATCAGCGTGGGTATAGCTCCCACCAAAGCTCTTGCGAAGATAGCTAACCGTATCGCGAAGAGATATCCTTCGCAAACGGGAGGGTGCTATGTGATGGATACGGAAGAGAAGCGGATTAAAGCATTGAAGTGGTTGCCGATAGAGGATGTATGGGGTATCGGGAGAGGCAACGCGGCCAAGCTCCAACTGGCTGGAGTATTCAAGGCCATCGATTTTGCAGGGATGTCAGAGTCGTGGGTACGCAAAAACATGACGATCACAGGCGTAAACCTGCAGAAGGAGCTGAACGGAACAAGCTGCATCGGGTTTGTTGGAGGGGAGAAGAGCAAGAGTTTCTCGGTTACCCGCACGTTTGAAACAGAGTACGAAACGTGGGACGAGATACGGGAGCGGGTGGTCACATTTACCGCAATGGCTGCAGCAAAGATACGGAAACAGCAATCGCTCTGCAGCCGCTTAGTGCTGTTTCTGCAAACCAACTATTTCAAGGATACGGAAGAGCCGCTCTCGCAAAGCGTCGAAGTGAGGTTCCCCTTTTCCACATCCTCCACACTGGAGATTGTCGATTTCGCCATATCTGGATTGAAAAGAATCTACACAAGGGGCATGCGTTACAAAAGAGCCGGGGTAACACTCTACAACTTTATCGATGAAGAGCTCTGCCAACCTGCACTTTTTCCCGAGATGAACAGCAACCCCAGGCACAAGGAGCTGATGAAGGTGCTGGACGAAATCAACCAGGCCTCACCGTCGGGGGGAGTCAGGCTGGCCTCTCAGGATGCACGCATGTTCAAGATGCATCAGCAGCACCTCTCCAGGCGTTACACCACAGATATACGGGACATTTTGCAGGTGAAATGCGACTAGCAAGCCTATTTTCTGACCGCCCTCAACATCTCCCTCTTTCCGGGTGGACCCGGAAGTCGCTCAACAACGAAACCGGCATCTGCCAGCATTCTTCTCACGCTTCCCTTGGCACAGTAGGTTGTCAGCACGCCACCTTCAGCCGAAACGGCGTAGAGCCTGTCGAAAACCTGCCGGGTCCACATTTCAGGCTGCTTGTCGGGCGCAAAAGCATCAAAGAAGATAAGATCGAAGCTGTTCTCCGGATAGAATAGCGACGGATTGCTGAAATCGAGCCGTATCTTCAGCAACGAGAAATTTTGTGTAACCTGGCTCCGTATCTCCCACTCCGTCGTGTGTAACTTGTTAAAAAGAGCCTGCCGCGAGGGATCGATCAGCCCGGCATAATTCAGTTTTCCTGCATCGTCCGCTGCAACGGGATAGAGTTCAATCGACGTGTAATCTACCACCCGGCATCTCTCCTCCGCCTCACACAACGTGAGGAACGCATTCAATCCGGTCCCGAAACCAATCTCCAGCAGCCTCACTTCACTTTTCAGACAATAGCTGAGCCCGGCATCGATATAGACGTGCATCGACTCCTGTATGGCCCCATGCGTAGAGTGGTAATGCTCGTTCAGTTCGGGGACGAAAAAGGTGTGCGAACCGTCTTCAGTTATTTCAAATTGGATGTTCATGCTGTTCATTAACTGCAAACAAAATTAGAAAATCTTTGTTTATACCTTTCCCGTTGCACTATTTATCTTATTTTTGTAACAGATACATCAACCAAAAAGAGAACCGGATGAGCAGATACTCCTTTACGCTCGCTTTTGCACTGTTGCTTCTTGCCTGCCATCCCGGCCGGGAGAAGAAGGCAAACGTGCTGACAGTGACCATCGAGCCGCAACGCTATTTCCTGGAGCGGATCGTAGGCGATAAATTTCAGGTAAACACGCTTGTTCCTCCGGGTTCAAGCCCCGAAACCTTCGAACCCTCTCCTTCCGCCATGATAAAGCTGGGAGAGAGCCGGGCATATTTCAAAGTCGGTTTCCTGGGATATGAGAATGCCTGGGCAAACAGGCTTGCCGAAAACAACCCCGATATGAAGATCGTGGATTGCTCAACCGGAATCGAGCTGATCTACGGCGGACATGACCATCATGATCATGACCATGCGCATGGGGATGCGGAACACGATCACGACCATGCAGAGGCTGTAGATCCGCATGTGTGGAGTTCTGCTAGGAATGCGCTCATTTTTTCGCAAAACATGCTGAATGCGGTAGTGGAAATTGATGGTGAGAATGCCGGTTATTACCGCGACAATTTCGAAAAACTGTCACAGAAGATCATCGAGACCGACTCGGTATTGACCGGGCTCTTGAAGGAGATTCCTTCCCGCAGTTTCATCGTTTACCATCCCGCACTGGCCTATTTTGCCCGTGACTACGACCTGGAACAGTACAGCATCGAGTTTGAGGGGAAGAATCCCTCTCCCGCCCAGATGAGGGAGCTGGTGGATCTGGCAAGGGCCGAAAATATCAAGACCGTGTTTGTCCAGCAGGAGTTTGACATCAAAAACAGCGAAGTCATTGCACGTGAGATCGGAGCCCAATCGCACACCATCAACCCGCTGGCTTATGCATGGGACGAAGAGTTGATCCGTATTGCCCGACTTTTAGCCAAACAGGAGAGATGAACCCTATCATTGAAATAGAAAAGCTGCATGTCGGTTACGAGAATAAGCCCGATGTACTGAAAGAGGTTTCACTCACCGTATTTGAAAACGATTTTCTGGGCATTATCGGACCCAATGGAGGGGGAAAGACTACCCTGCTGAAGGCAATCATGGGATTACAGGCTCCCTCCTCCGGCAGAATCTCGTTTTTCGAGGATGGGAGAAGGGTGAACCATATCAATATCGGGTACCTGCCTCAGATCAACCAAATCGATAAAAAGTTCCCAATCAGTGTCCATGAGGTGATTCTCTCCGGGTTGACACTCCGGGGTAAATTCATTAAACGATACAGGGCTGAAGATAAACAGAGAGTTGAGCCGATTGCCGTGAAAATGGGTGTCGAGGACCTGTTGCACAGGGCTATCGGAGAACTTTCGGGGGGGCAGTTGCAACGCGTACTGCTGGGACGTGCCATTATCGACAACCCCAGACTTATCATTCTCGACGAACCGAGTTCGTATGTGGACAAACGGTTCGAGAACAACTTTTACAAACTGTTGGACGAGATAAACAGGGAGATCGCGATCGTACTGGTCTCTCACGATGTAGGGACCATTATCTCGCAGGTGAAAAACATTGCCTGTGTCAATCAGACCCTGCATTACCACAGCGGAAGCAATATCTCTCAAGAGTGGCTGATGGGGGCATATGACTCTTGCCCCATTGAGATTATCGGCCACGGGGCCCTTCCTCACCGGGTACTGCTACAGCACGACCACGATCACTAGGAGGAGTAGCTCCCTACTGCTTAATCAGGTATTCCGCAATCTGAACCGCATTCAGGGCAGCTCCCTTACAGATCTGATCGGCGGCAGTCCAGAAGGTGAGTCCATTGGGATTGGTGATATCCTTTCTGATTCTTCCAACGTAAACAGGATCCTGTCCGGCAGCATTTAAGGGCATAGGATAGATTTTTCTATCCGGGTCGTCGAGCAGGACAACACCTTCAGCTTTCGCAAACGCTTCACGGGCCTGCTCTACCGATACAGGCTGTTCCGTCTCGATCCAGATTGCCTCGGAATGAGCCCTCAATACGGGAACACGGATACAGGTGGCACTCACCTCGATGTCGCTATGCATTATCTTGCGTGTTTCGTTATACATCTTCATCTCTTCTTTGGTATACCCGTTTTCAGTAAAAACATCTACCTGCGGTATCAGGTTGTAAGCCAACTGATATGCAAACTTCGAGACCGTTGGCGATTCGTTGTTCACCAGTTGCCTGTGTTGCTGCTCCAGTTCGGCCATTGCCGAAGCTCCTGCTCCTGAAGCTGCCTGATAGGTCGCAACATGTGCCCGCTTGATGTGAGAGACTCCTTCTATCGCTTTCAACGCCACAACCAACTGGATGGTGGTGCAGTTGGGATTGGCAATGATATTTTTCGGACGGGTAAGTGCATCCGCGGCATTAACCTCCGGAACCACCAGCGGAACATCCTTATCCATGCGGAAGGCACTCGAATTGTCAATCATGATGGCACCATGCCGGGTAATCGTTTCGGCAAACTCCAGCGAAGTTCCTGCCCCTGCGGAGACAAACGCAATGTCGATCCCTTTAAAATCGTCGTTATGTTTAAGTTCCTTTACGGTAATCTCCTTACCGCGAAAAGTATATGTAGAGCCTGCACTTCTGGAAGAACCGAAAAGATACAGCTCATCCACAGGGAAATTTCTTGCATCAAGCACGCGGAGCAATTCCTGACCTACAGCACCGCTTGTTCCAACAATTGCAATTTTCATTTTAGTAACTGTTTAGTGATTATTGATAATGGAGGGACAAAGGTATAAAAAAGCAACTGTTTTTATACCATTTTGTACTCAAGTATGCTTTTTTTATTTCAATAATATCTTTTTAACCAAATCCCCTATCCGTATGATGTAGTATCCTTTGGGAAGATCGAGAGGGTACTCGTTGTTTCCGGCCTTCACCTGTCGGGTAAGAACCTTCACGCCAACAATGCTGAAGATCTCCAATACTCCGTCCTTCGGAAGATTTTCGATAATCAGCCGGTTTTCAGCCACCTTTATTTTCGGTTCGGGCACACTCACTTCCACCACCTTCACCCTGTTCTGGTCCTGTGCGTAGATACCGTCAAGCCCTATCCCGCATAAAGATATGAATATAGACAACGTTGTCCGGTAAAGCCTCCTCATACATAAATGACAACCACACCAACTGGTTTGTGTTCAATATCATACAAATGTAGGAAAAAAATGGCTGACTCGCCTTGTTCAAAGCACAATTTTCATCCCCTCGTCAGCCAGTTCGGTATCGGGAAAAACAGCGCAGGCTTCATTCAGCAACTTATCCAGTTCATTGTAGCGTGATGAAAAGTGACCGATAAGCAGCCGCTTCACGTTGGCCATCCTGGCTATCTCGGCCGCCTGCCGGGTCGTTGAGTGGAAGGTATCCTTTGCCCGCACATGCTCGGTTTCAGCGTAAGTAGCCTCGTGGTAGAGGAGGTCAGCCCCCTTGATGTAGGGAACCATCTCCGGATAATAGGCCGTATCGGAACAGTAGGCATACGACCGCGGCGGCGCCGGGGGAGTGGTGAGAATTTCGTTTTCGACAAGCTTTCCGTCTGAAGTCTCAAAGTCGGCCCCCATCTTGATCTCGTTGATCTTGCTTAAGGGTATGTTGTAAAAATCGATCATCTCCCGCTTGATATGGCGCGGACGCTCCTTCTCCTCGAACCGAAAGCCGTTAGTGGGAATCCGGTGTTTCAATGGAAACGAGAAAACACGGATTGCGTTGTTTTCGAAAATCAGTTGATGGTGAAGGGGATCCAAGTGGATAACGATGATCTTGTACGGGAACTGATTCCCGAAATACTTCAGGAACGGATTGAGAAACAGCTCTACCTCCTTATGGGCATAGATATGGAGGTCTCCTGTTCGTCCCAACAAAGCCAGTGTAGCCAATAGCCCGGGAAGCCCGAAGAGATGATCACCGTGCAGATGGGAGATGAAGATGCTATGCAGTTTGTTTAACCGGGCTTTATACCTCCTCAACTGAAGCTGAGTCCCCTCTCCGCAATCGATCATAAAGAGCTTCTCATTCAGATTGACCAGTTGCGAGGTGGGGTTGTGAAGGGTAGTCGGCATCGCCGATCCACACCCGAGAATCGTAATTTCAAAACGTGTCATGCCGCAACAGTTACCTGATCCCGATCAGTTTATGCATCTGCAAACTCAGGCCCCACTGCGGATGCTGCTTGATAAGCTCCACACAGTAATCCACATTTTCCTGAACAACGTTCATGCCGTCGAAAATTGGGCTCAGCAGGTAACGTTTCGACCTGGGAAGAATGGAAATATCTGGCAAGGGGTCGCCTTTTGCCATTGGGAAACGGAGTTCATCCACCTCCGGGATCAACTCCCTGATCTTTTCAAACTGCTGCTTGGGGCTACAGGTGATGTAGTCGATCCCTGCAGGAACGCGACGTGTTCCGTTGGTCTCAATGGCCTGCCTGTATCCACGCTCCTTGAAATAGGCCACAATCTCCTCCCGAAGCTGGAGCGTAGGTTCTCCGCCTGTCCAGATGATCCATCGGCAGGGATAGGGAGAGATCTCGTCATGGATCTCGTCGAGTGTCATCCTCTTCCCGAATGCAAAGTCGGTATCGCAAAAGCTGCACGCCAAGTTGCATTTCGATAACCGGATAAAGAGGGACGGTTCACCGCTTCTCCCTCCCTCACCCTGCAACGAGTAAAATATTTCATTGACCGTCAGGTTCATATATTGCCGATGTTTTAGGTGTTTCGCTTACTTCCACGGCATACAATTCGGGAAGTATCGGTTTGAAAATATCGTAGAGTAGCCGGGCCAGGTTCTCGGCCGAAGAGTTAAGCGGATGCATGATGTCGTTGAGGTTCCGGTGGTCTAAGTGTTCGTCAATATATTGCTTCACCACCCTCAACTCGTTGTAGTCTTTTACAAATCCCGTACTGTTCAACTCATTGGCCCTGAGGTGTACCGTAACCACATAATTGTGCCCGTGCAAGCGGGTACAAGGATGATCCTCGGGCAACCCGCTGAGCGAGTGAGCGGCGGAAAATGCAAACTGTTTACTTATCTTGTACATAATAGTTTTAAAAATACGAAATTAAAAAAAACAATCGGGAAAACGCCTATTATTCAACCTTGAGAAAGGTTGTCAGCGGATAATGATCGGAATAGGGCACCTTGTCGACCTTCGCCCTATATGACTTCAGGTTGGGACTGTGCATGATGTTGTCGATCCTGAACCAGAAGAAATCCTCGTGGTAGGTAATGCCGGGACCAAATCCGGTGGATGCAAACGCGTCCTTCATCCCTCGCCTCATCTGTGCATAAACATACGAAATGGGAGTATCGTTGAAATCACCACAAATTATGGACCCATCCACATCCAGTTCCGAAAGAGCCTCTTTCACCTTGACTACCTGCCCGGCACGTATACGGTAACCTCTTCCCAGCCGGGAGCGGATATTGGCCGTGACATCCTCCAGATTGACCTCATCGCTATTCTGGATAAAATCACCATAAAGTTTCTTGTCTGCCGCAGAGATGTTGTTCGACTCGAGATGAACATTGACAACGGCAAGCTTTTTCCCGTTGACATTTATGATATGGAGAGCAGCACCATTAAATGAAGAGTTGAAGACGATCTCCTTAGTCATTTCAATAGGATACTTGGAGAAACAGGCCAGTCCGTAGATGTGGTATCTCCCCGAGGCCTCCAATGCCGTAACAGCATGATAGGGATACTTGTTGAGGATACGGTTCACATCGCGTTGCGACCTGATCGATTGACCTGTTTTACTTACCAGATACTCCTGCAGGCAGACGATATCGGCATCCGTCTCGACAATATAATCGAGGATTGGATGCTCCCGGGCCTCTTTCCGGTTTTCGTTGGCAAAACCCTCCACATTATAGGTAAGCACCTTCAGACAATTTTCAGGGACCTTCTCGGGGAAGATATTCATCGGAAAGAATGTGGTTACCGGTTTATAACACAACAGCAAGGAGAGTAGCGATACAAACGCCAGTTTCCACTTTTTGAACGTCACCCACCAGAAAAGATAGATAATGTTGACCAGGAAAATCAAACCGAACATAATGCCGATATAGGAAAAGAGGTTGGTCTTTAGCGGGGAGACACGCCAGGAGAGGAATGAGCTGAACAGCAAGAGGATGGCGACAATATTTGTTGCGAATATGGTATTCCGGACCATCCTCCGAAACCTTGAAACCCTATTTCTACTTTTTGCTGGCATCGAACAACTTCTTTTTCTCTTCCGGCGTGAGGTTGCTGTAACCCGACTTCTTCAGCTTGTCCAGAATGGCATCAATCTCCGCCTGTTGACTGTTCCTGCGCTCGTTATAATCCAGGTCTGTCTCCCGTTTGCGGTACTCCACCTTCATCTTCACCCTCTTCCTCGGCTTTGTCAGGTTGACCAGCCCGTCGATCAGGCTGCTCACCCATCCGGTAATATCACGCCCTTTCCGGTACTGCAGCGCAAAGATATAACCGGCCATGGCCCCGCCGATATGGGCAACATGTCCGCCTTCATTTACACCACTGCCCAAAGAGAAGAGATCGATCAGAAAAACAGCAATGGCAATGTAGACAATTCTTACCTGACCGATAAACAGCAGGTTCAATCGAACATTGGGGCGATAGAAAGCCGCCCCCATCACCACCGCCATAACGGCTGCAGAGGCACCAATCATCAAGCTGTCTCCCATAACGATAAAGTAGGGTACCGTGTTGAAGGCAACCACATAGAGCATTGCACCGCCCAAACCGCCTAAAACATAGAGGCTGCCCAACGTCCGGCCAGTGAAGTATTGCAGAAAGATACGTCCAAACCAGTAGAGCCAGAGCATGTTGAACAACAGGTGCCACAACTGTTCATGGACGAACATATAGGTAAACGGGGTCCAAAACCGGTTCAGCAGTTGGGATAGACCGGAAGGTACGCCTAAAAAGGAGATAAGATCGACCCTGTTGAGGTTGAAAAGGAGAAAAAAGATGGCAATAACCTTGAGAATAAAGAAAACGGTTATATTGATGAAAAGGAACTTCACCAGCACATCTCCGTTCTTATATCTATACTTCAGCCGTTCAACGATAGTAGCCATAATTCCCCTCTTTTCTCCTCCAGTACAATATCATGAATATCCCGAACAACATCCCGCCTAGGTGTGCAAAATGGGCAACATTGTCCCATGAGAAGTTGCTGATACCGAAAATAAGTTCAAAGACACCATATCCGAGAACAAACCATTTTGCCTTGATGGGGAAAGGGAAAGGGATAATGAAAAGCTCGGCATTGGGAAAGAGCATCCCGAATGCCAGCAATATTCCAAAGACTGCTCCCGAAGCCCCCACCGTAACCGAGTTCAAGGCAATGTTGAGCCCACCCTGTACCGCATCGACATAGTTCATGTTCTGCTGTAACAGCTGATACCCATGGGAATATACCTCCTCAATCGCCTCAACGGACATACCACTCTTTATCGACTGGATCCGGAGGAAGGCAACTATAAGCTGCACCACACCTGCTCCAATCCCGGTTACCAGGTAATAAGTGAGAAACCGTTTCGAACCCCACACCATTTCCAACGTCCGGCCAAACATGAAAACGGCAAACATATTGGAAAAAACATGCATAAACGAACCGCTGTCGTGAAGGAACATGTAGGTTACCGGCTGAAAGAACCGGAAACCTTCGGATGAGACATAATGGAGCCCGAACAGCTCGGCCAGACTGATACCCTGTCTTAGAAATACAACCTGAGCCAGCCACAAAATAACATTTATTATAATTATATTCAGTGTCACCGGAGGCAAAACAGTGCCATATCCCGATCGAAAATTATTCATAATACTCTAATGGAAATGAGAAGCAAAAATACGTATATTTTTGTACACTGTGGAAATTTTGCAATATTATTCCCTTTTTTTAAAAAAATCAAATACTTTTTATCTTTTTTCTTGATTGTTTTTAAATTATACATTATATTTGGCGCTAAAATGGGTGAAAACCTTAACATTAATGTTTGTTTAATTTTTTATTAACGTTTTCTTATGAATAAATCAGAACTAGTTAGTGCGATTGCTGAAAAATCGGGTCTCAGCAAAGTTGATGCAAAAAAAGCATTGGATGCAACCCTTGATACAATTTCAAGTGAAGTGAAAAAGGGCGGTAAGGTTGTCCTGGTTGGCTTTGGAACTTTCTCTTTGACTCAAAGAAGTGCTAGAAAAGGGATTAACCCGCGCACTAAAAAAGCCATCAACATCCCGGCCAAGAAAGCAGCTAAATTTAAAGCAGGTGCAGCACTGTCCAACCTCTGATAATTTAGTTAACCGATCTAAATAAGGAGTAAAGTTATTGAACTTTGCTCCTTATTTTTGTCAATATAAAAAAAATTATCTGTAACTTTGTGCCGTTTTTCAGACTCCGTAGCTCAGTTGGTAGAGCAATTGACTCTTAATCAATGGGTCGAGGGTTCGAGCCCCTCCGGGGTCACTTCATTATAAGGCACTTACCGCATCAACCGGTAGGTGCTTTTTTCTTTTGGGTAAACAATGGGTAAACATTTTCCGTAAAACATCAATAATTATCTCATTCCATCGATAAGATAATTCCCGTTAAGCATAAATATTCCAACCCTTTTTATTCCTAATTAATCGATATTATCTTCCCCAACTCCCCCATTTTTTTCTCAACGATCCATCATTCCCCCATTGGTAACATTTAGGAGTATAACTACCTGTACCAACAATGTTACCAATCCCTGCTAAAACTGCTTTCCTTCACAAAATCACCAAAACAGCCAAAGAACCAATCACATAACAAGCTTCAACGAACTACCCAACCCATTAAAATACCACCCGGCCATTCCTCCCAACCCCCTGGAAACCCCCAAAAAGTGTTACCAACTCCCCCGGTACCGGTCACACCTTCACTCCCTTATCCCTGACAAAATCAAACACATTTGCTGTTTATTGTTTTTTATGTTTATTTTTGTAGCGATGTCGGTCAAAACGTAAGATATATTTTTCGGTGGTGCACTATACCGAAATTGGGACATCGGCATTTGTCTTGTTATATTGGTGCCCTATCGTTCTCAAGTAGATCATTCGGCACAGTTTGTTAACTGGTAAGCGGTGTAATTGCTACAGCGTTTATCGGATGAGTGATATTTTTCAATAATCTGAAAAATTCCTTTTGAAGCATGAGATCTTTGGATTAAGATCAATTGCTGTGCGTATTTAATTCTTAACATTCCTTCCATGAGAGCGAAAGAAAAGCTAGAGTTCAACAAAGCTGAATTCGAATTCTACATGCTTGTCAAAAAATCAATCTACGATCTTTATCCCCTGAGAACAAACAAACGAAAAACAGAAGAGTATTGCGACAATCATCTCTTTGCCGATGCCCGGTGTCGGGAGATCTTCAAAATCAACAACTGCAATCATGAATCGGTCAATTTCCATGAAAACGATGATGAAATAGATCACCTGATCTCCTACAGGGTCCGGAAGGAGATTCAAAACGCCATCTGCGACGACAAAACATTTATCTATGCCTACAACATCATCGAACGGGACCATAATCCCTACAACGATGTTTACAAGAGCAAGAGTCTCCAACTCAAACCCGAAACTCTAACCTCCTCGAGAGAGATCGAGGAGGAGATCTCACTCTACAAGGAGGACTATCCCAAGAGCAATTTGAGCGACTACCTGATCGTTGAGGCTAATTTTAAATTCTACAACGAACGATTCTTGAATCTTAGGTTTGATGATGAGGGGTGGCTATTTATCTTCAACAAGGCTTATGAGATCTTCGATCGCATTCGCACATTTGCTGCAAATCCCTCGCAAGCACATCATATAGCCAACAACATCTATTTTGGCGACAAGCTGATGGAGGATACCATAATCGACTTCCTGCTCCTTCTGATCGATAACTACTCCTACGATCTGACACCGGAGCAGGTGAAGAAGTTCAGGTTGCTGGCATTCTTCATCAGCAAACATCGCGACCCGCAGACGCTGACAATTGAGAAGAAATATCTCGACAGAATTCAATCCCTCAACTTTTCGAAGATGGACTGGATGAAAGCTACACGCTATTTCAATGTTCACCTCATCTCAAATTGGGTCACCTACTCCGGTCTCTCTTATGATCAGCAGCTGCAAATCCTAAACCTGATTAAGGGGAAATACCTCTCCGAGAAACAGCGCAACCCCGATTTCTTCTGTTATGATTTGAGCGATTGCTTCTCTCAACTGCAGCAGCTCTTGACGTCAGATGAACCCCCACCGGGATGCAATGGTTCACCCGCTCCCTCCACAAACACAATAAATCCCAACCCACCACAAAAGCAACTTCCCATGGTACGCATGATTGAACACCTGAACACTTCCTTGGATGAACTGAAAGAACAAAATGACCGACTCACCCGGATCATCACACAACAAAATGAAGAATTGAGGGTGCTTCATGAGAAACATGATGAGGAGACCCGAAACATGATGACGGTTCTCAACGAACATGAAGAGAACTACAATTCAAAAGGGTTTACGCTTGCTCAAATGACTCTCCTCTTCTATTACCTGTTCAATGAACTGGGCATCACCTTCGACAATACACCCAAAGTGAAATGGGCCCGTTTCATTCAGAAAGTCACCGGTAAGCATATTCAAAATGTCAAAACAGAACTCGATATCGATTTCGATAGCTCAAAAACCAAAAAGAATCTCAAGATCATGGCCGACCTATTCCGCGAACTGCTGCCACAAATCACAGGAATAATAGAAAACGATAGCAAATAACATTATTTAACGTGATGGTAGTGACTTTGTTACACTCCTTTTCCCACTAACTCCCTTTTTTAGCTTTCTATATTTGCACCACTGTCTCACCGTTGAGGCAGTGGTGCTCTTTTCTATTGGCACGGAAGAACACCCAATTGCTATTTTTTACCATGGATGAAAAGACGATTACCTTCAATGACATCCCTGAGGCAATGAACTACCTCATCACAAAGATGAACGACCTGGAGGAGATGATCAGAACTTCTGCCTTCCAACAACCTGATCAGAATGACTGGTTCAACCTTGAGGAGCTCTGCGATTACCTCCCCGACCGGCCGGCAAAACAAACAGTCTATAGCTGGGTCAACCAAAAGAAGATCCCCTACCATAAGAAGGGGAAGAAACTCCAGTTCCTGAAATGTGAGATCGATGAGTGGCTGCATACTGATGAACTGCAGCAGGAAATTATCGCGAATCCCGTTTTACAAACCAACAAAAAAAGAAGAAGATCATGAAAAAAGAAAAACATTACGCCATTCTTTATGAGTGGGCCGACTGGGTGGATTCTCAGGATGTGATGCAGAAATTCCACATCTCTGTCCGTACGTTGCAGAGCTGGCGGACCAATAAGGTTTTGCCCTACTCTTGCATCCGCGGAAAGATCTACTATCGGAAGTCTGACATTCTTCTCATCCTCCAGAAAAATTACAATGGCACAAGGAAGTCATTGTTACCGGAGTTCAATGATTGCAATGTAGAATTTCGATGATTCAACATCTTTAGCATGAAAGCGAACGCTCTTTCTGCCGATGAAATGAAAAGTCAGTCGGTAGATATCCTGGATGTCGATATCGAACAATTCAGGATCAACAACTTTGTGAAGCTGTTGGGGGATGATCTGAACGACAACCTCCAACAGCTTAAAGCTTCCAAACCTGCCGATCTGCTTGAGGTGAAAACCGCAAACAAGTGGATCGAACAGGCTTCCCGGCGACCTATTCCCCGAATGCTCTTTAGTGAGTTCTGGTTCGAACAGGAGCTCTGCATCCTCTTTGCCGATACCAACGTGGGGAAGACGATCCTGGCGGTACAAATCGCCGACAGCATATCCCGGGGACAATCCATTCCGGGATTTAAGCTGGAAACAAAAGCGCAGAAAGTTATTTATTGCGACTTTGAACTCAACGACAAACAATTCCAGAGCCGGTACTCCCGCAACTACGAAGATCCTTATCTGTTCAGCGACAACTTTCTCAGGGTGGAGATTAATCCGGACGCTGATTTTCCCGAGGATGCCTCTTTTGAGTTTGCCCTCAGCAACGCGATCGAGAGGGTGATTACCGACACCGGTGCCAAGATCGTGATCATCGACAACATCACCTACCTCCGCCACGAGAACGAGCGGGCAAAGGATGCGCTGCCGCTGATGAAGCACCTGAAACGTCTCAAAAACAAGTACAACCTATCCCTGCTGGTCTTGGCGCACACGCCCAAGCGTGATCTTACAAAGCCGCTCACGCGGAACGACCTTCAGGGGAGTAAGGTGCTGATGAACTTCTGCGACAGCAGCTTCGCGATAGGAGAGAGCTCTTCCGATAGTTCTTTCCGTTACATCAAGATGATCAAGGTCCGCTCAACCGAACACATTTATGACAGCTACAACATCATGGTCTGCCAAATTACAAAGCCGGACAATTTCCTTCACTTCAACTTCTTGCATCTCGACAGTGAGTATAAGCATCTCAAAATGGTGACGGAACGCGACAGGGAGATCCTGGAGGAGGAGGTTCGCGGATGCATTTTGGAAGAACCCTCTATTTCCGCTTACGCAATCGCCAAGCGTCTCTGCCCTGAGGAGAAAAAATTCAGCAGCTTCAAGATCAAAATCCTGCGCATCTATAAGAAGATCATCCAGGACGTCAATCTCTGCGATGAAGTAGATTCCAATCAACAGGATCCTTTCAATCCCGAAGATTTTGATCGGTTAAATGGAGATGAATAATTCCCTTCGTGTACCAATCCGTAAAAGTTTCCACTAGCATGACCCTGTCAATCCTAAACTCAAGATTCTGATTGGTAACATTGTTGGTAACACTGGTAACACTGGTAACACTGGTAACCCTCCTATATATATGTTTCTTTGTTACCAATCTATATAACTATAAGAATATCAGAGTTTAGACTCTATTTTATTGGTAACACCCTGTTACCTTTCACTCTTGAAATCCTTTATGATGTACAAGCCCCCCTATCTCCAGAAGTATGCCGGCAAGTCTACCCGCTTCACCTGCCCGGGCTGCAAGACTCCCCACAGCTTCACTCGATACCTCGATGGGAAGACCCATCAACCCATCCACCCCACCGTCGGCCGCTGCAACCGCGAAATCAAGTGTGGCTATCACTACACCCCCCGGCAATACTTCACAGATATCAAACGCCAGGAAACCCATGCCCCAACCACAAATCAATTCGACCCCTGGTACCCGGATCTCCATTCTCCCTCAACTCAACATGCCACTTCTGAATCCATGATATCACCTTCAAATTTTCCTCAACACGGTAAACCTTTGGCCAGGGGTTCCAATCACCTTACTCCACAATTCATAAGCCAACCAACCGCTCCTCAACCTTTACACCATTACCCGGATCCCGGTGCACTCTTTCTTGCACCTCAACCCTCCCAACCCAAAACTCCTGATTATATTCCTCGCAAATACCTGAAACGCTCCCTCTCCTACAACTCTAACTTTGTCCGGTTCCTCCGCAAATATTTTTCCGATCTTCAGATTGCCGAGGCAGCCAACAACTACCTGCTGGGTGCCACGACAAATAAGGAAGTGATATTCTGGCAGGTCGATATCCATGGGAAAGTCCGTACCGGTAAGATCATGAAGTACAACCCGCAGTCCGGCCGACGAGTAAAAAATGGATATGGTGGCATCAACTGGGTCCACCACAAGCTGAAGAAATCCAACCCCTCATTCTCCGACTTTAACCTCTCTCAGTGCTACTTTGGCGAACACCTCCTCCGTCTCTATCCCAAGAAACCGGTAGCAATCGTTGAGGCAGAGAAAACCGCGGTGATCGCAAGCATGATCTACCACGATTATAATTGGCTTGCAGCCGGAAACCTCAACGGCCTCAACGTCGAAAAATCAATAGTCCTCCGCAACAAAACCGTCATCCTCTATCCCGATGCCGGCTGCTACGACCGATGGCTCCGGAAAGCAGAACAGATCAACCGCGAGCTCCCCCTCCACCTCACTGTCTCTGCCTTCCTGGAGCATTTCGCAACCCCCAAGCAAACCCACCACGGCTACGACCTTGCCGACTACATCATTTAAAAAATAAACGGTAAATTGTATGGTGCGTAGGGCATCAGAAAGCACTTTCCTGTCAAACCGCTAAGTAGCCGAAGCGCAGGTTTGACAGCTACAATTTGACTAACCGTCGAAGCTGCGCTTCGGCGGAGTTGAAGAAAGCGCAAAAGATTCAAATATAGCATATCCGCCCTATGCACTATACAAAATGTTAGCGTTTCGTACTTTTATTTTTCAGTCATAGTTTACCATTTCTTTGCATTGAATCCAAGGTTCAATTGTAACATAATTGGGAAAAATCCACTGTTACCTTTTGTGTCGAAATAATAAACAGGTCCCATATCAAAAAGTAGGTGCATCTTTCCATAAGCTCTTTGTATTCCCCAAGTTGGTCCAAAGTCGAAACTTATATCGTCAATTCGGTAAATATTTTTTGATTCAATTTCTTTGAAGTTGGTTAAGAGTCTTAATCCCCAATAATTTCCTGAATTATAATTTAAATTTTTCCCTTTTGATTGTCTTTTAGTCCGATTGTAAATCTTTTTGTATGACAAGTCCAAAAACGGCGAAATATAATATGTTACTCCACTTACCAAATAATCATACTCAAGGTGCATATAACTACCATGAATTCCAATTCCTGGATTTATTGCAATAGTCGATTTATTTGAAATCGGCATCTCAAATTCTAGTCCAGGGTTTAAGGCATTTATTCTAAATACTTTACTCAAATCGTTGGTTACTTCCTGTCCAAAGCTTGTCAAACTAATCGTTAAAGTGATTAGTAAAAATAGTTTTCTCATTTCTTGCTTTTGTTTAAATATAAATGTTAAAAATTAAAGTTTTATTTGTCTAATTGCTCGGTCTTTTGGTATGAACGCTAACATCTGTGTATACGCCATACTATTGCATATACATTTCATATATGCTACCTTTTTGTTTTTATAATATTCATATTATAAATACTTTATGGAGACTGTCTGTTTTTGTGTAATTGCACATACAGAAATTTTCCCTGAGCTGATTCTTCATAGGTTATGCCTTCTCTTCAATATTAACCTAGGTGAGAATGACCACTACTCGTTTAGTTCTCAACGGGATTTCAATGATATGAGTTAACTTTCCACCATTTCTAACTATTGGCAATTGATTCGAGCAACGAATTTACGAAAACATTTCTGCTTTACCTATCAATTCTTTGATCCAATTTGTGCTATTTCTCTCGATTTTCCTTTGAAGTTTCTTTCATCGCCTGGAAGAACAAGTCTGTCCTCCTATCATGACTAATCGTTCCTTCTTCCAGATCCATCAACTCGATGGCTCTCTGATACGCTTCATCGCTTACTCCTACGTGAAATCGCAATTGATCTTCTCCCTCACCACTTTCCAGTACGACATGGTGTGAATTTTTCTCTTCTTGCATCAATTCTGATTTATTTCCAGGTTATGATTCTCAATAAACAAATATAGACAAAGAACAATTAAAAATTTGACAACCTTTGTCATTAGGAAAATAAACCTCTGATAAAACCATCAGTTCTTTTCATTTCTCATTCACGCAAATCAGTTTTTTCAATATAATCCTTCTCATCCTCAATATTTTCTTTTATTTTTGCATTGTTACATCATTGTATTATTGATCTCTTGTCTTTGGCTCCTTTGCCAATTTTGAATTCAATGCTTTTGAAGGATAATTGCGAATGCTGAAAATGTCCTTTTGCTATGGATTATGTTTGCCTGGATACCTCCATTGAACAACTATCTGAGATTGAGGGTTTGAGTAATAGGACATTTAATATTTGCAAATACAACAACCTCAACAATCTCTTCCAAATACTGGATTACTATAATTCACATGGCCACTTTCATGACATTAGAAATTGTGGTTTACAGACCAATAATGAACTAGTGCAAATTTCAAAAAAGTATAGATCTCTCCACCATTCAAATAATGTAGTACACATTGAACTACCAGACTTGGAACCCGATTCACCTCTTGTAGAACTGCCTATTCCTGAAAAATATACTCATTTGCAAAAGATGATCTTTTCTAACTTCATCAACATTAAAATTAGTTTGGTTCTATATGAAATACTGTGGGTAGTCAAATTTGAGTTTGCCACAGGTAAAGTAAATCATGTTAATAAAATTCCGGGAGTTTCTATAACCCCTTGCTCTTTTTTTAGCCAATTGAATTTTTGAGTTTATTCCTTCGAGTATGCCATTTGAGATTTTACTCTTTATATATCTCACAATGCCTCTCCAGTGGGCTTTAATGGTATTTACCAATCGGATAAAAGGTTGTATTTTAGATTCCATGGCAAAGTCACACCAAAAGGCCAAATAGCTTTCTGCTTCTTCCGTGTCCTTTATCTGCCAAAAGTCCTCAAACATTTCTTTAAGCCAATATCCCTGCCCTAGCTTTGGATACATCTCGAGTAGTATATCCTTCTCTGTTTGTAGTTTGTCGCTCAATTTCTTTTTCAGAAAAGTATACTTATGTCCTTTCAGCAGCTCATTTCCTGTTCGTTCTAATTTACGGAGTTCATCCATCGCCTTATTGACCTCTTTTACCACGTGAAACTTATCAAATGTTATTTGACTCTCTGGAAGATACGCTGTGCAACCCGCGATAAAAGAGGGTGACATATCTATACAAACATCTTCGATTTGAGTGGTATCTACATGTTTGCTTTCTAAATACTTTACGCTCTCTTCGATACAATCAGAACCTTTGCCCTGACAGGCGTAAAGTACACGCCGTTCGTTCAAATCGACCAAATGTGTGATGTAGTTATGCCCCTTCTTCTGTGAAGTTTCATCAAAACCGATTTGAGTTAAGTTTTCAGGGATATCTTTTTTATGTGCACGTTCTACCCAATAATTGAAAATTCCCCAGATACGTTGTGCGTAAACCTTTAACGTGGAAGCAACGCTGCTTACAGGCATTTCTTTCTCTATCAGCAACATAGAGAACGCTTCAAACAATAAAGTGAAACCACTTCCTTTTCGTGCCCAAGGTACACTTTGAACCTCCGTCTTGCCGTCAGATTGTTTTACCCGGGGTATGCGCGCATGCAAATAGCAGCGATACTGGAAAAAATTCAGATGTTGCCATGTATGATCGCTACTGTCATAAGCTGTATAATAAGCTCCGTCGGGCATTAAAAACTTTGAGCCTCGCTCAAAGTCTATGTGGATATCCAACTGTGATATGCTTGGATCAATATCTATTTTGGTAATGATCCACGGTTTTTCCAAACCTAATGCTAAAGTGAAAAGTGCTATTGAATTCATTCCACAAAGTTAATTCAATTTTAATTTACCCATACAATATCATATAGAACCATTAGTTTACTCTCTGTACATCTAAAAAATGTACTTAGAAAGTATCTTTGCGATGATTATTCTTTCGATACATTTGAAAATTTGATTCTCTTAAATCCAGAAGATAAATTGAGAAATATCAATGGAATAGGAGATAAGTCATTTGTTGAATTGAAAAAACTCATCAACAGTGTAAATGAATACATCGATACGATCACACACAGATAATCTTACAAATTCTTTTTTCTTCATGGCTGATATAGTTGCAAAGTTAAAGCACCTGGCACATGATATTTATGACCCCCCCCGGCAAAAACAGCTAATCCTATAAAGACCGTTCTATATATTCCAAGACTACTACAAGTTCCAATATCCTAACACCAATGTTCCCTGGCTGTTTTTGCCTTACCGGTAGTGAAATCCATGTACCAACTTATGTTCCTTGCAACATCCCCCTTCACACCGCATCTCAACGGTTTCCCAATCATCAACCGGTCTCCCCGTTTCCCATCCGAAGCCGATTTTTCTCCGCCCCATCTCTCTCACCGCCCCACAAAGTCCAACCTGAACAGGAAATAAGGTGTTCGTCAATCGCTCACTTAGTTCACAAAACATGTGTGCAAGGGCAAGCAAGTGGCTTGAAAAAAATCTCCACCTTTTGGAGATCCGCCTGCGGCTCCTCTCTTTCAAAAGGTAGTATTTTTTTCGCCACCCTTGCACACACCGCATCCACACTTAGCTCTTGCGCTCCAATTCACTTCGCTACCGTTCCCCTCAACTACAATGTAATTGGCATCTACAACCCAACAGCGTTCCCAATCACGGCCAGTCTAAGATCGCTTCGTTTGGTGCTCATCGCTGCGTGGCTGCTTGTTTTGTTGCACAACGCTCGCTCAATCCTCACGCGTGGCTACTCTTGCCCCCTCAAACCCCAATAAGGTATTCGCTTCGCTCATGTATTTGTTAAAGGGGGCAACCGCCACTCAGTGTTTCTGCTCGCCTGCGGGTCGCTCGTGCTGATCGGGGTGTCACACTTTTTGTAAATATATCGTCCCGCCACATCACCGCTGTCCCTTTCTAATCCCGTCGCTTTGCCATGTTCATTCCACTCGCTCCCTCACCGCCCGACCCTCATGCTTCGGGTCGGACCGGTTCCTCCTCTCGTTCCATTCACATCGCTTCGCTCACCCCAATGGTGCACCTCCCGCTTTTCTGCCATGCTCGCTTCGGCTCTCTCTCTCTCTGTCGGCAGCCGACCCTCATGCTTCGGGTCGGACTGCCTCCGGTTTTCGCTACGCTCTCACCGCAACGCTCCCCGCGATTACAACCGCCGCTATTGCCGTGTCTGTTCCGTTCACTCCACCGCTTGCCGACCTTCATGCTTCAGGTCGGACAAGCGCCTGCGTTCTCTGCACAAACACCGCATCGCTCTGTTAGCGTTCATTCCGCAAATCAGGTGTATGTCTCACTCATGCTTCGTTTCAACAATCACCTGGTTTGCTCCATTCACTCCCGATACCCTTTCTGTGTTCATTCCTCGCTCTCTCAGTCGTTATGCTCGCTCATGCTTCGCTCATCAACTCCTTCGTTCGCTCAATTCGCACAGCTCAGCTGTTCAATGGCAAATGCTTCGTTCCGTTCGTCAGGTAAAATTTGAGGTTGCCAAATCATGATACCTCTGCCGCTTACCTTCCTCACCCACTTCGCAATTGCCAGGACCGGATTCCGTAGCACAAAAAATCCGCCACCCCTGCTGGGGCAGTAGGCGTCAGGCGCCCTCATGCTTCGGGCTCCTTCCTGCCACCACATTCGCTCCACTCGCAACGGCTCGCGCCGGGTCACTCCGCAAGCAAAAACAGGTCGCTGCGCTCCCCGGTTTTTCCTTTGCTCCGTTCCTGCTCAAGGCTGCATAACCTATTAATTTCAGATTTTAATCCGTTGAGAAAATCAACAACAAATAATTTCATTGTATCAGAAAATATAATTAAACTTGCAATTACAGTATTTCATATAGAACCATCTTCTTGTTCGATACCCTTATATTTCCTTTTAACTCATTCCATTAGTTTATAGGAATGAACACGTCTGTAGTCACCAACAAAAATGCGTTGTGTGTTGTTTATAGTTGAAACAACGTAGAAATCAAGAAAATGAAAGGATTCATCATTTTACTCCTGCTTATGGGTATTTTCCAAACAATACTGCCTCAATCACTGAAAACAGTTTCTTATCAAGATGGAACCCAGAAATTAAATGGACTGGTCACCTCAAATGCCGGCAAGCAGTTGCCAGGCGTTCTTATTCTTCCCGCCTGGAAGGGTGCGGACAATGAAGCGCGCATGGCCGCGTTGAATCTTGAGAAAGAAGGATACATTGCTTTCATAGCCGATATCTATGGCGAAGGAAACATACCTTCGGATAATGAAGCAGCTGCAAAACTTTCCGGCACATACAAGAATGACTACAATGCATATCAATACAGGATATCACTGGCTTTGGAGCAGTTGAAAGCACAAGGCGCGAAAGCAGATAAAATAGCGGTGATCGGTTACTGCTTTGGCGGGACAGGAGCTCTGGAAGCTGCACGGGCAGGATTCAACGTGCAGGGAGTGGTTTCCATACACGGCGGATTGAGTAAAGATGCAAGCCGGCCAAACAAGCCCATACAAACGAAAGTGTTGGTGGAGCACCCGGCAGAAGATAAGAGCGTATCGCGGGAGGATCTCGACAATCTGGTAAAAGAATTGAATGAAGGCAATGCCGACTGGCAAATCATCACCTATGCCCACTCCGGCCATACCTTCACAAATCCCGAGTCTCCAGAGTACAACGACGTGATGGCAATGAGAGCATGGAATCATACACTGTTGTTTCTGGAAGAGGTATTGAATTAGTTCACTTGTTTTTATTATAATTTGAATTACCTTGCCCATATTTATTTTTCGGACAGCTGTCGTCAGGTAGCCGTCGGCAATTTCATCGGAGATTTTGTCAAAGGTCGGAGATACAAGGCATATCCTTCGGGTATCAGAAAAGGAATCCTGTTGCACAGGCAAATCGATCATTTTACCGACAACCATCCTGCATTCAAGGAGACGGTGGAGCTACTCCGGCCATCATTCGGACGCTATTCGGGAATCATGGCCGACATGTATTATGATTATCTGCTCGCTTCCGATTTTGATAGATATGGCAATGGGCGGAGCCTCGACCAATTTGCCCGAAATTTTTACTGGTCTGTTTTACTTTACTACTGGTGGCTGCCCAAAAAGGTGAAAGGGTTCATTTTCCATTTCATAAAGACCAACCGGCTGAAGAAATATGGAACCCTCGCGGGACTGCAACAATCGCTCGAAATCATGTCTGTTCACAAGAGCTCCGCAATCAACCCCACCCTTGGCATCGAGTTCCTTGCAGCCAATGAATCGCAACTGAGAAACCATTTCGATCAATTCATGATGGAGGCACTGCAAAAATTTCCCCTTCGCAGATAATTGCCTTATCAATTAATTAAAAATTCTTTTTAACAAGAATAATTGATAAAAAGTTTGTAGATTTACTTTCCAATCGTTAACTTGCAAAGAAATGGTTGTGCGACAGATGACCTTAAAATATTGCTTATTTGTAATCTCCACTTAGCAAAAACAAGCATTCAGAATTCCTTCATAGTAATATAGTATCGATGCAAATACTACACTTATCAGATACACACAACAGGCACAATCAACTGAGCAACCTGCCGGCAGCCGATCTCCTTATTCACTCGGGCGACTTTTCATGCGATGGAACAGTAGAAGAGGTGCTGGATTTTATCAGGTGGTTTGGTGCTCTTCCATATAAGTATAAGATTTTCGTTGCAGGAAATCACGATGATTGTTTGTTTGAAGCTCAAATTGATGGACTACCTGATGGATGTTATTATCTATGTAATTCAAGCATTGAAATTGAAAATATCAAATTTCATGGAATACCCATGTTCACGGCTGATCTTGTGTCGGGAAAATGTTCCAAACATGTCAGTGAAATTCCTTCTGATACAAATGTTTTAATCACACATCAACCACCCTTTGGCTTGCTTGATATCTCAGAAGGTATAAATTATGGCGATCTTGATCTGCTGTATGCCGTATTAAAAATTAGACCGGATTATCATCTTTTTGGTCATATACATGGTTCTTACGGTATTTCAGAAAATAAGCACACGCAGTTTTCGAATGCCTCTCTCGTTGATATGCATTACAAATTAGTAAATCAGCCTTTTGGTTTTGCATATTAGTTCAAGATGAAATGAGTTTTCACCGATAAATAAAAACATTCCAGTTTCATGGCCATTAAATCGGGTAAAGAGAGATAGCCATCGCAATAAAGAGAATGCATCATGTAACAGACCTGAATGTTCCATGCTACAAAGTCATTTGGGAATTTCAATATCCATTGTATCCTGATCTTCATAATCGATGAATCCCTCTAAATCAAAGTCATCGATGAGAATTTGTTTTTCGTCAATCAATTTCTTCAAGGATGTTCTGATTGATAACTTTTTGTCGTATGATTCACTCATTAGAATGGTTAAGCGATCGTTTATCAATACAAAATGATCAAAGAAATAATCGTTAAAGACAAAGTCCTGGTTTAATTTATTGCACCGTACAGTTGCAGTATGAAAGACTTTCTCACGTCCTTCAAAACGACCATTACAAATTATTTTCTCCAATTTTGATACAGGGTAATTTGTGAAATCAAACTTAACTTTTTTCATCATCTTCAGTGTTATCTTTATTATATCATGATTCAAAGTAAAGCGCAGGGTATGCCATATAACGGCACCGGATTATTTTATTTATAACTTAAAAATCTCATTTAAAATTCCCAACTCAAGTTAATAGTTTTCAAAGCGGAATTTCTCTTTTTTTTCCACTGTTGTCCGATAAAAACTTTTTAGAAAAAGTACGCGGGCAAATTTGAGTTTTGCCCGTCGTACTAATAATTGTAGCTTTGTATTCATCACAAAACAAGTCTACAATCACTGTTGTCCGATAAAAACTTTTTAGAAAAAGTACGCGGGCAAATTTGAGTTTTGCCCGTCGTACTAATAATTGTAGCTTTGTATTCATCACAAAACAAGTCTACAATGAACAAAAGTACTTATTTTTTTGGACAATCGGTATTCGGACAGCTCATATCTATGGTAGATACAAGGATTATCGCCCGAAACAGCAAACGGTACAAGGCCGATCATTACGTGAAACGTTTCACGGCTAAGGATCACCTTATAAGCATGTTGTTTTGCGTCTTCGCCAAATGCTCCTCCCTGCGCGAGGTGGCGGGTGCAATGCTCGGTCTTTCAGGCAAGACCAGGCATTTCCAGCTCGGCCACATACCCTACCGGAGCACCTTGTCGGACGCCAACAAGCGCAGGAGCGTTGATTTCTTCTCGGGCGTGTACCACGACCTGCTTCGCGAGTACCAACACGTGATCTCGGACACCCGCTTTAAAGATGTGTTGAACAAGCAGGTCGAGATCTTCGACAGCACGGTTATCAGTTTGTTCCAGGACATCTTGAAGTGCGTCGGCAGAACACCCTCGAACGGTAAACGCAAAGGGGGGATCAAGGTGCACACCGTTATCAATGTCGACGAGCCCGTTCCCAAGATGATATGGTTCTCATCCGCTGCCACGAACGATCACCTGCTGTTGAGGAAACTGGAACCGGATGACAACACTATTTACGTCTTCGACAAGGGATACAACGATTATAAAGCCTTCAAGCTGTTTTGTGAAAAGGGAGCCGGATTCGTTACCCGCATCAAGGAGAACGCCGTTTACAAGGTGGAGCAAGAACTTTACATCGATGAATGCATCCACAGCGGCGTGCTGGAAGACACTATCATCGAGGTGACCGTGAAGGAAGATGATGGCGGGAGCAAGCTGAAGTTGCGCAAGGTGGTGTTCTACGACAGGGTGTTGAAAAGGAAGTTCGAGTTCCTCACCAACCTGTTCGAGATGCGGCCCGACATGATAGCGGCCTTGTATAAAATAAGATGGCAAATAGAGCTGTTATTCAAGCAGTTAAAATCAAACTTCCCCCTGAAGTACTTCCTCGGGGATAACGAGAACGCGATAAAAATACAGGTATATTGCGCTTTGATCGTGAACCTCTTGCTCACGGTTATACAGAAGCGGTTGAAACGGCCTTGGGCATTCTCCAACCTGGTGTCATTTTGCAGGATACACCTGTTTAATTACCTGCACTTGATAAAATTTTTAGAAAACCCGGAACGAGATTGGCAACGAGATGACCAGGATTTAGAGATGCTTACCCTTTTCAGGGGGGCTTACTTTTGAAAATAGAAAAATTATAAAAAGAAACGACTGATAATAAGCCGGTTAAAAGTAACGAAGAATCAAAATCGGTTTTTATCGGACGGCAATGTTTTTTTTCGAGAGATACCGTTTTATTTTCTTTTCATCTTCACTGTTTCTTGCACGTTTAACGTGTTGATTTACTTTTTATGGTGGCGTTTTTATATATATTAACATTACCACTCTTCCAAGGCATGGCAATTCCTTGTCATAAACCCTTTTACGACACGAAAGATGGCGATGGACGATTAAGTGAAAATCCGTCATCCGGTCATCGTTGTCGTTATTCGCTGCTCAAAATCACGCCACCCCGCTTTTCGGTAATACTCCTTAGGCATTTTTACCGTGACCTGCCTGCCGGATTTCACCACTTTACCCGGCACTCGGATAAACCATTCTCGGAAGGTAGAGTGCTCTTGACGCCAAACCCAAAAGTCGCCCCGGTATCGCATGAGCACCGATAAACTGTAGGCAAATGACGAAAGTTGCCAAAGAATATCGTTTACCCAAAAATCATGCGTGATGGTTTTTCCCGCACAAAGCGAGTTTTTGGTTTGCTCGATCCAATTCTCACTCTCTGATCGGGATCCATAAAGGGTATGGAGCTGCAAGGCATCCAATCCTTTCAGGTTCGAGCAATAGCAAAAGTACTCATACTCGGGTACAAATTGTTTTTCGCCAAAATAATCGACTTCAACCATTTGCTTTATGATGCGCACGGCATAAAACATGCGGGGATTCCTCCAACCGCTACATTGATGTGTAAACTGACAGGTCGCCGTCCGTGGGCCAATCGGCTGCCAAGTCTGCCCGGCAAGTAAATCTTTCAGGTTTTTCAGCTTTACTTTCACCAAATATTCATGTTTACCGTCTTCTAACAAATTAAATAATCCACCATTGAAAAAACCGCTGTCGGCCCTGAAAAACACCTTCTCCACCTTTTGGGGAAGAGCGGCCAAGGTTTCTTTGACAAACTCACAAACTCCGTTTGAGGTGTAAGCTGAACCCGGGCGGAGCCATGAATTGACAAGCAGTTTCATCTCCGTGACAAAACATAAGATGGGGTGATAGCTTTTCGAACCCTTCTTATGCGAGTTATAACCCACCTCAGCCCCTTGTTGGTTGCCGTAAACGGTAAATGTGCTTGAGTCGCAATCAAGTGTCAAGCGGCTTAAACCGCAACGGGAAACTTGCATGCCTGTAAAACCCAACAACAGCTCGTGAAGCGAACGGGCGCCCCTTTCACCCAAACCTGTCAAATGGCGGCGTATGGTGTCCTCGTCAATGTTCTTGGGTAACTTCAACAAGCGGGCAACCAAGGCGTCAAAGGTGAAGTTTTCAATCCGCTTCAAACGGTGAACACCGCACAACGATGCCAACAGGATACTTGAGAGTATTTGGGCTGTGCTGAAACGGCTTGCATTGTGGCGGATGGTTGGAAAAAGATGTTCCAGCTTGCCATAAATACCGCAATGGTTGATAAAATCAGAGGTTACGCTTAACCCTGAATATGATGTTAATTGTTCTGAACTGAACTTTTTCTTTACTGAACAGGCAGTAAATGAGATTTTTTTACTATTTTTGTCTTGCATGTGTCGGGTGAATGTTTGTTTTTGTATAACACTTTAAAAATAAATACTTTACCTGACATATGCAACTTTTATTTGAGACTTTTAGGTATAACTTTAAAAATTTGTTTGGATCATGTGTCTTTATTTGGCATATCCATCTGATATCTTTGTAGTAAAAACATTATTATGAGAATAGCAGAATGGGAATATTGGTTAAAAGATGAGTTGAAACAGCATGATGAACAAACTGATTCCAGTACGGTATACAAATCTCCTTTGACGAAAGAAGATATTGATGATATTCATCATTTTGTTAGGGATATGAGCATTTCAATCTATTCAGGTCCGGAGGACATGGATGATAGGGCGAACAAAATTGTTGAATTGGCTACAGGACAATATCACAATAAATTTCAAGAACTATCTGACTACACACACTTTTATTTTCTCTTTGAGTTTTCTTCTGAAAAGCCCATTTTATTGGACGAACTGGCAGAAATCATGATGAAATTATTAAAGTTGGTACAAGGAGAAAATTCCGAACCAAAATACTACTTCTTTGGAGTAGAAACGTGCGGAGAAACAGCAAATGCACTTCATGTTAAAATTAATGCCGGGACATTGTAAATATAGTTTATTATAATACATTTACAAAATTGTGACCGAAAGTCATATTTTCATGGAATCATTTGTAACCATAGATCAGTTTAATCATAATGCCCTGGTCGATGCAGAGGCTTGTACTAGAATTGCGATAGATATCTTGTGAATAAAATAATTAATTATGTCAAAAGTATTTAGAATAACACCGAAACGTGTTAAACGTACAAATGGAACTCTATTGACACCAGATATGGTGATTACAGTTACAACCCTGCAACACACTAACAATCCATTTTACAATGGAGCGAAAGAAATCAAAGAAGCTTATTTGCGTCTTTTCCGCTTTGATTATCAGAGAGCCAATTGTAATAAGAATGATTTTGAAGTGGAGCAGTTAGATTAAATTTGACTTGGAGAACTGGAATAAGAACTAAAAAATAAAAAAATGACAAACACTCAGATCAAAAACTTTTTCTCTCTCGTAGCTACGAAAAAGAAACTGGTTGAACAAATCAGATATCTTTATGGTAAGGAATTAGCCGTAAATTTTAATTCCTTTGATTTTTGGAGTATTGATGAAAACAAAGTATCTGAAATAATTGCATTCTTTTTAAACCCAGATGGCTGTCATGAACAGGGAGATGCTTATTTAAGACTTTTTCTAAAGAAGTTTGACCTTGATTTCTTTAATTATTCAGAGACGGATAAAATAAGTGTTCATTGTGAAAGTTCCACAGAAAACAATAGAAGAATTGATATAGTTATTGTGAAGAATAATTATGAAAAAGCTATCGGTATTGAAAATAAGATTTATACATGGACTCAGGATCAGCATAATCAGATAAATGACTATTATGAATATTTACTAGAGAAAACAAATGGTAATTTTTGTCTAATCTATTTGAGTCCTGCGAGTAAAGAAATTTCAAATGAAAGCATTAGTAAAGAGAATAGATTTCAATATATTTCAGATCAAAGGCTAAAACAATTGACTTATGAAGATCATTTGATTGAATGTATCAGAGAATTCGGAAATATTACGCAAAACTACAGAGTTAAATCATTTTTATGTGACTTAGAAAAAAAATTAAAAAAAATGTATATGGGAGAAGAAAATGTAAATTCGAAACAAGTAATTAAAGATTTAATACTTGAAAATAAGGAAAATATAGAAATATCCTTCCTAGTGGCAAACTCACTAAAAGAAGTTAAATATAAATTGAAGGAGAAATTTAATGAGCAAATTGAAGAAATAGGTAGAGAGTTGAATATTAAAGTTGAGGGAATTTATTTGGTACCTAGTAAATGGTCTAAACACAAAATTGGTTTTAGTTTTGAACGTGGAGGAATTATTTATGGCGTGAAAAGAATCACTCCAGATATAAATAGATCGAGGCTATCGGAAATAGAAAATATTTTTCAGCAACAATTCATGGTTTCAGAATGGTGGCCCATGTATCAATTTTTCTACAGCAATATAGAGATTGATAAAGATTTTTGGATTGATGTTAGCACAGGTCGAGCAAAAGAAAGAGCAAAAGATTTTATAAAAGCTATTAACGATAAATTAAATAACGAAAATTATTGATTAATTTTCGCTGCGGTTCGTCACTTTATTATTTCCAATCATCACTCATTTTTATAAATCTCCTCCTGCTTCCTGACTATCGCAGCTATCTCCTCCCTGAACCATTCCGGTTGGAGGACTTCCACATCGTCACCGTGGGAGAGTATTTCCTGCCGGATATCGTAGGTGGGTTTGATGAAATATTCAAACAGGGTGTAATCTGCATCGGATTTAACCACTTTTTGTGAACCGTGGAGTGGGAGGGCCTTTATATAGGCAGCCTGGTAGTTGCCGACTTTAATCAACAATTTTTCAGTGGAAATATTGTTGTCTGTAATAATGCCGAAACAGTCATCGTAGTAGGATTCAAAATCGACATCTGCAGGTAGTGTGAATTTGTTTTCAGTTATCGACATGTCTCTGATACGATCCAGCGCGTATGTTTGTATTTTTTCTCTAAAGGGATTGAATGCGATCAGGTACCAACGTTGTTTGAATACTCTGATGAAATAAGGGCGTATCTCGAATGTTGCCGGATTGTCTTGCCAGAATGCCTTATAGGTGATCATCAACGAGAAATTATCCCGCATGGCTTCGATTATGGTAGTTAAGTACTCCTGTCCCCGGGGTATCTTTTCAAACAGAATCCGGTGTTTCAGCTTGTGGCTCTCATTGATCAGATTATTAATAGCAAATGTGTTTAGTAGCCAGCTTCGTACGCCTCCCATTTCCATATCTTCGGAATTCTCAATGTAGTATGAATAGCCGTTACGCTTGTCGCACTCGATGTTGATATCGAACATCTGTTCAATTGCTTTCCGGTGGTTATGAAATGTGCGCAGCGGTAAATCGTCATATGCATAGTTCAGAGACGATCGTTGCCACTGTTCGTTGATCTCTTCGAAGGTGATGTTCTTTTTCCTGTATATCAAATCTATGAGCCATACATAACGATTAAAAAGGTTTGATGTGCTCTCTTTGCTGTTTTTTCGTTTGATTGTCATTTGGTTACTCATTTATATGGTGTAGGAAGATTACAAAACTATCCTTTTTTTTCAAAGGTATGATAATTGTATGCCAAATGATAGCATAAGATGAAAAACTTTCAATGCTTATGTCATAATTTGGCATATGCGCAATATATATTTGACCCAAATATAAAGAATATGTGCCATGCAAAAATTTAATTCACAGATTGATAAACTTACGAATACCTATTCTGAGATCACTAAAAAATATGGAACCGAAAATGGGAAATTTGGCGACTATTTCATTAGCAAGATCTATATTTGTTATAATAATTTATCTAGTCTATGTTCCTATTATGGCGATGGGAAGCTTTATGATGCTTATGAGACTGACATGTTTTTAGAAGACGATGATGAGGAAATTGATTCTGAAAAAGTACTGATGCATATCCGTTTTGATATGGAAACACAAGGTTATGTTAATTTATTGCCCGACGGACCCTGTTCTGTGTATGCTGACGTACCCGAAGTTACGGAAACATACGATGAGGTGGGTAACCGCATAGAAAATTTCGGAGACAAATTGTTTCTTAAATATGATTGTAATGGAAATTATATAGCGCGTAAATACTGGAATGAGAAAACTCGATCGTGGATCAATCAGTATTTTTTTGAAGAAAGAAGAATAAAGAAGATGATGATGGCAGATGATGACAATAATCTGATCTTGTTGTTGCTGTCTAAATATTTTGATGGGAACGAGACTGAAAGATTTATTTTCGATGCAGGACTTCAATTTGTCCTGAAAACAGTACAAGAGTTTGATGAAGATAACAACCGCCTTTCTTCGGTTCATTATTTACCCGATGGCAGCATGGCCTGGCGTACTTCACAGTGTCGAACATTCGTGCGAGAAAAAGTGTTTGAAACAAATTTTATTTTCGATAAGAATGATAAGCTTGTTCACAAAGATTTGGAAATTATTGATGACAAACTTGGATCCATTACCCTCTCTTTATTGCATTCCAGCTATCTGGACCGGTGGAATGAGGGTTTGGATAACGATGAACCATTGTTACTTGGAGACATGGTGAATCTTGCCTGTTTTGGTGAAGAAAAAAGTAGGTGGATTGATCCTTACCCGGAGTATGGATGATAATCTGCATCGACACACATATTCCATTAATTAGCAGATGGTAAATTAATTTGAATAACTTTTGATGTATTTGTAGAAAATTGGGACTCACAATTGTAAGCTTTCCCTTTTTGTAAGCTACCCCTTTTTAGGACAGTCTTTGATTAGACTGCTAAATTAGTTTATGTATAAAATGTTATGATGTCGGACAGATTCTTGATAAGCCACTCCCAATACGAGGCGAAATAATGTTCAAACGAATAATACTGAAAAAAAGGTAATCTACATATCTCCATCTTATAAAGCATATTTGATTACAAATATTTTCTAACTCGATCAATGAAGCCACCGCAAAGATACGGTGGCTTCCGCTGTAATCTTACAAGGTCAAGCCCTCCGGGTTTCCGATGAAATCTCCAATTCCGCCTCCGCTCCGCTCCTTCGGAAATCGTATTTCACCGGAAAACCTTGCCGATTACAAAGCCACCCTTTGCTGATCGCTATGGTTTCATTTATTCCTTCGATCTATTTCTGTTCGCACTTATTCTAATGATCGACGATTAATTAGAATTAAAAGATTCTGATCCTATATTTTTCACTTCCATTGAAGTTCCATTTTTTTCGCTCCAAATTATTAGAGTATTGTTAGATTTCACCCTTTCTCTCCCCTGCAATCCAATGCTTTTACAAGCATAAAAGCGTAATCCTCACCTGTTTAATTGTGCCTTGATTTCACTTTGTATTTTTATTTCCGGAGATGGCCTGATAGGTATCTGCCCTGGAGCCTGGTTGATTCCGGCCGGCATCAGTTTACGATTCCGTAAACCCTAAATTTCTGAATCACCCTACTACCAGGTCCGTACCAACTCCGTACCATCTCTTAGTAAACCATATGTTTAACATTTTAATTTTTATCTATCATGGGTACAATTAAGCAAGGTATTTTAGGCGGGTTCTCCGGCAAGGTGGGGAACATAGTCGGAGCCTCCTGGAGAGGCATCGATTACATCAGAAGCATGCCTGCCAGCGTGCACAACCCGCGTACCGAGGCGCAGATGACGCAGCGGAACAGGTTCTCTCTCGTGGCCAAGATGTTGAAGGCCTTCATCCCGATCATCCGGGTGGGCTTCGCAGGAAGCGTCGGTACGGGCAAGAGTGCCTTCAGCGTGGCGATGTCCTACAACGTCAGAAACGCGGTGATCGACCTCTATCCCGACTTCGAGATCAACTTCCCGTTGGTGAAGTTGACTTCTGGTGAGCTCTATGGTGCCGGCAATGCGTCCGCGACAAGCTCTGGGGGGAGTCTCGACTTCGTGTGGGACTCCGATCTGCTCAACAACGCGGCAGCCACCGACAAGGTGATCCTGATGGCATTCAACCCGATCACCGGTGATGCATCCTACAACATGGATGCGGCTACCAGGGCCGACGGCAGTGGTTCTCTGGCTGTGCCCCCCACTTGGGATGGCGAGCTGGTGGATACCTATCTGGCGCTCACTTCGGCGGATGGCAAGCTGGTCTCTAACTCGATCCACACGGGCCGGGTTGAGGTTTCGATGATTTGATCTTTGTTCGGAGCCGCCCCACGGGCGGCTCCGTTTCTCCCTCTACGTGTTTCCGCGCTCTGGAGAATCTAATTAATTGCAATGATGGTTATGTTGATGGAAATACTTCCGGTGAACGGCGAATGGCTGGTCACCATGAGTTCTTTCCTGGGCGGTGGCGCCCTGGGGGGATGGATCTCTGCGGTGGTGAATCGCAAGGAGAACAAACGAATCAAGCAAAGCGAAGCTTTCCAATCGGAGGCTTCCGCCAAACGGGAGGATGCCCTGGCTGCGACGGAGATGATGGGTCTCCTGGAACGTACGGTGGCCCATATGGAGAAGATGAACTCCTACAACAAGTCCAACTCCGAAGAACTGCTGAGACTCCTGAGGGAGAAGGAGGGCATCAACGAGAAGCTGAAGAAGGATCTCGCCTTGCTTCAATTGCAGATAACCGAAGATCACCGGCGTATCACCGGTCTCGAGAAAACGGTGGAGCGGGAGATCCGCTGGCGCAAGGATGGGGATGATCACTACTGCTTAGTGGTCGATTGCCCAAACCGTTTACCACCTCGTGGTACTTTCAAACGGGTTGAGGAACAACAATAAGCCCACTAACTAAATTTCCAAACATCATGAACCGGCAACTCTTCTTTCAGGAAATCAATCGTTCGCTCTTCAACAGGAAACTGAACGACCGCCAGCGGGAGGGGATCCTCCACAAGCTGGCTGCGTTCGCCAAGTTCGAGGTGACCGTCGACAGTTGGTGCGCCTACATGCTGGCCACTTCTTATCATGAGACCGCGCATACCATGCAACCCATTGAGGAGTGGGGGAAAGGCATGGGGAAATCTTACGGGAAGAAGATCAAACAAAGTGGCCAGCCTTACACCTGGCCGGACAAGATCTATTATGGCCGGGGTGATGTCCAGCTCACCTGGTATGAGAATTACGAACGGATGGGTGATCTGATGGGCCTGCCGCTCCTGGAACAACCGGAGCTCGCTCTCGATCCCGAGATCTCTGCCCAGATCCTGGTTGAGGGAATGATCCTGGGTAAATCCAACCGGGGCGACTTCACCGGCTACTCGCTTGAGAACTTTTTCAACCCCCAACGCGACGATCCCTTCGGTGCCCGCAGGATCATCAACGGCCTCGACAGCGCCCACACCATTGCCGGCTATCATTACAAATTCCTGGAAGCAATCCGTAAAGCATCATGATGAACGAACACAAACTTACAGCTTCACAACTCACAATTGTTGTACCAAATGCTACACCAATTTTTGTACCAGTGGTTGTACCAGTGATTGCACCAGTGGTTGCACCAAATAGAACAACACCGGTTGTCCTGTTGCTCTTCACAACCCTACTCTTCCTGGTGGGTTGTAAACCCAAACAAATCATCACTGAAAAGGTGGTGACAAAGATCGACAGTACAGCTGTGATCTCTTTAAAGAATGAGCTTCATGCAAAGGAGATCCAGGTAGAAAACCTCAAAACCGATTTTAAGCGCCTAAGCGATGGGAACACCCGGTTGATGAGCGAGGCTTCAAGCCACACCATAAACTATGACACCGCAGCCCCTGTGAATCCCCACACTGGGAAATACCCCATTGCTAGTGAAACAATCACCCAAAGCAAAAGCTTTCTTGAAAAAACGATCAAAGAATTTGAGATCCAGGAACAGGAGTACAACAATGAGATTTACAAACTAACACGGGAAAACCAAAACCTTGAATACTCCCTTGAAACTTTAAAAGAGGAAAACCATTCTCTTAAAGAGAAAATCACTCCAACAACCGGATTTAATTTCAAACTTTTCTTTGCAGGTATGATCTTCGGTATTGTACTTATACTTATTTCAATTGCTTTTAAAAACAAAATTTTATCCCTCAAAAAACCGAGCAATTTATAACGGTCAAGTATAAGCGTAGTGCGGGGATTTCGGAGCGATTATCTGTCCGCCTACCGCAAAGTTTCTTAGGAGCAAAAATGCTTATTTTAGCAATTCAGCCCGCATTACGCTTATACAATGTTACCCTGCGTTTTTTTTATTTTAAATATTCTTGAACCAATCTGGTTTTATTTTAACCTCTTCAACCAATTCAACTGTCACTCCTAAATTTAACTCTTTCAGTTTTTCAGCAAAGTCGTTACCGTCAATTAAGTCAATTGGTGTCGCGCCATCTCTTTGTGCTTCTTTTTTCGCTTCCCGAGTGAAACTTCCGGTGGTCATAATAAGTCCTTTGTCTGCTCGTCCGCTCATTGCACCTCTAAAGTCTCTAATTACAGAAGATGAAACAGAACCTTGATATCGTTTAGCTTGAAAAACTACGTGAAATGATAAAACACCACCAAGTCTAATCATTCCCTTTCCATCAATTCCACCATCATTTGTCTTTCCTGTAACTTCAACGTTCACAAACCCTAACTCTCTTAAAAGTCTTTGGCAAAGCCGCTCAAATTGGTCTGGATGAATGCTTTTTATTGTATCAAGTAATTTGTCTTGCCAAGAAAACTCTTCTATTTCTTCTGTTGTGTCTTGAAGTTCTGGTGAACCATTTTCTTCGGTTTTCTTTTGAAGTCGCTCTTCTCTGTCTTTTTTAACGACCGCCTTTTTAACTTTCTCTTGGTTTACTTCAGTTGTTTTTTGTCCTTCTTCGGTCAATGCCCAAACACCTCTCGAAGAGTTTTCTATAAGTCCATATCTTTTGAGATAGTTTCTTGCCCAAGCAAGTCTGTAAGCCAATTTAGTGGTGCTTTCTCGGTGAATTTCATTAGTCGCTTCCTCAGACAAATTTAATAGTTGAGCAACCTCTTCTTCAATTTCACTTACCGCTCCTGAACCTCCGAGTTTTTTCAGTGCCTTTAATGTAGGGTTAAAGAGGTCGTCATATTTATATTTAAAATGTTTGTCCATTAGTTGGTGTCTTTTTTAAATGCAGGGTAACATTTGTATATACGCAACACAATTGCGTATATATTTCATATATCCACCGTCCTTGTTTTGCTAATTCGTAGAATACTAATACTTTATAAATAATTGTGTATTTTAATGCAATTGCGTATACAGTCTTTTTATGTAGCAGTTAAGGTTACTGCAACTCGGAAACCTATGTTTCTCATCAGTACCAGGATTATAGATGCAAAACTAACAATAATTTATATAAACAACGAAATATATCGATATATTCTCTCCAAAGGTTAAAAAATAAGCCCCTAATATCTTCAAAATCCTATATTACTCTCCCTGAATTAATCGCCGCATAATTCTTCTCCGGATTCAACAGCTTCAAATTAATCTCTCTCCGCTTTTTAGCTGTCAACTTCACATAGCCGGCAGTGACATCTTTCCTGGTACTATGGCCTACCATCTTTCTAACCACGATGGGGTTCACGAGTAATTCACTGGTGAGGTGGGTGATATAGCTGTTCCTGGTATAGGAGGTCGATAGATCTGGATCCAGCCCCAGCTCATTCGCTATCTGTTTGAGTGATGTGTTGATCTGGTCTAAACTGAGCCTCATCGCGTTGATGATTTTTCGCTCATTACTGTCTGTAGGTTCAATGCCATTCAGGAAGGGGAAAATGTATCCATCCTGTTCTTTGTTCCCCTGCCGGTTTATAATCTCGATCATTGGGGGAAGGATCGGCACGTAGATGAATGTTGGTTTCGCTGTCTTTCTCAGTGTCTTCTTTCGTTGAAAGACGATTTCATCGTTCGACACATCGATGTTCTCATACCGCAATCGGCAGAGGTCCCCGAAATTCAATCCGTTGCAGTAGAACATGAAAACGAATATGTCACGCGCGGTGGCTAGCGTAATATTTTCTGTCTGGTAATCTTCAATCTTCCATATTTGTTCGATCGATAACGCGATCTCTCTTCTGCCTCCCTCCGGAATGGCATATTTTCCCCTTGACACACCAAATGGGTACTTCTCTGCATCGATATATGGTTTATCGCCCCTGTTATTGTTAATGATTGCTCTCAATGTCCTCATGTAAATTCCCATTGTGGCAGGAGTAATTTCAGTTTCGAACCAGAATTTCTCGCACTCTTCCAGGAACTCCGGGGTTATCTCCTCAAAACGGATTGTTTGAGCAATATCAAGGACCTCTTTCCCGATGGTTATATGCCGCTTCTCTTTACAAAGCGCGATGAAAGCATTTTTATCAACACGATTTCTGAGTTGCCTGAAATACTTGTACCGCATCAACGCTTTGATGGTAGCCTTGTATACCCCTGCACTCCCAATTCTGTACTCACTTTCTAAAAGAGCTATTTTTTGATCAAATGCTTCATTCAATCCTATTGAATCTGGTGAATTGTTGATTAGTTTATCCAAAGCGTCAAATGAAAAACTATTCTTTTCAGCAAGGCCATCGATTGCCGGTATTAGGGTTAATCGTAAATAGCGATCAAGGGTTTGTTTGCAATCACTGTGCTTTCTTAAATCCCTGTTTACAAAATCATCCCAGTCATCACTTGAGAATTCAAATCCGGTGAAAATGTGCTTTAACTTCCGGTTAAAGGTGATTCTCCAGAATACCGGCGCAACTTCATCACTCGTTTTCCGATATTTCCTCGTCAATTGTACCGAAATATTTCTGTTTTTGTACTTATAAACAGATTTTTTGTTGGTTGTAAGTCCGCTATTTTTCATACTTTTATCTATTGGAAGTTGGGTAAACAATGGGTAAACAAATGTATGAAAACATCTATATATATATCGAATTATCAGGTATATTTAACATTGTTAATTAGCTTAAAACGCAATAATACAGCAATATATGAATATATCAGATGTTATATATAATATGCTAAAATTGACTCTTAATCAATGGGTCGAGGGTTCGAGCCCCTCCGGGGTCACAAGATGAAGCGCTTGAATATCAAATATTTGAGCGCTTTTCTTTTTTACATTTCGCCAAGTTATCGTTCATAATTTGAAATTGGTTGATTCATGAAAGAGTTTGCCGCCATCGATTTTGAAACAGCCAACTCCCATCGGTCGAGTGTCTGTAGCGTAGGTGTGGCTATTGTACGCAACGGAGTGATTACTGACAGGTTTTACAGCCTGATCCGTCCCGAACCGGAGTATTATTACTATCTGAACACTCAGATACATGGCATAACATACAGCGATACCATGAATGCACCGTTATTTCCACAGGTTTGGCGTCAGATTGAACCTCTTATTGAAGGGTTGCCACTAGTGGCCCATAACAAGGCGTTCGACGAAAGCTGTCTGAAGGCCTGCTTCCGGACCTACCAGATGGATTATCCCGGTTACGAGTTCCATTGTACCCTGCGGGGTGCAAGATCACAACTGAAGGGGTTACCCGATTACCGGCTCGAGACCGTTTCGGCACATTGCGGGTTCTCGCTAAGGGACCACCACCACGCCTTGGCCGATGCTGAAGCCTGTGCATGGATTGCTATACAGATCTTTTAGTAAAATAGAGATTGCATCCACCCCCCTTTTGTTTTTCACTGGATGGCTGATAGATACTACCCGTTTCAGGAGGATAAACGCTCAACAGTGAATCTCAACACAGTCCGCAGTTTATCTGGCGACACCTTTCTGACATCTCCGAGATAGATCTCCCTATGTGTTTTGGATTTACGGATCAAATTCGCCTGACCGGCAAACGACTCCATCATATCAAAACTCTCCGGTTCATTCTCATAACTAGTCGTTCCTTATAAATTCGAATTAAGCTGAAAAATATATTTTATCTTGGTGGAAAAACCATCGGAAAATAAAATATAAAAATTTTTCTTTCAACTTTTCCATCATTTTCTTCAAGTTCCAAGCCGTAGCTGCCAGGTATGCGTTGATTTGTATGCCTTTTTCAGCCCACAAGTAATTCTGTTCCATACGGAAATCCTTTTTAAGATGTCCGAAAATAGGTTCAATTGCCGCTCTGGCTCTGCATTTGTTCCGTTTCTGCCGTTTTTGACAAGGGGTGTCTTTGACTTTGGGCTTGCCGGGTGTAATAATGCTTACGTCTTTTATCTGCTTTCGTCCTTTCCCGCCACGGTCATAAATGAGTTCTTTGGGTAGTTTCAACTTATTCTCTTCCATCTGTTCGAGTAACGGTTCTATGGTGTCGCCGTCGTATGGGTTTCCCAAAAATGCTTTTACCGCCGTGATGATTTTCCGCCCTTTTCTGCCCGTGGTGATCATCCCCACTTTATTGCCGAACTCATACTGCTTGTGTGCCTTTCCCTTGGCAATACAGCGGGTAAAGGGTTTATGCAGACTGTAGATTTTATCCTTGTCGTTTTTCTGTTGATTCACTGCACGCTTGCAGAGTGAAAGCGTCTGTTCGTATCGTTTCTTTTGTTCCTCTGTCATTTTACGTTCAAGTTCCCGAAGTTGGATATTGGCGATCGTTTTCAAGCGACGTTTGGCTTTGTCTGCCCGTTTCTTACGTTTGGGATGCTTGCCGTTGTAAGTGTCTCGCAGCAGTTGTTTACTTTCACGGGTGTACCGCTGACGTTGCATGATGCCTTCACTCCCTGCAATGGCATTGCACTTGTCGATAACCTTTTTGCAAAGCTTGGCATCGGTAGGAAAGGTGGTGTTGTTTTCTTGAACAGTAGTGTCCGAAAGAACAAACCCGGTTTGTCCCGGCAGTTTTTTACCGTGAAGTTGTACGCTGTAAGCGAATATTTTTCCTATCCCTTCTTCTCCCACACGGTTACGGAAATGGACAAAATCGCTCGGATCAAAAGGAAACTCATGTTCGAAGAACTCGCATCCACAAAAGTACTGGAAATAAACATCCCGAACCCAATACTCGGGAATACGCTCATCGCCAAGATTGTACAGGTGCTTCAAAAGCAGGCAGCCGACCATCAAACGGATGGGAACGCTTGGCGCACCTCGTTGTGAATACAAAGGTGTAAATTCTTCCTCAAAATATGACCAATCGATCTTGTCTGCCAAAAGAACGAGTTCATGCCCCATATCGATGAAATCTTTCAGCATCGGGCGAAACAAATCGCGTTGTCCTTTTTCCGGTAATTTCCCTAACATGATTTGCAGAGTTTTAGTACCTAAAGACATTAGTGTCCACTAAAAATTAGAAAATGTTCTTTGAAATTATTGATATACTATACTTTACAGGACTTTTTTCGGCGTGACGATTTGAATTTTTATTTTTGTTCTTTTTATTATGAAGGAACAATGAACAAAGGCAAATTCGTGTATGCTCAGATTGTAGAATTCTTACCTCAGCGAGTTTTTGACACCATTGTCTTAAAGTATGATGGTAACAGATATGTAAAACATTTTACATGTTGGAATCAACTTCTTGTAATGGTGTTCGGGCAACTTACCAACCGTGACAGTTTACGTGATTTGATTGTGGCAATTGAAGCCCACAGCAGAAAAAGTTACCATCTCGGTTTTGGAAAAAGTGTTACCCGTAGTAATCTTTCAAAAGCAAATGAAAATCGCGATTATAGGATCTTTGAAGAATTTGCTTATTATCTCATCGGAGTTGCCAGACAAAAGCTGGAAAACAATGATTTTGAGATAAAAGGTAAAGTCTATGCTTTCGATTCCACAACCGTCGATTTATGCTTGTCAGTATTCTGGAGGGCTAAGTTTCGCAAGAATAAGGGTGGAGTAAAAATCCACACTCTTCTGGATATAACCACACAAATACCGGTTTTTGTGCATATTACAACTGCTTCGGTTAATGACATGAATGCAATGGATGTAATTCCATATGAGGTGGGTGCCTATTATATCTTCGACAGAGGATATGTTGATTACACCCGTCTTTATAGGATTACAAAACTGGAATCTTCATTTGTAGTCAGAGCCAAAAAGAACCTGAAGTTTGAAGTTAAGTCTCATAATCCGGTAGATGAAACTACAGGTGTCATGACCGATCAGACAGGTTTCTTGAAAGGATTCTACACATCTAAAGATTATCCTGAAAGCCTCAGGAGAGTTGCATTTTATGACAGGGATAAGAACACGACGCTCATATTCCTTACAAATAATTTTGAACTCACAGCCGATCAGGTTGCAATGCTTTATAAGAACCGTTGGCAAATAGAACTGTTCTTCAAATGGATCAAACAGCATCTAAAGATCAAATCTTTTTGGGGAACTTCCCGGAATGCGGTTAGAATCCAAATATACAGCGCAATTATCGCATATTGTTTGGTTGCGATTGTAGGACACGATTTACAAATCAAGCGAACAACTTACGAGATTTTGCAAATTTTAGGAATCTCTCTTTTAGATAGAACTCCTGTAAATGAACTATTTACCAATATAGATATCAATGATGTCAAAGATCGAAATGATAATCAACTGACGCTCAATTTATTTTAAGTGGACAGTAGTGACCTAAAGATACAAAATATTGCAAAAAAACACAACTGTTTATGAGATTATTTTACTGAATATCTGATAAATATACGCTTTTAAGGAGCGACTATTTAACAAACATTAATCCTCAATAAAAACAAAACCTGTGATGAGAGTTTAGCTAATCAAAACCGAAATTTCGTTATCAAATACTGACAATGTGTAAGAAAAGGTTTGCAAAATTATGTTTTGAGGGATAAGAGGCGAAATTTGAGGATACTACAAATATACTACATCAGCCGTACCAGGTCCGATATTTAACTATTTATCTGTCTCACTGATACTTAACAAGTGTAGAATTTTTACACAATTATTGATCGAGATCAATCAGCATGTGGATTTAATGAGGAGTACCGTATGCCTGCTTGATAGTAACAGCGTGAGGAAAAGCAAAGAGCTCTCCGGTTGAATCCGGTTCTATCCAATCAAAAAACGAGCGTATGTTCTGATATTTTGACAATGCATCAATAGTTAAATTTACATTTTTATATTGTTTTTACCTGTACAGAATTATCTTTGCACTATAAAGAGCACAGCTGATTACTTTTTGATTATTATCGAGCGATTAAATATGTCATTTTAACAGGAGAGACATATCGCCGGTTTTTTACCCGACCGCAATGAGACAGAAGGTGATTAATAAGAAATCAATGCTTTCAGACAGACACCTGTTTGAGCGTATAAGCGAGGGGGAAGAGCAAGCTTTTCATCTTTTCTTCAGGAGATACCACCAACGCATGGTTACATTTACAGGGAAGGTGGTGAAGTTGCCCCATGTTGCAGAAGAGATTGTACAGGAGGTATTTATCCGCATATGGGAAAATAGGGGAACATTGGCGGATATCAGAAATCCCGAAGATTATCTTTTCATCCTGATACGCAATCATGCCCTTAATCACTTACGCGCCGCAGCAATTGAAGAGCGCCGCAGGGAACAACTCTGGGAAGCATTGGAACAACAGGCTGCCGACATGACAAGTGCACTGGAAATCAAAGAGGCTGAAGCTTTCTTTGCAAAGATTCTGGCAAAACTCACCCCTCAACAGCAGCTGATTTTCAGGATGAACAGGGAAGAGGGGTTATCGCACCTGCAAATTGCAGAAAAATTAAACCTCTCCAGACATACAGTCAAAAAACATGTCGCCAACTCCATGAAAATATTCAAAGCTAACCTGAAATATTTCGGCCAGCTCTTCCTTTGAGATTCAAGATGCAGCTGAAGATGAAAAAAAAAACAGCTGACGAATACTCCCTCCCGCCCATTTCAGTGTCTTTAATATAAAAAGCATCCAACAACATGGCCGATTCGAGAAAAGCGATCGACAATCTTTTCAAAAAATACCTCGACAACAACTGTAGCAGACAGGAGTTCGACGAACTGTTGGACCTGGTGGATGAAGGCAGAAATGACGACAGATTAAAGGAGTTGTTGGAGCAGGAGTGGAATAGAGGTGCCTCTCGATCCTTCCGGCAATTGTCTAATCGGTGGCTACGGGTAGTTGCGGCCGTCCTGCTGTTGCTGACCGTTTCACTCTTTATCCGGAAAGAGGGCAACGAGACCGTCCGATCTTTGGTTCACCGGGCAGAGTATAGCCGAGTTTCAGGTATCACCCGGGTAAAACTGCCCGATGGAAGCACAGTCATGCTTCGTGGGGGGAGCCGGCTCAATCTCGACAGCTCCTTTGCGGTGAAAAGCCGTGAAGTGACACTGCTGGGCGAAGCCTTTTTTGATGTCGTCGCCGATCCGGAGAAACCATTTATCATCCATACCGGAAAGGTGAAAACCACGGTATTGGGTACCGCCTTTACCATCAAGGCAAATCCCTCCGACCCGGTAATTACCGTCACCGTGACCCGCGGAAAGGTGAAGGTGGAAGATGAGAGGAGCCTGCTGGCCACTCTTGAGGCAGACCGGGAGCTGGTCTACCATACCACTTCAAACCAGGTGACTGAAAAAGAGGCAGACAACAACAGGGAGACGGAATGGAAACCAGGCAAACTGGTCTACCGGAACAGCACCTTCGAAGAGATCGTACAGGAGATCTCACTCATCTACGAGGTTCAGGTACTGTTTGAGGAGGAGAGACTGAAACATCGCCAGATCACCGCAACGCTCGATCTCCAGGATTCCCTGGAGAGCATCCTGGAGATGTTGTGTGTAGCTCAAGGAGCCAATTTTGTAAAGGATGGCGAGAGATACCTGATAAAGTCACAGGAAGAGTAACCCAATGAATGAAAATGAAGAATCGTATGAAAAAAAATTATCCCCACGAACGAGCGGTAGCACGTCGATCACTCTTTAAAAGAGGGGGTTGGCTTATCTCTGCACTAATATTATGCATCGCCGCCCATGGACAATCCGAAGCGGACATCCACACCAGGACTGTCACGCTGGGGTTCACGCAGGAGAGGCTCTTTGATGCGTTACTGTTACTTGAACAGCGCTCAGGTTTTCAACTGGTTTTTCCAAGCGAACCGGTGAATGCGGCCCATCTGATCGATCTGCCCGAGGAGGAGCGGACCGTGGCTGTCACGTTGCAGCTGATTCTCCGGGAGACTGGTCTCGGATTCCGGCAAAGTGGAAAGACAATTGTTCTCTACCCGGAAAACAGACAAAACAATCTCCCGGTTAATCAGACAAAAGTAACCGTCAGGGGTACCGTAACCGATGAGAAGGGTGAACCGCTGCCCGGTGCGGTAGTCATGCCTAAAGAGGAGTCCGGAATCAACGGCACTGTCACCGATCTGGACGGGAAATTCATCCTGTCCGATCTTCCGGCAGACGGAATTCTACTCATCTCTTTCGTGGGCTATGAAACCCAGGAGGTTGCCATCAACGGTGCCACAGCACCCTTGTATATATTGCTGCGCCCGGGGGTACAGCTCCTGGAAGAGGTGGTGGTGACAGGTTATCAGTCCATTGCACGGGGAAAGGTGACCGGAGCTGTCTCGACAGTAGATGCCGACGCGTTACAGGAGCGTTATACCACCAACATCATCTCCAACCTGGAAGGACGTGTGGCCGGTCTGGTGACCGACGGGGAGAAGATCACCATCCGAGGTGCAGGAAGTCTTTATGCCGGAAACAACCCGCTGGTCGTAGTGGATGGACTGCCTATCGAGGGCTCGTGGCAAGACCTGAACCCATACGACATTGAGAGTGTGACCGTCCTCAAGGATGCGGCGGCAACCGCCATGTATGGATCGCGGGCTTCTGCCGGCATCATTGTGATCAACACCAAAAAACCGCGCCAGACAGATCGTGTCAGCGTTGATGTACAGGCAAATTTCACCATCCATCAGAAACGGAACCTGGATTATGCCGACAACTTTTATATGACTCCAGCCCAGCAGGTGGATGCCGAGGCCGACTACTACAAGTACAGATATATTACCGAAGAGACGGCTGTAAACAACCGGGTCTCTTTCAGAGACAATACCCTCAATAAAAACCGCCCCTTCTCCCCCATACAATATGCATACTACCGGTTGGGTGAAAACCTCGTTACCGAATCCGAAGTGAACCAGTTGCTGGGAGAGCTGCGACAGAACAATTACGCCAAGGAGTATGCCGAACATCTCCTGCGCAACCAGATCGTGCAGCAATACAACGTAGCCGTCCGCAACATGACGGACAGATACCAGTCGAACCTGGTCTTCAACTACAAACATGACAATTCGGGTTACATCAACGAAAACGACAACCGGTTTACCATCTTCTACAAGGGAGAGTACAGGATGGCCCGGTGGCTGAACCTGAGCTTCGGAGTGAACAGTATCCTGCAGAACGGCCATTACTCCAGTTACGATGGCTGGCTCAACAAGGCCAAGGATCCTTTCTCCGAGTTTGCATACTCCAGACTGATCAACGATGATGGAAGCTATGCCGACCATAGCCGGTTCAGCAACGGACTGTTCGAAGATGATCCCGCCTTTCGCCCCTCGCACTACAATGCGCTGGAGGAGATGGGCTACGATCAGACCCGGTACGACCGGCAGAGTTCGCGCTACAACGGCGGGCTGCTCTTCTACCTCATGGAGGGATTGACGGCTCAGGCACAGTTTATCTATGAGTCGGAGCGTAGCAACAACAGCCGCTTCTCCGAAGCGGAGAGCTACCTGATGCGGATGATGCGCAATGCCTACACCCGAAGGAGTGGCGACAACTGGGAGTATATGATTCCGGAAACCGGAGGGCGACTGGTGACTGAAAACCGCAAGGGCGACTACTGGACCACCCGCGGACAGTTGAACTATTCGCGACTGATTGCTGAAAAACATGCCATCGACCTGCTTGCCGGTCTGGAGTTCAGGGAGACACGCCACAAGGGAACACGGAGCCTGCTGATGGGCTACGACGACCAGCTTCAGACACAGAACACGGCCAATCTCGACCTGGTGGAATTGCGGGCCTGGCAAACGAATCCCTACTATTACGACATGAACACCATCTCGTTTTTCAGTCTGATCGAAAATGGCATGGGGCTGATTCCCGAAGAGTGGCACCGTTTTGCTTCCGGTTACGGAAACGTGACCTATACCTACAATAAAAAATATAACCTATTCGGTTCGTTCAGAAAAGATTATGCCGATGTGTATGGCCTCAACAGCAAGTACCGCGGGAAGCCGTTATGGTCTGCCGGAGCCAGCTGGGTCATCTCCGACGAACCGTTCATGGAGGCGACGGGCTGTGTCAACTACCTGAAACTACGCACAAGTTACGGCATCACCGGTAACATTGTCCCGAACGTCACCAGTATCATGGTGGCCACAACCAACATTCCGGTAAATACCTGGACCCAGCAACCGCGGGCACAGATAACCAGGCCGGCAAACCCGTTTCTCACCTGGGAGAAAACCGCAACCTCCAACCTGGGGGTAGATTTCGGACTCCTCAATACGCGACTGCGGGGGGCGATCGACTTCTACTATAAGCGGGCCGATGATGTTTACGCACTCAAAACATTGGAGCCCACAACCGGGTTCTCCAATATGTGGATGAACATGGCCAGTTTATACAACAAGGGAGTGGAGCTGGATCTTACTTACGACTGGTTTTCGAGTGGGGGCGACCGTAACCGGCTCACCTGGAGCACCAACCTGACCATGGCATACAACCACAATGAGATCACATACATCGAATCGCTGGCCAAAACGGCCGGAGATCTGGCAGGTGACTACCGCTACAGGGAAGGATCTCCCATCAGTGCCATGTGGTCCTACCGGTTTGGCGGATTGACCGATGAGGGGCAAAGGACATTTCTCGACCAGGATGGTACCCAACTGACCGGAAATCAGATTAGTGGAAGGGACGTTGACGCCGTGATCTTTTCGGGACAAAGAGATCCCAAGATCACAATGGGTATGATCAACACCTTCAGGTATAAGGGATTCAGCCTTTCGGCAATGGCTGTCTACTACGGCAAAAACCATATGCGCAGCCTCCAGGAGGGAACACTCAGCAGTCCTGCCGGTGCCTATAACCCTGAACCGATGCGCTCCTACCTGCTGGACGCATGGAGACCTGACCATACCGATACGACTGTGCCCGGAATCTTCCAGTACGACAGATCATCCACCACGGACGGAGCAGGGGCATACAACTTCCTGGATATCTACGTCCAGCCGGCCGATTTCATCAAGATACGCAACATCGTACTCGGGTATGACCTGCCAGCTGCATGGAAGGTAAAAGGAGGCCTCCAGAACGCAACCCTGCGTTTCCAGATAGACAACCTACCACCTCTCTGGAAAAAGAACCGGATAGGGGTGGATCCCGAAACCGGGGGAATCTCCCGTCCCGCCTCTTTCATTCTGGGGCTGACACTCAACTTCTAACTTGAACCATTAACATTGCTGGTATGAGAACAATCGATCTGAAATATTACAGATTCTTTCTGCTGCTCCCGCTGTTTATCGGCTGCAGTGATTTCACCGACATCACGCCCAAGGGTCAAAGCATCCTCAACAAGGTGGAGGAGCTGGAACTCCTCCTGAACGACGAGTATACCCAACTGCAGAGCTGGGAGGCCATGTATCTGGTCAATGACAACATCCCGGCTCAAAACATACTCGACCTGATCACCCGACACGAAAATGGCATGCCGACAGTTGAATCGGTGCTGCTGACCTGGGATGAGACGGTCGACCGCACCACCATCACACAAGATCCCCAACAAAATCTCTATGGAGCCTTTTACGGGGTTATTGGCCGGATAGCCAATCCCATCATCGCCAATGTGGATCAAGCCACGGGCAGCAAGACAAAAGCTGCGCAGATCAAAGCCGAAGCCTATGTCTTGAGGGCCTTTTTCCACTACCTGGCCGTCAACTTCTACGCAAGGGCTTATAACCCGGCCACGGCTGCCGGCGACGGAGGGGTTCCCTATATGCTTGAAGATTTCCCTATTAACGGACTTGCCGAAAAGCGAACCGTCCAGGAGGTCTATCAGTTTATCCTCGAAGATCTGGAGAGCGCCCTTGAACTGGACGCACTGCCCGAAAACCCGGCAGGGATGCGTGTGGGAAAAGCTTTTGCCTATGCAGTAAAAGCAAAGGTGCTGATGGCCATGCGCGACTATGCCGGTGCCGACCAGGCCGCCATCGCCTCCCTGGCAATCAACGACAGATTGCTGGATCATCGAGACGATAGGCTGGCCATCCCGATGCCTCCGTTCGACATACCCTTCTTCGAAAGGCCCAGATTCAACGAAGAGGAGCTCTTCTACCAGGTCTCCTCCTTCACCATGCGCTACATCTTCTCACCCGACCTCCTGGCAAGTTTCGATCCAAACGACCTCATGCTGAAGTATGGCGAACTGGAGAACAATGTGGCCACCTACCTGACAGGAGGCGTGCTGTTGAACCAGGGGGGCAACATGACATCGCTCGCCGGCGTTCAGGCCTGGTTCCATTATGTAATGGCGGGCGACTTCAAAATACACTACAGCATCAACAGTCTGACTACGGCAGATATGTATCTGACCCGCGCTGAATGCCTGCTACGGGGAGAGGATGCCAACATTCCCGCAGCGATGGAGATCCTGGAAAAATTGCGTGAACGGCGTATCGACCCGGCTGGTTATACTCCACTGAACGTCAGCACAAAGACAGAAGCCATCGCGGCATTGAAACAGGTAGCCCGCTGCGAAAACTTTGCCACCTCAAAAAATTTCATCGACATGAAACGGTGGAACGCCACCGAACCGGAGTGGCAAACCACATTGACGAAAACGTTGACACTGGCCCCACAAGGTTTTATGCCCAGGGGAGGAAATCCGATGATCGGGTGGGATCCCATTCCGCCGGTTACTACCAAGAGCTATATATTGCGTCCCGACTCGCCGCTCTGGATATTCCCATTCCCGCAGGCAGCCACCAATTACAATCCAAATCTCACACAAAATTATGACTAAGATGAACAAAACAACAACTCTATTCCTTGCCGCGCTTTTAATGACAGGCTGTGCCGATAAGCAGGAACAGTCGTTTACCCTCAAAGGGAATATTGGCAATTGGAACGATCCCGCAACACTCTACCTGAGCTATTGGAATGAGGGGAGCGAATATCTGGATACGATCCGCCTGCAGGATGGCAAGTTTGCCTTTACCGGGGCAATTTCAGAACCTGCCCCCGCACGGCTGATACTTGACTATGCCGGTGAGGGCATGGGGAGAGCCGCACAGGCGGGACATATCCTCTATCTCTATCTGGAGAACGGTACAGTGAAACTGAAATCGCCCGACTCCCTGCATAACAGCCAGTTCATCAACTCACCCATCAACGATGAATACCTGGCATATCTTGACTACGTGGGAGGGCAGATTCAGGATCTGGCTGCCCGGATGAACCAAAAGGTGATGCGTGCAACGCCCGAACAGTTGAACGACACCGCCTTTATGGGGCAGTTGAACCGGGAATACCGGCAAATGCTGGAGGAGCGTGCGCTGAAACAGCAGCAGTATGTACGGGAACACCCCGACTCCTACTTCAGTATAGTTGCCCTATCCGAGTCGGTTTCATCCGATTTTGAGGTGGAGGAGATTGAACCGCTCTTTTTGTCGATCGATGAGGAGCATCGCTCTACATTTCCGGGAAAGGCATTTGCTCAACGGATCGAGGCAGCCAAAATGATCGGTATCGGGAAGAGAGCGCCCGACTTTACTCAGAACGACCCAGAGGGTAATCCCGTAAGCCTCTCCGATTTCCAGGGGAAATATCTGCTGCTCGACTTCTGGGCTTCGTGGTGCGGACCCTGCAGGCAGGAGAATCCCAATCTGGTAAAAGCGTATGCCGCTTACAGGGAGAAAGGATTCGAGATCCTGGGTGTGTCGCTCGACAATAAAGATGGAAGGGATGCATGGCTGAACGCTATCAAGAAGGATGGGCTCACCTGGACACAGGTTTCCGACCTCAATTCATGGAACAACGAGGTAGCCCTTCTCTATGGCGTAAGGGCTGTACCGCAGAGTTACCTGATCGACCCTGAAGGGATCATCATTGCCGAGAACCTGAGGGGTGAAGCCCTGGAGGAAAAGTTGGCAGAAATCTTCGGCGGAAAATAGCCCGGACCTCCAGACAATCAAAACAGGCCGTTCTCGTTGATTATCTCATCGGGAACGGCCTGTCCGATATCCCAAAGTTCAACAATCTTGTTGTTGGAAAAGCGGAAAATATGCACCACTGCTCCTTTCCAGCCATCTTTTCCTTGCTGCTGCACCCGGGAGTGGACAGCCACCAGATTACCATCCTCCAGCGCCCGAAGCATTTCGAAAACCTTGTTAGGGCTTTCCATGTGCGACTCTTCCATTCCCAGCATCAACGTTTCCCTGTCGCCCTTGTAGTAAGGGTTATGATGCTTGAACTCCTCCGCTACATATAATTCAAACGCCTTTCGGGGGTTCCCGCCACTAGCAAGTTTTAAAAAATTCTGTGCGATCTCCTTTTTTGTCATATCTCTCTTTTTTAGGATTCTTACCCTGAGGGTAGTTGTTTCCAAAAGTAACTGATTTTCCGGAAAGGATTTCATCGCTAAATGGTTTTTTGTATTTTTGCACTTTAATTCAGATGCATAATGGAAATTTCAAGCAAGTACAACCCCGCTGAGGTAGAAGAGAAGTGGTACTCCTACTGGATGGAGCAGAAACTGTTTCATTCCGAACCCGATGAACGTGAACCCTACACCATCGTCATCCCTCCTCCCAACGTCACCGGCATTCTGCATATGGGCCATATGCTCAACAACACCATCCAGGATATCTTGGTGCGCCGGGCCCGGATGGAGGGAAAAAATGCCTGTTGGGTTCCTGGGACCGACCACGCCTCCATCGCCACCGAAGCGAAAGTGGTTGCCAAACTTGCAGCCGAAGGAGTAAAAAAATCGGACCTTACCCGCGAAGAGTTTCTGGCTCATGCTTGGGAGTGGACCCACAAGCATGGCGGAATCATCCTGGAGCAGTTGAAAAAACTGGGAGCATCATGCGACTGGGACAGGACCTGCTTCACCATGGATGAATTGCGCTCCGAAAGCGTGATCAAGGTGTTCGTCGATCTCTACGAGAAGGGGTTGATCTACCGGGGTGTCCGCATGGTCAACTGGGATCCGCAGGCACTCACTGCCCTCTCGGACGAAGAGGTTGTCCACAAGGAGGTGAACGGCAAGTTATACTACCTCCGTTACCGGATTGAGGGTGAGGATGGCTACGCAGTAGTGGCTACTACCCGCCCCGAGACCATCATGGGCGACACGGCGATGTGTATCCATCCGGATAATCCCAAAACGGCACACCTGAAAGGGAAAAAGGTGATTGTGCCGCTGATCAACCGGGTCATTCCGGTGATCGAGGATGAGTATGTGGATATGGAGTTCGGCACGGGATGCCTCAAGGTGACCCCTGCCCACGACGTCAACGACTATCTGCTGGGCGAGAAATATGACCTGCCCTCCATCGATATCTTCAACGATAACGGCACGCTCAACGAACATGGAGCCATGTACGCCGGCAAAGAGCGCTTCGAGGTGCGCAAGCTGATCGAGAAGGATCTGATTGAAGCCGGATTGCTGGAAAAGACGGAGCCCTACACCAACAAGGTGGGCTTCTCCGAACGGACCAACGTGGTGATTGAGCCTAAACTCTCCATGCAGTGGTTCCTGAAGATGGAGGCGATTGCCAAACCTGCCCTTGAGGCGGTTGAGAACGACACCATCAAGTTCCACCCGGCCAAATACAAGAATACTTACCGCCACTGGATGGAGAACATCAAGGATTGGTGCATCAGCCGCCAGCTATGGTGGGGACACCGTATCCCGGCCTATTACCTCCCCAAGGGGGGTGTAGTGGTCGCCCTGACCAGGGAGGAGGCCTACCGGAAGGCACTGCAGAAGGTGGATTACCCCTTGAGCATCGACGATCTGCGTCAGGACGAGGATTGTCTCGACACCTGGTTCTCATCCTGGTTGTGGCCCATCTCCGTATTCGACGGGATCAACCGCCCAGACAACCCGGATATCAACTACTACTATCCTACCAACGACCTGGTTACCGGGCCCGATATCATCTTCTTCTGGGTAGCACGGATGATCATGTCGGGATATGAATATCGCCAGACCCCCTGTTTCCGCAACGTCTATTTCACCGGTATCGTCCGCGATATCCAGGGACGGAAGATGTCGAAACAGCTCGGCAACTCCCCCGACCCCATCGAACTGATGGAAAAACATGGTGCAGACGGTGTCAGGATGGGGATGCTGCTCGCCTCGTCGGCAGGCAACGACCTGCTCTTCGACGAGTCGCTCTGCGAACAGGGACGAAACTTCAACAACAAGATATGGAACGCCTTCCGGCTGGTAAAGGGATGGGAGGTGAGCGACAGGGCAGAACAGCCCGAAACGGCCGCCATCGCCATCAACTGGTTCGACGGTATCCTCTCCAAGACCATTGTCGAACTGGACGACCTCTTCAGCAAGTATCGCCTTTCGGAGGCGTTGATGACAATCTATAAACTTTTCTGGGACGAGTTCTCATCCTGGTACCTCGAACTGATCAAGCCGGCATATCAGCAGCCGATCGACCGGGCCACCTATGAGGCCACACTGGCCTTCTTCGACAGCCTGTTGCGCCTGTTGCACCCCTTCATGCCCTTCATCACCGAAGAGCTCTGGCAGGCCCTGTACGAAAGAAAAGCGGGTGAAAGCATCATGGTTGCAACTCAGCCGAAAGCCAAACTGGTAGACGAGAGACTGATCGCCGACTTTGAGATTGTCAAGCAGATCATCGCCGGTATAAGGACGATTCGTCTGCAAAAGAATATCCCCAACAAGGATGAGTTGACGTTACAGGTGATCGGAAGCCACGACAACCGGTTCGATGCGGTCATAGCCAAGATGGCCAACCTCTCATCGATCGAGGAGGTATCGGAAAAAACGGCCGGCGCCATAGGTTTCCTGGTAGGCACCACCGAGTTTACCGTCCCATTGAGCGACAAGATTGACCTGGAGGCCGAACTGAAACGGATGAAGGCTGAGCTGGAGTACCAGATCGGCTTCCTGGAATCGGTCATGAAGAAGCTGGCCAATGAACGGTTCGTGCAGAATGCGAAGCCTGAGATTGTGGAGAACGAACGGAAGAAGAGGGCCGATGCCGAGGGTAAAATCGCATTGCTTAGGGAGAGCATCAAGGCGCTTGAATCATAAGCTGTCCGGGCACTGACAACAGCGGCTGATGGGTCGCCACACGGCTGCATATCGAGCAGTTGCAAATAGAGACGGTGCACAAACTGCGAGATAATTTTGCCGAGGGGCGGGGACAAATCCCGCGAAGCCCTGCGACCGGAAAGCAAAGCTGTTTGAGCAAAGCGAGTTCTTTGCTTTCAGCAGGCAAGCGGCTGATGGGTCGCCACACGGCTGCATATCGAGCAGTTGCAAATAGAGACGGTGCACAAACTGCGAGATAATTTTGCCGAGGGGCGGGGACAAATCCCGCGAAGCCCTGCGACCGGAAAGCAAAGCTGTCTGAGCAAAGCGAGTTCTTTGCTTTCAGCAGGCAAGCGGCTGATGGGTCGCCACACGGCTGCCCATCGAGCAGTTGTGCACCAAAAACACAAACGTTAAAACAGCTGTAAATGGAAGAGATCCTGGCCCATATATCCCATGTGCTGGGAGAGAAGATCACCTCGCACCGCCCGGTATCGGGTGGCGATATCTCCTCAGCCTATCTGCTGCAGGGCAGTGGCAGGCGCTATTTCCTCAAGGTACACGGTAGCCCTTCCGCCAAGCAGATGTTCATTGCAGAACAGCAGGGGTTGCAGGCGATTGAAGCAACCGGCACCATTGCCGTACCCCATGTCCATATTGTCGATTCACTTGGTGGAAAATCATTTCTGCTGATGGATTTCGTGGAGAGCAGGCGGCCCGGGGAGAGCGACTTCAGGCGGTTCGGCAGAGAGCTTGCGCAATTGCACCAATGCACCCGAAGCTGTTTCGGGTTCGGTTCTGACAACTTTATCGGCTCACTGCCACAAAGCAACCACTCCTGCGACAATTGGGCCGATTTTTACTGGAAGGAACGGATCGCACCGCAATTGAAGATGGCGTGCGACCGGCGACTGCTCCAGCACGGGGAGATACCCTCCTCCGAAATGGCACTGGAGCTGTTCAGCGAGCTGTTCGGCGAGGTCAAACCCTCACTCCTGCACGGCGACCTGTGGGGAGGCAATTACCTCATCGCCGCCGACGGGACACCCTACCTGATCGATCCGGCAACCTATTATGGCCACTCGATGGTGGATATCGCCATGAGCCGGCTTTTTGGCGGATTTGCAACACCTTTCTACGACGCCTATCACGAGATCATTCCCTTGCCGGAGAACGAGCGGAGTCAAATCGACCTCTACCAGCTCTACTATCTGCTGGTTCACCTCAACCTCTTCGGTGGCGGATACCTTTCTAGCGTTACTGCTATCCTTCGGCGCTATTTCTGACCGCTTCACTCCGCCTTGAAACGGATCATCAACCTGTTCCCTGCCTCATCCACCACGGTGACCGAATGATATCCCGGCTCAGGCGAAAGCTCCATCTGGTGTATATCTGCCGTCTCGCCGACATATTCGTCATCCAGGTGCCAGAATAGACGGGCCGACCGGTTCCGGTGGGCCACTTCAAACACTGCGTTACCACGTGATCCGTCGAGCTGCCTGGTAATCTTTATCACCGACTGAGGATAGGGGTAGATAAACTGCATCATCTCCTCGGCTACTCCACCCATACACTCCGGTGAAAAGGGCGGCAGCGAACGGTAGGCTGGCTGATGCTGCTTGAAGTACCACTCCCAGGAGGGCGGCAAAATAAACCAGGAGTCTGCACGAATTCCCCTGCTTCCCGCACAATCCTCGTAGACCCGGTAACGTCCATCTTCCGAAAGATGCACTCGCCGGTGATACCTGCAAACATTTCCACGTACCGCTTTAAGCGGAACCAGTACGGTATCGGCCGACGAAGCGGGGCAATGTTGACCCATCAGACAGCCACTCTCGCGGCATACCACCACCTCGGTCAATCCACTGTAGGGTGTTTCAAACCACGATGTGGCCGGCAGCAGGTTGAAGAGGTCGAACATCACCCGGGCCGACGTCTGTGCCCCTGTCAGCCCCGGACGCCCTTCACCGCTTGCGTTCCCGGTCCAAACCCCCACCAGGTAGCGGGGAGTCACCCCTACCGCCCAGCCGTCGCGGAAACCGAAGCTGGTTCCTGTTTTCCAGGCCACTTTCCGCGCCGAAGGAAGAAATCGCCAGTCGATCTCCTCGGGACGGTTGACGTTGGTCAGCGCCTCCAGCGTCAACCATGCCGCACCGGCATCGGTAAAGCCAGGTTCACGCTTGTTGTCAGGCTCTCCTTCCTCATGCAACAGTGCAAATGGACCCCTCCTGAATTGTCCGGTCACTGCAGCGGCCATATCGGCATAGGCGTTGGCAATCTCCCAAAGTGTTCCCTCCGCCCCGCCCAGGATCAGCGAGAGACCGTAGTGATCAGCCGGACGGTTCAAGGTGGTGATACCGGCACGCTTCAGAAAATCGTAGAATTTGGGGAGACCGAACCGGCGCAGCGCCACCACCGACGGTACATTCAGTGAACGGGCCAACGCTTCGTCGGCATGTACGGCCCCGTCGTATTGGTGGCTGAAGTTCCTGGGCGAAAAACCGCCTACGTTGATCGGGACATCGGGAAGCAACTCCGCCGGCAAAAGAGCGCCCTCTTGCAACATGGCGTAATAGAGGAACGGCTTGAGGATACTTCCCGTACTTCGGGGGGAACGGATAATATCCACCTGATTGCCAGATTGTCCTGTTCCGAAGTGGACATTTCCGGTGTAGGCGATCACCTCGTTCCGCTCAAGATCAACCACCAGTGCAGCCAGGTTCAGAATATTGTTCTGCGAGAAGTCGGCATTCCAGCGTTCCACTACATCATCCACCCGCAATTGCAACCCCTTGTCGACGGTCGACCGCAGTCGGGCTCCCGGGAGAGAGCGATGGAGCTGTTCCACCAGATGCGGAGCAATCTGTGGAAGCGGATGGGGTGTGTCGGGCAACGGCTCTTCTATGGCCAGCCGGTAATCGGCCGGTGTGAACATGCCGGCATCGAGCAGCTTGGCGAGCAGCCGGTTCCGCTTGGCGAGGAGCTCCTTCCGGTTCCTGCCGACATGGATCTGCGACGGGGAGTTGGGCAGGACGGCCAGCGTGGCAGCCTCCGCCCACGAGAGCGATCGGAGATCGTGCCCGAAATAGCGCCATGCAGCAGCACCAATCCCCACCACATTGCCACCCATTGGGGCATGCGAGGCGTATAGAGCGACGATCTCCTCCTTGGTAGAGGCCAGCTCCAGCCGCGTGGCCAGTATGACCTCTATCGCCTTCTCAAGGTAACTCCGTCTCTTTTGACGCATCAGCCGCACCGTCTGCATGGTGAGGGTGCTTCCACCGCTGACCACACGACCCGCCTTGAAATTCTGGAAGGCTGCCCTCACCAGCGATACCGGATTTACTCCTGGATGGTAACGAAAATAGCGGTCCTCAAACTGAATCAGGCAGATCCTGTATTTTTCGGGAACGGTGTCGGTGGGCGGAAAGCGCCACTGACCGTCAGGGGCAATGCGTGCCCCCAGCAGTTCACCGTTCCGGTCGGTCACCAGGGTGCTGTAGGTGGCATCAAACCAGGGTCGGGGCAAGGAAAAGAGGTAGCCGGCCACCAGCAGCAGAGCGGTGATCAGGGTAGCCTTCTCCCTACGCTTCAGTGAAGTGAACCAACCGGTCATCTTATCTCTACCCACATTCCGCCCGTTCTAGCCTGCTCTCTCGGTTCATACATCGCCTGGCACGAAACTGCCGGCAGGTAGAATCTTCCCCGGTAAGCAGCCTGAAGCCGTATCCGGAAGGTGGCCGATTCACCTGCACCCAGGTTGAAGTAGGTCAGCACCCGGTCGTCACGGATATCCCGGTAATCAAAGGTTTCCGCCACTGCTCCGGTCAGCCTATCGTTATAGATCTCCCAACCCGAGGGGAAGATCTGCGTCAGCGACAAGTTGGTGAAGGGACGCTCCACCGGATTACGGACGGTAACCATTGCCGTAAACTCCGTCCCCTGCTTCATGGATCTCACATCCAGCGGTTTGCCGGCGGCATCGAGATAGCTGACCGACAACCGCAACGATCCCTCCACACTCCGGAGCGTATCCTCCAGCGGTTGAGTGAAGGCGGTCAGCCGTGCATATATCTTCCCCTTGCCCCGGTTGACCAAACGTACCGACTGTTCCGCCGCCAGCTTCAACTCAGTCTGATGGAGAGCCTGTGGTGTTGAAATGGGAGCCATCTTCTGCCCGTTTAAGGTCCACTCGGCATCAATCACCTCCGATCCCAGCTTCCCGGCCAGATTGGCCATTGCCGCCAGACCGAACGCGGCAGTCTGCGTGGAGAGATAATCGGAGGAGAGCGCCCGGGAGAGCTCCCCGGCAAGCTGGAATGCCTGCTCCACGTTACCCAGCAGGAGTAGTGTCTGCATGATCATCGCCTGGTCGCGGGCCGACGAACCATAAGTATCGTTGTCGGACCGGTACTCCTCTACCCTGTCCGAAAGATTGAACACCAGCGAACTGGCCACATCCGGCTTGCCGGCCAGTGCATAAGCTGCCGCCAATTGCCACTTCGCCTGAAGATTCAGGTCGGCAATCTCGCGCATCCGGTTCATGGCTCCCAGCTCGGCATGTTCGCCCAATGCCAGCGTATAGAGTCGATAAGCTTGCTGCAGTTCGGTCATCGAGATTCCGTGGTAACCTCTCTCTGGCTGGGTACGCGACCAGTTCCTTGCCAATCTTTGCTGAAACTCCACCCAACGGTTTATCATGCTCCGTGGAACCTCATATCCATGATTCAAAGCCTCTATCAGGAAGTGTCCGGCATAGGAGGATACCCACTCGGAGGCAAAAGAGTGACCCGGCCAGTAGAGAAAGCCTCCATCCGGCATCTGACGAGAGGCGAGAATCTGTATCACCGAGGTAATTTTTTGACGTGCCTGTTCCTTCTGCCCTTCGGAAAGAGAGGCAAACTGCTCCAGATACAGCAGCGGGAAACCCTGTGAAATAACCTGTTCGGTACATCCGTGCGGATAGTCGGCCAGGAAGGCAAGGATGCTGTTCAGATTGACCGTCGGCATCCTCGACAGCTCCAGCCGGGCCCAGTCGCCCTGGCCTACACTTCCTGGACGGAGAAGAAGCTCTGCCTCCCCGTTCGGGTCGATCAGTGCGGATCGGCCGATAATGACGGGAGGATTGGGGTTGCGGACGGCAATATCTATCGTCTCCGTCGTGGATGCTCCCCCACCCGACGCCTTGATCTTTACCTGGGCGGCCCCGGTACGCTCCGCTGCTTTCAGGCGGAAAAAGATGACCGTATCGCCGACAGTACTGAACGACAGCGATTTGATGGTTTCGCCCTCCGTTTTCAACACCCCCTCGCTCTGAACCGACAGCTGTACCGTCCTGATCTTCCGGTCTGTCACGAACAGGTTGACCGGAAGCGAGATCTCCTCGCCTGGACCCATCACGCGCGGGAGCGTGCTGAGAGTCATCAGCGGGCTTTTCACCTCGACTTGCTTCTCGGCGCTACCATACGCACCATGGCCACCGGCAACCACCATCACCCTAAGTGATCCCACGTAGGCTGGAAGTTTCATCTGGTGACTTTTGCTTTCGCCGGCCTTTAGCGTGAAAGGACCCATGAACTTCACCAGCGGCTTGAAGCGGTTTACCTGATCGCCGGAAACTTTCAGTGCCTCATCGCCGCCGATGGTCAGTAACGGCCCGATCATCCCGGCGTTTGCCCCCAGTACACGGTCGAACAGGTCCCAGGTGCGCACGCCAAGTGCCTCGCGGGCAAAGAACTCATCCCAGGCGTTTGGGGTCTTGAAAGAGGTCAGATCCAGTAATCCCTCATCCACCAAGGCAAGGGTGTAGGTCATTCCTCTCCCCGATTTTTCAGAAACCGAGAGTGAGAACTCCTTTTCGGGCGAGAGCAGGTCGGGCATCCGGATAATCGGCTCAAGCCTGCTGCTCCTCTCCTCCACGCTGATATTCTTTACCCCATAAAGCCTGACAGGCAGATCATTTCCTGTCTGGGCATGGGGTTGAAGTAAAGTAATGAATAGGTAGCAGTTGGGACTCATCTCCTCAGTGACCTCGAAACGGTATTCCGTATCGCTGGTACCCGAAGTTTTCACCCACTCTTTCCTCAAGATGCGTGATCCGTTCTCGACGGCAACCAACGCCCTTCCTGATGAGCTTTTGGGAATGAGCACCCTGACCGTTTCACCCACTGCATATCGCTCCTTGTCGGTCGAGAATGAGAGCATGGTCAACCCGTCCGGGTCGCTCTTACCTGCCCGTCCGTACATCGATGGCCAATCGACATGGAAGATGGTTCCGGCAGTATGTCCACTACCGGTATCCTTCACCAGGAGCAGATAACGGCCCCAGTCGGGATAATCGACCTGAAAGCTGACCTTGCCGCTGCCGCCAGCTGTCTGGATCACTCCGGTAGCCACCGGCGAAACTGCCGTATTGTTCACATAGGAACCCAGATCCTCCCGGGTGCTGTTCCACCACCACGACCAGTTGAGCTTGTAGATCTTGTACTCCAGATTATTGCGGGAGACCTTTTTGCCATAAGGATCAACGGTTACCACGTCGAAAAGGATCGGTTTGTCGCTCTCCAGATATCCCGACGGCCCGGGATCGGGCGCTCTTACCCCGGCATAGACACTGTAGGGAGAATAATAGACGGTTTGTGCATAAAAGCTCATCTCTCCTCCGGCCTCAAAGACACGCGAGACAATATTGCCCCGCAGCATGCCCGGAGCAGCTTCGGCTACTGGAATAGGGGAATTCACCACTGCGGCTCCCGATGCGTTGAGTAGCCCTTCGAACAGTTTGTAGCGACTGGATTCGAAGTTGAAGAGCGGATTGTTGAACTGGTAATCCCTGTACCCGGCAAAGGGGTTTTCAGCACGGGAAAGCGTGATCTCCACCTCCGACTTCAGATTGGACGCCGGCGCACCGTGCAGCCATTGCGAATTGAGTCTTCCGGAGAAACGTCCCTGGGTGGCATCGATGATTGAATCGGTCTCGAGCCTTACTTTCAGTCGGTTCGGCTTGATCGTTTCGATCCGGAGCGGTTTGTAGAATGCAGCTCCACCCACCTTCACATAGGCTTGCCAGATCCCGGTCGGAGCAGACGGATCGGTGGTTACCTGGAAGGTGTAGAACCCATTTTCACCTTCACTGCTTACCTGCCGGTGATGAAGCTGGCGTGCAGGTGTGTAGACCTCAAGCGTGACAGGATAGCCCTTGGGCAGTCTCTTTGTCTTCTCCTCCAGAATAAACGAGAGGTAGATGGTATCGCCGGGTCGCCAGACACCCCGCTCGCCATAGAGATAACCCTTCATCCCTTTCTGTAGCTCCTTGCCGCTCACGTCGAAATTGCTAAGCGAGAGCGACTGCTCCTCCCTCACCTCCAGATAGCCAACATCCTTGCCGCTGGCAGCAGTTACCACAAACGGCTTTCCGTTGGTATAAGCGATTACGGCAAAGCCCTCTCCGTCGGTTTTTCCCCTGCCTATCACCTGCATCTGGTAATTGTATACGGTGACTTCGGCTCCTGAAATCGGTGAAGTGGAGAGGATATCGGTCACCGCCACCTCGATCCGGTTATCGTCACCCCGCTTGGCGATAATTCCCACGTTGGATGCCATCACCATGGTCTCGGCCATCCGCTCCCTGCTCATGTAATAGGAGGGCTTGCAGGGGTCGTCGCGATCTTCCCAGTTATATTCCGACCAGTCGACCGGATCGTAGTAATAGGGCGACGTCTCATCCCACCGTGCAGCATCCTCGTTGCTGACGGTTTCATCCGCCATGGTACTCATCGACTGTCCATCAGGAATTTGTGGTGAGACTCCGCCACAGTTGTAGAGTGAATATCCAGGCTTGAACGAAAGTTCAACCTTATAGATTGCACCCGGTTCTTCACTGATCAACGGAGCCAGATCGATGGCGAAGTTGTTCCAGCGGGTCAGGTCGATCGATCTGTCCGTATCCAGGCGGAACTGTCTCTTTTTAACCAGTCGTCCAAAACGGCGTACTTCCCCGCTAGACTGGGTGTTGATCGAAGCCGACTGAAGATAGTAGAGAACATTGTTCTGATAGATCTTGATCACTTTTACATCAACTGCCCAGAGGTTGACTGCGCTAAAAGGGAGAATCAGTTCGGCGGAATTGGGCAGGATATTGCCGCTCTTCACCAGCTTCACCTGCGGCTTTTCCCGCTCGCCGCGTAACTTCCAGGTCTGATCCTTCGCCAGGGCAAGGTTTCCGGAACTGCGCAATCCTTGGTGAAGCTGCACGGTTATCTCCTCCTCCGGGTAGGTTTCGGGGAAGAGCTTCAGCACGTTCTTATCCATCTGGTAAGAGAAATGGGTGACTCCCGAAACTACCACAAGTCCCTCAATTTCCTGATCCCGCGACAAGGGACTGCTGAAGGTTATCCTGATATGGGGTGTACCCTCATTTATCATCCTGACATCGATCACCTGAAATTCGGTTTCGGGGAGCGACGGAAGTTCGATGTTGAATTTCTCGCGTCGCTTCGCTCCTATAATATTACCATTGAGAATCAACTCATAGCTCTCCGGTTTGTTACTTCGCAGCAGGCTGTCAACTGAAACCCGGTATCTACCGTCGGATGTGGCGGTCAGACTCACTCTGGCCTCCCGGTTGGCCCCTTTCAATTCGAAAAGCCGGAGTAACTTCTCGGGCGACACCTTGTTGGCCAGCCGCAATGTACCGGTAACCTGGTTCCACTTCAATTCATCGCTGCCCATTGGCGAGTAGGGCAACGGATCGAAGGTGAAATTCTGTTCGTTCACCCGGAAAACGAAGTTGAAAGTATTGAACTTCTGCTCCGTTTTCAGCACTTTCCCCAGGTGAAACCTTGCCGTATAGCTCTTCCCTGCCTTCAACTGCCCGGAATCTGGCACGAAACGGATGGTTCTAGGGGTTATCCAGTAGCTGTTCCCCTTGACTGACGGGGAGAAGGTAAAGAGCCTCTCCCGTATTGCACCGTTCAGCTCTACAGCTGGCAACTCCTGCGCCAGCTCTATCTCGATAAATGCGTCGGGCGACACATTTCCGTATGTAAATGCCGTAATGTAACGAGCAAATTCAGGATCAGGCTTCACACCTTCCTGCTTGCATGAAGCCAGGAAGAGGAGTGTGATCCCCAAAAATAATAGAAGTTGTTTTCTCATATCGGTTCTTATCTGAAAGTTTAAAAGCAGGATGATCATCCCATAACGCCGTATTAAATTGCCACTGGCAAGCCGCGATCAGAACTCCAGGTAAGGCTCGATCCTGAAGATATCTTCCGAAGTAAACTCATCCAGCATGGCCAACTCGTTGATTGAAGCAATTTTTCCTCTCTTTTTCCGGAGATTTACAATGGCTTGTACCTGTCTGTAATTGAGGTATGGATGTTTAAGCAACTCCCTGAATTCCATCCTGTTGATCTGAAGCTTACTATAATTATCGTCTGCCTGGATATAGGGGGAGATCCGCAGAAACAACTCATCGTCGATCCCGTAGACCTCCCTGAGTTGTTCAACCGACACAAATCCTCCCAACAGGTTTTGATACTTCACAATTCGATTGGCAAACACGCTACCTATTCCCGGAATCCTTTTCCAGTCGGCCGTATCGGCACTGTTTAACAGGATCGTTTCACCTGCAGCCAGTTTTTCTGTGGCCCGAAAGAGAATCCTCCGTTCCGGGATCCTCTCCCTGGAGAGAAGCCGGGTATCGGTACGGTCTCTGCTTTTCCTGTCGTGTCCAGATATAACAGCATTATGGCCAGTATCGTTCAGATCTTCCCGCAAATTGAGGCTCTTCTGGAACTCTTCGAACACTTTTACCAGCGAATCGTTTTGGAGAAGGTCTATATCCCTGCTGTTGCGTTGCGATAGTATCAGGTTTAGGCACAACATCAGCACGATCAGGATTAGTAGCAATATTACCGCTATTTTCTCGCTTTTCTGATAATATAGAAAATCCTTCCAATGCATAGACGGTTGCACTTCTACAGGGTAAAGATAAAAATATTTCCTCGAAAGTGTTACCTTTGACTGAACAATTGTGAATTTCTCATGTTATGGTCCTGAATTACATCTGGATTGCTTTTTTTCTAATAGCGTTCGTGGTTGCCCTGGTCAGGCTGGTCTGCTTTGGCGACATCAACGTCTTCACCGAAATCATGGACTCTACATATGAGTCCGCCAAAACTGGATTTGAGATCTCCCTGGGCTTGACCGGGGTGCTATCACTCTGGCTGGGTGTGATGAAGATAGGTGAACGGGGCGGCATGATCGATCTCTTTTCGCGTGGAGTCTCTCCGCTGTTTACCCGGCTTTTTCCCGACATTCCCAAAGGGCATCCCGCCGCTGGATCCATACTGATGAATGTTTCGGCCAACATGCTCGGGCTCGACAATGCAGCCACCCCTTTCGGTCTGAAGGCGATGCAGGAGTTGCAGGAGATCAATCCAAGGAAAGATCAGGCGTCAAATCCGATGATCATGTTCCTGGTGCTGAATGCTTCGGGGATGACCCTGATTCCGGTCACCATTATGGTATACCGGGCCCAGCTGGGAGCAGCCAATCCGGCAGACATATTCATCCCCATCATGATTGCCACTTTCGTCGCAACCCTTGTAGGGGTGATTGCCGTTTGTCTCAAACAACGTATCAACATCTTCAACCGGGCCATCATGGGGTTTTTTATCGGCATGGTGACCATCATTGCGGGTACTATCCTCGCATTCAAGACGATGCCGCAAGAGAATGCCAATATCGTCTCCGGCCTGATAGCCAATATTTTCCTGCTTTCGGTCATCATCCTCTTTATCCTGGTAGCGATGCGCAAGCGGGTCAATATCTTCGAGTCGTTTATCGATGGTGCCAAGGAGGGATTCAAGACCGCTGTCACCATCATCCCCTACCTCATTGCGATCCTGGTGGGTATCGGCGTTTTCCGCGCGTCAGGAGCCATGGATTTCCTCATGGATGGGATACGCAGCCTGGTAGCGCTTACCGGTACTGATACCCGTTGGGTGGACGGCATGCCCACGGCCATCATGAAACCTCTCAGCGGCAGTGGTGCCCGTGGAATGATGATCGATGCGATGAAGAGTTTCGGGCCCGACTCGTTTGCCGGCAGACTCTCCTGCCTGCTGCAGGGAGCCACCGACACCACCTTCTACATCGTGGCGGTCTACTACGGAGCCGTGAACATCAAAAACAGCCGGTATACCGTTCCCTATGCCCTTTTAGCCGATCTGGCCGGCGTAGTGGCAGCAATCTTCGTGGCTTACCTCTTTTTCGGGTAACAGAGAGCCTTTCCCTATTCTGTAAACGTAAATAATAAACATATGGCAATTACATTTCAAGCTGAAGATATCGGTTTTCCGGAGATCCGGAGAGGCGACGTCAAACATTGGATCAGGCAGGTTGCCGGTCTCCACGGCAAAAAGATCGGCGAGATCAACTACCTCTTTTGTACGGATGAAAAGATACTGGAGGTGAACAACCACTACTTGCAACACGATTATTATACCGACATCATCACATTCGACTATACCGAAGGCAATATGATTTCTGGCGATATCATCATCAGCCTGGAGACAGTCCGCTCCAATGCGGAAAAGTACGACAACCCGTTCGAGCAGGAGCTTCACCGGGTCATCATTCACGGAATTCTTCATCTCTGCGGAATTGATGACAAGGATGAAACTGCCTCTCGCCAGATGAGAGAGGCGGAAAACCGGGCACTTGAACTGATCGGCATGTGATAATCGCTGTTTTCACGTCATACACTTGAAAATGTAACAGTTATATAAATCGATCCATGATGGAGCAATTTTCATTCATATTTTACAATACCGAGAATTTTTACGACACCATCGACGATCCTGAAACAATGGATGATGAATTCACCCCAACCGGTAGATTGAGATGGGACGAGAGGAAATTTAACGATAAACTTGAAAAGTTAACCTTTCTGTTTCAAGACATTGTAAAACCATCATTTCCCGATATCATAGGATTGGCCGAGATAGAAAACAAGAACGTGATGACCTGCATTCTCGACAACATGCGGCGTCATGGCATGGAGAGGTACAGTTTCGTCCACTATGACAGTCCCGACGAACGTGGCAGCGATGTGGCCATGATCTACAATACCCAATCGTTTACCGTTCTCGAATCGAGGCCGATTCTGGTACATCTCAACGGCATTGAGGATCGTACCCGGGATATACTCTACGTGAAGGGAAATACTTCGTTCGGCGAAACAATTCATATCTATATCGTCCACTTTCCTTCACGCAGGGAAGGTAGAGAGAAATCTGAACGCAGACGCAATTTTGCGGCAACTCTGTTACACGACGCTGTCTATCGGGTTTTGAACGAAAATCCTGACGAAAATATCCTCATCATGGGCGATTTCAACGATACACCTGACGACAAAAGCGTTGCCGAGGTGCTGGGCGCCCGTAAAACGGTCGAAAACATCAGCAGCAGCCAACTTTATAACCTCACATATCCGAGACACAAAAAGGGCATCGGCTCAACCTTCCACAAGGGGTGGTTACTGTTCGATCAATTCATTGTTTCCGGACAGATGCTCATTTCCTCAAAAATTGATTGCAGACCGGAATATGCAGATGTTTTCAATCCGAAATATCTGCTCCATTTCAATAAAAACGGACGACCGGTTACCAACCGTACCTACCGTAGCCACTATACCGGCGGGTTTAGCGACCACCTTCCTATCTACCTTAAGATCTTCGTGAAAGAAGTTTAATTTCACTCAATTAACATCTTATAAGCAGATTAGCAGTATCTTTTTCGTATATTTGCAGCCGCTAAAGAGAAAAGATGGATTTCAAGTACGACATAATTGTGGTAGGCGCCGGACATGCAGGATGCGAAGCAGCCACCGCCGCTGCCAATCTGGGTTCAAAGACCTTATTGATCACGATGGATATGAACAAGATTGCCCAGATGAGTTGTAACCCGGCAGTGGGAGGCATCGCAAAGGGGCAGATTGTGCGTGAAATCGATGCGTTGGGTGGCCAGATGGGTATCGTGAGCGACAAGACAGCCATCCAGTTCCGCATGCTTAACCGCTCCAAGGGTCCAGCCATGTGGAGCCCACGTGTACAAAGCGACCGGATAAAGTTTATCGAGGAGTGGCGTTCAATCATCGAAAATACGTCAAACCTTTACCTCTGGCAGGATACAGTAACCGCTCTTTTTTTCCGGAATGGAGAGGTTACAGGCGTTAAAACCCGCATGGGAGTTGAGTTTTCGGCCAAGTCTGTTGTTCTGACCAATGGCACCTTCCTGAACGGACTGATTCATATCGGCCGCGTTCAAATGGGTGGCGGACGCATGTCGGAACCCGCTTCGGCGGGAATGACCGAACAGCTTCGGGAGATCGGATTTAAGACCGACCGGATGAAGACAGGTACACCTGTACGCATCGACGGCAGAAGTGTAGACTTTTCGTTGCTGGAGGAGCAAAAAGGAGATAACGATTTTCACAAGTTCTCCTACATGGATAGGATACAGCGTGAACTCACGCAACGCAGTTGCTGGATAACCTATACATCGGAGGAGGTTCACAGCCTGCTCCGCACCGGATTGAGCGAATCTCCGCTCTACAACGGACAGATACAGAGTATTGGACCACGCTACTGCCCAAGTATTGAAACAAAAATTGTGACCTTTGCGGAGAAAACGAGTCACCAACTCTTTCTGGAGCCTGAAGGAGAAACAACCCACGAGTACTACCTCAACGGATTCTCCTCTTCCCTACCCCTCCAGATCCAGTTAAATGCCCTGCAAGCCATTCCGGCTTTCCGAAATGTCCATATTTTCCGTCCGGGATACGCCATTGAATACGACTTTTTCGATCCACGCCAACTCAATCCCACTCTCGAAACAAAACTGGTAAGGAACCTCTTCTTTGCCGGACAGATCAATGGGACCACCGGCTACGAGGAGGCGGGGGGGCAAGGAATTGTTGCTGGAATAAATGCCCACATCAATTGTCATGGAGGTGCTCCTTTCACCCTCCGCAGGGATGAAGCATATATTGGAGTACTCATCGACGATCTGATCACAAAAGGGGTGGATGAGCCATACCGGATGTTTACCTCGCGTGCCGAATACCGCATTCTTCTCCGCCAGGACAATGCGGATGAACGCCTCACACAACGGGCCTACAGACTCGGCCTTGCCACTTCTGAACGAATGAACCTCCTGGAGGAAAAACAGCGGGAGGTGGAAAGGATTATCGATTTCGCACGCAATTTTTCCGTCAAGGCAGACCGGATAAATCCCTACCTGGAAACCTTGCAAACGGCTCCGCTAAAACATGGTGTAAAACTTATCGAACTGCTCACCCGGCCACATATCGATCTCGAAACAATGTCACATGCAATTGCTCCTTTAAGGGAAGTGCTGGATAGCATCAAGAACAGGAAAGAGGAGATTATCGAGTCTGCAGAGATAAAAATTAAGTACGAAGGCTATATCAAACGCGAAAAAATGATGGCCGACAAGATAAACCGGCTGGAAGACATCCGCATCAAGGATAGATTCAACTATAACGCAATACAGTCGCTCTCTACCGAAGCCAGGCAGAAACTGACCGCCATCAATCCCGAAACCATTGCTCAGGCTAGCAGGATTCCCGGAGTTTCTCCAAATGACATTTCTGTACTGCTTGTGCTTTTGGGAAGATAAAACAGGTATGTTCCACGTGGAACATACAAAAATTATAGATATTTTATTTAAATAGAAAACAATGAGTATTGAAACACTAACCGCTGCCGTCAGGAATATTCCTGACTTTCCGATCAAGGGGATTCAATTCAAAGACATCACCACCTTGTTCCAGTCACCATCTCACTTGAAAGAGTTGTCTGACATTCTTTATGAAAAGTATAAAAATAAAGGGATCACCAAGGTTGTAGGCATCGAGTCGAGGGGGTTTTTTTTGGGTCCGCAGCTGGCAGTTCGGTTAAACGCCGGTTTTGTGCCTATCCGTAAACCGGGAAAACTCCCCTACAAGGTTATTGAGGAGCGATACACGAAGGAGTATGGTGAGGATGCAATCCAAATTCACGAAGATGCCTTGACAGAGGATGACGTTGTGCTGATTCATGACGATCTGTTGGCAACTGGAGGAACAATGGTGGCTGCACACAAATTGGTAAAAAAAATGGGAGTTAAGAAAGTATACATCAATTTCCTTATCGAACTGGAAGCACTGAATGGACGTTCATTGTTTCCAGAAGAGGTGGAACTGGAGACTATTCTTAAATTCGAAATATGATACAGGAGATACGGGATACGCTTAAAATACTTCCTCAGGGACCTGGTTGCTACCAGTTTTTAGACGAAAAAGGCAAAATAATCTATGTCGGTAAAGCCAAAAACCTGAAGAAAAGGGTATCCTCGTATTTCAACAAACAACAGGAGAATCCCAAAACCCGTATCCTTGTTCGCAAGATTCGCCAGATAAAGTATATTGTGGTGAACTCTGAAGAGGATACTTTCCTGCTCGAGAACAACCTTATCAAGGAGCTTAAGCCACGGTACAACGTGATGCTGAAGGATGATAAATCCTACCCTTCCATCGTTGTGAAAAATGAATTTTTTCCTAGGGTCTTCAAAACAAGAAATATTGTAAAAGACGGATCAAAATATTTTGGACCTTATACCTCTGTTGCCGCAGTTGAAGCCCTGATTGAAATTTTCCGGAAAATCTACAAGGTAAGAAGCTGCAGACTTAACCTAACTCCTGAAAATATTAAGGCCGGAAAATTTAAGGTTTGCCTGGAATACCATATCAAACGTTGCGAAGGTCCCTGTGTAGGTAACCAGACGTTGGAAAATTACAACAGGAATATTTCAGAGATCATCGAGATATTGAAGGGTAACATCTCCCTCATTGAGAAGCAGATAATGACAGAGATGCAGCATTGTGCCGATAATCTCCGTTTTGAAGAGGCGCATCGCCTCAAGGAGAAGCTGCTACTGATCCGTAATTTCAGGGAAAAATCGCAGGTTGTCAGCAATATAAACTACAACCTCGATGTGTATGGATTTACCGACGACGATGGCGCTGCCTACATCAACTACCTGCATGTGGTAAACGGTGGCATCATCCAGGCATACACGTTCGAGTATAAAAAGAGGCTCGACGAAACTCCGGAAGAGCTACTCGGTCTGGGAATAGTTGAAATGCGTCAACGATTTGGCAGTGAATCGAAAGAGATCATTGTCCCCTTTCTCCCCGACCTTACGCTTACTGGAGTGGAATTTACGGTTCCTCAGCGTGGTGACAAACGAAAACTCCTCGATCTCTCGGAAAAGAATGTCAAACAGTTCAAGGTCGACAAACTGAAGAAGGCAGAGATGTTAAATCCTGAACAACGAACCACCCGTATTTTAAAAACGGTTCAAAAAGATCTTGGCTTGAAGGAGATCCCCTGGCATATCGAGTGCTTCGACAATTCAAACATTCAAGGAACAAATCCGGTTGCCGCCTGTGTAGTCTTCAAAAAGGCAAAACCATCCAAAAAAGATTATCGCCATTTCAATATTAAAACCGTCGTAGGACCCGATGATTACGCATCAATGGCCGAGATAATTCATAGACGCTATTCTCGCGTAGTTAACGAGGGTGAATCTTTGCCGCAACTTATTGTTATTGACGGTGGTAAAGGCCAATTACACGCTGCAGCAAAATCGCTTCAGAAAATTGGTCTTTATGGCAAAATTGCCATTATCGGAATTGCGAAGCGACTGGAAGAGATTTTTTTCCCTGAAGACTCCGTTCCGATCTACATCGACAAAAATTCCGAAACTTTAAAACTCATTCAACAGCTCCGCGACGAAGCTCACCGTTTCGGTATCACCCATCATCGAAACCGGAGGAGCAAATCTCAAGTTACTTCCGAACTCGACCAGATTAAAGGAGTAGGGAAAGAGAGCAAGAAGAGACTCCTCACCCACTTTAAAAGTGTTAAGCGTATCAAGGAGGCAAGTGAAGAGGAGATCATATCGGTTATTGGAAAAAGCAAGGCAAAACTGATCATCGAACATTTCAGCGACAAACAGGATAATTATAACCAGTAAACCATGCGACTCTTGATTCAACGTGTTTCAGCAGCGTCAGTCACCATTGATGGCCGGGTAAAGAGCTCCATCTCGCAGGGATTGTTGCTTTTGGTTGGCTTTGAAGAGACAGACGAGAAGGAAGATATCGATTTTATGTGTAAAAAGACCATTTATTTACGTATATTTGATGACGAAAATGGTGTAATGAACAGATCTGTACTGGATATAGGCGGTGAAATCCTTGTAGTTTCTCAATTTACCCTCTTCGCCAGCACGAAAAAAGGAAATCGTCCCTCATATATCCGTGCTGCAAAACCCGATATCTCCATTCCGCTCTACGAACAGTTTTGTGCAACCTTGTCGGAAATGCTGGGAAAACCGGTGCAAACTGGTGAATTTGGTGCAGATATGCAGGTAGGGCTAATCAATGATGGCCCAGTAACCATATGGATTGACTCAAAAATAAAGGAATAAAAAGATGACCATCCAGCAAGCTCAACAAGAGGTGGATAGGTGGATAAAAAGCTACGGAGTCCGCTATTTCAATGAACTTACCAATCTGGCCATACTCACTGAAGAGGTGGGTGAATTGGCACGGATCATGGCACGCAGATACGGTGAACAATCGTTTAAGCCATCCGATAATCAGGGTGATCTGGCCGACGAAATGGCCGATGTACTGTGGGTATTGCTTTGTCTTGCAAACCAGACCGGGGTAGATTTAACAGAGGCATTGCAAAAAAATTTGGCCAAGAAGAGCAAAAGAGACAATAGAAGACATAAGGAAAACAGTAAATTATTAAAATAAATATATTGAGTCTATGAACGTTACAAGTAAATACTCCGATACACTGAAGAAGTATCCATTTACGCTTTCGGATGGAGAGTTGACAGAAAAGATAAACAAGATTCTTGACAACGGCTTCGATAAAAACAATTGCCAGGAAGTTTACAAAAAACTCTATTCCTGCATCGACCTCACCACCTTAAACGCTACAGACAGCCGCGAAGAGGTGTGGAAATTCACTGAAAAGGTAAATCTATTCGAAGACAATCATCCTAATCTTCAGAATGTTGCATCGATTTGCGTCTATCCCAACTTTGCGAAAACAGTAAGGGAGGCATTGACTGTAGATGTGAAGGTTGCCTGTGTATCAGGAGGGTTTCCTACCTCACAGACCTTAACGGAGGTGAAAATTGCAGAGACATCACTGGCAGTTGCCGACGGTGCCGACGAAATTGATATCGTCATCAATTTAGGCCTCTTCCTGGATGGTGAATATGAAGAGATGTGCGAAGAAATTTCCGAAATTAAGGAGAGCTGCCATGGTGCAATCCTGAAAGTGATTTTAGAAACCGGTGCACTAGAAAGTGCCGAAAAGATTCATCAAGCCTCCATATTGTCGCTCTATTCAGGGGCCGATTTTTTAAAGACGTCGACAGGCAAGGGTTATCCGGGAGCCTCGCTCGAAGCAGTCTATGTCATGTCGAATGCCATCAGAGCCTATTTCGAAAAAACCGGCAACAAGGTTGGTATCAAGGTTTCCGGGGGCGTCTCCACAGTCGAAGATGCGGTAAAATACTATACCCTGGTAAAGGAGATCCTGGGTGAAGAATGGTGCTCCCCTACCCTATTCCGTATTGGGACAAGCAGACTTGCTGACAGTCTGCTCAAAGCTATTGAGGATGAATGAGAGTGAGAAAACAGTAAATAGTTTTATAATGAAAATCAATTATTTGACATTAGCATTGGTGATTGGACTTACATCAATCGCCAACATCTATGCGCAGGAGAGCAGAGCGACATCGACACAGCGGAAAAAACCTTACTGGCAAGATGTAAATGTGGTGCAGGTAAACAAAGAGTACCCGCGCACGCAATTTATGACCTTCGACAGCAAGCAGGAAGCATTAAGTTCACGATTCGAGGAGAGCAAATATTATATCTCCCTTAATGGAACCTGGAATTTCTATTATGTGGATGGATATAAAGATCTTCCTGATAATGTGACTGATTCAGTAGTTTCACTGGCCGACTGGAAAACGATTAACGTTCCCGGCAACTGGGAACTGCAGGGGTTTGGTACACCCATTTACGTAAATCATCCATACGAATTTGTTGAACGCGATCCCAAAACCCGTCTTCCCAAATATTCACCACCCTATCTCCCTGAAGATAACCCTGTTGGAGTATATCGCCGTGAAATTGAAATCCCTGAAGAGTGGAGTGAACGGGAGATCTTCCTCTGCATTGACGGAGCAAAATCTGGCGTCTATGTCTATATCAACGGTAAAGAGGTAGGTTATAGTGAAGATTCAAAAACCAGTGCAGAATTCAGGATAAACAACTACGTCAAGCCGGGGAAAAACTCTCTTGTTTTGAAAATATTTCGCTGGTCTACAGGTTCTTACCTCGAATGCCAGGACTTCTGGCGCATCAGTGGTATTGAACGTGATCTCTTCCTCTGGTCACAACCCAAAACCTCGCTTCGCGATTTCCGGGTAAAATCGATACTCGACGACAGTTACAGCAATGGCATCTTCGAGCTGGAGACGACCATCAGCAATTACAATCCCGGTGTATCACATGCCGAAGTCTCGTATGAATTGCTGGATGGTGCAGGAAAAACTGTAGCCTCGGGATCAAAGCCCGTAAGCATCCAGGGGAACGGCGAAAATGCCATAAAATTTGACGCAGAGCTTCCAAATGTGGCTACATGGACTTCGGAACAGCCCAACCTCTATAAGCTCCTGATAACGGTCCAAAAAGAGGGGGAAAAAGGGGGAGAGGTTGTCCCCTACCCTGTTGGATTTCGCCGTTATGAGATCAAAGCGGTAAGAACTGGCGACAGGATCGACCGTCTCTTTCTGGTAAATGGTCAACCCATCAAGTTGAAAGGTGTAAATATCCACGAAACCAATCCCAAGACGGGACACTATGTCCCCGAGGAGCTGATGCTGAAGGATTTCGCACTGATGAAGCAAAACAATATCAACACCGTAAGGCTGTCGCACTACCCGCAGTCGCGCCGTTTCTACGAGCTTTGTAACGAGTTGGGCCTTTACGTGTATGATGAGGCAAATATCGAGTCGCACGGCATGTATTACGGTCAGGAATCGTTGGCCAAACAGCCGGAATGGGAGCAGGCTCACATGGACCGGACTGTAAACATGTTTGAACGCAACAAGAACCATCCCTCGGTTGCCATCTGGTCGCTGGGCAATGAGGCAGGAAACGGCATCAACTTCTTCCACACCTATAAATACCTCAAGGATCAGGAGCGTAACCTGATGAACCGACCGGTAAACTACGAACGGGCATTGTGGGATTACAACACCGATATGTATGTTCCCCAATATCCAAGTGCGGCATGGCTGGAAGAGATTGGAAAGAAAGGGAGCGACCGTCCGGTGGTGCCCTCCGAATATTCGCATGCAATGGGCAATTCAAACGGAAACCTCGATCTGCAATGGGAGGCAATCTACAAATACCCAAATCTCCAGGGGGCATACATCTGGGATTGGGTCGACCAGGGAATGGAGGCAGTTGACGAGAATGGTCGTATCTATTACAAGTATGGAGGCGATTACGGTACGGATATGCCAAGCGACGGTAATTTCCTCTGTAACGGCATTGTAAATCCCGACCGTACCCCCCACCCCGCCATGGCAGAAGTAAAATATACCCACCAGAATTTTGCTGTTGAGAGCGTGGATCCAATGAAAGGTATCTTCAAGGTAATCAACAGACAATACTTCTCAAATAGTGACAATTACAAATTCAGATACTTTGTAACCGAGAACGGAGTGCAGATCTTCGAAGGAACTCTTGCAGTATCACTGGAGCCACAGCAATCCACCAGAGTTACTGTTCCTGTAGAGACCATTAAAGCAAAGCCGGGCATGGAGTATTTTGTCAATTTTGAGGTGATACAGAAAAATGCCAGCAGGCTCATACCGGCCGGGCATGTTGTAGCAGTAGAACAGTACAAATTGCCTATATCGATTCCAAGGCAGGAGTTTACCGATAAAACAGGAAAAACAGAACTGAAAATCAGCACATCTGACAATACTATTGCTGTACACTCTTCCAGGGTCAACTTTGTGTTCGACAGAAAACAGGGAGTGGTAACCTCCTACAAGGTGAACGGACAGGAGTATTTTGAGAAGGGATTCGGCATCCAGCCCAACTTCTGGAGAGCTCCAAACGACAATGACTACGGCAATGGAAATCCGTATCGACTCCAGATATGGAAAGAGTCGAGCCGCAATTTCAAGGTAACCGACTCAAAGGCTTACACCCTGGACAACAATGTCGTGATTGAGACCACATACCTGCTTGCGGCGGGAAACCTCTACACGGTGAAATATAGAGTTCATCCCTCGGGTGTTGTGAAAGTCGACGTGGCCTTCCGCTCAACCGACCGTGAAGCTTCTCAGCTTGAGGCCTCTGAAGCTACCCTGATGGCAACGGCATCGCCCGAAGCCACCGCAGCCCGTAAAGCATCGTCAGGCCTGGTCGTCCCACGTATCGGTGTCCGCTTCCGTCTGCCATCGAGCATGAATTTGGTGGAATATTACGGCCGAGGACCGGGTGAAAACTATATCGATCGATCTTCCGGCTCAATGATAGGACGTTACAGTACAACAGCCGATGAAATGTATTTCCCATACGTTCGTCCACAAGAAAACGGACACCGTACCGATACCCGCTGGGTTGCCATTAAAGGAAAGAAAAGCGGATTGATGGTTGTGGCTGACGAAACGATCGGATTCAACGCACTTAAAAACTCAGTGGAAGATTTCGATTCCGAAGAGGCTACAAATCGTCCGTATCAGTGGAACAATTTCAGCAGCGAGGAGATTGCCGCCCGCAAAGATGGTGATGCGAAAAACAGGCGTCCCAGGCAGACCCATATCAACGACATTACTCCAAGAGACTTCGTGGAAGTTTGTGTCGATATGAAGCAGCAGGGTGTTGCCGGATACAACAGCTGGGGGGCACGTCCCCTACCCCAATATTCGATCCCGGCAAATCAGGATTACGAATGGGGATTTACACTGGTTCCACTCCGTGATGCAGAGGATATTCAAACAAAGTCGGTGCTGAAATATTGATCCTACTCACCACAAAAGAAAAAGGTTTCAATATGTCATATTGTCACATTTTAAACCGTTTTTTGGTGCATTTTGTCTTTTTTTAAGCCATTTTGTCATAGTACGTGCCTAAAAGTAATCGAAAATGGTTCGGCATACATTTTGGATATTTATTGTTGCATCGCTTGAGATGCATGTGGAACTGAATCATAAACTTAAAAGAAAGGATAAAGCTATGACAATTATCAGACGTACTAACCCGTGGTTGCCCAGTGTTTTCAACGATTTTTTCGGAAACGAATGGGTTACAAACAACAACCGGTCGGTGCCGGCAATCAACATACAGCAAAACGATAACGGTTTCACCGTTGAAGTAGCCGCTCCCGGCATGACCAAAGAAGATTGCAACGTGAGTGTGGATGAAGATAACAACTTGGTTATCTGCTTTGAAAAGAAAAATGAGTCGGAAGAAAAAGACAAGAAGGGAACCTATCTGAGACGCGAATTCTCATACACGCAGTTCACCCGGAAGATGATTCTGCCCGACAATGTAGAGATCGACAATATTTCGGCAAAAGTTGAAAACGGTGTATTAACAGTGGATATACCGACCGTGAAGGAAGAAGAAAAGGTATCGAGAATCAAAAAAATTGAAATACAATAAGATACCTTACTATTGAGCTAAGATACCGCTCCCCTGGGGGCGGTATTTTTTTATCTGCCTTAAACAGTCCGGTTTTTCAGATAGAGGATCAACAGGTTCAGGATCACCTTGAAATCGTTGTCGATCGAAACGCGTTCGATAATTTGGTTCGCCTCCGTCAACAAAGAATCGATGCTCCTCCAGGCGTAATCTATCCCTCCGTTATTCTTGGCAAAATCGAGCAACATTTCGATATTCTCGGGAGAATAGTCGTAGGAACGAATGATCTTCATCATCTCGTCTGATCTCTCCCTAGGTGCGTGATTCAGCGCATAGATGAGCGGGAGTGTAATCTTGCCTTCCCTGATGTCGTTTCCGGTAGGCTTGCCCACATCGGCTTTGTAATAGTCAAAAATATCGTCTCGAATCTGGAAAGCAATACCCAATATCCTGCCCGCCTTTCCAAACTCCTCTACCGTCTTGTGGTCGGCTCCGGCAGAGATGGCTCCGATTTTTGCACATGCGTACAACAGGGAGGCCGTTTTTTTGTCGATCACTTTAAAATACTCCTCCTCATCAATAATTATCTCGTTGACAAGCGAATATTGATTCAGCTCACCCTCTGCCAAGTTTTGGCCAAGTTCCGAAATGATGCCGATGATTTCCAGATTATCGGTCTTTACACTCTCGCACAAGGCCGATGACAATACATAATCTCCGGCAAGTACTGAACGTTTGTTGTCGAAAACGGCATTGGAGGAGGGCTGTCCTCGCCGGGTAGAGGCCTCGTCTACAACGTCGTCATGCATCAGGGTAGCCATGTGGAGCAACTCCACTGTAACCGCCCCGTGATATGTGGCTGGCGTTATCTTGCCGCAACACTTTGCCACCAGGAAAACCAGCATAGGCCTGATCCGTTTGCCGTCTACCCTAAAAGCGTGTCGAAGAATCTCCGAAATCCGGGGATTATTGTTTTCCAGAGATTTCTTGAGATAGATGTCGAACTGGCTCAGTTCGTCACGCAACGACTCCTTAATAACCTGGCTTTCGTCCATTATTGTCTGATTGAATCGCAAATTTAAAAATAATTCACCTTAAAGCAATCAATTATTCGTAACTTTACGTTCTTAATAGAAATAATTAGCTTATATGGCCAGACAGAAGCTGTTTCTGCTTGATGCTTATGCTTTGATTTACAGAGCATATTATGCATTTATTAAAAATCCCCGCGTAAACTCGAAAGGCGAGAATACCTCGGCCATCTTCGGATTTGTTAACACGCTGGAAGAGGTGCTGAGGAAAGAGAATCCGACACACATTGCCGTTGCATTTGATCCGCCGGGACCCACATTCCGCCATACGGAATATGAAGCCTATAAAGCTCAACGTGAAGCCACTCCCGAAGATATAAAGCGATCCGTGCCCATTATCAAGAAGATACTGGAAGCCTACAATATTCCGGTGCTGGAAGTAGAGGGTTTCGAGGCAGATGATGTGATTGGAACATTGGCCAAAAAGGTGGACAAGAATGAGTTTGATGTCTATATGATGACACCTGACAAGGATTACGGACAGCTGGTCGAAGAGCATGTTTTTATTTATAAGCCCAAATACGGCAGTAATGAATTTGAGGTACTTGACCACGATAAAGTGATGGAGAAGTACCATCTATCCCACCCTGGCCAGGTAATCGATCTGCTTGGCCTGATGGGTGATACGTCAGACAATATTCCCGGCTGTCCCGGTGTTGGACCCAAAACCGCTGAAAAACTGCTGAAGGAGTACGGCTCCATCGAAAACTTGATCCAAAACAGCCATAAGCTGAAAGGGACCCTTCGCACAAAGATTGAAGAGAACAGGGAACAGGTCCTCTTCTCCAAATTTTTAGCCACGATAAAGACCGATGTACCGGTAGAAATCGATATCGAAAACCTGAAAAGAAAGGAGATAAACGAGGTTGCGATAAGAGAACTTTTTGAAAATCTGGAATTCAGGACATTGATTAATCGGGTGCTGAAGAATGAAACCCAAAAAACGTCGGACAAGCAACCGATACAAGGTGATCTTTTCAGCGGATTTCCAGATAATACCGTAAAGGAGGAACCAGCCGTCCACGCGGAACTTTCCGGAAACTTCTCCACCATCCACACCACCCCGCACACCTATCGGCTGGTAGAAACGGAAAACGAACTATATGAGCTCAACACTCTTCTCTGTGCACAGCAATCGGTCTGTTTCGACACTGAAACAACGGGTATCGACCCGCTGACAAGCGACCTTGTAGGCTTGTCGTTTGCCTATATCGAAGGTGAAGCATTCTATGTCCCCATTTCAGGGAAAAGGGAGGAGGCACAACGGCAAGTGGAAATCTTCAGGCCATTTTTTGAAAATGCAGAGATCGAGAAGGTAGGGCAAAATCTGAAATATGACATCCTCACCCTCCGCCGTTATGGCATCCTCGTAAAAGGGAGACTCTTTGACACGATGATTGCCCACTATCTCCTCAATCCCGAACTTCGGCACGGGATGGATTACATGGCCGAAACATATCTGAAATACAAGACCATACACATCGAGGAGCTGATCGGTCCGAAAGGAAAGAACCAGAAATCGATGCGGGACGTGGATAAACAGGTTATCTGTGATTATGCGGCAGAAGATGCTGACATCACATTGAAATTGAAGAATATACTGGAGAAGGAGATCCGGAGGAACAATTTCGATTATCTTTTCCACGAAGTGGAGTCTCCCCTTGTCTATGTACTTGCCGATATGGAGTGGACCGGGGTAAGGCTGGATCTAAAGGCGCTGGCTCAGCTCTCGGAAGAATTTAACGCCGAACTGCAGCAGATCGAGACGGAGATTATCGATATGGCAGGGGAGAGTTTCAACGTCAATTCTCCGAAGCAGATAGGGGAGATACTCTTTGAAAAGATGAGGATCATCGAAAAACCGAAAAAAACCAAGACCGGCCAATACAGTACAAGCGAAGAGGAGTTGCAGAAACTGCGCTTCAAACATCCGATTATCGAGAAGATCCTCGAACAGCGGGGATTGAAAAAGTTGCTGGGGACCTATATCGATGCATTTCCACTGTTGGTAAATCCCGAAACCGGGAAAGTGCACACGTCGTTCAATCAGACCGTGGCAGCAACAGGACGGCTGAGCAGTACCAATCCCAACCTGCAGAACATACCCATCAGGGATGAACGCGGGAAAGAGATGAGAAGAGTTTTCATCCCCGACGAAGGATGCATCTTCCTTTCGGCCGACTATTCACAGATAGAACTGCGCATCATGGCACACCTGAGTGAAGACCGGAACATGGTGGAGGCATTTAACCGTGGATTGGACATTCATGCTGCCACTGCCGCCAAAATCAACCATATTCCGGTTGAGGAAGCCACTCCCGAAATGCGCCGCCAAGCAAAAACAGCCAACTTCGGGATCATTTACGGCATCTCGGTTTTTGGTCTTTCCGAAAGGCTAAATATACCCCGTGCTGAAGCAAAAACATTGATAGATGGCTATTTTGCCACATACCCGGGAGTAAAGCGATATATGGATGAAAGTATTGCAGCTGCACGAGAAAAGGGCTATGTGGAGACTATCCTGGGACGTAAACGCTTTTTGGCCGACATAAACTCCAAGAACGCCGTAGTTCGTGGGTATGCTGAAAGGAATGCAATAAATGCTCCAATTCAGGGAAGTGCGGCAGACATCATAAAAATGGCCATGGTCCGAATATTTAACCGGCTGAATAAAGAGGGTTTACAGGCAAAGATGATCCTTCAGGTACACGACGAACTTAACTTCAATGTCCCAGTAAACGAACTGGAAAAGGTTAAAAAGATCGTCACGGAGGAGATGGAAAATGCCTGTAAACTGCGTGTACCGCTGAAAACTGATTGCGGAGCAGGAGGAAATTGGCTGGAAGCCCACTGATCATGCTTGAAGGATTGGCAGAATATGGCTATTGGGGATTACTGCTTGCCTCATTCCTGGCTGCTACCATATTGCCCTTCAGTTCGGAAGTTGTTTTTGCGGCACTCATCACGGCAGGAGCAGATATTTGGCTATCCGTGCTATATGCAACAATTGGAAATGCAGCTGGTGGTGCCACCTGCTATTATGTGGGAAAACTGGGAAAGACCGCATGGCTGGAGAGGTGGTTCAAGATAAATCCTGAAAAGATCAACAAGACCATACGGTGGTTGCATGGTAAAGGGGCTGTGATGGGGTTTTTTGGATTTCTCCCCGGCATCGGCGACGCCATACTGGTTGCATTGGGATTCATGCGGGCAAACATACCTGTAACCATGTTCTCCATGACGGTCGGAAAATTGCTCCGTTACATCCTGATCGGCTTTGGAACCGATCAGCTTGTATCGTGGTTTTGATATTTTTCATTTTTTTTGTTGAACAACATGTCTACAATCCTTTTTAACGAGATCGTTTACGGTCCGGTTCACAGCCGACGGATGGGCATTTCGTTGGGAATAAACCTGTTGCCACACGACGGTAAACTTTGTTCATTCGACTGCATCTATTGCGAATGCGGGTTCAATAAGGATTTTCGCACGCAAACGAAACTGCCCGACAGGGAAAATGTCTACGCTGCATTGGAAAATAGACTGCAATCACTGCTCGAGGAGGGTATAAAACCAGACGTGATCACATTTGCCGGAAACGGGGAGCCTACAATGCATCCCCAATTCGACAAAATTATCGGCGATACCCTTTTTCTGAGGGATAGGTATGCATCTACTGCCAAAATCAGCGTGCTGTCAAACGGGATGCATGTAGGAAAAACATCCGTGTTTGAAGCGTTGCAACGTGTGGACAATCCCATACTCAAGCTCGATTCCGCCTTCGATGAGACCGTGAGGCTTATCGACCGACCCAATTTACCCGATTATTCGGTAGCGCGACAGGTGGAACTTTATAAAAGATTCCACGGCAATTTTATCCTGCAAACCATGTTTTTACGAGGCATGCTCGAAGGCAAGCGGATAGACAATTCCACCGAAAAAGAGATTTCAGGGTGGTTAGAGCTCGTTAGAGCGCTTTATCCCCGTCAGGTGATGATCTACACCATCGACCGGGAAACGCCCGCCAGAGAGCTTGAAAAAGTGCCTCTGGAAGAGTTGAGGAAAATTGCGGAGCGGGTAGGGGAGTTAGGTATTCCTACCCTGGTAGCCGGATAACTCCTCCGGTGCACTTACGACGAGATTCCCGCAACTTTTGCCACCCATTTGCCTCTCGTTTGCGAAACTTAAATCAATTCAGTTCCAGTTCTTGCCAATCGGGAAACTGGGGAAATGAGGCATGCGGTTCTGATTGATACCAGAAGCATACCGATGAAATATCAGATTGTTGGGGCAAATAGCGTCCTCCATGTCTCCAGCCCAGGTCCTGGATGGTAATACGCAGATCCTTCTTGAACCGGACAGGATCCATGATGTGCCAGCGGTAGAGTCCGAAACGCTGTCCCGACTTATAGATCAGGTCGGCAGGCAACACCTGTACCAATCCGGCATAAGGTGTTGTAAAGGTTACATATCTCCCTTGCCGGTCAAAATTATAGGAGCCACAAAAATAGTCCTCTGTCCCTGTGCCTATTACGGTAGGAAATTTTTTATCGCCATCCATGAAAAATTTGATTTCACCTTCACCCCACCAACCGTTGTTGTTAACCTGCCAGGCCATATATACACCGACATAGTGTCCCTCCCCACGTATGCCGTCCACTATGGTGTAATCGGATGTCTCATTCACTTTTGTTCGCCTGAATTGTGCATGGAAATAGGCGGCATCCTCCGGAACATCGGTCAGGGTATAATCGATCTGGTAATAGAGTGTCATAGGATCGGTATCGTTGATGTTGGTCATGGTGATTTTGCATTTTTTCCGGAAAGGCATTACCCAATACGAATTAAATGCACTTCCCGGGTTCACCGTTACTGGCATTGAGTTGAGATGAGCATATTCATTCCATCCCATGCCAAAAAAATGGCCGATAGGAGATTCAACCGATGGCTCTTTTTCATCGTCCCAATATATGCGGATAATGGAGAAACGCCAGTTTCCAGTAGGTGTCATCCAGATGTGCTGAATGGCTCCGGGTCCTTCAATTTCAGCCAAGGTAAAAGTCTCTCCGGGATTGATGCGGATATAGGGGTTTACTTTCCATCCCTGACCCAGATCACGGGCAGCATGAGTAGCATTGGCCGTATTGACGGGAGCATCCGGGTCGGGAATCGCCATTCCACCCTTTCCTTTTTCACCGGTAAAATTTTCTGGACTGATCGACCGGGTTTCAGCATTGGAGAGCTTGTAGAGGTTACCCAAATTCATATCAAGACCGTTGAATGTTCTGGGCTGTGAAAATCCGAACAACGCAATCGAGATAAAAAAGAGGGTTGTGATCATCTTTGTCGTGTTCATGATGGTTTAATTTTTGTGATTAGAGAAATAACTTTCACAAAAATATTTAAATTAATTAAACTTTAAAAGGTTAATCAATTTTTTAAATGTCAACCGGTTAAATTACCAACCTGTTCCAAGGTTGGAGTCTCACTCGCCTTTTCCAGAAAAAAAGAGATGATAGGCCTGAATAAGGCAAACTACTCCGTTGGAAACGATGATCGGCCACTTAAATCCCAGCATAATGCCGTATGCAATGAAGAAAAGACAGGCTACAAGATTGATATACCTTACTTTTTTTATCTGTTTGGGAATAAAGGAAACGACAAGAAATGTCATTGCCAGATATCCTACAATTTCTACAATATCCACTTAAACTGATTTTTAACCGATTTTACACGTTGAATCTGAAGTGCATGATATCACCGTCCTGAACGATGTACTCCTTACCTTCAACGTTCATCTTTCCGGCCTCCTTTACAGCTGCTTCCGAACCATACCGGATGTAATCCTCATACTTGATCACCTCTGCACGGATAAATCCCTTCTCAAAATCGGTATGGATAACTCCGGCACACTGGGGAGCTTTCCATCCTTTCTGGAATGTCCAGGCACGCACTTCCTGCGGACCTGCAGTGAGGAATGTCTGAAGATTCAACAACTCATAGGCTGCCTTGATTAGCCGGTTTACACCAGACTCCTTCAACCCCATTTCAGCGAGAAACATTTCACGCTCTTCGTAAGTATCAAATTCAGCAATTTCAGACTCGATCTTTGCCGCTACTACCAAAATTCCTGCATTCTCCCTCTTTACTGCCTCCCGTACCTGTTCCACATATTCATTTCCGTTAACGGCACTCTTTTCATCTACATTGCAAACATATAAAACCGGTTTGGAAGTCAAGAGGAAGAGATCACGCGCTATCCTGTTCTCATCTTTGGTATCAAAAACTACAGTTCGTGCCGATTCACCCCGCAACAAAGCTTCCCTGATTTTTGAGTAGACCTCGAAAGCCAGTTTTGCCTCCTTGTCGCCCCCCGTCTTTGCCTGTTTCTCTACCTTTTGAATTCTCGACTCGATGGTCTCCAGATCCTTCAATTGCAGTTCCGCGTCAATTATCTCCTTGTCTCTTACAGGATTTATACTGCCGTCAACATGGGTTACGTTCTCATCCTCAAAACAACGCAAGAGATGCAGTATGGCATCGGTTTCACGGATGTTGGCCAAAAATTTATTACCCAGACCCTCTCCTTTGCTTGCACCTTTTACCAGTCCGGCAATATCGACTATCTCGACCGTTGTAGGTACAATTTTTTGAGGATGTACCAGTTCGGCAAGTTTATTCAATCTTTCATCGGGAACAGTGATTACCCCCACGTTAGGTTCGATCGTACAAAAAGGAAAATTCGCTGCCTGTGCCTTGGCGTTTGACAGGCAATTGAAAAGGGTAGATTTTCCGACGTTGGGAAGTCCAACTATACCACACTGTAGAGCCATCTTTCGTTATTTATTAGACCGTTACGTTATAAGTACAGGAAATGTTGTCATCTACAACGGAAACGGCAGATATTTTTTTAAGGTTGCAAAGGTACAAAAATTAGTTGTTTTTTAACCACCCCCTATTTAAGTAGGAGCCTTAATCTCGTTTTTTGTTTACAACCCATATTTCGCTGATATCTCCAACATTCGCTCAATAGGCTTCACCGCTTGAATGCGAATCTTTTCATCGACAAAAATTTCCGGTGTCTCATTTTTTAGACAGAGATACAATTTTTCCAGCGTGTTCATTTTCATATAGAAACAGTCGTTGCAGGCACAGGTTGAATCTTCGGGTGGAGCAGGTATAAACTCTTTATCGGGATTCTCTTTTTGCATCTGGTGAAGGATTCCGGATTCGGTAGCTACAATAAATTGTCTCTTCTCGGAATTACGGGCAAAACTTATTATCGAAGAGGTAGATCCAACATGATCGGCAATTTCAATTATATACTTCCTGCATTCAGGATGCACCAGCAACAGTGCGTCGGGATACTCCCTCTTCAACTGAAGAATTTTTTCCAATGAAAACTGTTCATGTACGTGGCATGCACCATCCCATAAAAGCATATTCCTTCCGGTAAGCTTATTGATGTAATCACCAAGGTTCTTGTCGGGTCCGAAAATGATTTTTTCATCCAACGGAAGTGAATCTACGATCTGCTTTGCGTTAGTGGAAGTTACCACTATGTCGGTCAATGCTTTTACTGCTGCTGTAGTATTTACATAGGAGATTACAGTATGACCGGGATGTAGTTCGATAAATTTTTCAAATTCATCGGCCGGACAACTTTCAGCCAATGAACAGCTGGCCATGATATCGGGAATGAAGACCCGTTTATCGGGAGAAAGAATTTTAGCCGTTTCACCCATGAAGTGAACACCGCAAAGCACAATAATATCTGCAGTTGTTTTGGCAGCCCATTGAGCTAGGGCGAGACTGTCGCCGACAAAATCTGCTATATCCTGAATATCAGCATCCTGATAATAGTGTGCCAGGATAATTGCATTCTTCTCCTTACGAAGGCTATCTATCTTATCGATCAATTCCTCTTTTTTCATTCGATTATTATTATTATTATTATTACTTTTTTAAACAAAAAAAACTATGATGATGATGAAGGAGTGTTGATACTGTTGAAAAAAAAGTGTGAAAAAAATTGCAAATTAAGTTATTAAGAAAGTGACACCTTAATAGTGATGTTATAAACAATTATATAAAATTTAATTATTTGATTTACTTTTTATTACAACTTTTATCAACATTGTTTGATAATTTGTAGTGTTGATAATCAAATCAGATTTTTCACTTCATATCCTGTTGATGAATAGTGCAAACTTTGCCGAGATTTTCATCACTTCTTATTTTATCTTTTTGTACAAATTTTTCATATAAACAAAAAATTGGAATAGCAAAATGAAGTTATTTGAATTTTCTCTACATGAAATAAACAATTTATCAACAACAGCGGAAAAAAAAGAGCGAATGCAAAAGTATCACATAAAAATTAGTTGTACAATTACTTAAGTTTTAAAGTTACCAAAAATGGCAAAAATGTGATTATTTATTGTTAAGTTGCAAACGCAAGAGTTTTGTTTACAAAATGTTTTAACTATATTTGCTTGCCAAAATCAAATGCGGGTGAAAAGAAAAAATTGTCTGTTTATTTCGGCATTTTTTTTGTTGTTTGCTGCAGGTTGCGCATCAACAGTTAAAATAACGTCAGTAGCAGAAAGGACCAAGGACGGCGAGTTACTTCTCAAGTGGGAAGTGAGTCCCGATCAGGAAGGGAGTATCAATATCTATTCATCCCAAACGGACGGTGATATCTCTTCATTTACTCCGGTGAAAACGTCCAATATTTCCGATCAGGTAACGGTTATCAACCCTTCAAGCCCGGATATAAGGGAGTTTTACATACTTAAAACCACCTCAGCCTATTCCGGCATCGTGGCAGACCGGATTATCGAGATGGGCAATATCAAGAATTTCAGGGATCTGGGTGGTTACTTCACCCGTAGCGATCAGCAGATGAAGTGGGGCAAGATTTTCAGATCGGGTGATTTGAGCAGTGCAACACTTTACGATCAGGAGCGGATACGACGCTTGAACATCAAAACCATCATCGATTTCAGGTCAGAGAAAACTGCGGGTAAATATCCCATTCTTGTTCATCCCAATATCAGGAAGATCTCATTGCCCATCATTCCAATGGATACGGAAAAGATCAATGAGATGATGAGTGACGAGAAGTTGACACGCAGCGATGCAATTCGCAATGTCCAGGATTCCTACATCGGCATTATCGAGAACTACAAGAATGAATTTGCCGAGATGTTCAATATCCTTACCGACGAAAACAACTATCCGGTACTGCTCAGTGGATCGCTTGGCAAGGACAGGGTGGGGCTTGCCTCGTTTTTCATCCTCTATGCATTGGGAATCCCTCAAAATATCATTATTGACGATTACCTTCTGTCGCGTCAGACCATTGATGTGTTGACCATTGCTGAAAATGTCAAGACAAAGCCCGAATATTTTCAGGAAGCGGTAACTGCACTGATGTCGGTAAATCACGCCTATATCAATTATACGATCGATTACATCAATCAGAAATATGGCTCAATTGACAGTTATATTGAGAAAGAACTTAAGTTGACCCCGGGAAAAAAAACATTATTGCGTAAACATTTGCTCTATAATCAATAAGATTCAATTTTTTTTCATTACCTTTGCGCCCGATTTCCTACGCGGGCTTTTTTGTTTAGGTGGAAATCGTTTTTTTCAGTCTGTATATCAAATTTTCTCACATCTTTATCTATGTCGCGTTGTGGGGGTTTCGAGAAAATGCGAATACTTTCACCAATAAATTTAAATAAAGAAAATGAGAACTTTTGAAGAACTTGGGATTGCCCCGGAAATTTGGCGTGCAATCCAGGAGATGGGTTTTGAACAGCCCATGCCCGTGCAGGAGGAAGTGATTCCGCAACTGCTGGCAAATACCCGTGATATTATTGCTTTGGCTCAAACTGGAACCGGAAAAACAGCCGCTTTTGGCCTACCGGTAATACAGAAAACAGACCTCGATTTACATGCACCACAAACGCTGATCCTTTGCCCCACCAGGGAGCTTTGTCTACAGATCGCGGGTGACCTGACCGATTTTTCCAAATATGTTGACGATATAAAGATTCTTCCCGTTTATGGCGGATCAAGCATCGAAAGCCAGATCAAAGCTTTGAGACGTGGAGTTCATGTTATAGTTGCCACTCCCGGAAGATTGATCGATTTGATAAACCGGAAGACCGTTTCACTTGAAAACGTCCGGACAGTAGTACTGGATGAAGCGGACGAAATGCTGCATATGGGATTTACTGAAAGTATCGATGAAATTTTGTCTTACGTCCCCAACAACCGCAGCATGTTGCTCTTTTCCGCAACTATGCCCCAGGAGATAGCAAAGATCACACGCAAGTATATGTCAAACCCCATGGAGATAACCATCGGGAGAAAAAACGAGGGGGCACAGAATGTGAAGCATATCTACTTCATGGTTCATGCAAAAGATAAATACCTTGCACTGAAACGTATTGTAGACTACTATCCCAATATTTACGGAATTGTTTTTTGCCGGACGAGAAAAGAGACGCAAGAGATTGCAGACAAGCTCATTCAGGATGGTTACGATGCCGACTCGTTGCATGGCGACTTGTCGCAGGCGCAACGCGATTACGTCATGAACAAATTCCGCTTGCGGAACCTGCAGCTGCTGATCGCGACCGACGTGGCAGCCCGTGGTCTGGATGTGGACGACATCACCCATGTAATCAATTTCGGACTGCCTGACGATTACGAAGTATATACACACCGTAGCGGTCGCACAGGCAGAGCAGGGAAAACCGGTAGTTCCATCTCCATTATCCACACCAAGGAGAAAGGCAAGGTAAGCCAGATTGAGAAGCTTATCAATAAAAAGTTTGAATATCGCCAGGTACCCAAAGGGGATCTCATCTGCGAAAAGCAGCTGTTCAACTTTGTGGATAAAATTGAGAAGGTAAAGGTTCAGGAGGAAGAGATTGCCCGTTTGTTGCCTTCGGTATTCAAAAAACTCGACTGGCTGGAAAAGGAGGATATTATCAAACGGATGGTTTCGCTCGAGTTTAACCGGTTGATCGACTATTACCAGGCTGCAGACGAGATCGAAGAGCCTAGGGAGCAGGGCAATAGGAGAGATGAGCGCGGCAAAGGCAAAAAGTATGACAGAGGCGAGTCTGGTCCGAAAAAGGCAGAAAAGGGCTACTCCCGTTTTTTTATCAATATTGGAAAGGTGGATGGAGCCAATCCGGCTAACCTGATGGGTTTTATCAATGATTATGTACCCGGGAAGATCAGGATAGGACGAATCGACCTGATGAAGAACTTTTCGTTTTTTGAAGTTCCCGAAGAGAGTGCAAGGCAACTCCTCAAATCTTTCAAGGGTGTATTTGTGGAAGATAGAAAGGTAGTGGTTGAACCGGCTGACAGTCACACAGGGGAAGGCAAAAAAAATAGGGGAGAGAGGTCGAAAGCGGATTTCGCTCCTTCCAAAAAAGGGAAAAAGCGATACTATTGATCAGAAGAGTTTTCCTTAACCCACATTGCAGCTAACCGGAGCTAATTCCCTGTATCCCTGCGTATATATTTTTTTCAAGGTTCAATTGGGGGACTACAGATTTTTTCCTGATAAATGGTTTTTCATCGTATCCCAACACCTTATATATGATTCTTACTTTGGATTCAGGGAGTGAACATTTTCTAATCGACACACACTCTTCATCGGTATTTACCATGTGCGTTGTCACCATTTTCTGCGTGTTCATGATCCGGACAATCTCTCTCCACTCATGGGTAATCCCAAATTGTTTCAGTTTGAAACGGATCGTGCTTACCAGCTGGTAGGCCAACAGCCCGAGGTGAAGATGAGCCATTGTCGCCTCATCCGTTTTATGAAACACGGGACGCAGGTTCAGATCAGTCTTCAGGCAACGAAACGTCGACTCTACTTCTCTTATAGTGTTGTAAATCAGCCAGGTGATCTCCTCTCCATGTACCGACAGGGAAGTACGCAAGAAGTATTCCCCATGTCTTGATTCGCTCTTTGCCTCGATTCTCTCCCAGGATATGGATGTGGCATGAATCCCCCTTTCGTCGGGCTCCACATGGATCTGATACAGGCGGTGTACCGAAGGGTATTTTTCCTTTAGCCGGCCGATGCGTTCCCACACCTTTTCAAGCTTTTTGGTGCCTCCTTTCTTTTTCAGGGCTTCGGCTGCCTGGCTCAGTCCACATTCAAAGGCCCGCGTGAAACGGTTTTCCATGGACGCTTCCTTGAGACCCTTGCTATAGCTCTTCACCTTGTAGAAGCTGTCACTTTCGCCATCCACTTCTACCTGACTGATCTCGATGAGCTGGTTGGATTTATCCCGTATTTCCACAGGGGAAAGGCTTGTTGCACGGTATTCTTTGAGTTTACCCCGTGAGACACAGATGTAGTCGAAGGATTCCTCTTTCAATATCTTCAGGTTATCATTCGTGGCGATGCCGGCATCCATGACCACCACCTGCTTTTTATCGGATCTCCCCCTATGGGATTTCATCTTGTCAAGAATATATTGCAGGCTTTCAGGATCAGTCATGTTGCCTTCAAAGATTTGTGACTCCTTCAGGAAACCTTCCGGGTTGACCACCACAGCCAGCACCACCAGTCTGGTATCGTTACGCTTTTCCTTGCTGCGCCCGAACTTAGCTATCCGACTCTCTCGCATGGTTCCCTCAAAATAGGTATTTGTTAAATCATAGATGATAATCTTGTCATCCAAGGAAAAAAGATCGTTCGTGCGGTTAGAAAAATGACGTTCCAAGCCATCCTTCTCACCATAAAGCCGGTGAGCCATCTGGTAAAGCTTATCTTTGGTGATGGCCGAAGGATCAACCCCGGTCAGTTCACAAAGCGCCGAGTTCTCCTTCAACCAACGGCTGGTTTTATACTCCGATGCGGGGTAAACAGCCCGGGCGATGATCTGGGTTAAAGCAAGGGCGATATCTTGTTTCTCCCAGCCGAAAGTCTCTAAATACTCCGGCAGGAGCAATTGGCGGCAAGCTTGAAGACAAAGCCATTCGCCACCAACCTCCCGGATATCACTGTTCGTTGTCCTGTCAATGTACACTTGCTCGATACCAGCCGCCTTCTTCTTTGCCTTTTCTATCTTTTGCGCTTCATGGAGTAGTCCCACGTATTTCGTGCACAGGGCTTCCACCTTGTCATCACGAAGCGATGAGATGATGAATGTTTTGCCCTCGAAGTAAACCTGGTTGATGCGTTGACAGAGAAAGGGAATCTTTTCAGGTGGAAGAACTGATTCCAGGTCACCCAAAGAGAGCAGCGTGCGATTACGGATGAAGCGGCCTTCCCGGTAGCTCTCACACAACCGGTAATGGGTATACTCATGGCCCCCATCCTTTTGCTTTATGCTTGTCTTGAAAAACATACAACGCAAAAGTAATCAAGGGATACGTTTTTTTCAACATCAAATGGGGGACTACATTCGTGTTTTAAAATAAACCGACATTGAATATCAGCCTGATACAAAAATTTATGGTCAGCAAACAGACGTAAAACAAGCGGATTTAACGTAAATAGAGGGTAAGTTTAACTTCTATTTATAATCGTGCTGCAATGTGGGTTAATAAATAACAAGTTCGAAAGACAGTATTTTGATAGCAAAATACTGTCTTTTATTTATGTCAAAAATTAAAGAAATTTTTCTTTAATTCATTAGTTGATATTACAAATAAATTAGTTACTTTGTAGGGCAAAAGAGAGATATAAAAATCTGTTTTTTAGCTACTTATATAAAATATTAAACTGTAAGAAAACGGGCCGAAAAAACAACGAAACTGTTTCTAAAGAGACACAAAAATAAGAAATAAAAACTTAAACAGATGAAACGTAAACTTTTAATCAGAGATCTCACCCTAAGGGACGGCCAACAATCGGCATTTGCCACCCGAATGAATCAATCGCAGGTCGACCGGGTTCTTCCTTACTACAAGGATGCCAATTTCTATGCGATGGAAGTATGGGGCGGAGCTGTTCCCGACTCCGTGATGCGCTATCTGGGCGAGAATCCGTGGGACAGGCTGAAAAAAATCAGCGATGGCGTAGAGGGTGTTTCCAAACTTACGGCCCTTTCAAGAGGAAGAAACCTTTATGGGTATGCACCTTATCCCGATGAAATCATTGACGGCTTTTTTAAAAATGCCGTTTCAAACGGGCTCAGCATCATGCGTATTTTCGATGCGCTGAATGATGTTGACAACATAAAGTCGAGTGTAAAATATATCAAGAAATATGGTGGACTGGCCGATTGTGCGGTTTGCTACACGATTGATCCCAAGTACGACGATGAGGTGAAGATCGTGGAAAAGAGGGGGTTCCTCGGTTTGTTCAGCAAAAAAGAGGAGGTACGGGTAAAGAAGGAAAAGGTCTTTACCGACAGCTATTTTCTTCAGAAGGCCAAAGAGATGGAGGCTTTAGGTGCCGATATGATCACCATCAAGGATATGAGCGGACTGATTCCTCCCGCACGTGTGGCAACGCTTGTATCGTTGTTCAAGAAGGAGCTTGAGGTACCTGTTGACTTTCATACCCACTGTACGCCGGGATATGGACTGGCTTCCGTTCTTGCTGCAATTGTGAACGGTGTCGATATAGTGGATACCAATATCTGGAATTTCGCTGGCGGGCCGGCTGCGCCGGCCATTGAGCTGATCTATATCTTCTGTGAAAAGATGGATATTGAACTGGATCTCAACATGGAGGCGGTAGCAAAAATAAATGCCGAACTGTTTGAAATACGACGTGAATTGGAAGCATTCGATGCGGTGAAACAGTATCCCAATCCATTCAATCCGTTGACCGACATATTGCCGGCCGAGATCGACAGGTTGTTCGATGAGGCGATTGCGGCAGCAAGAACCAACAACGAAGAGGCCCTGCTCGAGGCCTGTCATCTGATCGAAGCCCACTTCAATTTTCCCAAGCCCGATGAAAAGGTGAAGAATGCCGAGATACCGGGCGGAATGTACACCAACATGGTTGCCCAGCTCAAGCAGTTCAATGCGCTGGATATTCTGGAAGATGCGATGAAGCTGATTCCCAGTGTAAGGCTCGATGCAGGGTTACCACCCCTGGTTACGCCTACCAGCCAGATAGTAGGGGCACAGGCCGTCAGTTCGGCCCTGAACCTGAAGAATGGCCGGGATAAATATGCCAACGCCTCCAACCAGTTTGTTGCATTGGTAAAAGGTGAGTATGGAAAGACTCCCGTTCCGGTAGATCCCGAATTCAGGTTGAAGATTGCCGGAACTGGCGAAGAGACACCGTACGACACGAGCAGCTACAGGCGTCAGGATAATCCGGTGTTGCCGGAGTTTGGCAATGTTCAGTTGGCGAAGGATGAAAAAGAGGAGCTGTTGCTGGAACTCTTCCCGGCCGTAGCTACCCAGTTCCTGAAAAAACTTCGCGAAGCGGAGTTCGTGTCCCGGCAGCCGGCACAGGAACAGGCCGGACCGGTTGAAAATGTCAACGCCGCACCGGTTGTCGAGGAAAAGGAACCCGATGGTTACGTGGTGGAAAGCCCGATGCCGGGAAATATCATCAAGTTTCTGGCAGAGGAAGGGGCACAGGTTAGTCGAGGAAACAATCTCTTCATCCTGGAGGCGATGAAAATGGAGAACGAGGTGGCCTCTGAGTTTTCAGGAAAAGTTTACAAGATTTATGTGAAGCCGGGTGATATTGTTCAGGTTGGTCAGCCGATCATGAAGATCGTCTGAACGGATAGAGTCGGACAATTCCGAATAGAAAACCCGCCATGGTTGGCAGTTCACGCCTCCCATGACGGGTTCTCTCTTTTTCAGACAGCTACCCGGTGCGAAATTTAGAGGGTAAAAAGTCTCTTCAGATGCCGGTCATAGATATTCTCTTCAACGCAACTGCCAATCACCTTACTATATTTCTCCAGCAGTGAGGTGTAGCTGTCTCCCATTTCTGCCGCTATTTTGTAGGCCACATGGATCAGCTGCCTGAAGCTGGGGTTGTAGTCGGGATGTCCCGGAATATGACGCAGTGTATTGGCATATTTTTCACTGTTCCATCCATTGACCTCTTCTACCGTGGGGAGTTTTGAACCGTCGATATCGATCACGTCGGCATAGGGGGCACAAAGTTCATCCTGCCGGTTGTAGGAGTGTTCATAAATCTTCTTTGCCAGCTCGAGCCCTTCCCCGCCTGCCATGGCCAGTCCGATCACCTCTTCCAGCCAGGTGGTGCCGGCCGTTTTCAGATGTAGCCCTTTGTCATGACGTCGGATCACTTCTGCCATTATAGGGTAGATGGAAAATTTATCGCTGCCCGAATGTACACTCAGTTTCAGTTCTTGAGGCAACCCGAACTCCCTGACGGCATAGTCGATCACCAGCACATCCTCCTCGAACTCTTTGGCAAACTGGTCAAGATTGCCCACGTAATCTACCCCCTTGTTGAAGCGGCCGGTGAATTTTGGGGCGATGGTTTGTACGGGTACCCTCTTGTCGGCAAGCATCTTCAGGATAAAGAGGAGTTCAACCGGTGTCTGCGGAGACTCTACCTCATCCATCGAGACCTCGGTGATGAAGTTTCCTTCACCCTTTTCCCGCTTCAGGAAGTTGTAGATTTCAGAGGCGTGCTGTGTGGCAGCCAAGAATTTGCCGGCAATCTGTTCCAACAACTCAACAGTTACCTGCAACGGCTTGTCCATGCCGGGTATCACCATTTCACCCAGATACTTCTTGCAGGATGCGATGAAAGCGTCCACCTCCTCTCTGCTGCTCCCCTTACCGATAAAAGAGGCCACATCGAGGGTAAAAAAATCTGATGTCTCCACGTAGCTGGAAACGGTGTTGAGATTGATGTGATCTGCATCGACAAAATAGATACCCTCGTAACCAAGTGCCTTTACTGCTTCATCTGCCTCTTTGCGCGTGTCTGACGGCACCGTGCCCACATAGGTGTGTTCACGGTTAGATTTATTCCATACGGGGCAGATATCCAATCCCTTCTCGTTTGCTCTCATGATGGCACGGAGCTGTGCCTTTCCCTGACGGGTGAAACGGTCACCCACACCGATGCTGTACTTACCTAATTGCTTCATTGCGGTTGTTTTTAGTTAAATGATTGAGATTTAAACTGTAATATCATTATGTTCTGTTCTTTTCCTGTATTCTGAGGGTGTCATCCCATATTTTTTCTTGAAGCAGCGGGTGAAGTACTTGGCATCGTTCAACCCCACCGTGTAAGCGATCTCCTTGATATTGAACCCGCTCTCTGTCAGCAATCTGGCGGCGTGTTGCAGCAGCAGGTCGCGGATATATTCCACCGGTGCCAGGCCGGTGAGCCCTTTCACCTTCTTGAAAAAGACGGTACGGCTCATTCCCATCTCCATCGCAAGATCTTCGATCACATATTCGTTGTTTCCCATATGCTCTTCGACAAACCTGTTGATAGAGCGGATAAATGCCAGGTCGTTGTCGTTAACGGGCAGAGGCCCGTTGTCGGACTTCTTGCCGGATGAGAGGGGAGAGATGTTCTCCCTGTCCCGGTAATAGGATTGCAGTTCATTCCTCCTTTGTAGCAGGTTTTTCACCCTTGCACGGAAGAAGGTGACACTGAATGGTTTGGAGATATACTCGTCTGCCCCCTGTTCAAGCCCCTCCAGTTTGCTGTCGAGCGTGGTTTTCGCGGTGAGCAGCAGGAAGAGGATATGGCTGGTTTGCAGGTTTCGTCTGACGTTGGCAAGCAGTTGCATGCCATCCTCCTCAGGCATCATGATATCGCTCACGATGAAGTCGGGAATCAGTTCCAGCGCTTTCTCGAACCCCTCTCTGCCGTTTGAAGCCTCGTGTACTTCGTAATCCTCCTCCAGGATGGAGCAGATAAATTGCCTGAGATCATCGTCGTCTTCCACCACCAGTACGGTGGGATGTTCATCGAGCCGGATCATCTCATCGCTGGCAGATACCGGTTCTATTGCTTCCGGTACCTCATGAGACTCGTTGACGACTCCCTTGATCGTCTCCTCATCGATGGTCACCTCCGGTTCGAAATGGGCAATTCCCTTCTTTAAGAAAAGGGTGAAAGAGCTCCCCTTGTCAAGTTCACTCTCCACCTGTATCCGGGCTCGATGCTTGTCGGCCAGCTCCTTGACGATGGAGAGGCCGATGCCGGTACTGGGATTGCTCTTGTCTTCGTTAAACGATTCGAACCGGCGGAAGAGGCGCTGTTGCTTATCCCTGGAGATGCCGCTCCCGGTGTCGCTCACCTCGATGGCCACTTCGTACTCCTGATCACGAAGTGTAACGGTAATCGACCGGCCGGCTGGAGTGTATTTGAATGCGTTGGAGAGCAGGTTAAGGATGATCTTTTCCAATGCCTCCCCGTCGGCCCAGATAAGCGTGTCGCCCACATTGTTCACGAACCGGTAATCGATCTTCCGGATCTCCGCGTTGCGTGTATATCCTTCGTAGAGGTTCTCTACAAAGGGTGCTATTACGATCCGGTGCACGGTGAGCGGTGTCTGGGCCATCTTTTGAAAATCAAGGATCTGATTGACCATGTTGAGCAGTCTGTGGGTGTTCTTGGCGACCAGCTTCAGCTGGTTTTTCACTATGGTAGGGGTAGTGTCACTCGCCAGCAGATTCTCGATTGGAGATACGATCATGGTGAGCGGAGTACGTATCTCGTGGGAGATATTGGTAAAGAAACGGGTCTTTATCTCCGACTCCTGTCTCTCCAGAATAATCTTGTGTCTCATCCGGTAAAAGGTGTAGAGAATCCTGTAGGTGACGAAGAGGATGATCCCGAAAAGGATAAAGTAACAGAGGTAGGCCCATCCGGTAGCCCAGAAGGGAGACAATACCTCGATGGTCAGCATGCGTTCGTTGTCAGCCCAGACACCGTCGCTGTTGGTCGACTTTACCCTGAAAAGATACTTTCCGGGAGAGAGGTTGGTATAGTTGGCTATCCGCTGGTTGCCGGAGAAGATCCACTCCTTGTCGAACCCGTCCAGCTTGTAGGCATAGTAGATGTTGTCGGGGTCGATGTAGTCGAGTGCTGCAAACTCGATGCTGAAGAAATTCTGGTTGTGTTTCAATTCCAGTCGCCTGGTGAGGTGGATGTTCCGGCGAAGCGGACCATCCGTCGAGATGGGGACCACCCGGTTGAAGAGCCTGAACTGAACCAGTGCAAGGGTGGGGTTGAAGGTGTTGTTTTTCACCAGTCCGGGATCAAAAAGAACCATACCGTGCGAATAGCCGAAGAGTATCCGTCCGTCGCGCAGGGCACACCTTGCATTCTCGGAGAAGTTGTTCCGCTTCATCAACCGTTTCATTTCGCTGTAGTTCTCGAAACTCCCGCTGGTACGGTTGAACTTGGTGAGCCCTCCCTCGCTGGCTACCCAGATATTTCCGTTGTGATCCTCCTGCAGGGAGAGGATGATGTTGGACGGGAGACCGTGACTGCTGTCGAAAGTTTCGAAGGTGAGCGGGAATCCCAGGCTGTCAGTCTCGGCAATCCGGCTGATTCCCCCGCCGAAAGTTCCGACAAATGTCTCGCCTGTCCGGGTGGTACAGATATCCATGATGTCGTTGGCTCCTACTGTGCCGCCATGTCCGTTGCGGTGGACATACACCTTGTAATCGATCCTGTCGGGCCGCTGAAGATCAGGTTTAAACATGATCAGCCCCAACGTCGTACCTACGCATATATTACCGAAACGGTCGCTGTTGATAATCCTAACCTGATCTCCGATGCTGTAGGGGTAGCTACCAAGTCCGTTGGAGTGATGCAGAACCGTTTCACCCACTTTTCCTCCTGGGATCAGATTGATCCCTCCGCCGAACGTTCCGATCCAGATATTTCCCTCCCTGTCTTCATGGATGGTGTAGACCTGATTGTCACTCAGTGAATTGACATTGTCAGGTTCGTGCCTGATGTGTAAAATATCGAAGTTGTTGCCCTCCGGACCGGGGGTCAGCCGGTAAACGCCCTCCCCTTTCGAGCCGATCCAGATGTTGTGCCGGGAATCCTCCATGATGCAGTAGGCGATCCCCTTTAACGGCCTCCCTTTGCCAATAGTACCCTTTTCCGTGAGGATGCCCTTTTCCTGCAAGGAGTTGTCGTAGAGATGGATTATTCCATCTTTGGTGGCAGCCCAGATCATGCCGCGTGAATCCTCGAAGATGGGACGCACATCATTGCAGATGGTGGAGTGAATATTATCGTTCAGCTGGATCGACCGGAACTGGGTATCGTCGAAAAAGATCACCTTTTCCAGTCCGTGTGAGCGGGTACACATCCAGAGGTTTCCCTGCCTGTCCGAATAGGCGGAGTGCATCATGTTGGAAAACATCCAGGTAGGGGAGAAGGGTTCGTTGTAAAAAGGGACCAGCTGATCCAGATCCCTGTTGTAGTATGAGAAGCCTCCCCCGCGGGGATGGACCCAGAGTCGACCCTCCTTGTCTTCAAAGATGAAGAAGTTGGGAGGAAAAACAGTGGTTTCGGTACTTTCAATGTAGGGGCTGAAATGGAGATAACGCCGTGTATAGGGGTTGAATTTTGCTACACCCAGGCGATCTGTCTCGATCCACAGATTCCGGTTTCCATCCACGTATGTGGTGAAGATTTCACTGGCACTCATCTCGGGGAGTGTCTGCCGGTTGTAGAGCTCCATACTCCCGTCGTGGGTATTGTAGATTGCAAAACCACCACGGGACGAGACAAGCGCGATCTTCTCCGTTGAGATCGCCTCGATGGCAATCAGGTTGGACCCAAGGCCGGTGTCGAGGGGACGAAAATATTTCCGCTGCTTGTCGTAGCGCCAGATGATCCCCTTATCGGCACCAAACCAGATCTCATCATCCAGTTCGCTCACACAGTGAAAGGGGTATGGGTCGCGATACGGCGTGATGGAGGCGTGATGGAAGTAGAATAGCGGTGTACTCTCCCCGGCGACCAGCAGGGTAATTCCTTTCCCGGTGAGGATCCAACTGTTACCTTCACGATCCTCGTAGACACCGTTTACCCGTCTGTCCGTAAGGTTGCCGTAACGGGGATGATATACTTCAACATTAAGCAGGGAGTCGGTTACCACAATGCATCCATCTTCCTGAGACAAGAGCCAGACATTTCCCCCCTCCATCGGAATGATATTCGAGGCGGAGAAAGGATGACCCTCCAGGGCGGCGACTGATCCGATCCCGCAGAAACTTTCCGTCTCGATATCGAAACGGTAGGCATGGCTGTCGTAGGTAAGCGCCCAGATGTTTCGGTAACGATCCTCGAAGAGATGATCTATCCGGCTGCTTTGCGAGGCAATGTTACTGTTTCCGGGCAGGCGGTAGGTTGCGAAAGTATAACCGTCGAACCGGCTCAATCCATCCCAAGTGCTGAACCACATGAACCCGCTCCGGTCTTGAAGGATGTCGGTGACGGTGTGTTGAGGAAGTCCGTCCTCCGGTCCATAGTGCACGAAATAGGCATCAGGTTGCGCCTTGAGGGTAAAAACAACCGGAAGGATGAGTAGAAGTATAGTTGCTCTGTTCTTCATGCTGATATTTCGACTTGCGCAAATATACATTTTTTTGCTCTTTTGTTCCCTTTTTTTTGTTCTTATAACAATTTGTCACCCGTTAAAAACCAATTTGTCACCTATCCTTCAAAAGTAATGATGTAATATTGTGAACAGAAAATGGCAAGGAGAGGATTGCCAGCCTGATGTACCGGAATAAACAGCATGCAATGTGATTATGCCAAGAATCTAAGGATATGAATCTTTTGTTTTAATAACCTTTTAATTAACATGACAAATATGAATGAATCAGGAATGAAACGAAAAGTAACCATCGGTTTACTTCTCCTTTTTCTCGTCTCATTGGGTATAACCGCCCAGGAGAGGACAATCCGGGGGGTCGTGAGAGACAGCGGAGGAGAACCTATCATTGGTGCAAACGTGATGGTGAAAGGCACAACAATCGGTGCCGCAACCGATATGAACGGTAGTTATTCTCTCACGGTACCTGCTTCAGCAACAACACTCACCATCTCCTACATCGGCATGAAGGATAGTGAAGTTCCCATTACGGGCAATCTGATCGACATTACCATGGAAGAGGATGTATCAAGCCTCGACGAGGTGGTGGTAATAGGCTATGGTACCATGAAAAAACGGGATCTCACCGGATCGGTCTCATCGGTCAGTGCGGAGACCCTGGCTGCAATCCCGGTGGCTTCAGCGGTAGAGGCGATTACCGGTAAAATGGCCGGGGTACAGGTCCTTACCACCGAGGGTTCGCCCGATGCCGAGATGCGTATACGTGTACGTGGTGGCGGTTCAATCACGCAGAGCAACGATCCACTCTTCATAGTGGATGGTTTCCCTGTAAGCACCATCTCCGACATTCCGCCTACCGACATCGAGTCGATCGACGTGTTGAAGGATGCATCCTCCACTGCCATCTACGGGTCGCGTGGAGCCAACGGGGTGGTGATCGTCACCACCAAGTCGGGAAAGGCCGGCAAGCTGCGGATGAGCTACAATGCCTACCTGGGTGTGAAGAAGATTGCAAAGACCCTCGACGTGCTTTCGCCTTATGACTATGCCACCTGGCAATATGAGCTGGCGGCACTGAAAGGGAGCGATGCCATTCAAAATTACAACTCCTTCTTCGGTAATTTTCAGGATCTCGACCTTTACCGGAACGTACCCTACAATGATTGGCAGGATCTCACCTTCGGCCGTACAGGCAATTCCATGAATCACAGTTTCAGTCTTAATGGGGGAAGCGACAGGATGACCTATGCCTTCAACTTCTCCCATCTTTCAGACAAGGCGATCATGGAGGATTCCGATTACCGTCGAAACAGCGTGAGCCTGAAGCTCAACAACAAGGCAACAGAACGGATCACCCTCGATTTCTCGGTCCGGTATACCGATACCCGTATAGACGGTGGTGGAGCCAACGATGCCAGCAGTACGCTCGATACCGACAAGCGGCTGAAATATTCGGTAATCTATACCCCCATCCCGTTGAAGAATCTGGATGCTTCTGCCGGAAGTGCAGATGACGATCTGGGCAATCTCTACAATCCACTGGTATCGATCAGCGACAATGCCCGGGAAAAGAGTCAAAAGCGGCTCAATATGGCGGGTAGCGCCACCTGGGAGGTGGTAGACAACCTGAAATTACGTTCGGAGGCGGGACTGGATCGCCAGGATGATGGTGACCAACGCTACTGGGGACTTACCACCTATTACATCAAGAACTACCCTTCGGTAGAGAATCAGGGTAAGCCGGCCATCCGCCTGGTGAACAGGGATAGAGAGGCGTTAAGGAACACCAACACGGTCAATTACGATTTCAAAAAGGTGCTGGACGAGGCACACAGCCTGAATCTGATGGCGGGACATGAGTATATCATCCGAAAAGGGGTTACCCTTACTGATGAGGTGCACGGTTTCCCCACCACCTTCACCGCCAAGGATGCCTGGCGTCTCTCCTCGCAGGGAGTGCCCTACACCATCGACAACTATTACAATGAAGATGACAAGCTGCTCTCCTTCTTCGGCCGGGTCAATTACGACTACGAAGGCAAGTATCTGCTGAGCGCTACTTACCGTGCCGATGCATCATCCAAATTCAGCAAGGAGAACAGATGGGGCTACTTTCCATCGGCTGCTGCGGCATGGCGCCTCTCTTCCGAACCCTTTATGGAGGGCGCCAAGGGATGGCTGGAGGACCTGAAACTGCGAGCCAGCTTCGGAACCGCCGGTAACAACAATATCCCTTCAGGCCAGCTGGTACAGATGTTCGAATCGAAGGCGACCTCCTGGATCAACGGATTTTCCAACTACTGGGCACCTTCCAAGGTTATGGCCAATCCCGACCTGAAATGGGAGACCACCGTCACCCGCAACGTGGGACTTGACTTCACCCTGTTGAGGGGACAACTGGGCGGAACAGTTGAGCTCTACCGAAATACCACCCGTGACCTGCTGATTGAGTTCCCGGTAGCCGGTACCGGCTATGATACCCAATATCGCAACATGGGTGAGAACCAGAATCAGGGTGTCGAGGCGACACTCAACTGGTATGCCGTAAACCGGAAGAATTTCACCCTCAGTTTCAGCGGAAATATCGGATTTAACAAGACCGAGATCCAGAGCCTGGGAATCATGAACGACTTCGGTTATGAAACCTACTGGGCCTCCTCGGAGATCGGCTATGACTTTTGGATTGCCAAAGGGGGGGCCGTGGGTCAGATGTTTGGATTCCGCTCCGATGGACGTTACGAGGTGGATGATTTCACCGGCTACAATGCCTCTAACAACCGCTGGATACTGAAAGAGGGGGTTGCAGATGCCTCCGGCGTGGTGGGAAATCTCCGTCCCGGCTCGATGAAACTGAAGGATCTGGATGGCAACGGAATCATCGACGTGGAAGACCGGGAGATTATCGGTGATGCCAATCCGGTCCATACCGGCGGATTTACCATCAATTCAACCTTCTACGGTTTTGACCTGGCAGCAGCCTTCAACTGGAGTTACGGCAACGATATCTACAATGCCAACAAGATCGAATTTACCCAGACCGGTAAATACCAGTACCGCAACATGATCACCATCATGGAGCCGGGCAAGAGGTGGACCAACTTGCGTGAGGATGGTACCATCAGCAATGATCCGGCCGAGCTGGCTGCCATGAACGCCAACACCACCATGTGGTCGCCCCTCACCTCCAGGATGATCTTCAGTGATTGGGCAGTGGAAGATGGCAGCTTCCTGCGTCTCAACACGCTCACGTTGGGTTACACCCTTCCAAGGAGCCTGACGGGTAAAGCCAGAATTGAAAGTCTCCGCTTTTATGTGACCGGCTACAATGTGGCACTGTGGACCAACTACAGTGGATATGATCCCGAAGTTTCGACGGTGAGAAGGACCAATCTTTCGCCGGGTGTCGACTACTCGGCCTATCCGAGAAGCCGGCAACTGGTATTCGGTCTGAACCTGAATTTCTGATTCGACAAGAGCAATCTCTTGAATGGGTAACCTTGAAATAAAAAGTAAAAATCGTATGAAAAAAAATATCAACAACATCTGTCTGATTTTTTCCCTGTTGGGACTTTTCTTCAGCTCCTGCGACCTGGATGCACCATCCAAGTCGGCAGCGGAAGGGTCGGTCGTACTTTCAATAGAGGCCCTGGCCGAAGGAGCGGTGATGGGCATCCATCAATCGTTTGGAGAGACCAACTCCTACCGCGGGCGTTACCTCCCCTATTATGGAATCAACAGCGACGTGGAGTGGCTAAACGGTATCAATCCCTCCCAGCTGAACGACGCCGGCAAGCATGAACTGGCAACCTATGCCGCTTCACCCGGAAACACGCAGATGAATACCGACAACAATGCCTGGGCAAAGTTCTACGAAGGTATTGAACGGGCCAACAAGGCCATAGAAGGGCTTCGTGAATATGGTAAAGTGAATGAAAATCCCAGAATGGCACAGCTGTTGGGTGAAGCGCTCACCCTGCGTGCCGTGATCTATCTCGACCTGGTCAAGGGCTGGGGTGATGTGCCGGCACGCTTCGAGCCAATCACTACCGAAACTCTCTATTTGCCGCGTACCGACCGGGATGTGATCTACAAGCAGTTGCTGGCCGACCTGGATGAGGCTGAAGAGCTGGTGGCCTGGCCAAACGAGACCGATGTCACCTCCAGTACCGAGAGGGTAAACAAGGCTTTCGTGAAGGGATTGATGGCACGCATCGCACTCTATGCAGGGGGCTATTCGCAGCGGGCCGACGGCATCCGCCGCAGCAACGACCCGGAGTTGAGTCCCGACAAGATGTATGCATTGGCCAAGGAAAAGACGCTTGAGGTGATCCAGGAAGGGTCCAATACGCTGGGGTCGTTTGAACAGAACTTCCGGCTGCTCTGCCAGGATGATGTGACTGCAGGCAAGGAGTCGCTCTGGGAGATCCCATTCTCTGCCGGCCGTGGACGCGTACTCTATACCCTGGGTGTGGAGCACAAGGCAATAGATCAATATACGGGGCAGAACAAGGGTGGTGTAAACGGTCCGCTCCCTTTTCTCTTCTATGATTATGATGTGGAAGATGTAAGACGCGATATCACCTGTGTACCCTATGAGTGGTCCAACTCCAATCCGAGCCGGCAACAGCTCCGCAGCATCGGCAAGTGGTGTTTCGGCAAGTTGCGCTATGAATGGATGACACGGCGTGTTACCTCAACCAATGACGACGGTATCAACTGGCAATACATGCGGTTGGCCGATGTCTACCTGATGGCTGCCGAGGCGATCAATGAACTGGATGGTCCCGCCGCCGCGGCTCCCTACCTGAAGCCGATCCTCGACAGGGCGCTTCCCGCAGCAAAGGTAAATGCCTATATGGCTCAGGCAACTGCCAGTAAGGCAGCATTCTTCAATGCTATTGTGGAGCAGCGTGCACTGGAATTTGCGGGTGAAAGCCTCCGCAAGGCCGACCTGATCCGGTGGAATCTGCTCAAGACCAAGCTGGATGAAGCCAAGGCGAAGATGACCCAGTTGATCAATCGGGAAGGCCCTTATGCGGATCTGCCCGAGAGACTCTATTTCAAGACTGCAAGCGACAACGAAACATTGATCATTTACGGATTGAACCACGGTGATACCGATGAGATCGGTGCCAGCCTGGGTTATGAAGGCAGCACCCTCTGGTTCGACCCGAGTGACTTGAAACCTGAGCTGATCAATGCCCTCTATCAGAAGGATCCCGACCAGAATCAGTTCTGGCCGATCTGGCAGACATTTATCGACAGCAGTAACGGACAATTAACGAACTAACCATTATGAAAAGAAGAGCTATACAATCCATCATATCTCTTGCCCTCCTGGCTGTAACACTGTGCAATTACAGCTGTAAGGACGACCGGGCGGAGGAGTTGACATCAATCGATTACGAGCGACTTTTCTCTCCCATCAAGATCGAGGCGCTGGTGATCAACCGTACCGACGCCCGGCTAAACTGGGTGCACAACAAGGAGGTGGAGTCCTATACGCTGGAGCTGTTTGCCGACGACAGTCTCACCTTCGCCGGCACTCCGGTGAGAATCTACGAGGGGATCACTGAAAGTGAGTTGCCCTATTATATCCGCGACCTCGACGGTGAAACCCGCTACTCGGCACGGATCAAGGCTGTAGCTGCCGAGAGGAATGAATCGAAATGGAGCGGCGTGACGTTCAAAACCGGTACGGAGAACATCTTTCTACCTTTTGTGGATGGGGATGTGGAGGCCACCTCGGTTACCTTGCGATGGATACCCGGCAGGATAGTGACCGCTATCCAGCTAGAGCCGGGCGGCATCGTGCATACTGTTACCGCCGACGAGATTGAGGCGGGCATTGCCACCATCGAAGGGCTGGCCAGCGAGACCAACTATACGGTCACGCTGAAGAACGGAAGCAAGACACGTGGCGTACTCACCTTCATGACCCTGGTTGACATTGGTAACGCCATTCCGGTATATCCGGAAGATGACCTCCAGGCAATGCTGGATGTAGCCAGTGATGGTGACGTCTTTGCTCTCTTCCCGGGAACCTACGGCGACGGAAGCAAGATAGTGATCAGCAAGAGCGTCGAAATAAAAGGGGTATATCCATACGACAGAGCTGTGCTGAATGGTTACATCTCCCTGCTGGATGGAGCTGGCTTGGTCCTCAAGGATCTTATCCTGGAGGGTACCGAAACTGACGGCAGCCAGACCATCGTCTATGGCACCGGCGATGTGGAGTATGGTCCGCTCACCGTGACAGGGTGTGAAATCCGCAATTACGTGAAGGGCCTGATCTACCTTAATGTAAGGGCAATGGTGGAATCGATGACTTTCCATGGCAACATCATCCATGGCATTGTCTGTGATGGTGGTGACTTTATCGATTCCCGTGTAGGTGCGATGCGGTCGCTGACCTTCACCAACAACACCGTATACAACAGTGCAGCTAGCAGGGATTTCATCCGTTACGACGACGCCTCCGGCTCCTTCCCGGGCATCACCACCGAGATACTGGTGGACCACAATACCCTTCACGGAGTGAGCAACACATCTTCAAGGCGGTTACTCTACGTGAGGTTCAGGGAGAACAAGATTACCTTCACCAACACCATTGTGGCGGCAACCGAGGGTATCTTCTCCAACCAGGCCAATACCGATCCGTCACCCACTTTTGGCGGGAACAACTTCTTCAATGCCCCGAACCTTTTCTCGGCATCCGGCAGCTCCTCGCGGATCTTTGACGATTCGGCCACACAGGAGAATCCCGGTTTCACAGATGCGGCCAACGGTAACTTCACGGTTACCAACGAGGTACTCAAAGCCAAAGGTACCGGTGATCCCCGCTGGGTGAACTAAGCAGTGATTTCATATCAGTTTACGTGACCTTCCCCGTTAAGGACACGTAAACTGATATTGCCTATAAACCGAAACAGATGCTAAGAATGAAAAAGATCTTTCCGATTCTCCTGGTGATGACTCTCCTGATTTCCTGCAGGGAGCATACTCAGGTTAATAGCGGTTACCCATATGCATATCTTTATGAGGAGCTGCCTTTCGATATGCCCCGTGTGGAGATCCCCACCTTTCCCGATCAGCAGGTAAGTGTGGCAGACTTTGGGGGTAAGCCGGATGGCATCACCCTTAATACCAAAGCATTCGATGATGCCATGCAGGCGCTTTCCGGAATGGGTGGCGGCACACTCGTCGTACCCAAAGGCATCTGGTTCACCGGACCCATTGTCTTCCGCTCCAATATCAACCTGCATCTGGAGAAGGGAGCACTTATCCTCTTTTCGCCCGACAAGGACCTCTACCCGCTTGTAGAGACGGTATTCGAGGGTCTCGATACCCGCCGTTGCCAGTCGCCCATCTCCGGACGCAACCTGGAAAACATCGCCATTACGGGCGAGGGGTCGATCAACGGGTCAGGCGAGGCGTGGCGACCTCTCAAGAAGGAGAAGGTGACCGAAGCCCACTGGCGAAAAGTGGTCGGCTCGGGTGGGGCAGTGCTGAACGATAACTACTGGTTCCCATCGGCTGCGGCCATGGAGGCGCACCAGAGGAGCGACATGAACGTGCCCCGTGCCCTCACTACGGAGGAGGAGTGGATGGAGGTGAGGGATTTCCTGCGACCGGTGATGGTCAGCTTCATCGAATGCAAGAATGTCTACCTGCAGGGGGTCCTTTTTGAAAACTCGCCTGCATGGAACATCCATCCGTTGATGTGCGAGAATGTGATCGTCGACGGGATTCTGGTGCGTAACCCCAGCTACTCGCAAAATGGTGACGGCATCGACCTGGAATCTTGTGTCAACTCCATCATTGTCAATTCAATATTCGATGTGGGTGACGATGCTATCTGCATCAAGTCGGGCAAGGATGAGGATGGACGCCGCCGTGGTCGCCCGACGGTCAACCTGATCGTGGACAACTGCAAGGTGTTTCACGGGCATGGCGGCTTTATCGTGGGGAGCGAGATGTCTGGCGGCGTGCGCAACATCTCGGTGAGCAATTGCCAGTTTCTGGGAACCGACGTGGGGCTCCGTTTCAAGAGCAACCGCGGCAGGGGCGGCGTAGTGGAGAACATCCATATTTCCGACATCTACATGTTCAATATCACCACCGACTCTTTCCTTTTCGATCTCTATTACGGCGGAAAGTCGGCTTCGGAATCGCTTGCCGACGGTGATACGACGCCGGTCGACCAGCCACCGTTCCCGGTATCGGAGGAGACTCCCGTTTTCCGTAATATCTACGTAAGGGACCTGGTTTCCCGCAATGCACGACGTGCCCTGTTTTTTAATGGACTGCCGGAGATGAACATCGAGAATATCCATCTGGAGAATGCCTTTATCACGGCGCGTTACGGAGCAGAGCTTTCCGAATCGAAGGAGATCACCTTCAACAATGTGACGGTGATTCCGGAAGAGGGACCAGCCTACATGCTGCACAACGTGAAGCAGTTCACCGCCGATGGAATCTTCAGTGACGACGAAAAGGGGAATCCCCTCGTGGAGATTACCGGAGAAAGGAGCGAAGCAGTCAGGCTGACCGGTGTACCGCGGGAGCAGGTTGAGATCGCTTCCGGGGCGGACAGCAGCGAGGTGGTTTGTCTCAATTAGTTAAGAAAGATGAAAACTATACCGCTTTTCAATTGCCTTTTGTTGCTCTTCTCCCTATCTTTGGGTATCGGTCGGGACCATCCGGTAAAGATCTTGATGGCGGGCGACTCAACCATGGCCGACAAGCCGCTGTTCAAAACGGTGAAAGAGAGTGTCACCGGTGAAGAGACCGAAGAGCCGTTTCTCGAAAGGGGGTGGGGACAGTTGCTCCCGGAATTGATTTCGGAGAAAGGGGAAGTCCTCAATTTTGCCCGCAACGGACGCAGTACCCGCACCTTTGTGGAGGAGGGGCTCTGGAGCGAGCTCTACAGCCAGATTGCACCGGGCGACCTGGTCATCATTCAGTTTGGACACAACGACGGGGTGACCACCAAGGCGAGTTACACCAACCCGGTGCAGTTCAGACTGAATCTGGTGGCCTTTGTCAATGAGGTAAAGGCCAAGGGGGGATATCCGATTCTCTGTACGCCGGTTGCACGCCGGAAATTTGACGAGAAGGGAGTTTTGATGCCTACCCACGGCGAATACCCTGATATCGTCCGCTCGGTAGCGGCTCAGGAGAAGGTTACCCTGATCGACATGGAGATTCTTACCTCACACTGGTTACAGGAGGTAGGAGTGGAGAAATCGAGACGGTTCTTCCATAAAATTCCTCCCGGGGTAAGCAGACTCTATCCCGACGGGCTGGACGACAACACCCATTTCAACGAAGAGGGAGCCCGCGAAGTGGCCAGACTCTTTGCCGAGGCTTGCAGAAAAGAGCAAGTAGACGCAGTTATCCGACTACTCAAAACGCAGTAATGATGAAAAGAAGAGATGCAATCGTGATTCCGTTGGCCGCCTTGCTGCTGAACTGCAGCGGCGGAGGAGAGAAGACAACAGCCGATCCTTACTACAGGAAGATGGCCGATTCGGAGATGAAGCGCTATCCGGAGAGCTGGATGGTAGACTTTTCAAAGGCCCCCAAATGGAACTATACCCATGGGCTGGAGATGCAGGCCTTCCTTCAGGTGGGAGAGAAGAGCGGCGACGAGAAGTACTACCGTTACGCCGAAAGTTACGCCGATACTATCGTCAACGAGGATGGTTCCATCAAGACCTACCGGCTTGAGCGCTACAACATCGACCATATCAATCCGGGAAAGATTCTCTTCCCGATCTATGAACGGACAGGAAATCCGAAATATCTGAAGGCGTTGCAACTGCTCAGGAGCCAGATGGAGACCCATCCCAGGATCTCCAATGGAGGCTTCTGGCATAAACAGATCTACCCTCACCAGGTTTGGCTGGATGGCCTTTATATGGCAACCCCTTTCCTGGCGGAATATGGCAAGCGGTTCAACGAGCCGGCCCTCTTCGACGAAGTTGCACTGCAGCTGATCACCGCCTGGAGCGACCTGCACGACGAGGAGAGCGGCCTGCTCTACCACGGTTGGGATGAGAGCCGTCAACAGCGCTGGGCCGATCCGGTGACGGGACAGTCGCCCCATTTCTGGTCGAGGAGTATCGGCTGGTACATGATGGCACTGGTTGATGTGCTGGATTTCCTGCCGGAGACGCATCCCAAACGGGATGAGGTGATTGGACAGCTGAACAAAATTGCCGGGGCGGTGGAGCGTTATCGCGATCCGGAAAGCGGCATGTGGTATCAGGTGACCGACCAGGGCGACCGGGAAGGGAACTATCTGGAGTCGTCCGGATCGATCATGTTTATCTACAGCTGGGTAAAAGGTGCGCAGAAAGGTTATCTGCCGGAGGAGTTCGCCCGAAAAGGGGCTGAAGCGTACGACCAGTTCCTGAAGCAGTTCATTCGCGAGAACGAGGATGGCACCATTTCGGTTACCAGTGTCTGCTCGGTGGCAGGACTGGGGGGCGAGCCCAGATACCGCGACGGCAGTTTCGAATACTATATCTCTGAGCCGATCAGGGATGACGACCCCAAGGCGGTAGGGCCTTTCATCATGACCAGCATCCTGCTGGACAGGTAACAAAAAACTGTTTCAATATGAGAAAACTGATTGTCTCACTGTTGATTGTACTGATTCTTCCTGTTGTCCCTGCAGATGCACAGACTCCCGCCTTCCCCGGTGCAGAGGGTGCAGGCAGGTATACTACCGGAGGCAGGGGGGGCGAGGTGCTCTATGTCACCTCCCTCGAGGATTCGGATAAACCGGGAACCCTCCGCTGGGCCATCCGGAAAAAGGGGCCACGCACTATCCTGTTTAAGGTGTCGGGTGAAATCAGGTTGAAGAGTCCACTGAAGATCGATAACGGTGACCTGACCATCGCCGGACAGTCGGCTCCAGGTGATGGGATCTGCATCAGTAACCATGAAACGGTGATCAGTGCCGACAATGTGATCATCCGCTTTATCCGGTTCCGTCTGGGTGACAGGGGAGGTAGGGCAGTCGATGCACTGTCGGGTTATCGCAACCGGCAGATCATCATCGATCACTGCAGCATGAGCTGGAGCGTGGATGAACTTGCCTCCTTTTACGACAATGAGAATTTCACCATGCAGTGGTGCTTCCTTGCCGAGAGCCTGCGAAATTCGAGGCATGACAAGGGCAAACATGGTTACGGCGGTATCTGGGGCGGACGTCATGCCTCGTTCCACCACAACCTGCTGGTCCACAATGATAGCCGAAACCCCCGTTTCTGCGGTAGCCGCTACTCCGGGAGGCCCGACCTAGAACTGGTGGATTTCCGCAACAATGTGATCTATAACTGGGGATCGAACAACATCTACGCAGCAGAAGGGGGGAGCTACAATTTGATAGCCAACTACTACAAACCGGGTCCGGCCAGTTCGAAGGGATCTTCCGCACGGATCATAAATCCTGACGCCGATAATGGAGAGAACCACCAGCCGGCAGGTGTCCATGGACGTTTCTATCTGGAGGGGAACATCCTGGAGGGTAATGCCGCAGTGACTGCAGATAACCGATTGGGTGTCGAACTGGGAGAGAGTTTCAAACAGTTTGCTCCAGGCGTGAGTAGGGAGGATATCCTGGCAGACCAACCCTTTCCGGTAGCCGATGTGACCACCGACAAGGCGGAGGAGGCTTTTGAAAAGGTGTTGCGCTATGGTGGATGCTCCCTGGTGCGGGATATCCACGACAAGCGCTATGTGGATAATGTGCGTGACGGAACTTACTCTTTCGAAGGATCTGCCGGCAGCAGGGGGGGATTGATCGACAGCCAGCAGGATGTAGGAGGGTGGCCGCAGTATCGTACCTATGACACCTATATTGACAGTGATGGAGATGGCATTCCCGACGGCTGGCTGGAGAAACATTATCCGGGTAAGCAGGCCAACGACCGGAACAGCGAGGGCTACACCTACCTGGAGCTTTATCTCAATAGCCTGGTGGCGCACCTGATGGGCGTATCGACCCCCATAGCGGTGAAACGGATTGTGGTAGATCAGCGGGGTGGGGGTGATTACCGGACGCTGCAGGAGGCGGTTGATGCGGTGAGGGCCTTTGATCCCGACTTCTTCACGGAGATTTTTGTCAGGGAGGGAACCTATTACGAAAAGGTGATGATTCCCGATCATGTACGCAACCTGAGGATCGTAGGGGAGAACAGGGAGCGGACCATCATCTCCTTCAACGACCATGCCCTGCTCAACAACATGGGAACCTTCCGGACCTATACCCTGATGGTAAGAGGGGAGAGAATCACCCTAGAGAACCTCACCATCGAGAACAATGCTCCTGCGGTAGCACAGGCGGTGGCGCTCCACACCGAAGGTGACCGCATCATCCTGAGAAACTGCAGGCTCCTGGGAAATCAGGATACCCTCTATACCGGCAGGGAGAGGGGCAGGCTCTATTTCTTCCGTTGCCATATCGAGGGAACTACCGATTTCATCTTTGGTTCCTCCACCGCCTGGTTCGAGGAGTGTGAGCTGCATGCAAAAAAAAATTCATATATCACGGCTGCCAGTACACCAGCCGATACCCCCTACGGCTATATCTTCAACCGTTGCCAGATTACCGTTGCAGAGGGGGTGACCGCTCTCTATCTGGGGCGTCCCTGGCGCCCGCATGCCATGACACTCTTTATGAACTGCACGCTTCCCAAGACGATCCACCCGCGGGGATGGCATAACTGGAATAAGCCCGAGAATGAGAAAACCGCCCGTTACGGAGAATACAACAACAGGGGGAGAGGGAGCCGGACTTCAGAAAGAGCAGCTTGGAGCAGGATCCTCACCTCCGACGAGGCGAGCCAAATCACCCTGGAAAGGGTGATGGGCGATTTCTACCCGGCAATCGTCAACGGGTGGGAGTGCAGCGCTCTACCGACTGAAAGCGATAAATGACTGAAAGGATGAATGGGATGAAGTGTTTTTCCTCATTGCTGACCATTGGCACCATATTGTTGTTGCTGACTTTTGGCTGTCAAAAGAGTATTCCTGAAATTGAGCGGCCCGACCGGGAGGAGCCCGGAGTCGATCCGCCAGCAGGGGGGCACATTTATCCCAAACCGGTGGATGAGCAGGCTTTTGCCTTTCCTGGTGCCTGGGGTGGCGGTCGAAATGCCAGTGGTGGCCGTGGCGGCAAGTTGATTCGGGTCACTTCACTTGAAGATGACGGTCTGCCAGGCTCTTTAAGGTATGCGGTGAACCAGCCAGGAGCCCGCATTGTCATATTCGACGTGAGCGGCACCATCCGGCTGAAAAGCAGACTGGAGATCCGGCAAGGCAACCTCACCCTGGCGGGGCAGTCGGCTCCAGGCGACGGTATCACCCTGGCCGACTATCCGGTGGAGATCAAGGCCGACAATGTCATCATCCGTTACCTTCGTTTCCGGATGGGCGACCTGAAGGTGGAGGGCGATGAGGATGCCCTTGGCGCGCGTAACCGGAACAACCTGATCATCGACCACTGCTCCATGAGCTGGTCGACCGACGAGTGCGCCTCCTTTTATGACAACGAGAACTTCACCTTGCAGTGGTCTATTCTCTCCGAGAGCCTGCGCCTTTCGGTGCACGACAAGGGGGCACACGGTTATGGGGGTATCTGGGGAGGAGTGAATGCCTCCTTCCTTTACAACCTGCTGGTGCATCACGACAACCGTACTCCTCGCTTCTGCGGCAGCCGCTACTCTAACAAGCCGGAGAAGGAGAGCGTGGACTTCCGGAACAACCTGATCTATAACTGGGGTGCAAACAATATCTACGGTGGGGAGGGGGGTAGTTACAACCTGGTGAACAACTACTATAAACCGGGACCCGCATCCTCCAACAGCGGACGGTTGATTCAACCCTATGCCGATGATGGCAAGAACAGTCAGCCTGAAGGTATCCATGGACGTTTCTATCTGAGCGGTAATCAGATAGAGGGTAACATCGGCGTCAGCAGCAACAACCGGATGGGGGTACACCTGCACACCACGTTTGCCACCTATGCCCCGGGTATTACCTTAGATGATATTTTAGAGGAGAGCGAGTTCGTAATGGGAGAGGCAGTGACCTGGAGCGCCGGAGAGGCCTTTGAGAAGGTGTTGCAACACGCCGGATGCAGCAGAAACCGCGATGCGGTGGATATACGTCTGGTAGAGGAGGCGAGGAACGGAACGGCAACTTTCAGGGGATCAAACCCGCAGAACACCCCTCCATACCCGAAACCGGGCATTATAGACAGTCAGGAAGATCTCAAGCCGGCGGATGGAGCTGCCGGATGGAGTGCCTGGCCTCTTCTCTCGCAGGGAACACTCCCGGTCGACAGTGACGGGGATGGCATGCCCGACAGCTGGGAGAGGACAAAGGGTCTTGATCCTTCAACCCCCGATGGAGGCGGGCGACACCTCAGCACCGCCTACGACAACATCGAGGTCTATTTGAATGAACTGGCGGGAACAGTTCAATAGCGTTAAACAGATGAAAAGTAGAGCGATGTTTCTATTGTTGATATTGCATCTCTGCCTCGTTGGGCAGGTAACTGCACAGACCGTTTTGATAGGTGGTGTTCCACGCGACACCAGTTATACCGTCTACAGCACTTACCAGAAAGAGGTGAAGCGATTTCCCTTTATTCGGATTGCTTCGGCGGAGATTCCACCCGGTATCCGGACTGAAGAGAATATTGCCTATAAACATGACGGCATGCGGGATTTGAACCTCTCGGTTTACCGTCCGGATAATGATGCCGTTCTCCCGGCGGTGATGATGATCCATGGCGGTGGCTGGAATTCCGGCTCGCCCGATATGCAGAGAGCGCTGGCCGTGCAACTGGCCAGGGTCGGTTTTGTTACCTTTACCGTTGAATACCGTCTTTCGCCCGAGGCACTTTTCCCGGCGGCATTGGAGGATCTGGAAGATGCGGCGGCATGGTTTGCAAGGAGCGCCTCACGATTTGGAGCCGATCCGATGGCGATGGCGGTTTCGGGTTGTTCGGCCGGGGGACAGCTGGCATCCCTCGTGGGAACCCGTAACCGGGAGAACCGCTTCCGGGCCGTAATCAATATCGACGGGATCTCCACCTTTATATATCCCGAGACGGTGGAGCGGGCGGAGAAGGCGCGCGAGAGAGGGGAAAAAGAGCCGGTCGATGCCCTCTGGCTGGGTGGTAGCTACAGTGAAAACCCTGAACATTGGAAGGCTGCCTCGCCGTTGTTGCATATACACCGGAGAAGTGCACCGGTCTGCTTTATCAACAGTTCGATCCCCCGCTTCCATAACGGACGGGATGAACATATCCGCCGGCTCGACAGTCTCGGCATCTACAGCGAGGTGCATACCTTCGACGATACACCCCACACCTTCTGGCATTTTCATCCCTGGCAACTCTCCACCATCAGGCTGATGAGCGGCTTCCTCCACAAGATCTTCCGCCCGTCGGGCGAGATTGAGCGTAGCGGGTACGACTGGGTGGTGGCTCAGGACGGATCTGGCGATTTCACCACCATCCAGGCGGCCATCGATGCCGTTCCCGATTTCAGGAAACGACCCACCCGCATCCTGATCCGAAATGGGGTTTACCGTGAGCGGCTGATCATTCCCGATACGAAACAGCAGCTGACCCTGGTAGGAGAGGACAAATACCACACCATCATTACCTGGAACAATTTCGCCTCCAAACGAAGTTCATTGGGCGACGAGATCGGAACCTCAGGCTCCGCTTCGGTCTATATCTCTCCCGACCTCTTCATCGCCGAGAACCTCACCTTTGCCAACGACGCCGGACCGATGGGCCAGGCGGTGGCGACAATTGTGCGGAGCGACCGTGCCTGCTTCATCAACTGCCGTTTCCTCGGCTTTCAGGATACCCTCTATACCCATAAGTCCGGCAGCCGGCAGTACTACCGGAATTGTTACATCGAGGGGACAGTCGACTTTATCTTCGGCTCCTCCATTGCCTGGTTCGAGGAGTGCGAGATCTACTGCAAGCGGCAGGGGTACATTACTGCTGCCTCTACCCCGCAGGATCAGCCTTTCGGATATATTTTCAACCGCTGCGTCATTACTGGTGATGCGGCACACTCCTTCTATCTGGGGCGTCCCTGGCGACCTTACGCACGAGTTATCTTCAAGGAGTGTGAGCTGGGCGAGGTGATCCGGCCCGAGGGATGGAACAATTGGGATAATCCGGCCAATGAGGAGACAGCCTGGTTTGCCGAGTACCGGAACCGGGGAGCCGGTGCCGGGACAAAGGAGCGGGTTGGCTGGTCTCACCAGCTTAAGGCGACTGATGCAACACTTCTTACACCTGAAAGAGTGCTGGGAGGAGATTTTTTCGAAGAGGTTATCCGGTAATGGTTCCGGTTTTGTTATCTTTGCAGATCAAGATTATCTCCACTATGGCAAAACGGACATTTTCACAAACACAACTCGGCTTTATCGCAATACTTTGGGTGATTCTTGCCGGATATGTTCTTATGAATGCCGAAATAAACGGCATTACCATCATTTCGCTTATCATGTCCGCTATCATCGTTTTTGTACCTATTTACAAAAATCTGCGAAAGTGACTTATTTTCTGTCAAAACATAAAAAGTCGGATAATTATTGCTTCAATTCATTTATTGATACTATTTTTGTATTTCAAAGTGATTGTTTCTAATGTTATCACTATAAAATCCGATTTTTTATGAATTGTGAAGAAGTAATGAGTCTTCTGAAAAGACGTTTTCCAAACGAACCTGAATATCTTCAGGCTGTAGAAGAAGTGGTTGAATCCATCGAAGAGGTGTACAATCAACACCCTGAATTCGAAAAGGCCAATCTTCTCGAACGGTTGATCATCCCCGACAAAATCCATACCTTCCGCGTTACCTGGGTGGATGACAACGGTAACGTGCAAACCAACATGGGATACCGTGTACAGCACAACAACGCTATCGGGCCCTATAAGGGCGGTATCCGTTTTCATGCATCCGTATCACTTTCCATCTTGAAATTCCTGGCGTTTGAACAGACGTTCAAGAATGCACTTACTACACTCCCGATGGGTGGGGCCAAAGGGGGGTCGGATTTTTCGCCTCGCGGCAAGTCCGAAAGCGAGGTGATGCGTTTCTGTCAGGCCTTCACCGAAGGTTTGTGGCGAGTGATCGGGCCGGATACCGATGTGCCTGCGGGTGATATCGGTGTAGGAGGCCGAGAGGTGGGATATATGTTTGGAAAATACAAAAAACTGGTCGGCGAATTTACCGGCACCTTCACCGGGAAAGGTCGTGAGTTTGGCGGGTCGCTTATCCGTCCGGAGGCGACTGGTTATGGTAATGTCTACTTTCTCCTGGAGATGTTGAAAACAAGAAATATCGATATAAGGGGAAAGAGATGTCTGGTATCCGGGTCGGGCAACGTGGCTCAATACACATGCGAGAAGTTGATCGAAATGGGAGCCATCCCTGTCACACTTTCCGATTCTGACGGATATATCTACGATCCGGATGGAATTACCAGGGAAAAGCTGAGTTTTGTAATGGAACTGAAAAACCTCTACCGTGGACGAATTCGTGAATATGCAGAGGAGTTTGGTTGCAAGTATGTCGCCGGCGCTCGTCCCTGGGGTGAAAAAGGCGATATTGCGTTGCCTTCCGCCACACAGAATGAAATTGACGGTGACGATGCCAGGGCTTTGGTTGAAAATGGAGTCTTTGCGGTTTCCGAAGGGGCCAATATGCCGAGTACACCCGAGGCGATCGAGATTTTCCAGCAGCACAAGATCCTCTATGCACCGGGCAAAGCTGCCAACGCGGGTGGAGTCTCTGTATCGGGACTTGAAATGACACAAAACTCGGAACGTTACAGTTGGAGTGCCGAGCAGGTGGATGCCAAACTTAAATGGATCATGGGGAATATCCATGATAATTGCGTGAAATACGGCACCGAACCCGACGGCTATATAAACTATGTGAAAGGGGCCAACATAGCCGGCTTTATGAAAGTAGCCAAGGCAATGATGAGTCAAGGTATTTTGTAATTTTTCCGTTTTGCCATAAATTCAGTTACACAAATTTTTTTTATTCTCAGAATTGCCGTATTTTTGCAAACTGAATTTGCATAAGGATGGTCCGGTAGCTCAGCTGGATAGAGCAACAGCCTTCTAAGCTGTGGGTCGTGGGTTCGAATCCCGCTCGGATCACATTAAATAACAAGCACTTGCGTCAATCCGATGTGGGTGCTTTTTATTTTTATAGCGCTGTTCGGACGCCCTGGCTCGCTAACGGTAGTTAATCCCATACTTCGATCACCATATCAAGCGGCCATCTCTCTTGCCGGGAATTGGGAATTATGTGTTGATTCACTTTCAGTTGGATCAAAAGAGAGATGGATGGAGCAGGAGTGGCCTTCAATCACCATGATGCCAGTTCCCTCCAACTGGGAGTCCCATGGAGTACTCCCCGGAATGCTCACTGGGATCAATTACCACGTCGGTTACCTCATGCATATATCGGTTCTGCATGGTACTGGAAAACGATTTGTTGTGCCTCATCAGGAGACGGCCGAGTACTGGCGTTTGATAAACCGGCTTGGAGATGGTGTGACGAACGATTGGGATTTTTGGGTTTTCCCGAAACGGACGAAGAGGATTCTAAAAGTTATGCTGTAACCGCCCCGCTTTATGATCTCTTTTCAACCCACTACAACAATATCCATATGGCCGGAACACCGGAGGGAAACGCTGCGGATATTGTTATTGGGACACTCGACAGTCCTGAAAAAGCCAATGCCATTGCGGAGGATAAACGTGTCATAATAATTGGCAATGCCGTTTGAGAAAATTGAATACCTTGCTGTCGGGGAAGGAAGGGACAACTATTTCATCTACGTTGCTCAAGCGACTGCCGGAAGCAGCATATCTGTTGGATCAATTGCCCCAAGATGCAGATTCAGAAAATTTCTGTTTACGATAGTATCCTGTCTGTCACTCTCTTGCTGTAGCAAAAGAGGCTAATTCTTTTTCACGCCACTGCAGGGGACTGCATTTCATCTCCTGGGTGAATGCCCTGCAGAAGACCGAGGCCGAACTGAATCCGGCCATTGATGCAACAGCAGTGATGGATAGTTCTGGTCTGCTGATCAGTAGCTGCCGGCTTTCGGCCAGGCGATAACGCATGACGAAGTGATAAAAACTCTCACCGTAACCCTCGTTAAATAGCCGGGAGAGATAGCTTCTGTTGAGTGGCAGTATCTCCATGGCGTCGGTCAGCTTGAAATCTTTCCTCAGGTAGGGTTTCTCATTCTCCATCCACTCCTCCAACCGGGCGGTATATTCTGGTAACCTGATCATGAAAATTGATCTCTTCAGCTTGTCGTTTTCCTCTCCGGTTATACTTTCAGATAGAGGCCCCATCGGTTCTAAGCCGTTTTTACTCCAGCTCCCCTCAACTCGGAAAAAACCCTCCGGGTATGGATTCCTGCGGAAGTAGACCCTGTAGAAAGCATAGAGGAAAAAGAGCAGGAAGATGAAATTGTGCATCAACACGCTTCTCACGTCGTTGCTGAATACCACAACCAGACAAGAGATGGTGATGATCATGTTACTGAAGATATAGTCCTCCAACCACTTTACGTCGATATTCTCCATCGAGGCGAAGTTGTTTTCGCACCACTCCCTGTAGTTGCCCCGGTAGCGGATCATCACCACCAGTCCGAAGAGCGGATAGAAAAGGATGGATAACTTCAACCAAACAGTAATGTTATCCAGCTCATCCATCAGGGTACTCCAGTTATCGATTATCGGGGAGGTTACGTTGAAAATACTGGTGGCTATCAGGTAGATGGCCATGATGACCAGGGTGGGAAGCAACAACAGGAGCGATCTTTTCAGCGTGAGCCATCCCGGGCGGAAGGCTTCAATGGGGTAGAGCAGGAAGAAATAGGCGTAGATGCTGCCATAGAGCAGCATGGGTAAGGAGAGGTACTTGTACTCTACCATTCCTGCATAGCCTGCTACCAGTCCCCTTATCAGCGATCCGAGGTTGGTAACTCCTGCTGCCATCAGGATAAAGGAGAAGATCTTGTCGGCCCTGACACCCTTTTTTTGCTTCATCAACACGAAAGCCCCTGTAAAGCAGACGAGACAGATCATTGACATGAGCGATTGTCTCACGTACCTGAACGTCTCCATGGGGATCGACAACGTATAGCTGTGTCCCAGCCAGAGTATTATGATGGATAATATGTATATTATCAGTCTTTTATTTATGTTGAGCTCATTTGACCCTCTATTGAGGGTGGCAAGTTTCAAATCCATAGTCTGTTCCAGCTTCCGTACCGCATTGAATGACGCTGCCATTACCAACCAATGGCACCTCGCGCATGAAATGTCCGGCAAAAGTATGGAAAATTTACTTATCACAAAATAAATTTACTCAAAGTAAAGATAAATTCACGCAGTGCAAAGAAGGGAAACGGCCTCAAGTCGTTAAATGTGTACCTTTGCAACAATTGAAACAAACATTAATGACCCATTTTTCAGCGGAGGCCGAAAAGCTATACAGAGTAGGCAAAGAGAGTAATTCATTCTTTAATTTTAATTGTTATGAACAACAGAAAGCTTCTTACATTTGTCATTTTTCTGTTTTGCAGCGCCACCATTTCGCTTAGCGCTCAAAACTTCTTCAAGAAGGGAGATCAGATCGTGAATGTCGGTATCGGCCTTGGCAGCTACTATGGCGGTACTGGTTACAGTATGACCGTTCCTCCCCTCTCGGTTTCATATGAAAAGGGTTTGCTCGACGGCCTGTTTGATGGTAAAGGCGCAATTGGTGTGGGCGGTTACCTGGGATACCAGGCCAACAAATGGGAGACTGTATTTTCGGGAAACAGCTACGGCTATAAGTACAACTATATCATGGTCGGCGCCCGTGGAACCCTTCACTACCAGTTTGTAGAGAAGCTCGACACCTATGGAGGCCTGTTGCTTGGATACGATATAGTAAGCAGCAAATTTTTCGGAGAGAGTAGTTACAATCTGGATTCGGCTACCGGTAGCGGCATCGGTTACTCAGCTTTTGTTGGCGCCCGTTATCAGTTCACCGATAGCTTCTGTGGCTTTGCTGAGTTAGGCTACGGTATCTCTGCCCTTCAATTGGGTATCTCCTTCAGGCTTTAAAAAGAGTCTGTCTTGCCGGATATAATTGCTGTCTGGCCATATCTAACACAATTCTATGAATCAACCATCGAGGCTGTCTCAAATGAGGCAGTCTCTTTTTTTTGGTATGTCGGGCATGGTATTAAGCTAACAGGATGAAAGTTCCTGTATGTGCCGAGTTGATAGGAAACATTAGTGATTGGCAAAGGTGTTGCGGGCGTCCGCAAATCTGAAAGAAGCCATTAGCAAATCTGCAGTTCTGACGAACAGAAACCAGATATAAGGCTCATTTGAGCGGGCAACCGAGCCATAGATTGGGAACGCCCAAAATTCAACCGTAACTCAACGTGAGTAAATCAGGCAGAACTCAGAGAAAGTTTAGTATCTTATCCCGAGAGGTCTTGCAGAGGCGCACCAACAGTGCACGAACAACAGCGATGTTGTTTTCACCTTTCAAGAAGTCAGCAGAAGACATAGTATTCGGTGTGTGTACACCATCGAAGAAGGTCTGAATCTTTTAATTTAAGGAGCAGTTAGTTCAAAATTTCTTTTATGGCGCAACCGCAAGCGATAACGTACCAATATGACCTGTTTAGTGAGCAGCGTCAGGATGTTATCCGCCCTTTTCCCACGAGTGAAACCGTATGTGGAGCTTCGGGAACAAAGGCGTTTCAAGTAAAAGAAGCAGGCGAACAGGAACGAACCTTAACCCCCGATTTAATGAGCTTGGTGTTGTCTCACGACAATATCAAGGCAGCCTACAAACAGGTAAAACGCAACAAAGGCGTTGCGGGTATTGACCAAATGCCGACAGGAGATTTTGCTGAATGGTATTCTCAAAATGCAGAAACGTTGCAAAGCGAACTTCACAACGGCGCTTACCAACCGCAAGGGGTAAAACAGGTCGAAATCCCGAAACCCAACGGCGGCAAACGCAAATTGGGTATCCCGACGGTAACGGACAGGATAATCCAACAAGCGATTTCCCAGGTGCTCAATCCTATTTACGAACGAAAATTTTCCGACCACAGTTATGGTTTTCGCCCCAACCGCAATGCACACCAAGCATTAAAGAAAGGCAGCGAATACGTATCAGAGGGTAGAGTAATCGTTGTAGATATGGATTTGAAAACGTTTTTCGATGTGGTCAACCACGACCGTTTAATGTATCTGCTATCAACCACCATCAGCGATAAAACGCTTTTGTGGCTGATACGCAAATACCTTCAAAGCGGTATACTGATAGACGGGGTTGTAAGCCAACGTACCGAAGGGATGCCGCAGGGCAGTCCTCTTTCACCCTTGCTGTCCAACATCGTTTTAGACGAACTGGACAAAGAGTTGGAAAGGCGGGGACACAAATTTGTTCGCTACGCGGACGATTGCAACATCTACGTACGCAGCCAACGGGCAGGCGAGAGATTGTTGGCATCGATAAGCGTATTTATCGAAACCAAGTTGAAATTACTAGTAAACAAAGAGAAAAGCCGGGTATGTCCGGTCAATCACACCAAATTCTTGGGCTATACCATTCAAAGGGATGGCAGTCTGAGCATAGCCAACGAAAGTGTAAAACGCTTTAAGGAAAAGGTACGGAAGTTAACCAAACGCAATAGGGGCGTGAATTTTGAACAAATTATTGTGGAACTCGAACCTGTGATGCGCGGTTGGCTTAACTACTTTCGGCATGCACGCTGTAAACGCCTGTTGGAGAATATAGATTCTTGGATACGGCGAAAACTTCGGTGCTATCGCTTAAAGCAATGCAAGCGTGTAATTACGCTTCAGCAATTTTTGAAAAGCCACGGTGTGGAGACTTGGCAAAGTTGGATATTGGCTCTTTCGGGGAAAGGGCTTTGGTGTAAATCGGGATGCCCGCAAGCGCATCAAGCCTTGTCCAACCGGTGGTTCAACGATGTAGGTCTTTACAATCTCTCATTAAATTATGCAAGGTTAAACCATTAAAAGAAACCGCCGTGTGCGAGAGCATGCACGGTGGTGTGAGAGGGCGGGGAAGTAATCCCCCTACCTACTCGATTACTTAATCATGGAGATATCCAGCGGAATCTGAATGGCGACAAGAAGATCTGACTGACGGTGAAACAGACTTGGAAATTACATTGAAATGGTATACTTTTGGACGAAATAAACTGATGTACAGATAGGGCAAGCGTTGTTGGCCGATCAGGATGACCATCTTGCACGGAAAAACTGTCTATTTTTTAAGTCTCTTGGAAAGCTTTACGATTGAGTGGGCGCGGAGATTGCCAAGGGTCCCCTTATCGGCTGGATGCTCCGGCATGACTACTTCACTTGGCTGACTAGACCGGGAGCAGGGTCGAGCGTTACTCGTTGAGGGTGATTGCATGCTGGAACTCTTGTTATCTGGAGTGGATGCCTTCCAGGCTGTGGTGGTTGAAATGGAATAGATTGAATCATGAAAAGAAGAATTTATTGGGTAGCAGCCCTTTTATTATCCAGCTGCGTGCTGCTTGGGCAGGATCTTTCATGGCTGAACGATTCGGCAACAGTAAGGTTTGCCCGACAGCTGGTTCTGTTTCCACAGGAGAAGATCCACGTTCAGACGGACAAGCCAGGCTACCTCTCGGGCGAGCGGATCTGGTTCCGTGCGCACGTGGTGAATGCGCTGGATAACCGTCCCTCGTTTCTGAGCCGTTATGTCTACGTTGAGCTGGTCAACCCCTTCAACGAATTGGTGAAACGAGTCAAGATCCGTCCCGACAGTGCGGGGGTGTTTGCCGGACATCTTGATCTGGAGGAGGAGCTTCCCGAGGGGGACTACACGTTAAGGGCATATACTTGGTATGGCCGCAACCGGGGAGAGGAGGGTTTCTATAGAAAAACTGTACGTGTCATGGACCCCTACTCCCTGCAGATGGAAGTGGTAACCGATTTTACTCTCAAGGAGAATCTGTTTGAGGTGCTCTTCCATTTTGTGGATCGTGAGAGCGGAGAGGCCATTGTGCCGGAAAAAGTGACGGTCTGTCTCGCGGGCACGGAGCCCAAAACGCTGAGGCCAGACAAAGAGGGAGCATTCGAAACCTCTTTCCGAAAATCAGGATTGAAAGAGAGTCGCAGCATGCTGCTGGGAGTCGTCAGGGAAGGTAGGAAATACAACCGTTACTATACGGTGCCCTCTGCGGCGGACGATATAGAGATCACCTTTTTCCCCGAAGGCGGCTATCTTGTGCCGGGACATACCTGCCAGGTGGCCTTCAAGGCTGTAGGCCCTTCGGGACTGGGCGAAGAGGTCAGGGGAGTGATCTGTGATTCCAAGGGTGAAGAGGTGACCTCCTTCCGCTCTGCCATGATGGGAATGGGGACCTTTGGCCTGTTTGTTGTGCCCGGTGAGACCTATCACGCGGTTTGCGAAACTGAAGGAGGTACCATCAAGAGGGTGGATCTGCCGCTCCCGGAACCCCGGTCGAGGATGATCGCCATGCGTCAGGTACGCGGGCAGGCCATTGTCTCCTTGCTGGAGGGTACTGAATCAGGTGGCGGCCCAGTCTCGTTGCTGCTCCATAACAAAGGAGTTGTCCTCTATCACGAACCGTGGGGCCCTGGAAGGGAGAGTCTCTCGTTTCCCTCCTCCCTCCTTCCATCGGGCGTCTCAAGCATCCTGCTGCTTGACGAGAATCTTAACATCCTCAGCGAACGGATGTTTTTCAACCTGAACGAGGTGGATTTTGCCCGGGTAACCCTCCGTGATACCCTCCCCTCCTACAAACGCAGGGAACTTGTCTCCCTCAGGCTTCAGCTGGAAAATAGCGGTGATACCACCTCTTACAGCAACATGGCCATCTCTGTGGTGGATGCAAATGCAGTACCGACAGACAGTGTGAGCAGCCTTCTCTCCACGCTGCTGCTTGCGTCGGAGTTGAAGGGCTATGTGGAGTCACCCGCCCGCTACCTCTCGGAGGGAAAGCTCGAAACGGCGGCACTTGACGCCTTGATGATGACCCAAGGATGGCGGAGGTATGACATTCCCCGTGTGTTGAAGGGAGAGGCGGATACTCCTGCCATCCTTCCGGAGCAGTATCAGGAGATCAGCGGCAGGGCGATAGCGATGCTGTTGAGCAAGATGGAGGGCGGAACCGTGAGTCTTATTGCCAGACTCGACTCCCTACTCAGTATGGAGACCACCACAGCCGACAAGGAGGGGCGTTTCCTTTTCAGGGTGGAGTATCCGGAGGGAACCGAAATTATAGTACAGTCGATGACCAGCAAGGATCGCCGGAATAACATCCTTGAACTGGACAGTGTGGCCTATCCCGACCTTGCCCATGCCGCACTGGTGACAAGGGGTGGACTGGAGAGAGCTGGAAGGGCCGGGGCGAGCGTGAGCAGAGACAATATCGACGCTTACCTCAGACAGGCCAACGAGGAGTACTTCCGGAAATATGGGGTGCGCACCGTCATGCTTGAAGAGGTGACAGTAACAGCATCAACGGTGAAACCATCCAAGGAATCGATCTGGTACTCGCCTCTCACCGCCTCTTCCCTCATGACAGCCGAGGATATCAACAAGAGGAATTTCAGCAACATACGATCATTGCTTTACACTCTCCCCGGAATCGTGGTCCGCAATGGTGAGACGGTAACCACCACCCGCTCAGACAGGCCTGTGTTGATTGTCATCGATGACATACCGATGCCTGAGTACGATGTGATGGACATGAATGTGGAAGATATCGACAACATCTTTGTCATCAAAGATCAAACCTCCATCTTCGGGAGTTTCTCCGGCACGAGTGGAGCACTGGTTATCACCACCAAGTCCGGCTTTGTACAAAAAGCCAAATCGCACAACATCTGCAGGTTCACGCCACTCGGTTACCAGCAGCCCGCAGAGTTTTACTCTCCCCGGTATGATACTCCGGAACTGCAGAGTTCTCCGGAACCCGATTATCGCACTACCATATATTGGAAACCTGATGTCCACTTCTCGACAGAAGGCGAGGCTCTGGTAGAGTTCTACACGGCTGACACGCCGGGAAACTACCGGATAGTCGGCGAAGGGGTCACCGGCTCTGGAAAAATCATCACTTTTAACCGGGAGATTACCATAGAGCGAAGCGTCAGATAGAATGAAAACAATCCTGTTCTATCCGCGCATGAAGGGTTACTGACCACCTTCGCTCAACCGTAGGGGAACGACCGTAAAATGGAAACGGTTGCAGTGAGAGTGATATCTCTCTTTAATTGCCTCGGTCTATTGAAGAGGGTAGGGCCAATGCCAACTGAAATATCTGCCAGGGAGATGTTGGATGGGGTGAAAAAGCAGTTTTGAGACACTCCTGTTGCAAACTGCATGATTTCCATCCATCTCTTTCATGGAGTTAATAACCTGGACCCGAGAGAGGGTTAAGTATGAAAGATGATTCTTGCATGGAGCCGGGTATCGCTCCCTCTCCATAAGGCAATGACAAGATGAATTTTAGAACAAATCATACTGGTGATAACTTTACCAGCCGTTGTCGCAATGGGCTTTTCGTGGATTTAAAATCTATTTTTAAAGCAGATTGGGATAACCCCCTCGCTAGTTAAAATTTCTACAAAATATAGCCATTATAATTTAAATTTTGCAATTTTGTCATGATTTATTGAATTGTCTAGTTGACAAAATGGTGATGAACAGAGATGATTTTGAAATAATATACCTGAAATACTACAATGTGTTGAGGATATTTGCGTGTCGCATCGTCGGTGACGATTCCGCCGCAGAAGATATTATTCAAGATGTCTTTGCAGAATTATGGAGTAATAGAATGAGTCTCGATTTTTCCAAATCGATAAAACCATACCTATATAGAGCTGTTCACAACCGAAGTCTCGATTTTTTAAAACTTTCTGATAATAAAAACGTTACCATCTCCAATCAAGAAGACCTGCTCGAACAAATACTCTATACTACTTTTACATCTCATGATGAGTTGTCATTCAATGATATTGAGAGCTATATATTGGAGTGTGTTGATCAATTGCCCGAAAGGTGCAAGGAGGTTTTCCTTTTGAGCAGACACGACAATCTAAAAAACAGGGAGATAGCCGAAAAACTGAAAATCAGCATAAAGACTGTAGAAAAACATATATCATCGGCTCTGCAAACATTGAGCAACCATCTTAAAAAGAGGGGCTACAGATCGTAAGGTCTCCTGGATAGCGACGAGCATGCCTGCACCGGCCATTCAACAAAAAACATAGTCATTTTATAAAATAAATGAAATTTTAGGTAGGGTATTTCTCTGCATAGTCGTGTTAGGGATATAACACATAAAAGGAGAATTGCTCTATGCTATCCGAACTATCTAATCCAAATGGCTATGACATCCTGATTGTCAAGTATCTTGATGATGATATCTCTTCCGAAGAGAAGGAACTTTTAAGGAATTGGATTCTTCAATCGAAAGAGAATGAGAATTATTTCAGGGATTATGTATCCATTTGGGAAGCATCCAATATCATATTGCAAGACAAGAAAAATGCACAAATTAAACTGGAAGAGTTCAATCAAAAACAGAGCAGGCTCAGAAGGCGCAAATTGATCAGCTGGGCAACCAGTTCAGCAGCTGCAGTCATGCTGCTTCTTATTACACTTCAGTTCTTCACTCCCTATCAATGGTTTGGGGAAAGGGTTCAAACCTTTACCTCTGAAAACAGCAAAAAGGAGATAGTATTGCCAGACGGTTCACATGTTTGGCTAAACGCCAACAGCTCTATCAGCTATGCAAAGAGCTTTGAACGGTCACGCAAAGTAAAATTGACTGGTGAAGCACTTTTTGACGTGGTGAAGTCGGCGGGGAAAAACTTCACGGTTGAAACGTCAAATATAAAAATTGAAGTATTGGGAACAGTTTTCCTGGTAAATGACAAGGCAGGATCTGATATCACTGAAACAGTACTGGAGTCTGGGCTGGTAAACATAACCATCAACGGCACAGGTGAGGATTTCAACCTGAAACCTGGTGAACTGTTTCAATACAATAGTACAGATGAGAGTTCAACTATTGAGCAGGTAAACGCGAGTTCATATACCGGATGGATTGCAACCAGTCTCTCATTTACAAACATACCCATGAGCGAGCTGATTATTCAGCTGGAGAAATGGTATAACATTGATATTGTCTGCAACAACAAGAGTATTTTGAATATACCTGTTTCCATTACCATAGATGATGAGCCGCTGGAAGAGACCCTATTTCTGCTGTCACAGATTGTTTCATTAAGTTGGAGTGCAGAGAGTGTAAACAGGATAATATTGAATTAGAATATCGCCTTAACAACTATTTAACTATCATAAATCATCAAAAACCAATGAGCCTATGAGTAATATTGAGAATAAGTGAGCAAATCTAATAAAATATACTTTTAGACGATTCCTGAAACAAGCAACCTGATTTAAAACAGCATTAACATTTAATTGATTAGAATGAAAAATTGTTTATTGTTAAAATTGGAAAGCAGAAAAAAACAACTTCTATTATTAGGAGTATTGTTGATTGCTGCGAACATAAGTGCAATGGCACAGAGAGGAAGCATCGAACTACACTTGAAGGGCAAAACTCTGTTAGAGGTACTTACTACCGTTGAAAATCAAACCGACTATAAATTTGTATATAACAACAAGGAGGTAGATGTAACACGGAAGATCAATATCGATACTGAATTTGAGTCGATAGATGAGTTTACAAGTACCATATTAGGTGACTACAATGTCACGGTAAGAGGGAATAATATCATCATTACTCCTAAAACTTCCTTTGCCGGCACCAATGTGCTGATGTCTCAGCAACCTGCGCAAAGAAATGTAATTGGGCAGATTGTTGATGCAGAGACTGGAGAAAGCATCATCGGTGCAAACATCTGGATCAGAGAAAGTGCCAGGGGAACTGTTACTGATATTGATGGAAATTTTTCCATACCCATATCCAACAACTCAACTGTTCTTGTGGTAACATACATTGGATATGAAGAGCTAGTGATAGAGGTTGGCAGCAGGACAAACCTTGGCGTCATTCAATTGAAAGCTTCACAAGCAACTCTCGATGAAGTGGTTGTAGTTGGTTACGGAACACAGACAAAAGAGAGTGTTATTGGTGCAATATCTACCGTCAGCATTGATGAACTGAAAGTGCCTAGCAGCAAGATAAGCAACGTTCTGGCAGGTCGTCTTGCCGGAGTTGTATCGGTAACACGTACAGGTGAACCTGGAGCTGGATCGGAGTTCTATATCCGTGGTATTTCAACATTTGGTGCAAATAGAAACCCATTGGTGCTGGTTGATGGAATTGAGAGAAGCCTTGACCTGGTTGACCCTGAAGATATCGAGTCATTTTCTGTCTTGAAGGATGCTACGGCTACAGCCGTTTATGGAGTCAGAGGTGCCAATGGTGTCATACTGATCACAACAAGAAATGGCATGGAGGGCAGACCCAAAGTGAATTTAAGGGTTGAAAAGGGGTTCACCGGCCCGACCAAACTTCCCAAGATGGTAAATTCGGCCCAGTTTGCCGAATTGTACAATGAAGCATCAAACAGCAACTACTACACTTCGGAGGTTATAGACCATTATATGAATGGTACGGATCCTGATCTATATCCCAATGTTGACTGGGTTAAAAGTCTTTATGATGATTTGGCTCAGAACACCCGGGTGAATGTGAACATTTCTGGTGGTGGTAGTCTGGCACGATATTATATAGCCGGATCGCTTTATGATGAAGGATCCATCTTCAAGACAGAACAGGCCAATACCTATGATTCATCACTGAATTACAGGAAGATCAACTTCCGTGCAAATGTGGACCTGGACCTGACTTCAACCACCATACTCAATGTAAATCTGGCCAACGTATATGAAACAAGACGCCGGCCGGGAGCATCGATGGGTGATATCTGGTATTATGCCTTTGCAACATCGCCCAATGCATTTCCAGACCGTTATTCCGATGGCAAATTCTCCGGTCCCCAATCTGGTTCGGGCTACAACCCATATAACCTGTTGATGCATTCGGGATATGCAAACGACTACTGGAACTCGGCCCAGTCCCTGATAGGTGTGACACAGAATTTAGGCGATCTGGTAACTCCTGGATTGAAGGCCAATATTAAATTTTCATGGGATGCCTATAACTCCGGTACCATAACCAGGGACTTCAACCCTCAGCAATGGCTTGCAACAGGACGAAATGAGCTTGGCGAAATTGAATATAACGAAACCAACAGAGGGCAGGAGTCGCTTGGCTATTCAAGGGCGCTGGATGGACGTCGCACCTACTATCTGGAGGGTTCAATCAATTACGATAAGGTGATTGCTGACAGGCATAGAATTGGATCGCTGTTGCTATATAACCAAAAACAGACCAACTATCTCAATGCAGGCGATGGAATTGGAAGTTTGCCATACAGGACCCAAGGTATTGCCGGCAGGGTAACATACTCATTTGATGACAAGTATTTTGCCGAATTCAACATGGGTTATAACGGCAGTGAGAACTTTGCTCGCGGACAAAGATTTGGCTTCTTCCCTGCTGGTGCAGTTGGCTATCTGATTTCTAATGAAGATTTCTGGGCTCCGCTTGCCGATGTTGTGGATGTATTGAAATTCAAATCCTCTTATGGCCTTGTAGGTAATGATCAGATTGGTGGTGGACGCAGGTTCATTTATGAAGAAACGATCATTACCGAAGGCAACAATTACAGCTTTGGGAGCACAGGCCAGTACGCACCGGGCAGAATCAGGATGGGAGAGCCTGCAAACCCGTATGTAAGCTGGGAGCGGGCTTATAAATTCAATGTTGGAGCTGAAATAAAGTTCTTCAATGCTCTCAAGATCGAAACGGACTATTTCCATGAAAAGAGAGAGGGCATCTTCATGCAAAGAGCCGGGCTATCCGACCTGGTGGGCCTTTCTACAACACCATGGGTCAACGTTGGTAAGATGGAGAATCAAGGTTTTGATGCTTCATTGCAATTTGACAAGAAAGTTGGTGAAGTTCAGTTATCAGCATTGGGCAATTTTACCTATTCACAAAACATAATTATTGATAATGATGAGCCCGACTGGAACTACAAGTATCGAAACAGGATCGGCAAACCATATGGTCAACCGTTTGGATTGGTAGCACTTGGACTTTTTGAGAGTCAGGAAGAGATAGATAATAGCCCCAAACAAGATTTTGGACCTGTTCGTCCCGGTGACATCAAGTATCTTGATGTTAATGGTGATGGTGTTGTAGACACCTCGGATGAAATTGCAATAGGATATCCGGCTGTTCCACAGGTGAACTATGGTTTCGGCCTGAATGCCCAATGGAGTGGTTTTGATGCGTCGGTATTCTTCCAGGGGATTGGCAGAACATCCCTGTTTGTGAGTGGAGGTTCCATATATGGATTTACTTCCGGTAGTTTGACCCGCTCGGCAATCAATGAAGATGTCTACCTTAACAGATGGACAGTAGATAACCCCAACCCCAATGCGAAATATCCGCGCCTGGATATCCAGAACAACCAGAACAACAATCGGACCTCTACATTCAGAATGCATGATGCAAGCTTTTTACGCTTGAAAAATGCAGAAATTGGTTATACATTACCCCGGAAGGTTACCGAGAATTTTTATGTCAGCAACCTGAGAGTTTACATGTCAGGCGTCAACCTCCTTACATTCAGCAGATTCAAACTATGGGATCCGGAAAGAGGCGGCGGTGAAGGTGCTGCTTATCCTCCCAACAGGATGTTTACACTTGGTATTAATGTCTATTTTTAATGAATACATTTATATAAAATGCTGAAATTATGAAGTTAAACAAAATACTCTTACCGATAACAATCCTGTTTTTCATTGCGGGGACAGTTTCTTGTGAAAGTTATCTCGATAAGGAAGAGGACCTTCCAATGAGTTTCCCGAAAATATGGGAAAAAAGAGCCACGATAGAACAGGCATTAAGTAATGTCTGGGGATATATGACATCGCCGGACGAAATGGTGGATGGACATCCCTTCATAGGTGCATCTGATGAGGGGTCTGCTACTTATGACAGGGCATACAGGCTCATTAATTTTGGTACCTGGAACCCATCCAATGTCCCTTATCAAAAATGGGCCCAATACTATCGGGGAATCCGCGAGGCAACAATATTCATGCAGAATGCCCCCGATGCACCGGCTGCAGACCTGGAAGATGTTGAGAGAGAGCAGTGGCCTGTAGAAGCCCGTTTTGCAAGAGCCTACTATTACTATCAACTGGTGCAGTTGTATGGTCCGGTCATGATTCTTGGCGATGAACTGCTCGACTTCAATCTTTCGATTGAAGAGTTGCAACGTCCCAGAAACAGCATGGAGGAGTGCGTGGAATTCATCATTTCTGAACTTAGAGAGTGTGAAAAGCATCTCCCCGTGGAACAGACACCCCAATATTATGGCAAACCGACCAAAGGTGCATGCAAGGCTATCATTTCCGAGCTGACCCTGTTTTATGCCAGACCGTTATTCAATGGAAACAAGCTATATGCGAATATCAGGAACCAGGATGGAAAAGAGCTGTTCCCCGGTATCGCAAATGTAGACATGGACAGATGGAAGGCTGCAGCTGCTGCGGCTAAGGAGATCATCGACATGAATGAATATGAGCTCTACAAAGTTGAGTCCAATGGAGAAATTGATCCTTTGAAATCATATCAGGGTGTTTTCCTGGAATTATGGAACAACGAACTTATCTGGGCAAGATATAAGGGAGGATATTATGCACGAGTTCATACAACCCCACGTATTGCCGGAGGTGTAGCTTATGGTGGTGTAAGTCCAACCCAGCAACAGGTTGATACTTATGCCATGAGCAATGGAATATATCCCATCACCGACTATAATCCTGATGGTACGCCAATTATTGATTCAAGGTCGGGATACGATGAAGATGGATTTACCAATTTTGAGCATCCATTAGATAAGGGGGGTGCAAAAAGAACCTATAATATGTATCTAAATCGTGAGCCAAGGTTTTATGCCACAGTATTGTGGAGTGGTTGCAAACTGCCCTACACCGGCTCAAGCGCAATTGTAAACTTCGGATTCAATGGCAACTCGGGTGGTGGTATAAGTCACGACTACCCCAAGCCAGGTTATATGGTACGCAAATGGACCGACCCCGCACTGAACACATCCGGTGGACAATGGGGCAACATGACATGGCCGATTTTCAGATATGCCGAGATTTTGCTGAATTACGTAGAGGCTCTGAATGAATATGATCCGTCGCACGGAGACATATTGAAGTATCTGAATCAGATACGCGAACGGGCAGGGGTTCCCAATATAGAAGATGTATATCCGGAAGCAGTAGGAAATCAGGAGTTGATGCGCGAGTTGATCAGAAGAGAGAGAAGAGTTGAACTTTCATTTGAGAACAAAAGATTCTTCGATACCCGTACATGGATGATTGCAGAGGAAGTAGATGGTGGTCCGATGTGGGGAATGAACACCTCTTCCAGCGCACCTTCTCCCAACGCCTCAACTACTCCAGAAGCTTTCTGGGAGCGGACAGTTTTTGAAACACGTGTATTTGAACCTAAACACTACCTCTATCCAATACACCAGAGAGAATTGGACAGAAATGAATTGATAACTCAAAATTATGGATGGTAAAATGAAGAGCCTCAATATAAAAAAATATTTCTCTGTAATAATTTGTCTATTATTACTGGGAGTTGCATCCTGTAGCGACCATAGACTGGATTACATATCATCGCCTAAACTCTATCTTCCTAAAAGTGGAGAAGTAGACCTGATCATTTACAAAACAGGCGAACCGTTTGTCTTTAAATTGGGCGTTACAAAATCGGGTATCGAAGATGTTGCAGCTGATGCGCAGTTGAGCATCATGAGTGAAGCGGAACTGGCTGCCTACAATAGTGCAAACAACACCAACTACAAGAGGTTGCCGGATAATTGCTTCAATTTGAATAATTCGAATGTAAGCTTTGACAAGGAGAGCAAATTGGAATATTTTGACATATTGATCCGATATGACTCGATTGACCAGATTGCAGATTTCGATGAAGAGAACAGTGCCGACTATGTGATTCCAGCAAGACTGTCTGATGCCTCACTCGAGACAAACGAGGAGAAGCTGATCGCCATCATTAAGCCGGTATTGAGAGAGCCGCTTATCTACTTCAAGTCGTCTGAAACGAAAGTGACGATTGAAGCTGGCAAGCAAGCAGCATACCGGGAGGATATCGATATTCAGGTAGATTTTGACAACTACTGGGATATATCGGTAGACCTGGTTGTGGATCCTGCACTTGCAGATGAGTATAATGCATCGAATGGTGTCAACCTGCCCCTATTACCTGCGGAGAGTTATTCCATCACTCCATCGCCTGCAGTCATCGCAAATGGAAAGAAATCGGTGAAGGTTTCCATCGAATTGAATGCCGACCTGATTGACTATGACGATTTTATATTGCCGATCGTAATTGATGGCACTTCAAAGTTCAGTGCAGATACTGCAAAGAATGTACATTACCTGTATGTTTCAAAACCTGCCATGCGTTTCGACAGGACAGGGTGGACCATTGTTGATTTTTCGTCAGAAGAGCCCTCGGGTGAGGGTGCCAACAACGGAACTGCAATATGTGTGCTTGATGGCAATCCCGCAACCTACTGGCATAGTCAGTGGGCTGGCGCTACAGGCCAGTTGCCGCACCACTTCACCATCGACATGAAAAAGGAGCTTCTGGTCACCTCAGTTGACTTGCAGAGAAGACCCAACCAGCGCGATACACAGGGTGGAAACTTCTATATCAGCTCCGATAATGTGACATTTACATACATTGGCTCTTTCCAGATGGCAGAAGTTGATGAACCTCAAACATTTAAAGTAACTTCTACTCATGGCAGGTATCTGAAAGTTGAAATAACGGAGAGCCGGCGGCCGCCATTTGCAAACATGAGCGAGGTTTATGTGAGAGGCGTTGAATGAAGCTTGTTGATTCAATGACAGAGATAAGAGAGTTAGTAACTATCAATCGGAAAGTTGTCTGATAATCACTGATATGATGTATCTACCTGAATTATTGACAATTCAGGTAGATACATCTATTTTCAAAAACCTTAAAAAGGTAGATGCCACTATCAGTATTTAAGAGCAACTTGATGAACAAGACAATATTACATATATATGAAGTTATTTAAACCAGCCATTGCCCTACTGCTTTTGGTAGTATCCTGTTTTTTTGTGGAGGGATCTCCTGTAACATCTGATATCTCCAACGACATGGAGGTTTTTGCCAATCTCACGGCAACTGCTTTAAAACCTGGTGTGAAAAGAAAACATATCAGGCAGATGAAGAATCCGGTTTTAAAGGAGCTGGCAAGTAAAATTTACAGTAAAAAATATCAACCGGGCATTCTATTGGCCGACTATGAGGCTTATCTGGATCCCGGAATTCTGGGAGAACAACTTAGAATTGGCGACGGGTTCAGTAAATATGAGGGGATTACAGGTGTGGTACTGGACAAGGGTTTGAATTACATATTTGTTGGCGAAACATATGGAAATGAGATATCCCTTGTTGTTCCGGAGTGGACAAGAAGAGCTCCTGAAGGCATCAAGCCCGAACAGGATCCAGACGGGTGGGGATTGCATAGTGAAACACACAAACTGAAGGAGGGGCTCAACCTGGTGAATTTGGAAAAGGGTGGACATGCCTATATCCAGTACTTCACAAAAGATGACCCTGAAAAATATCCCCCAATCACCGTACATTTTCCAACAGGAAAAGTCAATGGTTATTTCGATATCACGAGAGGCGATACAAACACCCAATTCAACAGACTGCTTGACAATGCCATCAGTCCGATTATGGATATCAGGGGAAAGTATATCCAGGTAGCCTTCCCGGTTGACAGTTTAAAGATATTTGCCTATAACAAGGGGGTAGAGCTGATCAACAACTTCGATACGATCGCTGCATTGCAAAGAGAATTCATTGGATGGAAGAAGGAGGGCATATCTCCCAAGAACCATGTACTTGCAAGGATAAACTACCACTACTACATGTTCCGTGACCGGGATGGGGTTGCCTATATTGATTGGGCAATGCGCATGGTTGCCGATCCTGAAAGCATCATCAAGGGCGATCCCTGCTGGGGTTTCAGCCATGAGCTGGGGCACGTATTGCAAATGCGGCCGCAACTTACCTGGGGCGGCATGACCGAGGTAAGCAACAATATACTTACTCTCTACTCAACCACCATGCTGGGTAACAGGAGTAGACTCTCCGTAGAGAACAGATATAAGGAGGCCAGGGAGGAGATTCTTGACAAGGGCATCTCTTATCTGTCATATCCCGGCGAGAACAATGGCGGAAACCAATATGGCGGAGGGGTAAATACCGATGTTTTCCATCGTCTTGTTCCCTTCTGGCAATTGCACCTCTACTTTACACAACAGGGATACCCGGAGTTTTATCCGGACCTGATGATTGCCATGAGAAAAAGAGAGCCAGTGGCTGTCGGACAAAGAAATAAGGACTATTTGAACATGCTTGAGTTTTGCCGCCTGGCCTGTGAGGTTTCACAGACCGATCTGACCGAGTTCTTCGAGCGATGGGGCTTTTTCTATGTCGGGAAAATTGAGGTGAACGACTATGCCAAATATAGTTATGATATTCTTGAAGAGGAGGTTGCTGCTGTTAAGAAAGCCATTGCCGAAATGAATCTTCCAAAACCCAAAGTGGATATCACCCTGCTGGAAGATTAATTGAATATCCTGTTGTCATGTCAAACAAATAGAATGATTCACGCCATGCTACCATTGATGAGGTCAGTCAGATCTATTTTGCTATGCATACTGTGTAGCAGCTTCATTTTTTCCTGTTCAGACAAGGATGATACACCTCCTTTCCTGACGGTTAAGCCGGAAAGGCTTCATCTGGCATCCACAGCCTCCCAAGCTGTTGTCAACATATCAACCAATGCTGTTGAATGGAGTGCAACTGCAAGCCCTTCTGCCTCGGGCTGGCTGACAATTCAGAAAAGAGAAAAGGATATTACAGTGTCAGTTACGGAAAACCTGGATGAGAATACACGTGAAGGTGAAATAACCATTAAAGCCGGCAATCTCACAGAGGTTGTAGAGGTGGTGCAGATGGGCCAGACTCCTGTAATTCTGGTTTCATCCAACAGCTTCACTGTTTCGGCCGACGGAGGTATGCTAACTTTGGAAATCACATCAAACACCCGGTATGAGATGGTCATCCCTCAGGAGGCCCAATCATGGATAACAGTGCTGGAAGGGGTCCGTGCGGCAGGAATGGTAAAATCTGAGTATGAGTTGGATATTGCCTGGAATAGCGCGGATGTGGAGAGAAAGGCCGAAATCACCATCAAACAAACTGACGGGAACATTTCTGAAAAAGTGTCAATCATCCAGAAGGCACAAGAGGGTTATACCGGAGGATCGGCAAATGATATTCTGGATGATATCAGGGTGCCGGTAAGCAGTGCCACTGCCAGTTCATTCCAACCCGGAGAAGGTATCGAGAAGTCTGTTGATGGTGACTATTCCACAATTTATCATTCCAATTGGAACAACAGTGCGCCAGATTATTTCCCCATTACCATCGATTACCATTTTCAAGATCAGGAATCAATAGATTATCTGATTTATCATCCACGCACCAGCGGCTGGAATGGACATTTCAAGGAGGTTGAGATATGGGCTTCGACCCAGTCGGATCCTGCATTTGAAAAGATGATGGATTTCGACTTCATGGGGTCGGGTTCAGCCACAAAAGTGGTCTTTGATGCACCTGTCATTGAACCAAAAACCATCAGGTTTGTCGTTAAATCAGGAGCCGGAGACGGACAGGGCTTTGCGGCTTGTGCAGAGATGGAGTTTTACAGGTTCAATCCGGACAATTTCAATCCGCTCTCAATTTTCACCGACATGACCTGCTCGGAGTTGAAACCTGGCATAACCATGAAAGAGATAGAGCAAATTCCCGGTAATCTTTTCAGAAATATTGCTCTCTATCTGTATAATGGCACATATCCGGGAGAGTTCAGGATTCAGGAGTACAGAGCATGGCCGCACCCTGACGCATGGGCCAGGGAAAATAAAACATCTACCCTCAGCCTGCTTGATAATCCAACTGGCATGACTGTTGCCAAAGATGAAGATTTGGTTGTCTTTGTTGGTGAAACAGGTGGATATCCGATTAGCCTGAAGATTCAAAATCTTGATTTGCCGGGAGGGGATGGCTATGACAATGCCTCATATTACCCACTTTCGCCCGGAATCAATAAACTTAAGGCCAGAAACGAAGGCTTGATATATCTGTTCTATCACACACCAGATTATGAGACAGCACCAAAAATCAAAGTACATTTTGCAACAGGAAAGGTCAATGGTTATTACGATTCACAGAAGCATGGCCCCGAAGATTGGCCGCGCCTTCTGAATCAGGCTGTAGCCAAGTATTTTGATGTGTTGGGGGCATATGCGCATCTGACATTCCCAACGCAGGATTTCAGGCAGTATGCTGCCACCAATGGTCCTGAACTTATTGACTCATACGACGATCTTGTCAGACTGGAAGCCGAATTCATGGGGCTGATGAAATACAACCGTCCAACTGTCAACAGGGCTTACTTTCATGTCATGTACCACTCCTATATGTATGCCACATCATACAGAACAGCATACCATTCAGGCACAACAAGTGCAATACTCAGCCTCAACAGTTTAAGGGCAGAACCCTGGGGACCGGCCCATGAGCTGGGTCATACATTCCAGACCCGGCCCGGATTTTTGTGGCGTGGCATGACCGAGGTGACCAATAATCTTCATTCCCTATATGTGCAAACTCAATGGGGGAATATCTCCCGCATTGAGTCTGAGAATCTAGACCGTTTTAATAACAGGTACGAGAAGGCATATTATAACTCCTTCATTCAGAACATTCCACACCCGGGGGAGGAGGATGTATTTTGCAAGCTTGTCTCCCTGTGGCAATTACAGTTATACTTCGCAGAAGCAAGAGGGCTGGTTGATGTTTATAAGGATCTATATGAAATGGTGCGCATATCACCCAACAAGGCAACGGCAGGTGAGCAGCAACTTGAGTTTGTGAAGATGATGTGCGAAATTACAGAAACAGATCTGACCGGCTTCTTCCATAAGTGGGGCTATCTTTCTCCTTATGATGAGATCATTGATGACTATGGCACGGGACGCTTCCTGATTACTCAAGAGCAAATTGATGAGGTGGTAGCAGAGATAAAGGCAAAGAACTATGCTCCCTTGACTGAAAAGCTTGAGTATATATGCGACTCAAATGTCGATTACTTTAAAAACAGATGGCAGGTCAAGGAGGGAACTGCTACAGCAAATGGCACGACAATCGTAATGACCGGCTGGGAAAATGTGGTTGCATATGAGGTGTATCAGGGGGACGATCTTTTGTTTGTCTCCAATAAAAGCAAGTTTACGATAGACCAGAAATACAACGACAGTATTGTGGTCTATGCATTATCATATGACGGAAATAGAACCAAAGTGAATTTCTAAAAATAAAAACAGAATCAAATTATGCAGAAAAGTTTATTTGCATTTGCCATTTTACTGGCATCACTTCTTTTGGGAGGTTGTACCCCGAAAGGCACGACAACAGCAGGCAGAGGCACTGTAGAACCCATACAGGTCCCCGTTCCGGTACGTCCGGCAGGACAAGGGGATGTGATTGGATTGACCGCTCCCAAGATAGAGACAGTGCGCGTAGGTTTCATTGGCCTGGGCATGAGGGGGCCCGGAGCCGTAAGTCGTTTCACACATATTCCCGGAACCCGGATAGTTGCACTATGCGATATTCACGAAGAGAGGGTAGAGAATGCCCAAAAGATTCTTGAGAATGCAGGTTTGCCAAGAGCCGCAGCCTACAGTGGTAGCGAAGATGCATGGAAAGAGCTTTGCCAGCGCGATGATATCGACCTTGTCTATATTGCGACAGACTGGAAGAAACATGCCATGATGATGATTTATGCCATGGAGCAGGGCAAGCATGTGGCTTGTGAAGTTCCGGCAGCCATGACATTGGATGAGATCTGGGCAATCATCGACACAGCCGAAAGAACCCGAAAGCATGCCATGCAACTGGAGAATTGTGTTTACGACTTCTTTGAGCTGACAACTCTCAACATGGCACAACAGGGTCTGTTTGGTGAAATTCTACATGCCGAAGGTGCATACATTCATGATCTTGGTGCTTTCTGGGATTATTATGAAGGCGACTGGCGCTTGCAGTACAACAAAGAGTTCAGAGGCGATGTCTATGCCACACATGGCATGGGACCTGCAGCCCAGGCCCTGGATATTCACCGTGGCGACAAGATGAACATTCTTGTCTCAATGGATACAAAACCAGTAAACATTCCTGAGTACCTGATCGAGAAGAGGGGCATGGATCGCGATAGCGCATATCAGTTTGCCAATGGTCAGCACACCATGACAATGATCAGCACGGAGAAGGGTAAAACAATCCAAATTCAACACGATGTAGCTTCTCCACGTCCATACTCCCGCATGTATCAGTTGAGTGGGACAAAAGGGTTCGCCAACAAGTATCCAATTGAGGGGTATGCTCTTGATGCGTCATCATTAAAAGGAGGCGAAATCCCCAACCTGGAAAATCTGAATGCACACAGCTTTGTACCCAAAGAGACGAAGGAGGCTCTGATGGAGACATACAAGCACCGCATTCACAGGGAGCTGGAGGAGAAGGCCAGAGAGGTTGGCGGACATGGAGGCATGGACTTCATCATGGACTACAGACTGGTTTACTGCCTGCAAAACGGACTTCCATTAGACATGGATGTTTACGACCTTGCAGAGTGGTGCTCGCTTGCAGAACTTAGCCGAATCTCCATCGAAAACAACAATGCACCTGTAGCAGTACCCGATTTCACACGTGGCAACTGGAATAAGGTTCAAGGTTACAGGCACGCTTTTGCGGAGTGATCCGTTTCCCTGTCACGACAGGAGATTGTCCCGATCGGGGCAATCTCTTTTTTGAGATCCTGTACGGAATGAATGGAGAGCCGCCCTGTTATCCTCCCGGATGCAGTGTACCGATTCTCTTTTTTGCATATTATGGTCATACCTGCTGAAGGCAGCGATTTTTGGACAATATTCACTCTTTCACAGGACGCAATCTGGGAAACACCTGGCATGGTTGTCTGAAGCATCAGAACAAATTTAAGATTATTGACAACAGAGAGATATTTCAATGTTACCACCCGCAAGGATGCGGGTAGCAAGGCTGTGCAATAGAAAGTGGATTATGGGTATCAGTACAACCTTGCCAAGCGGCCAGAGAGAATGGGGTGAAAAAAGCTTTCGCTTTTAAGGTGAATGGCCGCCAGGGCAACAACAAACTCGCAATACCTGCAGTAGGCAAACGGAAAAGATGGCTGCTGTAGCCGATTTCACAGATGAACTCAACAATAAATCATCTTCTTGGTCATTCCCCCGTCGATGACAATATTCTGACCGTTGATGAAATCATTCTCGGGCTGGCACAGGAACAGGCAGGCTCGCGCAATATCTTCGGGTTTGCCCACTCTGCCCGATGGGTGTTGAGTGTGATCCTGTTCGGTGAGCAGATCATAGCTGCCAGTCTCGATCCATCCCGGGCTGATACAGTTTACAGTGACATGGTACTTGCTTAACGACAGAGCAAGGGCGTGGGTCAGCGAAACGATAGCCCCTTTGGATGCTGCATATGCTTCCGAATTGGGTTCGCTCATCAGGTGGCGGGTAGATGCCATGTTGATGATGCGTCCGTAGCGGTTCAGTTGAGGATGGGCATCACGATGTTTTGCCAGGGTCCGGGCAGTGATGAAGATGGGACGCAAGTTGATATCCATCACCTTGTCGAAATCTTCAACGGTGATGTCGAGCATGGAGTTAAAATGGCTGACCCCGGCATTATTGATGATTACATCGATATTTCCCTTCGCCTCAATTACCTTGTTAACTGATTGTTCCAGTACTCTTGCATCTGATAAGTCAACTTCATGATATGTGCATTTGTAGGAGGAGAGTTCATTAGACAACTTCTCACCTGCAACTGTGTCTATATCACAGAATGTTACATCGGCACCATCTTTACAGAAGAGGGTGACGATTGCTTTTCCTATCCCGTTGGCTCCTCCGGTGACATATACAATTTTATCCATCATCTTTTTCCTACAAATTCCCGCTTTTTTGAGTGGATAACACTATTTTCTCTGGAAGCGCATCACTGCGATATCTCCCATGATCATGTTGAGGGTATTACCGTCAATACTGTATTTCGACACGGTTTGCAATGTTTTGAAGAAGGTGGCTTCTCCATTACCTGGACATGCCATACGGGTCGACACCGGCTGGTTGAATTTAATGTTATTGCCGTCGAGGGTGAATGTCGTGTTGAAGCTATTGCATCCACCGTTCCCGGTGACCTTTGTTTCCGGAAGATTAAAGGTGATCTCCGGCTTCCTGTCGGGAAATAGTCCATCGAAGGCGATCCTGGTCCCCGAAATATAATCGAGTACCCAAGTTCCGTTCAATGCCTGCATACCATTCTCATCTACCAGTTGAAACCGTGCCAATGGTGCCATGCGGGCCCTGTTCAGAGATAAGATATCACCATCCAACGTGTAATTATCTGCCATCTCCAGCACTTTAACCAGTTCCGATTCCACTTCCATGTTGTCGCAAGCCATCAAGGTTGAGATGCCCCTGGCGAACGCGATCCGGTTATTCTCCTTGAGTGTATATTCTCCACCCAGCCCGTTACATCCAGCAGAAGCTGCGTAACGGTTATTCTCGCTATTTAGCTGCAAGAACGGAATTTGTCCGTTGATTTTCTCTTCAACCCTGTTTCCCCTAAGCTCGACAAGCTGCCACTTTTTTCCTGCAATTTCTGTGGTGGAACCAATTGCGGTAGTTGTTGCCGTTTTTTGTGAGCTGATGCAACTGCCCAGTACAATCACAACAGAGATGAACGATGCCAGAAACCTTTGCTTCATAATCATAAATTTAGTTTTATAGCGTTCAAACGCATTTTTTCGTTTAAAACATTTTTATGATCCGATATGTTCTCTTCCGGCTGTTATTTCTTGGGTTCTTCTGTTAAGCTCTGTTGGTTGGCTGATCTTCCTTTTCGGATATTCCCGTCAGAGACTAATTTTTACCCACTTTTTTTGCCAATGGAAGAGATGGGTGTAACAGTTGTAATGATATTGCTCTACAACAGGATATCAGAATGTATTTCTCTTGATTAGACTAAAATCACATCTAACCTTTCTCATTCTCTTTTCGATGATCATTTTGGCTGCAAGTTCTCCCATCTGCTTGAAATTTGTTGAAAAAACGGTTAAACCGTCAAGAATAATTTCATTAATCGGAGATTCATTGTAAGAGATAATGTAGCCTTCCCTATTTGTAGGACAGTTCCAAGTTAGACAACAATATTAACTTTGTTAGGCATAGGAACAACAATGAAAAAGAAAGTACACAGCGAGTCAGAGAAGGTGAAGGCAGTCCATCAGCTTGAAAGTGGAGTAGATGCCTCAGTTGTAGCGCGTGACTACAACATATCCAGAGCGACCCTTTATAATTGGAAGTCCAAGTACAGTGGGATGGAGGTAAGTCAGGTCAAACGCCTCAAAGAGCTTGAAGATGAGAACCGCAAGTTGAAACAGATGTATGCTGACCTTGCTCTCGACAACAAGATCCTGAAGGAGGTCATCGAAAAAAAACTCTAGAGCCCGAGGTAAAGAAGGAACTGGCATGCGAGATAGTGGAAGAATACGGTATAAGCATCTCTCGGGCGTGCAAGCTGATGGAAATCCATCGCTCCTACTTCTACTATAGAGAGAAGAAAGATGACACCGAAGTTGAAGAGGCAATCCGTGCTGCCGCCGAGTTTGGTGATGGCTTCTGGAAAATATATTCAAGACTGAGACGTGAGGGTAAGGGATGGAACCACAAGAAGGTTTACAGGGTGTACCAGGCAATGCACTATGAGAAACGAAGCCGATTGAAGAAACGTTTACCTGCAAGGGTTAAGAACCCTCTGGTTATGCCTAAAGAGCCCAATGTTACCTGGTCTATTGATTTTATCAGTGACAGGATTGAGTGCGGAAGGCAGTTCCGCGTTCTTAACATCATAGATGATGCCTGCAAGATTGCTGTGGCTCAGGAGATATCGATGTCCATGCCGGCAAAACGGGTCATTAAAGTTCTGGAAAAGATCATATGGCTGAATGGCAAACCAAAGAACATACGCTGCGACAATGGCCCTGAGTTTATCGCCCAAGTGTTCAAAGATTGGTGCAAAGGAAATGAGATAAACATCATCTATATTCAGCCTGGTAAACCCACTCAGAACGGTTACATTGAACGCTTCAACGGAAGCTACAGAAGGGCTGTACTTGATAGGTATATTTTCCGCAACATATCTGAAGTCAGGGAACTGACCGAAGCTTGGCGGAAAGACTACAATGAAGAACGGCCCCATGAGTCGTTGGACAACATGACGCCCATTGAATATAGGGAAGAACTGATAAAAAGAAAGGAAGCAGTATGACAGATGTTTTGACAAGCAAAGGTAACACGAGCCGCTACAGCGGTCAAGGCCAAGACGAGTGCCCTTACGGGCAGTCTTGCCCGCTGTATCGCCTCGTATTGGGAGTGGCTTATCAAAAATCTGTCTGACATCATAACATTGTACACGTAAATAACTAATTTAGCAGTCTAATCTATGACTGTCCTAAAAAGGGGTAGCTTACACTTCGAGGAGAAGTATCTGTCGGGTAAGCCGGATACAGTGTCCAGTGCGACCATCCGGTCGTTTACATTTACCTCGCTGGATAACCTGAAGGGGTGTTCTCCCAAAGGAAAAATTGGAAATATAGGTCTGAGCCGGTTGATAACTGGAGGGAACCTGATTGGAGGGTGGGCCCATTCCCGTGATTTGATTTATGTATCTAAACTGGTGAAGGCTTATCACACTGACGAAAAAGTGATGATGACCTTGCAGCTTGCCGAGAAATGCGGTATAGATACCCTTCTTTGTAATCCGCAACTTGCACGCATAATAAATAAGTACTGGCGTGAAACGAAGGGGAAGATCCAGTTTCTCTCGGATTGTGGCCATAAGGATGGTTTCCTGGAGGGGATAAGGATATCGCAGGAGGCCGGGGCTATAGCCATGTATTGTCAGGGCGAGATGGCCGACAGGTTGGTGAGGGACGGAAAACTGTCGGAAATATCGGACGGGGTGAAACTGATACGCAGCTACGGAAAGCCTGCCGGAATTGGAGCACATCGGCTGGAAACAATCAAGGCTTGTGTTGAAAACGGCATAAGACCGGACTTCTGGGTAAAGACACTTCATCATCACAACTACTGGTCTGCACAACCCAATGCGGAATGGCACGATAACATCTATTGCTTCGAACCGCAGGAGACCATCGATTATATGAATAGGCTCGAAGAACCATGGATTGCATTCAAAGTGCTGGCTGCCGGTGCAATTGATCCGAAAGATGGTTTTAAGTATGCATTTGATAACGGTGCCGATTTTATTTGCGTGGGGATGTATGATTTCCAGATAGTAGATGATACGAATATTCTACTGGATACACTTTCGAATGTGCAGCGCGTGAGACCATGGAGGGGTTAGTGTTTTGTGGAAAAAATACACACACCCTGATTTTTTTTTCTGAATGTGATGGCTGTTTTTTCTATTAAGTTACCTTTGTTATGGATTTATTTTATAAATAATAGAATACGCGCATTGATTTTTATTTTTATCCAACCAAAACCTTAACTATGTTTTTATTCATTTCCGTAGTGGTTACGGAAAGCTTAAAAGCATAGTTTTTTTAATCTCTTTTTCCTCAACAACTCTTTACAGGTCTTGTTTGTTATATTTGAAAATTGAACAGCTATATGGGCTATGAAATTGAACGCAAGTTCCTGGTAGGCGGTGATTTCAAATCGCATGCGCACTTCCACTATGTAATGAAGCAGGGCTATCTATCCTTGTCGGGTACCAGTGTGGTGCGGGTACGGATAAAGGGCGAGAAAGGGTATATAACTGTAAAAAGCAAAGCAGGGGAAAATGGTATTACCCGACGGGAGTGGGAGTATGAGATTCCGCTCCGAGATGCGGAGGAGATGTTGCTCCTTTGTGACGAGGGGGTGATTGAGAAAACCCGATACCTGGTGACAGTCGGGAGACATACCTTTGAAGTGGATGAGTTTGAAGGTGACAATAAGGGGCTTCTGATTGCGGAACTGGAACTGGAAAGTGAAGATGAACCCTACGAGAAGCCCGATTGGCTGGGAGGTGAGGTGACCGGAGACGTTCGTTACTATAACTCCTATCTTTCAATTCATCCCTACAGGGAGTGGGCCGAACAATAGCAAAAAAAGCGGCAATCGCCGCTTTTTCCTTCTCTCTATTCAACTATTGTTACCCATCCATGAATATCTGGCTCATCGCCGTATTGGATGGCACGAAGCTTCTTGTATAATTTTTCTGAAATTGGCCCCGCTTTTCCATCCTTGCTGAAGTGGTAACTTCTGTTTTCGGCCAGATCGTCGATACGGAGGATGGGACTGATAACTGCCGCCGTTCCACAGGCTCCAGCCTCCTCGAAGGTGCTGAGCTCCTCTTCGGGAATCCGGCGACGTTCGACTTTCATTCCCATGTCTTCAGCCAGTTGCATCAGACTCTTGTTGGTAATGGAAGGCAGGATGGATGTTGATTCGGGTGTGACATAAGTGTTGTTCTTGATTCCAAAAAAGTTGGCGGGACCGCATTCATCCAGGTATTTTTTCTCTTTGGCGTCAAGATAAAGAACGGCCGAATAACCCAACTTATGGGCTTTCTCACCCGCTGTCAAGCTGGCCGCGTAATTGCCGCCTACCTTGAATGTCCCGGTTCCCAGGGGAGCAGCGCGATCATATTCACGCAAGATTACCATAGGGGTAGGTTTGAACCCCTCCTTGAAATAGGGGCCGACGGGAGTGACAAAAATCAGGAATGTGTACTCCGATGCCGGTTTGACACCCACCTGTGCACTGGTTCCGATCAACAATGGGCGGATATAGAGCGATGCCCCACTCTCGTAGGGAGGAACGAACCGTTCGTTTTTCTTCACCACCAGTAAAACCATCTCCTCAAAAAGTTCCACTGGCAACTCAGCCATCATGATTCCGCGGCATGAGGATTGTAGGCGCAAGGCATTCTCGCGCATACGGAAAATCCGGATTTTCCCGTCTTTCCCCTTGAAGGCCTTCAGTCCTTCAAATGCTTCCTGTCCGTAATGGAGACAGGTGGCAGCCATATGGATGTTAAGAAACTCGGAGGTGTCGACTTGTGGTTCACTCCACTTTCCATCCTTGTAATAGGAGCGGACATTGAAGTCTGTTTTCATATAACCGAACGATAAATCGGCCCAATTGATAGTATCCATTGTTGTTCTGTTTGTATTAAAATGACTAGGTTGTATACCCTTTACAAAAGTAACATTTATTTTCAAATTATCCTGTAGTGACGATTAATTTCACTATTTTCGTATTCCCAAAAATGATAGACTTACAAACCATAGAACGCATCCAGGAGACTGCCCAGATTGTCGATGTGGTGTCGGATTTTGTTACACTACGCCGGCGGGGTGTCAACTTTGTGGGGTTATGTCCGTTTCACGACGACCGGACCCCATCATTCTATGTATCGCCTGCCAAAAATATCTGTAAATGCTTCGCCTGTGGTGAGGGGGGGTCAGCCGTGCACTTCATCATGAAGCACGAGCAGCTCTCCTATTACGAGGCGTTGAAGTACCTGGCCAAGAAATACAATATCGAGATTGTTGAAAAGGAGCTGACCAACGAGGAAAAACAGGCCCAGAGCGATAGGGATAGCATGTTTATCCTGAATGAGTTCGCCCGGGACTATTTTGTGAGAAAGCTTCACGAGGATCCCGAAGGAAAAGCAATCGGTCTGAGCTATTTCAGGGAGCGGGGATTTCGGGATGATATCATCAGGAAATTCCAACTGGGGTACAGCCCCGAACAGCGTGATGCATTTTCGACCGAGGCGCAACGTGCAGGATATAAACGGGAATATCTCCTGAAGACGGGCCTCTCTACCGGTGGTGAGAACAACAGCCCGCTGATCGACCGGTTCCGGGGTAGGGTTATTTTCCCAGTCCATACCCTGTCGGGTAAAGTGGTGGCGTTTGGAGGCCGTATCCTGAAGAAGGTGGAGAATACTGGGAAATATGTGAATTCGCCGGAGAGCGAGATCTACTCCAAGAGCAAGGAGCTTTACGGGATATATTTCTCCAAAAATGCCATAGTCAAGGCCGATAAATGCTTTCTGGTTGAGGGATATACCGATGTGTTGTCGATGCATCAGGCTGGGATTGAGAATGTAGTTGCATCGTCCGGAACCGCACTTACGCACGGTCAGATACGGATGATTCACCGGTTTTCGGAGAACATTACGGTACTTTACGACGGCGATGCCGCCGGTATAAAGGCTGCCCTGAGAGGGATCGATCTGCTGCTTCAAGACGGGATGAACGTCAAGGTGGTACTGCTGCCCGAAGGTGAGGATCCCGATTCGTTTGCCCGTAAGCTCAACGCCGAGCAGTTCAACCACTATATCAATGAACATGAGCAGGACTTTATCCGTTTTAAGACTAACCTGTTGTTGGATGAGGTGGGAGACGATCCCATAAAAAGAGCGGGACTTATTACGAATATCGTTCAGAGTATCGCCCTAATTCCAGACAGTATCAAGCGTTCCGTCTATATTCAGGATACAGCAACATTGCTGAATACCCGCGAAGATGTTGTTATTGAAGCTGTAAACAAAATCAGGATCAAAAATTTCGAGAAACGGAAGGAGCAGCTCGAGAAAGATGAATCCCGGGAGAGTGTTGCAGAGGAGGTTCTTCCTGGCAGCGATGCGGCAAATTCTAGCAACCTGAAGAAGTCAACGGCAAAAAGCCCGTATGAGAAACCGGAACGTGAATTGATCAGGTACATTGTTAGGTATGGCATGTTGCCTATCTTTGTGCGTTACGAGAAAGATAAACGGAAAGTAGGTCAGGAGGAGATCGAGGTCGATGTGGCTATAGAAGAGGGACCGACCGTTATCGAGGTTATCAGGTTCGATCTGAGAAGGGATAAATTTATCTTTACAGACGAACTCTTTTTTTCCAATCCCCTCTATCGGGTCATTTTTGAAGAGGCATGTGAACGGGTAAATGACGAGTCGTTCGTGACCGACCGCTATTTTCTAGCCCATCCCGATCCCCGGATCAGCAAGCTGGCTTCCGATCTTGTCAGCGACAAGTACCAATTGAGCAAGATCCATGCAAAGCTGATCGGTGAGAGCATCGACGATAAAAGTTCGCGCCTGAGGGAAAGGAACTTGCTAGACAAGCTGGTTGTCCGTGCCACCACGGAGCTTAAAAATGCCCATGTGATGCAGCGGATAAACGAGGTGAAAAAAGAGATTGAGACGGCAGATGGTGAACAGCTGCTGGAACGGATGGGCGAACTCAGGCGATTACAGGATTTGAAAAAAGTGCTGGCAAAAAATCTGGGAGAAAGAATCATATTGAAGTATTAGAAGTTCAACCGTTCAAAAGTATCCCTTATCAGAACATGTAAACTAACGGCGAGATATTCAGCTATTTTCGTGAATAGATCCTGTATGGCCCTGCCTACTTTCCTTTCAACAGGCGGCAGATGGGTGGCAGGAGCGACGGAGGATTCTCTGTTGGGAAGAAATATAAAAGATTGAGAAAAAACAAATGTACGTAGAAACCATCAACGTCGTAAAGCAGTATGCCAACCACCTGGCATTGAATGGGGTAAGCATTAATGTCCCTCGAGGTACAGTTTTCGGTCTGCTTGGCCCAAACGGAGCAGGGAAGACTACCCTTATCCGGATCATCACCCGCATCACGGCTCCAGATAGCGGAGAGGTGCTTATCGACGGTCGTCCTTCCAGGAGAGAAGATGTGTACAATATCGGTTACCTGCCGGAAGAGCGCGGACTGTACAGAAAAATGAAAGTGGGTGAACATGCCATCTATCTTGCTCAACTGCGTGGGTTATCAAAAGCCGATGCCCGTAGAGAGTTGATGGTTTGGTTCCAACGGTTTGATATCGCAAACTGGTACAACCGAAAAGTGGAGGAACTCTCCAAGGGGATGCAACAGAAAGTGCAGTTTATCTCCACCGTTATCCACAATCCCGATTTGTTGATTTTCGATGAACCTTTCAGCGGTTTTGATCCTGTCAACGCCGAGATGATTAAAAACGAGATGCTCCGCCTGAAAGCGGAGGGAAAAACGATAATCCTTTCCACACATAATATGGAGTCGGTGGAGACGTTGTGCGACAATATCGCACTGATCAACCGCTCGGAGGTTGTCCTTCAGGGGAGTGTGTTCGATATCCGTCGCGAGCACGCTACCAATACCTTCCGGTTTCGTATTCGTAACAGTGATTTTGCATTTGAACATTCGGCCTTTACGCTGGTATCCAAAGAGTCGTACCGCGAGTTTACCGATGTTCGCATCAGGAAACAACCTGAAGTTGCAACCAATGAACTGGCAAAACTGATTTTCGACAGGTTCGATGTGGTGGCTTTCGACGAAGAGATGCCAACGATGAACGACATTTTTATTGAAACAGTGTCACGTTAGAAATAGATAATATGAATATCCTATCCCTGGTTATACAACGCGAATATCTCACACGGGTAAGAAAACGCTCCTTTATCATCATGACGCTGCTGATGCCGCTGCTGATGGTGGCAATCTCGTTTGTACCCCTGTGGCTCTCTACCCTGAATGACGGTTCGGTTAAGCACATAGCGGTCATCGACAATACCGGCATCTATGCTCCGTTGTTGAAGTCGACCGGACTCTACCGTTTCGAGATCATCAGTGATGCACAACAGGGCGATTATCAGTCAAAAATCGGGAGAGAGCTGTTCGCCATATTGCAGATCACCGACGACCTGAACAGAAACAGCCATGCCGTCACCATTCTGTCCGAGAAGCAGGCACCGCAGGAGTTAAGAAGCATGGTAGAGCGGGTACTGAGCGAGAAGGTAATGGAGCAGCGGCTGGATAATCTGTCGCAACAGGGCAGTGTAAGCCAGGAAACCATCGCCGAGGTGCGCTCGGTTATTGAGGCTGGATCCAGCATCTCCGTCAGAACAATGAAGTGGGGAGGCGACGGGAATGTCTCCGAATCCTCTTCCGAGGTTGCCACTGTGCTGGGAATGGTTTTTACCTTCCTGATATACATGTTTATCCTGATGTATGGAAACATGGTGATGCAGGCCGTCCTGGAAGAGAAGAAAAGTCGAGTTGTTGAAGTGATGGTCTCATCGGTAAAACCGGTCAACCTGCTGATTGGAAAGATTACCGGAATCGGGCTGGTGGGAATCACCCAGCTCGTGATTTGGGGGGTGTTGACCGGCAGCCTCTTCTCGATCCTCTCCTTGTCAATCGTATCTCCACAGGAGGTTCCGGGAACCCTGCCGGTTGAGGCGGAGAGTTTTGACGCCGGAGAGATCCTGAAAACCGTGATGAGCGTCAACTGGATTGAAATTATTGTCTACTTTCTGCTCTTCTTTGTGGGTGGGTATATCCTGTATGCTTCCATTTTTGCGATGTTTGCCTCGGCTGTGGATAGCGACGAGGATACCTCGCAGTTCATGCTGCCTGTAACCCTTATCATCATGTTCGCCTTTCTGGCAGGATTTTACAGTGTGAGCAATCCCGACGGACCATTGGCATTCTGGGGATCGTTGATACCTTTTACATCACCTATCGTGATGATGGTGCGACTGCCGTTTGGAATCCCGTTATGGGAGAAGCTGCTTTCGCTGGTGTTGCTCTATGGAACGTTTCTCCTGATCGCTTTCTTCGCCGCCAAGGTGTATCGCGTGGGAATCCTGATGTATGGAAAGAAACCATCGGTGAAGGAGATGATAAGGTGGGTCAGATATAAATGATAAAAACCAAAACATGAAACAGAAGTTTACTCTTTTTTTGTTGTTTGCCACGATTTTGGCGAACGCACAGCAAAAACCGTCGCAGCAGTGGCTCGACCAGAAATATTCGATGTTTATTCACTTTGGACTCTATTCCGTGTACGGAGGAGTCTATAACGGGCAACCGGTACGTCGGGGCTACAGCGAACAGATCCAGTCGCATGGGGGGATATTCAGTGACTGGTATGCAAATACCGCCCGGGAATTTAATCCGGTTGAGTGGAATCCGGATGAGATTGTAAAACTTGCGAAAGATGCGGGCATGCGCTCCATTGTTTTTACATCCAAGCATCACGACGGGTTTTGTATGTATCACTCACGGTATACCCGCTACAATATAGTGGATGCCACACCCTATAAGCGAGATCTGATGAAGGAGCTGGCTGATGCCTGTCGTCGCGGTGGAATCGAATTTTCTGTCTATTACTCCCTGATCGACTGGAATTTCCCGCATGCTTACCCGATCTCGAGCCACAACGCCGATCCGCTAACCGAGGAGCACTATCGATTCAACCTGAAACAGGTGGAGGAGATCATGACCAACTATGGCGACATTTCTGAGATCTGGTTCGACATGGGTTCACTCACACCTGAACAGAGCCGGGGATTGTATGAACTGGTAAACCGCCTGCAGCCTCAATGTATGATCAGCGGACGGTTGGGGAACGATTATGTCGATTTTGCAGTGATGGCCGATAACGAATATCCAGATTACAAGCTGGAGGTGCCGTGGCAGACTGCAGCTTCCATCTTTCATGAAACATGGGGATATCGTTCATGGCAGAAACGCGGTGAAGTTAAGCCGAAAGTGGAGGAGAAAATCTCCAGTCTGGTTAAGGTGATCTGTCGCGGCGGGAACTACCTGCTCAACATAGGACCGAGAGGTGACGGTTCGGTAGTGAAGTTCGAACGGGATGTGCTGCAAGGTGTCGGGAAGTGGGTCAAACAAAATGCTGAAGCCATTTACGGAACCAAGGCAACTCCCTTCGATAAGCCTTTTGCCTGGGGAAATGTAACCATGAAGGGAAATGACCTGTTTGCTTTTGTGGAAGATCTTCCTGCCTCGCAACAGATAGAGTTGCAGAGAGTCACCGGAAAGGTGAGTGAGGTAAGGTTGCTGGCATCGGGCGAACTCTGCAATTTTTCTCAAAAGGGGGGTGTTATTAAGGTAGAACTGCCGAAAAAGAGTTCCGAAGAGTTTATTCCGGTTATCAGAATCCGGTTTGAAAATGGATTTACTGTTACTCCCTCCATTATTGTAACAGGCAACCGATTGTCGCCCCAAAACGCAGTGCCGCTGTTCGGACATTCCAGCTTGAACTATTACGGCGGATACAAGAGCTTGATCGGTTACGATTGGAAGGTATCCCGAAGTAAAGGGAAGGTCTTCCCAAAACTGCTCTATACTGATAGCGAACGGGGGCGCAGCATCGATATCGAGATTGATGGAAGAAGGCAGCATATCGTGCTTGACGGTTCCAATCCTACAACTGTGAAATTGGAAAAGAGCAGGGTGAAGTGGGGCAATCTCTATCGGAAACCCGGAAAAGGTGTATTTGGCTATGTGGAAGAGGAGGGATTGCCACTGGTGAACGTAGGAGCAGCCGGTTCGGGCTGGAAACCGGTTATCGGTTTCCGGTATGGTGAAATCTATACCGAGGCGATTCAGCTCCGGGAGAGCATTCTCTTCCTGCAAGAGATCGAGTCGGAGAAAGAGCAGACAATAGCAGTGGAGTTAGGCAGCGGTAACGGCGTGTATGTACTGCTCAATGGGGCGTACATCACTGCACATCTATCGCCCCAAAAGGTGAAATATGGAAAAGAGGTCTTGCTGCTTCCGCTACGGAAAGGATTGAACCAATTGATCATAAAGCAATATAACGGATATGAGGAGGAATTGGCATACAGTTTGCAGCCCCTCGACGAGTGGACAATCTACTCTCTCCAGCTACCGGAAACAAGGATAACCCAATCGGTTTCCGTGCGTGCCGCAGATGCGGAATCGAAAGTGGCTCCACTGAGAATGAATAATTTAATGATAATTAGATGAAAATAGGCAATATAACATTTCCATCGCGGTATCCTGTATTTCTCGCACCGATGGAGGATGTTACCGATATCGGCTTCCGGCTGCTTTGCAAGCAGTTTGGGGCTGATATGGTATATACCGAGTTCGTGTCGAGCGATGCATTGATCCGTCATGTGAAGAAGACCAAAGAGAAACTGACCATATGTGAAGAGGAGCGCCCCGTGGCCATCCAGATCTACGGAAATGATCCCGACTCGATGGTTGAGGCGGCCAAGATCTGTGAAGAGGCGAATCCTGATGCAATCGATATCAATTTTGGATGTCCCGCCAAAAAGGTTGCAGGTAGGGGTGCCGGTTCGGGAATGATGAAAACTCCCGGGTTGATGCTCGAGATCACAGAGAAAGTGGTGAAGGCGGTCAACCTGCCCGTAACTGTAAAGACCCGATTGGGCTGGGACGAGGATTCCAAGATCATCGTCGCGTTGGCAGAACAATTACAGGATTGCGGAATCGCCGCACTCACCATTCACGGCAGGACGCGTGCGCAGAAATATACTGGGGAGGCCGACTGGTCACTGATAGGTGAGGTGAAGAATAACCCCAGGATGCATATTCCCATTATTGGGAACGGCGATCTGATTACGCCGCAGGATTGCAAGCGCCGTTTCGACGAAACCGGTGTGGATGCGGTGATGATCGGACGGGCCAGCTACGGGCAGCCCTGGATCTTCAGCGATGTGAAGCACTATCTCGAGACGGGAGAGATGGCACCCAAACACCCATTCACCTGGTATCTTGACGTGTTGAAACAGCAAGTGTTGCAGAGTGTGGAGCGATTGGATGAGCGGCGCGGCATCCTTCACATCCGCCGGCATCTGGCCGGAACACCCATCTTCAAGGGTATTCCCGATTTTAAAGCAACCCGGATCGCCTTGCTCCGGGCCGAGACCCTGGATGAACTGTTTGCCATCATGGATGAGATTCCAGAAAAGTATGGGCTGCATTAAACAGTGGAGCCGGTAACGAGTCAGATTGATAGACCAAACTTGATGCGAAATGAAAAAATGGGGTGTTGTATTGGCTCTTCTGTTGGCTCTTACCTGCATCGCTTCGGCCCAGGAAACTGGAATCATTGCCGATCTGTTGAAAAGAAGTGCAAAGGAGAAAGTGGCCAGGATGCAGCAACTGATCGGTTTCGATAATGATAAAGCCAATCAGCTCTGTAAACTGGAGACTACATTTCTGTTGGAGGTATGGAAAGTTGAAACCTGCTCTCTCTGCAACCGGAAAAAAAGGGTCGGGAAACTGAAAACAAAGCGCGAGGCAGACCTGCAGAAGATCTTGTCTCGCGATGAGTATATCAAATATCAGTCTCTCGAGTACGAGTTGTTGAATGAGAATGTGCCGGTCTGGCTCTCTATCAATTCCCGGACGGGAGAAGTGCCGGATTGTCGATGATCACCGCCTGTCTGCGGATCGATTCACTGGTCGGGTAGAGCTCGGCAGGTTTGAACTGTGGCTGATTGACGCTTCGCGTTGATCTGGTTTCATAGGGTAATCCGGTAATCAGCGAAATGGCCTTGGCAAACAGGTAGTCATGAATATCGCCGATGGGCTTCCAGGTGGTGGTATTGTACTCCTGGGATTGAATGAGATGATCGGGAACCAGCCCGTTTGTTGCTATAAAATCGTTGTTGTTTTTATCGGTGTAACGGCCCACTATCGGCTGCATTCCCCAGTTTTTCAGTTTCTCTTTTTCCGAGGAGGAGAGTCTTGACGCCACGTAGATGGGTTGCGCCCTTTTATTGAAATCATCGAATGGGTGTATGGTCCACGATGCGGTATATTTCCCCGAGGTCTTCTCGCCGATATGCTCCACCTGCATAAACGGTTTCAGGCAGAATGTGACCAGTTCGGATGCCGATGCGGAGCTGGAGGTGGCAATGATGTACACCTTGTCCAGGTTCAGGTTGGCACCCAACGGATCGGGATATTTTGAGCTGTTGTAATTCCCCAGAAACTCTTTCCGCTCCCATTTATACTGGTCATAGATGCTGTTTACATACGAGTTGTAACTCATGATGGTTAAAACATCCCGGTTTCTTACATTCTCTTCCGGAGCAATCAACGATGCCAGATAGCTTGCAGCAGAGATTCCTCCGCCCGGATTATAGCGTAAATCCAACACGAGATCGGTTACGTCGGCGGCTTTGAATTCGGAGAATACCCGGTAGAGGCTGCTGTTGTAATTCTCTGTAAAGTTGGTATAGAACAGGTACCCGATCTTTTTCCCTTCTATCTCGTAAATGTTGCTATATAGTACCGGATCCGCGCTGAGTTTGGCGGGAATTACCGTAACCTCCCTTTGATTGCTGAAAGTTTGATCAAGAACGGTAAAAGTTGTTGCAGAGTTGGCTCCATACATCATTGTATAGTTGTTGACAGTTATCGTCTGTCCGTTGATTTTAATGATTACGTCACCTCTTTTAAGTCCCGCTTTTTCCGCGGGGGAACCGGGAAAAACGTAGCGAATGAATCCTATGACAGTGGTATAGGATTCGTCCAAATAGAGAGGAAAGGGTTGGAAACCGAATGCATCTCTCGATTCCCCCTCAAATTCGGCCAGCAAGGATTCGATATCATCGGTGATCCAGGACCAGTGATGCTGTTTGTCTATATTGTTGAGTATCTTATAGAAATAGCTCTCCGGATTGACATCAGCCACGGTCGGTCTCTTGTTTTTCACCTCATCTGCCCAGAGATAATAAAGCGACATGCCGTCATAGACAAACTGGCTTACTATATTGATATCTTTTACAATGGTTGCTGCTCCACCTATTGTGGCATCCCCCGTATAAATTACGGTTCCGTCTTGCAAGGTTGCACTGGCAGTTGGCGGATTGGTCGTATTGTCGACCATCGCACTAACCGATTCTGTCTCCCCATTGTTATAGGTAAGTATAAATGATTTAGAGTCGGGATTGTATGAAACGGATTTCAATTCACCTTTCAACTCTACAACTGGATCTTTTTCCTGGCACGACACTACCATTAGCAGCAGTATGGTCAGGATTGAAAATAGAGTAACTCTTTTTTTCATTGGGCAGGTATATTACAATAACAGCTCTTTGACTGTGAAAGTAGTAAAGATTTTAACCAGAGCTACAAGATTTTAAAGATTTAACACTCCTTTCCCCTGGCGGACAATTACCGGTTCATCTGAAGTGCAGTCAATGACGGTAGAGGGTTCAATACCTCCTAATCCGCCATCGATGACAATCTCCGCAATGTCGCTCCATTTTTCATGGATCAGTTCGGGATCGGTAATATATTCAATCTCCTCCTCTTCATCTTTCACTGAGGTGTTGAGGATAGGGTTACCGAGCGCCCGCGCGATTTCGCGGATGATCGGGTTGTCGGGTACGCGGATACCTACCGTCTTCTTGTTCTTGTAGATCTTGGGAAGTGATGATGTGGTAGGGAGGATAAAAGTAAAGGGCCCCGGCAAGTTGCGCTTCATCAGTTTGAAAGTGGGGGTATCCACCTTGGCGTATTCGCTAATGGCACTCAGGTCGTTGCAGATGATTGAGAGGTTGCTCTTCTGGGGATTGATCCCTTTCAGGTCACAGATCTTTTCCACTGCGCGTACATTCAAGGCATCACACCCCATACCGTAAATTGTATCGGTTGGGTAGATCAGGATGCCGCCGTCACGGAGAATGGAAACCACTCTCTCAATTTCCCGTGGATTGGGATTCTCATTATAAATCTTTACTATCATAATAGTCACAAAAATAGAAAAAAAGTAGCTTCGGATGTGATTCCGAAGCTACTAAATTGTTTTTATGTAGATTTTATGTTCGGGCTTAACTCACGCTATTCAGTCGTGCTTTCGTCCAGACCGTTACTATATTGCTTCATTGCCCTGAGACTCATGCCCATTCCAGAGAATCCTCCGTCGTTGTAGAGGTTTTGCATGGTAACTTTACGGGTAAGGTCAGAAAACATCACCACGCAATAATCGGCACAGTCGTCGGCATCCGCGTTCCCGAGAGGTGCCATCCTTTCGGAGAAGTCCATCAGGTCTGACATTCCTTTCACACCGCTTCCGGCCGTTGTCATGGTAGGCGACTGCGAAATGGTATTTACGCGTACCCCCTTGTCTCGACCGTAAATATAACCAAAACTTCGTGTTATCGACTCCAGCAAAGCTTTCGCATCGGCCATATCGTTATAGCCGTAAAATACACGTTGCGCAGCAATGTACGACAGGGCCAAGATTGAGCCACCGCGCTGAATAGCATCGAGCTTGCGGGCTACCTGTAGCATCTTGTGGAAGGAGATGGCCGAAATATCCAGCGTTTTATTAAACAGGTCGTAATCAAGATCATCATATGTGCGTTTTTTACGCACGTTGGGAGACATTCCTATGGAGTGCAGAACAAAATCAATTTTTCCACCCAATATCTCGATTGATTTGGAAAAAACCATCTCCAGGTCTTCCACGTTGGTGGCATCTGCGGGAAGGATCTCAGCATTGAGTTTTTCTCCTAGCTTGTTTGTATCTCCCATCCGTACGGCAACCGGAGTATTCGACAACGTTATGGTTGCTCCCTCCTCCACAGCCCGTTCAGCCACTTTCCAGGCAATCGACTGCTCGTTTAACGCACCGAAGATAATGCCTCTCTTGCCTTTTAATAAGTTGTGATTCATTTTGATTTTTGTTTATGAAATAAAAAACTGCACAAAAATATAAAGAATGTGCAAACTTTTAAACAAACAAAAGCAAAATATGTTCTTTCACTCACCCTTTTTTGTATGGTTGACCCCAATTTGCTCCATCTTTCATCTCAACGTTCATTAGATACTTGTATGCAAAGGCCAGCTTTTACAGTTTTTATCAATTTTTATACCCTTCGATGGTGAACAAAATCGTATAGAATTGTTATAATGAGAAGTTAAATGTAGATTATGACAGTTACTTATATTTTTCACAGTTGTTATCTGCTCGAGTTTGACGGGTTCTCGATTCTGTTCGATTTCTACAAGGATGGGAAAAGGGATGACGGCACTTTCTGGGTAAGTGATTATCTGCTTGGAAAACCCGACGACCTCTATGTGTTCTGCTCCCATTCACACCCCGACCACTACAATCCGGAAATTTTAAGATGGGGTATAACGAAGTCGAACGTGAAGTATATATTTTCGAAAGAGGTGATGAATAACAGTGAAATCACTGTTTATCAGAATATTGCCTTTCTCGACAAATTTGAAACCTATGAAGATAACCGGATTAGGGTTCAGGCTTTCGGATCGACCGATACCGGAGGCTCCTTTGTGGTGGATGTTTCGGGTAAGCGTTATTTTCACGCTGGTGACCTCAACAACTGGCACTGGAACGAAGAAGTCCCCTTTCTTGAGTCCACGGGTTATGAAAATAGTTATCTTTGTCAGCTGGAACTCCTCGCTGAAAAGGTGGATCAGGTGTATCTGGCGATGTTTCCAGTGGATCCACGGTTGGGAAAGGATTACATGCGGGGGGCCGAACAGTTTGTCAACAGGATAGCGACCGATTATTTTCTGCCGATGCACTTTGGAGAGAATTATGAAAAAGCCAATGCTTTCAGTCGTTATGCCCGCTTGCAGAACTGCACCTTCCTTCCCGTGTACAAAAAGGGACAGTCGTATAAGCTGTAGCACCCGAACGGAGAGTTAAGTAAAATAGAAGGCAGACCTCTGATGTATGGGGACTCCTGCAATACAACAGAAAAAAGAATATGGAAATTAAGAGCAAATTTGATCATTACAACATCAACGTATTTGATCTTCAGAAAAGTATTGAGTTTTACAACAAGGCGCTGGGATTAAAAGAGGTACGAAGAAAAGAGGCTTCTGACGGGTCTTTTATATTGGTTTACCTCGGTGACGGAGAAACCGGTTTTACCCTGGAGTTGACCTGGCTTCGCGACTGGGATCGCCCGTACAATATGGGAGATAACGAGCAACACCTGTGTGTAAGGGTTGCGGGAGATTACGACCAGATAAGGGCCTATCACAAAGAGATGGGTTGTGTTTGTTACGAAAACGAATCGATGGGGTTGTATTTTATTGTGGATCCTGACGGCTACTGGGTCGAAATCCTCCCGATATAACTGGTGCCGGCTCTATACCTTTTATGTAAAGAAAATAAGAATGGATTATTTCAATTATCATCGCCGTCCAACAATCGATGTGCGTATCGGAAACATTACCTTGGGAGGTAACCACCCGGTTGTTGTACAAACAATGACAAACACAAACACGCTCGATACCGAAGGTAGCGTGGCTCAATGCGAGCGGATTATTGCAGCGGGCGCCGATCTGATCCGGCTCACTACACAGGGTGTAAGGGAGGCTGAGAATCTGCGGAACATCCACCGACAACTGAGAGAGAAGGGATATACCACGCCGTTGTCGGCAGATATCCATTTCAATCCGCGTGCGGCACATGTGGCGGCCACAGTAGCGGAGAAAGTGCGGATCAACCCGGGTAACTTTGTCGACAAGCAGAAAACCTTTGCCGTGCTGGAATATAGCGACGAGGAGTATAGACAGGAGCTGGAAAAGATCAGGTCCAAAGTGGTCCCTTTTCTGCAGATCTGCAAGGAGCACGGTACGGCAGTTCGGATAGGTGTAAATCATGGTTCACTCTCCGACCGTATCATGACCCGTTTTGGTGATACCCCCGAAGGTATGGTGGAATCCTGTATGGAGTACTTGCGTATAGCTTTGGATGAGGGTTTTACCGATATTGTCATATCGATGAAGGCCTCCAATACGTTACTGATGACCAAGGCGGTCCGCTTGCTGGTAGACAGGATGGATAAGGAGGATATCCATTTTCCGTTGCATCTTGGTGTGACCGAGGCGGGCGACGGTGAAGATGGCAGGATGAAGTCGGCCGTAGGGATAGGGGCGTTGCTCTCGGATGGTTTGGGAGATACCGTCAGGGTATCGCTGAGCGAAGATCCTGAAGCGGAGGTTCCGGTTGCCCGAAAAATTGTGAATTACGTTGCACAAAGGGAGGGGCATGAACCCATTAAGGGAGAGCTCTATCCAGGCTTTTCGCCATTCTCCACAGACAAGCGGGAGACGCGTGCAGTTAGAAACATTGGCGGAGGATTTGTGCCGGTAGTAATTTCAGACCGGAGCGCAATAACCGACATGTCGATCAATCCTCATTTTATTCCCGATTATATCTACGTGGGGAGTAATCTCCCCGCCAACTTTCCCAAAGGGATGAAGTCGATCGTCGATTTTCCAAATTGGGAAGATCGGATTGATAACTTCCCGATGTTCACAACCGAAAACATTTCTGCTATCGGAGAGTGTAATGCGGCTGTCAAGTTCTTACAACTCTCCTATCCGCAACTGACCGATGATATTGTACAGGTGCTAAAAAAGAGCGAGAAGGTGGTTGTTATCCTTCAGACCACTCATCTGAATGGCGTAGGTGAACAGCGGGCATTTTTCCATAAACTGCTTATTGAGCAGTGTGACGTACCGGTAGTTATCCAGCGCAGTTACTCGGAAGATATGGCAGAGGATCTCCAGGTTAAAGCGGGTGTCGACTTTGGAACCATACTGCTTGACGGTTTCGGAAATGGAATCATGATCTCGAATTCAGGAAATATCGGGATCGCTCAACTCGACTCCTATGCTTTCGGTATTCTTCAGGCAGCCCGTGTCCGTACCAGCAAAACGGAGTTTATCTCATGTCCCAGTTGTGGTCGCACGCTGTTTGACCTGCAGACGACAGTTGCGTTGGTAAAAAAACATTTCTCACATCTGAAGCACCTGAAAATTGGTGTGATGGGGTGTATTGTTAATGGTCCGGGCGAAATGGCCGATGCCGATTACGGTTATGTGGGTGCGGAGCATGGGAAGATTTCACTCTACAGAAAGAGAGAGCTGGTTGAGAAAAATATTCCCCAAGAAGAGGCTGTGGAGCACCTTATCCAGTTGATCAAGGATAACGGGGACTGGATAGAGCCTGAGGCAAATTAATCATGCAGTTTGGTTCAATGCTGTTTGGTAATTTGCAAAAAAAGTAGTAATATTGCACCCGCTTTCGACAAAAAGATGGTCGAAAAGGTCCCATAGCTCAGTTGGTTAGAGCACCTGACTCATAATCAGGGAGTCCTTGGTTCAAGCCCAAGTGGGACCACTTGAAAAAGAGAGAGTTGCGAGAAACAGCTCTCTCTTTTTTGGTATGTCGGGCATGGTATTAAGCTAACAGGATGAAAGTTCCTGTATGTGCCGAGTTGATAGGAAACATTAGTGATTGGCAAAGGTGTTGCGGGCGACCGCAAATCTGAAAGAAGCCATTAGCAAATCTGCAGTTCTGACGAACAGAAACCAGATATAAGGCTCATTTGAGCGGGCAACCGAGCCATAGATTGGGAACGCCCAAAATTCAACCGTAACTCAACGTGAGTAAATCAGGCAGAACTCAGAGAAAGTTTAGTATCTTATCCCGAGAGATCTTGCAGAGGCGCACCAACAGTGCACGAACAACAGCGATGTTGTTTTCACCTTTCAAGAAGTCAGCAGAAGACATAGTATTCGGTGTGTGTACACCATCGAAGAAGGTCTGAATCTTTTAATTTAAGGAGCAGTTAGTTCAAAATTTCTTTTATGGCGCAACCGCAAGAGATAACGTACCAATATGACCTGTTTAGTGAGCAGCGTCAGGATGTTATCCGCCCTTTTCCCACGAGTGAAACCGTATGTGGAGCTTCGGGAACAAAGGCGTTTCAAGTAAAAGAAGCAGGCGAACAGGAACGAGCCTTAACCCCCGATTTAATGAGCTTGGTGTTGTCTCACGACAATATCAAGGCAGCCTACAAACAGGTAAAACGCAACAAAGGCGTTGCGGGTATTGACCAAATGCCGACAGGAGATTTTGCTGAATGGTATTCTCAACATGCAGAAACGTTGCAAAGCGAACTTTACAACGGCGCTTACCAACCGCAAGGGGTAAAACAGGTCGAAATCCCGAAACCCAACGGCGGCAAACGCAAATTGGGTATCCCGACGGTAACGGACAGGATAATCCAACAAGCGATTTCCCAGGTGCTCAATCCTATTTACGAACGAAAATTTTCCGACCACAGTTATGGTTTTCGCCCCAACCGCAATGCACACCAAGCATTAAAGAAAGGCAGCGAATACGTATCAGAGGGTAGAGTAATCGTTGTAGATATGGATTTGAAAACGTTTTTCGATGTGGTCAACCACGACCGTTTAATGTATCTGCTATCAACCACCATCAGCGATAAAACGCTTTTGTGGCTGATACGCAAATACCTTCAAAGCGGTATACTGATAGACGGGGTTGTAAGCCAACGTACCGAAGGGATGCCGCAGGGCAGTCCTCTTTCACCCTTGCTGTCCAACATCGTTTTAGACGAACTGGACAAAGAGTTGGAAAGGCGGGGACACAAATTTGTTCGCTACGCGGACGATTGCAACATCTACGTACGCAGCCAACGGGCAGGCGAGAGATTGTTGGCATCGATAAGCGTATTTATCGAAACCAAGTTGAAATTACTAGTAAACAAAGAGAAAAGCCGGGTATGTCCGGTCAATCACACCAAATTCTTGGGCTATACCATTCAAAGGGATGGCAGTCTGAGCATAGCCAACGAAAGTGTAAAACGCTTTAAGGAAAAGGTACGGAAGTTAACCAAACGCAATAGGGGCGTGAATTTTGAACAAATTATTGTGGAACTCGAACCTGTGATGCGCGGTTGGCTTAACTACTTTCGGCATGCACGCTGTAAACGCCTGTTGGAGAATATAGATTCTTGGATACGGCGAAAACTTCGGTGCTATCGCTTAAAGCAATGCAAGCGTGTAATTACGCTTCAGCAATTTTTGAAAAGCCACGGTGTGGAGACTTGGCAAAGTTGGATATTGGCTCTTTCGGGGAAAGGGCTTTGGTGTAAATCGGGATGCCCGCAAGCGCATCAAGCCTTGTCCAACCGGTGGTTCAACGATGTAGGTCTTTACAATCTCTCATTAAATTATGCAAGGTTAAACCATTAAAAGAAACCGCCGTGTGCGAGAGCATGCACGGTGGTGTGAGAGGGCGGGGGAGTAATCCCCCTACCTACTCGATTTGAGAATTTGTTAATCGGAAAATCATCTGGACGACTGTTAAATAACCGCTACCTGGAAAAGAGGGAGTTCTGTTTTTTATATCAAAAAGTATATATTCCCAGCTGGTTATAGTGTTTGATTATAAAAAACACTATTTTTAACTTCTCTTTCTTGATCGAAGGTGAAATTAATTTGAGAAACATGGCAACATTCAACAATTACAGGTTGACTCAACAGTTTAGACAGGGGGTGATTGCGCATCGTAGGTTAATGGCCGGTCTGTCAGGATAACCGCCATGCGCGGAAACAACGGGAGCAGGGCAATCATTTACACCGCAGCCGGAAAGAGATATTCGTCTTGACCTTGGCAGGCTGTCGGGGAGGTTAAACACAAATTGGTTCAATCCGGCAACCGGGAAATGGTGACAAGCTGGAAAGGAATCAAGGCCGGGAAAGGAGGGCACCTTGTTGATCCACCTGGTGATTCGGGAGCTGAGAGTGATTGGGTATTGATTTCAAGAAGCATGTGAATAGTGACAAAGCAGATACTGGTTACATTATGAAAAGGATTTACTTTATACTTGTTTTTTTTATCTTATGGGGAGTATGTTTGAGAGCTTCTGTATCAAAAATTGTTTCTCCGGACGGACGGTTGGCATTGCATATATTTGTGGAGAAAGAGGTCTCCGTTGAACTCTTTGCTGACAACTTAACGATTTTTAGGATAGAGAATATCCGATTGGAAACAGAAGAGAGAGTGATTCCATCAGAAAAAGCGAGGGTAAAAAGGATCAGGAAGCGAGCGGTCGACAATCTTGTCCAGCCGGTTATTAAAGAGAAACAGGCAGAAATCCCGGATAAGTATAATGAGGTAACAATTGAATTTACCGATAATAGCAAATTAGAGTTCAGGTTGTACAGTGACGGATTTGCCTACCGTTACATCCTCGACCTGCCTGGAGAATTGAGAATTAAAAATGATATTGCCAATTTTCTCTTTGACGAGAACGCAATCCTTACATATCAAAAGGATAACAATCCCAATAGCGACTACGAAAAGCCTTATCTGACAACCTCCATCCATGACATGGAGATCAATGATATGGGCAATCTGCCTGCTCTCGTGAAGAGTGGAGCGGGCAAATTTATCCTCTTCATGGAGGCTGACAGCAAGGATTATCCTGTCATGTGGATAAAAAAGAGGCAGGAGGGGTTGACGACCCATTATTGGGGCGTCCCAACAGGTTATAACGAAAAGGGAAATCGATTCAATAGAAAGAGCACTACAGGAAACGGTGATTTTATTGCTGATATAAAGGCTCCCCGCAGCCTACCCTGGAAAGTTTTTGCTTTTGCCGATAAGGAGATCGGGTTGTTGACAAATCAGATGGTCTATTTATTGGGCGATGAATGCAAAATAGCCGATACATCATGGATAAGACCGGGATGGGTTACATTCGACTGGTGGTCGCGTCGCGGTATCTACAATGTCGACTTTAAAGCAGGAATAAATACCGAGACAGCGAAATATATGGTCGATTTTGCACATGACTTTAATATGAACTATTTCATGCTTGATGATGGTTGGACCTTGGGAGAGGATCTCACCCAAACCATCCCAGGGTTAAACATGGAGGAGGTGGTCAGCCATGCAAGATCAAAAAATGTAGATCTCATTCTCTGGGTACCCTATGCTCTTTTTGATGAACAGATGGATAAAGCATTAGAACAATTTCAAAGATGGGGTATTAAAGGTGTAAAGATAGATTTTATCAATCGTTCTGATCAGGAAGCGGTCAATTTCTATTGGAAAGCTGCTGAAAAATGTGCACAGTACAAAATGATTATCAATTTCCATGGTGCATATCGTCCTGATGGTTTACGCCGTGCCTATCCCAATGTATTGACAAGGGAGGCGCTCATTGAATTTGAATATAATGGTATAAATGGTTGGGATAATCCGGATCACCACTGTACATTGCCGTTTATTCGGAATGTGGCTGGCCCGATGGATTATATTCCAGGGACGATGAATAATGCAACAAAACAGGATTTCAGAGTAAACGGGGATAAACCGATGGGGCAGGGAACCAGAGCCCATTCAATCGCAATGGCTGTTGTGATGCAGAGTCCCCTGCAGATGGTTCCTGATGCGCAACCGTTGTACTACAATAACATGGAGTGTACAAGGTTTCTAGCTGGGATACCTGTTGAATGGGATGAAACAGTCCCCCTGGATGCAAGGATTGGAGATTATGTGGCCCTTGCAAGGAGGAGAGGTCGTGTATGGTATGTCGCAGCCATAACAGATTGGGATCCAAGAAATATATCGATTAATTTTGATTTTCTTGAACCGGGAAAAGTGTATGTCATGGAGGTAATTAAAGATGGTGTCAATGCTGACAAGACAGCTGTTGATTATAAAAGGGAGAGAAAGAGAGGTATCAGGCGAGGGGATAGTGTAGCCATCGAGATGGTTTCCGGGGGAGGTTGGATCGCAAAGCTCGAAGAGGAATAGCATCAGGCTTTACATAACTTTAAAGATACAGATTGGGGATACTGCTCAAAATTTACCCGGTTCTGTTTGTTGAATTTTCACTATTTCGGGTGCTTATTTTAGCAGACCTGAGTTGTTTTGATTATTTTTGTCTCTTTATTTCTGATCTTTATAGGAGGATAACAATTTCAGGCTAGAACGATCAGAATCCGATATGCCAAATTTACTGTTTCAGATTAGAATTTGAATATATGATCATAGCTATTGATTTTGACGGCACAATTGTCGAACATGCCTATCCGAAAATCGGCAAGCCCATTCCCTTTGCGATTGAAACTCTCAAGATGCTGCAGAATGACGGTCACCAGCTTATCCTCTGGACCGTGCGCGAAGGAAAACTGCTGCAGGAGGCGCTCGATTATTGCTATCAGAATGGCATAACCTTCTTCGCGGTGAATGCGAACTACCCTGAAGAGAAGCGGGAAAACTCCCCTCGCAAATTGATGGCGGATCTGTTTATTGACGATCGTAATCTGGGAGGACTTCCCGATTGGGGGATCATCTACCAGATAGTGCAGGCTACTGCAAGGGGAGAGAACAACTTTGGCCTCTTCAGCGGGAACCAGTCAGAACCTGAAAAGCGAGGTTTCTGGAGCTGGTTCAAATAGTCCTGAACAGCAATATTTTCCCGGCCGCATTGATTACTTCAACGGTCAACCTCTCCCCCTTCTTCTCAAGTATCATCACTGTACCGTCGGGCTCCCGGTTTCCTCCACCGATAATGACGGGGAAGCCGTTGCCGGCCTGGCCGGTATCGATTACCCGAAAACGGTGGGTGTGTCCGTTGAGTGAGATATCGAACGGAGCCTTCCGGAGTACTGGTACCCAGAGGTCGGAACAGGGGGAGAAGCTGTCGGCTCTCACTCCGAAGATGGGGATATGGTGAATCAGAATCCGCCTCTTTGCTTTGCGAAATGCGACACTCTTCAGCTCTTCCTTCAGGAAGTCGGCTTGGTCGATCCGGTGTTGGGTGAAGTCGTTCATGCCATAATAGACCGGATGGTCGTCGGGTTTGTCCTCACCGCAATCGAGCAGGACAAATCGGGTGTCTCCCAGTGAGAAGGCACCGTAGGAGCGTCCATTTATCCGTTCCAGATAGTTCCACAGCTGGAGTGAATATTCGCCGCGCGTCTCGTGGTTTCCGCGGATAAAGATGGAGGGGACCTCGTCACTTTTGATGCGTGGGGTATAGCTGTTGAGCCGGTTTACGATATCGGCCTCTACCTCGACGTCGTCAAAGCAATCTCCGTTGAAGATCACCAGGTCGTATGGTTTCTGCTCCACCAGAGAGTGGAGCTTGTTGAACATCGCCATGTTGCTGTGCAGATCGTTGTAGACGATGACACGGAAATCCCGCTGCTTGTCGCTCCAGGTTGTAAACGATTTCAGCTCTGTTCTTACCGTATCTCCGAACTCCTTGTAGTAACTGGAGTAGCGGGTGATCTCCTGCGACACCACACGGTAGTAGTACTTTGTTCCCGGGTGGAGTCCGGTCAGATGTACCCTGTGGATCTTGTTGTTGGCCACCATCACCCCTTCGAGGAAGTTCTTGACAGGTTGCAGGTTCGTACTGTCGGTGCCGAACTCCACCCAGCCTTGTGCAGGCACATTGGTGAGCCACATGATCGTCATCTCGTCGCACCCCGGATTCTGCAGATAGGGGATGGTACGCATCACCTGATCGGCCGGTGTCTTGAGCCGGATATCCACATACACCGGCCGGTGATCGGAGGCGATCGGATCGTTCACCACTTCCGCTTTGTATTTGGCATAGGTCTCGCCATTGGCGGTATATCCTAAGATATAATCGATCGTGACGTTCGGATTGTTTGATGGATAGGAGTGCTGTTTAGGATCGGAAAGTATTTGCCAGTCGGTTTTGAGCAGTTGGATGGGTGCAGAATCTGGAGTAGCGTTCAGATCTCCGACCAGGAAGACCGGCTTGTCAAAATCCTTCACCGCTTCCGTAATGATCTTAACCGACTCCACACGCTCCTCTTCGGTGAGAGAAAGATGCGTGTTTACAACTATATACTTCTTCAGCTCTACGATAAGTGCTGAACGTGCCTCTTCTGCCCCAGGCAAATTAATCTTTCTTACAGCTACCGGTTTCTCCCGGGTCAATACACCGTTCCCATATTTTCCTCCATTGAAGAGGATTGAATACCCGAAAGAGGCATACATTCCGGTCTGTTCTGATAACATCCGGATAATGTCGGTATTGCCGCTCCGGTTTATCATACTGTCCACCTCCTGTAATCCAACCACTTCAGGGTTGACTTCGAGGATCACCTTCCCAATTCGTTCAATATTCACTTTTCCATCCATACCCCTACCGTGCTGGATATTGAAGCTCATGATACGGGTGGTGTTTTCCCGTTGGGGAAAACGACCGCCATCGTATGGGGCGGAGGCTTGTGCACCACAGCAAAATAGGGCGATTAGAATAATTGATAGTGGAAGAACTCCTCTTTTCATCTACGGGAATCTTATTTGGAATTCAACAATCTCTTGGCGTTGTTCAATCTATCGTTCCAGTCGGGAGCAGGTTCCAATGTTGCAAATCCGGCAATTGCCTCTTCCAGTTGCTCCAGTTTCTCCTTAGATTCGGGGCTGTTTTCGGCGGCGTAGACTTTCCGCAGTATCCGGATCTTCTCCGCGTCCTGGATTCCTTCAACCAGCCGTTCAAAGCGGATGGAGCTCCGGGCGTCGGGATAGACAATATAGGTATCGCCGGCCGGCCATGTCCTGAAACGGGAGTCGGTCAGCGGATCCTCTACCCATGAATTGTATGACCAGCGCAGGAATCCGTCGAAGTCGAGGGCAACCGAATACCAGGCGGCATAGACCGCTTCGGCCGGCTGGGAGAAGGTAAAGGTATTGGGAAACCTGTCGGAGCAGCAGACATAGTATGTGGTGATCAAGCCTTTTGCTCTCCGCGCTTCGATCTCTTCACGGCTGACCTCATTGCCGGCACCTACGCAGATATCCTTGATCCAGGGATACTCCTGGTAGCTCTTGTGGTTATCGGCCAGCGACACCCCCAGTTCCGGAGCATAACGCTCCAATACCCGGAGGGCAGCCTTCATGTCGGCGGGTCCCCGTTCGTCCATGGCAATATTGGTCTTTTCGAGCCACCCCTTTTCCCGGAGGTGCCGGGTGAAATCTTTGAGGAATACACTCCAGAGCTCCTCATATTCGGCAGACTGCGCTTTCAGCTCCACGGTAACCAGTTCTCCTTTCGCCATGTCGTTGTAGTGGAGCCGGTTATTCCAGGTGAGGAGCGAATAGCAGTTGATCATCTTGTCAATGCCCAGTCCCATCATGAATTCCACCCAACGGTCGAAAACGGTATAGTCGAAACTCCAGCTCTGATCCTTGTTTTTTGTCCAGATGATCATGTCTGCGTAAGGGTCATGGCACTGGTTGTTCCACGGATCCATGTTCAGGGTGGCGGTAATCACTTTCTGGCCTGCATTGGCCAGCATCTGCATCAGCGGTCTCATCTTTTCGAAGTGGGCGTCGCTCCAGAGTTCAAGCTGGTGCATCCGGGCCACGGCCGAGGGGTGCTGCCACAGGTCGAGGTGATAGCTCCATTCCGACGGTTGGGGTAACAACCGGTCTACCACTTCCAGACTGATGTCGAAATCCCTATTTCTCTTCCCCTTGGCGTAGATGGTCACTTTGCCTCTATAATTTCCGGCAAGAGCATCGGATGGAACAGATATTGTGAGCCACACCGGCCTTGCGGTTTTTGCCTCCAGGTTAAAGCACTCCAGATTGTCCAGCATGTCGGGTGCAAGCGAAGCCGGGAAATCTCCAGGTTTGCGCCGTCCACAGCCGGGACCAAACTCGTCGGTCATGACGTACCTGACGAACCGTGCCTGTGCCACTGTTGCGGGGAGCGTATTCCCTTCCGATACAAGGTTGCTGAACCGGCACTCTACCTGGCTGACATCCTCGGCAGTCCAAAGCAGCAGTTGTGCGGAGACTTTCTCCCCCTTCCATGCGGAGAGCTCTATGTTGTTAACGGGAGTAACCTGCGGAGCCACAGATTTGGGAAACTTCTCATCAATGGAGATAACCGAAGCGTGTAGGCCCGGGGTTACGTTTGACCAGTCCGACAGGGTATCTGCTGTTGGATCTTTCATCTCTTCGAATGTGGCACACACCTTTTGTGCACCTCCTCCATTGCACGCCATGGTGGCGAAGATCGACAGGCCAAGCAGTGCGGCAAGGCCATGCCGGGGAACTGTTTTTGTGATTTTCATCTCTTCTCAATTCAATTTGGACTGCCAAAGTTAGCTATTTTTTTTCGCTAAAACCAAAATGACGGTCAATCTCTCTCCTGTTTCCGATAGGAATCAGCGTAAAACCGTAGGTGACTTTACTCTTACCTGGACGGATCAGGTATTTTTCCAGTGGCAACTTGCCCCAGCTGTTGTTTCCGCCAAGCCCCTGCATGCGCTGATCAATGAAGAGATCTACCAGATCTGACGGACGGTAATCGTTGATATGTTTGTTCCGGGGGGCAGTTCCTGCCGGAGCATCGTTATTGAGTGATTCACCGTTGCTTACCGTCTCCAGCAAATAGTTTGAAACATTGAACTCGAACAGGTCGTCCGACACAAATAGCAACCCTTTACCCGATTTCTGGGTAAGTGCCAGCCAACGGGTATCGGTGTGGTGTCCATTCTCCTGAGGTAAAATGTACCGGGTTACCATTTCGCTGACGGGGGAGGAGTAGCGATCCAGGAAGGTGGAACTTTTCCTGTCGGCATAATTTTCCCAGGGTCCTCTACCGTAATAGTCGGCCTGCACCAGCTTTCCGGTTAACTGCATCCGCATGCCGATACGGGGTATCAACTCAGTTTTCGATGCAGAGGCATCAAACTGGTTACTGATGTGGATGGTACCGTTATCGTAGAGGGTGTAGGTCACTTCGTTGATCGCACCCACTTCTGGATAGTTGTAACGGTAGCTGATTGTTGTTGTTTCACCTTGCGTGATCCTCAGATTTTCCGCCACGGGTTCACGGTAGCTGGCCTCCCTCCATGCGGAGAGTCTTTTAGGGAGCCGCGCACCATAATCGTTGTCGTTGGGCGCCCGCCAGAAGAAAGGACGCGGTCCGACCCCTTCATTGATATATTCTGTTCCATCAATCTGATAGGAGGTGAGCAGGCCGCTCTGTTTGTCAAAGATTGCCTTGTAGCGTCGACCGCTAACAATGATTGATTTTCCGGTCTCTTCAATTTTTGCAGCTTTGGGATTATCCATCCTGAGAACGGGGGGATTATTGATCACAAACTGATCGCGGGCAACTACCCAGCCGGCAGGGATCAATCTTTCCTCTTCCTTCTGGATTACACTAAAGGTGACGGTCAACTGCTCTTTCTTCCCGGCATAGCGGGTCCAACCGGGAATTGTAGTCTTCACGGTTTGTTGGGGCGCCGCTTCGACATTCAGGGTTCCCCTGCCCAACTCTTTTCCTGCTGATTTGATACTGAAAGTGAACCGGTATGGTTTAAGATCGGTGAAGAAATGTTCGTTGAAGATTTCCACGGAACCATCTTGAGGATTAAAGTTGCGGAACCAGATATTCTGGTATACCTTGCGCATCTCTTCAGTTTGAGGTTTCACGCTTCGGTCGGGAAAGACCATCCCGTTGATACAGAAGTTCCCGGAACTGGGTGTTCCTTTCGGCCCAAAGTCGGCTCCATATGCCCAGAAACGATTCCCCTTTTCGTCATGTTTCACCAGACCCTGGTCGACCCAGTCCCAGATGAATCCACCCTGCAACAGCGGATATCTTCGGATGATCTCCCAATATTCGGTAAAGTTGCCCAGGCTGTTCCCCATGGCATGGGCATACTCGCAAAGAATAAGTGGGCGGTCTGAAGAGGGATCGTTGGCGAAACGTTCTATCTCATCCGGGTCGGCATACATGGGTGCGAAGATGTCGCTGTTCCACTCCATCTCGGCCCGCTCATACTGTACTGGTCGTGAGAGGTCGCGACTCTTGATCCAGCGGTAGGTTTCGTAAAAATTGTATCCGTTGCCTGCCTCATTTCCCAGCGACCAGGTGATTACGCAGGGATGGTTCTTGTCGCGTTCCACCATGCCGATGGTGCGGCTCAAGTGATCTTCAAGGAAGAGCGGGTTATTTCCCAGTGTACCCCCGGTTCGGAGGCTGTATCCCATCCCGTGACTCTCGATGTTGGCCTCGTCGATCACATAGATGCCGTACTCGTCGGCCAGTCTGTAAAACATCTCCTGTTGTGGATAATGGCTGGTACGGACTGCATTGACATTGTATCTCCGGAACAGTTCGAAATCTTTTCGCATCAGCTCTTCGGTGACGTAATGTCCGGTATATTCGTCATGTTCGTGCAGGTTGACTCCTTTCAGCAGCACCGGTTGCCCATTGACCAAGAATTGGCGGTTTTTGATCTCTACCTTCCTAAAACCGATCTTCAGTGATGTAGCCTCAACGGAGGTTCCCGTTTCATCTTTCAGCTCCAGGTTTAGCGTGTAGAGATGAGGTGTTTCGGCGCTCCACTTTTTTACCCCCGGGACAGTCTGTTTGAAACTGATAAATGAGACATTTTGGAAGGCTTTTTCAAATCGGAGAGAAGTAGGCGCTTTCCCCGAATCTGTATCAGCATGGGACCCTCCAGCCACCTTTTTCCCATCTTCATCCAATAGGGTGTAGGTTACTGTAAAAGGGCTTCTGTCTTGCTCCGGAGAGGCTACGGTAACATCCAGGCTGAAAAGGCCATCGGTATAATTTTCATCGAGTTCTGGCTTCGCGAAGATATCTGCCAGATGCAGTTTCGGTCGGGCATATAGGTAGACATCGCGGTCAAATCCCGATAGCCGCCAGAAGTCTTGGCACTCCAGGTAAGAGCCGCTGCTCCAGCGGTGAATCTGTACCGCCAGCACGTTTTCTCCTGTTTGAGCCTGTTCCGTCACATTGAAACGTGCCGGCAGCTTACCCTGTTTGTTCATACCCACAAACTTGCCGTTCAGGTAGTAGTAGGCTGCCCCTCTTGTCGCTTCGGCAACCAGGATGATCTCCTTCCCCTGCCAGTTGTCCGGCAGGGTAAATGTTTTCCTGTAAGTGCCCGTGGGATTGAACTCTTCAGGCACGAATGGCGGATTGGGTCTGTCCCAGTAAGGGGCGTGTCCCGGCGAAGTGAACTCATAGGTGGTATTCACATAAATTGGGACACCAAAACCCTCTGTCTCCCAATTGCCCGGCACGCGGATATCGTTCCAACGGCTGTCATCAAAATCGGTATCCTGGAAACCCTCCTTCGGGCGTTCATTAAAATTGTCGGTATAATGGAACTTCCAGGTGCCATTCAACAATACCACATTGCTGCCTTTTGAAGAGAATGGAGCATTCATCGCATCCTTCAGGCTGTTGAAGGTGTAGAAGGTGGATCTTGGTTGTAATCGGTTTATATGCACAAGTTTAGCGTCGGTAATCTCTGTATACCGGTCTGCCTGCTCCTGAGCGGTTGCCAATCCGTAGGCAAGGCAAATTGATAGGAAAATCGAAATCTTTTTCATATTCAGTTGGTTTATGATTATTTTTTTCGAAGTTTAATTGCGAATCCGCCATCCGGGGCTAGATAGAGCTTGAGGGTGTCATCCGACTTGACGTCGCGCATCTCACTTTTGAAGTCGCTGCCTTTCCGGTGAGCGTTCGCACCGTCGCGGAACAGGCTCCGGGAGAGATGCTTCCCCACGGTTATCTCGGCGGTCAGTTGCCCGTCGTGCGATGAGATGCCATATTTTTTCTCTGCATCAATTGCTCCACACGTAAGCAAGAGCATCAGAATGAGTGGAATTGTCCTTTTCATAATGGTATAAAGGGTTCAATCAATCAACATTATTTATCAATGAAATCAAAAGGGTAAATAAAAGGTTTGATTTTTTCGCCGGTTCGCAGGCGTATCCAACTCTCGAAACCTCTTTCACCTTCAGTGAGTTCAATGACACGAGCTCCATTACTCCCATCGGGATGATTGTAGTGTGATGTTTTTCTGCTGCCGGTAACGCGACCATAGCAGAGCATAATCTCTTTCCAGCAAACTACATAATCGTTCAAATGATCGTGGCCGACAATAACAGCCATAACGTCGCCATTTTTCTTAAAAGCATTGAAGAGGCCTGTATTTCGGCTGGCACATGCAACCTTCTCTTTTCGGGTGCCATAGAAGCGTGCATCCAGATCGACAATTGCCTCCCTGAACTCTGGCAGGGGAATGTGGAAAAAGGCAAGAGAAGGAATCGGATTCTCTTTGTTGATTTTTGTGAACTCTTTGCTGGTTTTGTTGTACCAGTTTACCTGATCTGATTCAATGGAGTCCCTATTGCTGTCAAAACCATAGAGCACTGTCATTATCCGTTCACTGCTCGACTGGTAAATGGGGATAGCAAAATTGGTTGTACCTGTAATCCCTTCAACTCTACTGGTAAGGTTTCCAGGTAAATTTCTGATCTGGTTGTAGATTGCTTTACGATCCATGCTTAGTTCATCATCGTGATTTCCCAGGACAACTGCAAATGGAATATTATGGGTTACCGCCGGCTCCAGGATGGCGTCAATCCCTTCGGCAACTGGCTCGCCGGTTACATGATCGCCAGTGTAAAAAATCAAATCGGGCTTTTCGATATCTAGAACATTATTCATGCAATCAACCGCTTCCTGAGATTGGGGAACAGCTGATTTCCAATGGATATCTGTAAATTGGACAATTTTAAATTTCCGATCATTATTGTACGATAATTTCAGTTGCGGCTTATCATCAACAAGATTTTGCAATCTATTTGCTGACTCGATCTTTCTGCTTAATAGAAACGCTCCTGCAGCCAGCGCAGTTTTTTCAATGAAAAATCTTCTATCCATATCTATTTCATTTTCAAATCAAATTAACAACACTCCAATTTTTCAAACCATGTTACAGACAGGAAAGCAAAAACCTATGGTTCCATCAGCCATCTGTTTTTCTTGGGCCCGATAAGTTGAACAGGTATCGGCTTCATACCATATTTGTCAAGTATCTCTGAAGAACAGAACACTTCAATTTGCTTTCCGTCGGAAGGGACGGCCGGGTTGTCCCTTACCAGTTCACGGTCATTGGTGCCGATAAACAGCCTGTCGCAATCAACCAGCAGATTATTCTTAACTTGATTGATATTGATCCCGGTACGGATGTTTTTCAGTTCTGGATACCTCTGTTGATAGAGGGCTGAGCCAATATCAACATCTTCATATAACTTTTTTTGCATCACCGGCTTTTCCAATTCGCTGAGCCACCGCTCCTCGCTCCATCTTGAGAAACTGACAGCGGCCGTACACTTGAAAAAGAGATTGTTTTCCACCAGATTATCCTTTCCCCCGTGAATCTGAACACCTCCAAAGCTGTGCGCACCACAACGTTCAAAGATATTGCCTGAAATGGTGACACCGGAGATCATGTCGTCAAGACGGACACCTGCGGCTCCGTGCCGGGTTCCTCCTTTGATGTCGGACCAGCGGTTATAACGGATCATGATGCCGCGATAGGAAGGATTATAATAGATGTCAATCCCTCCCTGGTCATCCGATTCATTGACCACGTGACTGATCTCATTGTACTCGATTAAAAAGTCATTCCCCTCCAGCCTCATTGCTGATGAAGAGGAGTACCTGAACCGGTTGTTGTTTACCTTGATGCCGCAACCGTCAAGGTGAATGGCAGGCTCATAGGTTCGTTTAAAGAGAGAGAAATGTTCAACAATGGAGTGTTCCACGAAATGGTTGGCCGGAGTCAGGCTTTTACGATCACCCCCTTTGATGTCGATTCCCCGATGACCGAAGTATTGGAGCAGACAGCCAGAAATGCCATGGTTCTGACCTCCATCAATATGGATGCCATCTTTACCGAAGCGCATTATTCTACACGATTTCAGTAAACAGTTCTCTCCTCCTTTGATGGAAATTGCGCTGCCGCGGCCCTCCTGAAAGGTGATTCCTTCGATTATCACGTTTGAACAGCCATCCATTTCGATCATAAAGGGGTCAGAGAATCTGGTGAGGGTTACCGCGGCCCTGTTGGGATCTATGTTTTCAGGAGGAAACCAATAGATCGCTCCATTTATACGGTCCAGATACCACTCGCCGGGCCGATCTATTTCACAAAACAGGTTCAGTCCGAAATACCTTAAACTATCTCCGTACCCGTAATGATGATAAGGCTCGGAGAGATAGAGTGTTTTTGTCAATGTATCGATTTTCTCTACTCTCTGGTACTCGTCACTCCAGTCCCAATACCAGTAACCACCAAGCCTCACGTCACTTTCTGCGGTCCATCGGGATTGTCGCTCCTCGAGATATTCAAAGACCCCCTCTTTCGTGCCATGCTTCTTGATATAGGTTGGGGCTGTTTCCGTTTCTCCTCTGGCAACACCTGCTCTGAGGAACCCATCGTTGGGCCATCTGGCCAGTCTCTGCAACGCTCCGTTGCATATAAGTTCGGGGCGTTTTCCCGCTTTGGTGGGATCGCCCGTATCGTCTATTCCCAGGATTTTGATATCAGCAACATACACTTTTCCACGTGACTCCGGTGGAAGAGCGGCAAGTTTATCCGCATCCGTAACCAATTGCCACGCCGTTACCTCCGTGCTGCCAGTAAAAACAGGTGTTTCTCCCTTCATCGCCCGATAGATAACCGGGGAGTTTTTTTCACCGGAATCTTCCGCGGTAAATCGTATCGGCTTTTCCAACCGGTATACTCCTCCCTTAATGTTGACCACGACCGCTCTTCCCGGTGTTTCCGACAAGGAGGTGCGGACAGCCGCCCTTGCCTTTTCAAGGGATTTGAAGGGTGCCGTTGCCGATCCGGGGTTTGTATCATTTCCGTTTGAGGAAACATAAAATTCGACCCTATTGCGTGGTGAAAAAGAGAATAGCAATGCAGGAATGCATATCGCCATGAATAGCGTGGCTATTGCTTGTGATAAGTGCCGCACTTCTCTGATTCGTTGATTTACCTCTTTTGTTTGCATGAGTGCTTGGGATAATTGATATATTCTGTACCTGCCTGCCGTTGAGAGATGATATTTGTATTGGGTGTAATCTTTAGAGCGGTGCCTCGTTTGAGCTGCTGTTGACGGGTTTAATCAGCCAGATCATATAGAGCCATATCAAGGCCAATATTGCCATTGCCGCCCATTGTGTCCCGAATGTATCCGATACTACACCCAACAGCGTGGCAATTATTCCACCGGAGACACCCACGATCAGCAGTGATGAGATTTCATTGGCTCGCTGCGGAAGATGTTTCAATGCCAAGGAGAATATGATCGCAAACAGATTGGAATAACCAAGTGCAATTATCACCGTTGCGGCCAGAATGGATGATTGAGTGGAACTGAAAAGCAAGATCGACATTCCTGCCAGTGTAATGATTGCGCTTACAGTATAAAATTTTCGTTCAGATACTCTCATCAGGATGATTCCTCCCAGGAAAGCACCAACCGCCCGGACGATAAAGTAATAGTAACTCTTTAACTGATCAGCATGTGAAACGTCGGTGATGGATGGAACCTTTTCCATCAGGTATTTGGGCAAGGTTGTATTTAGTCCCACATCTACCCCTACCAAAACCAGGATGCCGATAAAGAAAGCCAGAATTTTTTTATCTTTTAATAGTGCAAATGTCGATCTGAAGGAGGTAACCTCTATCTTCTTCTCGCTTTCCGGTATTTGTGTAGCCCAGAGCCATATTCCGGCCAGCAGGGTGATGACTCCGAATACGGGAAGAACATATTTCCATCCCAGGGTTGATCCGGCTAACCATGCTGCTATGTTGGGGCCTGACCACGATGAAAGAGCTTTGACAAACTGACCCAATGTCAAGGTTCCAGTTTGCTTCTCTTTGGCGACTACGTTTGTAACTAGCGGATTCAGTGCTACCTGAATGATTGTGTTACCGATCCCGATAAACATGAAAGCGACAATAATTATCCCGTAGTTGTAAGTGATAAACGGGAGAACTAAGCCTGCGAGCGTAAAGATGTAACTGATCAACACTGTGTTCTTCCGGCCGTAGCGGTTCATCAGGAATCCAGTCGGGATCGACAGGACCAGAAACCAGAAAAAACAGGAGAGTGATAACAGGTTAGCCGTTGAATCGTTCAGCCCGAAATCGACCTTCACATAATTGATTGCTGTTCCGATAAGGTCAACAATTCCCATAACCAAAAACCCAAAGATCACGGGTAATACTTTTGAAAATGAATGGTGTTTTGTCTTCATAAAGGGTACAATTCAGTTTAAAAAAATGTTGTGATCCGCCTAGCCAACAAATGGCACAGGAATACTTCAGAGAGTTCTTTCCGTTTGCTCAATCTCAATCATAAAAAACAGAAGATATTGAAGAGGTCATTTCAAATTCCAATTGCCCCCCTTCCATTATTTCATCATATGTAATTGAAAATCGTTTTATTTTTTCACCATTTAGCTTCACCGACTTGATATATTTATTCTCGGAAGAGATACCTTTTGCTTTCATTTCGAAACTCTTTCCATTGGGTAAGTGAAGTTTCATCTCTTTGAATTGGGGAGCTCCGATGATGTATTCCCCCGACACAGGATCAACAGGGTAGAATCCTAACGCCGAGAAGATGTACCATGTTGACATTTGCCCGCAATCATCATTTCCGCTCAATCCATCCCTGGTGGGCAGGTAGAACTGGTCGAACACCCGACGGATGAGCTCCTGACCCTTATAAGGGTTGTCCGTGTAGTTGTAGAGGTAGGCTACATGGTGACTCGGTTCATTTCCATGCGCATACTGACCTATCATTCCGGTTACATCGCCATGAAACCCCCCTCCAAGGGAGATGACATCCAGGAAAAAGAGGGAGTCGAGTTTCTTTTCAAAACTCGCCCTGCCACCCATTAACTCCACCAGGCCTGGAATATCGTGCTGGACATGCCATGTGTATTGCCATGCATTACCCTCTGTATAATCACCTCCACTTGTGCCGGCATGTGAAAGGAGGAAAGGGTCGAATGGCGACCTCCAATTCCCTTTTGAGTCTTTTCCTCTTGCCAACGTTGTGGTCGGGTCAAACAGGTTCTTATAGTTTCCAGCCCGTTGTGCGAAGAAACGTTGATTCTCTACATCTCCGTTCTGTTTGGCAACCAGTGCTGCGCAATAATCATCATAACAGTGTTCCAATGTCCGAGAGACAGATTCAACACCAATCAAGTCGAATGGATAGTATCCGAACCGGTTATATGTTTCCCAGTCTGATTTGGGATGTGATTTGGTCAGCGATGCATAAATCGAGGCAACAGCGGTTTGGATATCTCCCGGAAGTTTTCCTTTCAGATATGCGTCGGCAATGACGGGAACAGCGTGATTGCCAATCATCAACCAGGTCTCGTTCTGTCCATATTCATTGGTGCACAGAATGCCGCGCTGCTTGTATAAATCGATCAATGAGGCTACGAACTCGCTGTTTTTTTCTGGAAACATGAGAATGTAAAATGGATGGGTCGCCCGGTAGGTATCCCACAACGAAAAATTGGTGTAACGATCGGCGTCGCTCTTGATTCGGGTCCCGTCAGGTAAACAATAGGTGCTGTCCACATCAGTTATTAGATTTGGCATGAGCAGAGCGTGATACAATGAGGTGTAGAACGAAATCGCCTGCTGGTCGTCTATGGGGGAGATCTCAATCTTGTTTAAATAACCGTTCCAGATGGCAGCAGCCTCACTCCTGATCTGTTCGAAATCTTTTCCGGCTGTCTCTTTTTCCATATTCTTTCCAGCACCCTCAAAGCCGGTTGTGGATAAGGCGACTTTCACGGTGAGTGACTCATCTCTCCCTGTGTCAAATTTGAGTAGAAGTTTCGTATCCTTTCCATTGATGTTTTGATCTTCCGACACAATGCTGTCCGAAAAGGAGGAGAAGCCCGTAAATGGTTTAGAGAGTGTGGCAAGAAAATAAAGGGTACGGTCTTGTGAAAATCCACTGGAGCGCCTTTTCCCTGCAATGGTGGTGTCGTTTAAAATGGCGAGACTCGATTCAATCGTGTTATTTCCAATGCCATGATTGAGGTCGATTATAATACCGGCCTGATCCGATTGAGGAAAAGTATATTTGTGGATCGCGACTCTCTCTGTTGCAGTCAGTTCGGCGGTTATTCCATAATCATCCAGCAATACTCTGTAATACCCGGGAGCCGCCTCTTCCTTATCATGGGAAAAACGTGAACGGTAACCGGTTGAAGTGTCGGTTTCATCACCTCTGTAAAAAGGAATATTCCCTACAATCGGCATGAACATGATATCCCCCATCTCCGGGATTCCGGTACCGCTTAAGTGGGTGTGGGAGAAGCCGATGATGGAGGAGTCTGCATCGTGGTATCCCGAACAGTGTTCCCATTTGTCGGTACCGGTATCCGGGCCAACCTGGACCATGCCGAAAGGTAATTGGGCCGCAGGGTGGGTATGTCCAACATATGCTGTTCCAATAAACGGATCGACATACTGTGTCAAATCCTCTTGTCGGGGAGAAGAACAAGAGATAAAAAAAATTGTTACTGCAAATATTGGAATTAATGAATGTTTCATCTTGGTTTATTTGTCATTTGAAATTCGAGCAACCCGCCTTTCATGATCTCTTCATACTTGATGCTGTATGATTCAATTGGTTTTCCATTCAAATGTATTGCCTTCACATATTTGTTCTTTTCGGATAATCTGTTGGCTTTTATCGTAAATCGGTTTCCATTAGGTAAAGATAGGATAATTTCAGGTACTTGAGGTGCACCAATTACATATTTTCCAGATATGGGGTCAACCGGGTAGAAGCCCATTGCCGAGAAAATGTACCATGCAGACATCTGTCCACAGTCATCATTACCAACCAGACCGTCACGGTCGGGCAGGTAAAACCGGTCAAATATCTCCCTGATAATTTCTGCCGTGCGATCGGGACGGCCGGCAATGGAATATAAATATGCAATATGGTGACTGGGCTCATTCCCATGTGCATATAGTCCTATCAAACCTGTTACATCGGGGACTGCTTCATGACCGGGCAGATCGTCGATATTTGTTTCAAATAGGGTATTCAGTTTTGTGACGAATTGCTCCTTCGAGCCGAACATATCGATCAAACCCTCTACGTCGTGTTGGACGTGCCATGTCCACTGCCATGCATTCCCCTCTGTAAAATCGCCCCCCTCCGACTCGCTGGTCAAGGAAAAGGGATTGAACGGCGAACGCCAGTTCCCCTGGGAGTCTCGTCCCCTTACCAACATGAGGCTCTTGTCATAAACGTTCTTGTAATAGGTTGAGCGTTTTGAAAAGAATCTGTACTCTTCCTCCCTGTTCAATGCTTTGGCCATCTGGGCAACACAGTAGTCATCGTAACTCGATTCCAATGTCCGGGATACCGATTCAACCGAACTTACATCGAAGGGGAAATAGCCATATCTGTCGTAATTCGACCAGTCAGCCTTATTATGATCGAATGTCTGTGCATGCCTGATAGCTTCGTAGGCAAATCCAGGATCAAAAGAGGTGTCGCCTTTAAGAAAAGCATCAACAATTACAGGTACGGCATGATTTCCTATCATGCACCATGTTTCACGCATTCCATATTCATTGGTAGGCAGAAGTCCGACCTGTCTATGTCGTTCCAGCATTGATTTCACCAGTTTACTGTTTATTTCAGGATAGATGAGTGCCAAAAAGGGATGCAATGCACGATAGGTATCCCAAAGCGAGAAATTTGTATACATCTCACCTGTTTCACTTTTGTGCAATTTTTGATCCCAACCAGTGTAGAAGCCATCTACATCCGTGACCAGATTGGGCATTAGCAAGGCATGGTATAGTGATGTGTAATAAGATCTCTTCTGACCTTCATCCATCGCCTTGATCTCTATTCTACTGAGGTAATTGTTCCAAACCTCTTCAGTCTGTGCATGAACCTGATCAAAATCCCATCCCGGCACTTCGGCATCAAGGTTCTTGATAGCCCCTTTCTCACTGGCCGTTGAAAGAGCGACTTTTACCAGTACGCTTTCCTGATCGCCTGTTGCAAACTGAAACAATAACTTGGTCAGTTTGCCGGAAACGTATTGGCTATTTGATATTTCACCATCCTCATAAGAGCGGACCCGTGTGAATGGTTTGGAAAACCTGGCACAGAAATAGTAATGATGATCATCGATAAATCCGCTTGAGCGACGTTTGCCAACAACTGTTTGAGCATCGACAACCCTGATATAGCTTTCGGTTGTCTTGTCTCCAATACCGTGCTCCAGGTCAATCAATATGCCGGCTTTGGTGCTTGCCGGATAGGTATATCGATGGCATCCGACCCGTGGTGTGGCTGTGACTTCAGCCAGAATATTGTAGTCGTCGAGCTTTACTCGATAATATCCTGGGCTTGCCTTTTCCGACTCGTTTGAAAAGGAGGAGCGATAACCGGTGGAGGTGTCGGTTTCTTCTCCTGCCTGAAAAGGGAGATCACCAATAACTGGCATTATTAGAATATCTCCCATCTCGGCGGCTCCCGTACCGCTGAGGTGGGTATGGGAAAATCCAATAATTGATTTTGAATCTGTATGATATCCCGAACAGAACTTCCAACCATCGGTTCCATTATCAGGACTTACCTGTACCATTCCAAATGGAGTTGTTGCCCCCGGATATGTGTGTCCGGTGAATGCTGTTCCGATAAAAGGGTCAACGTAATCGGAGAGTTTCTGAGCCATCAGTATACTGTTCACCCAAGTGAGAAGCAGAAATAACAACCAAGTCTTGATTTTCATATTTTCTTGCATGATATTTATAAAAGCAATAATTATACAACTGTTTATCCCTATTTCCAGATTGAAATGAGCTTATTTTCTGAATGAGTCTGATATAAACGGTAGAGCAATGGATAATGACGATCTCCAGTACTTCCAGTCGTGATTGCCGTCCCGAACCCTTAATTCACACGGAATGCCGGCTTTTCTCATCTCTTTGTAAAATTCGGTATTCACATCCAGCAGAAAGTCTTCATCCCCGCAGTCGACAAACCATTTGATCTCACGTAATTTATCCAGACTAGTGCTATCGGCATACGAAACCAGGGCGATACAATCATTCGCTAGAACAGATCTTCCAAATTCTATCGATTCATCATCCTTTGTGGACGGCCTACCTTGTTTTGGCAACGACATCAGGGCACTCATTGCGTAGACTGAAGCAAACATATCCGGATATTTCAAGGCATATGCAACTGCACCTCCACCACCCATGGAGAACCCCGCTATGGCTCTTGAGAATTTATCCCGGGAAACTCGATATCTTGTTTCAACATAAGGGATAAATTCCTCAAAAAAGAATGTTTCATAACTCCATCCCGTGGTGTTGAAATAGCCATTCCGGATGCTGCCTGCATCCGGAGTGATGATGATCATTTCGGCAGAGTTTCCGCTTGTCATGTGCTGATCTGCTGTTTTTTGCAGATGTCCATCTTTAGCCCAATCGTTATTCCGGTGACTATGACCATGAAGAAGATATAATACCGGATACTTCCTATTTCCCGACTGACTGTAACTCTCGGGCAGATAAACTGTATATCTACGGGTTGTGTTCAACACACAACTCTTTATACTGTCTTCAATAATCTGGCTGCTTGATTGTGCCGCAGCATTGAAGAGTAGAAACTGGGAAGATAAAAGAGAGGCGACAAGATACCTTTTCATACTTTTTCGCTTACCAGCTAATTTTCACGGTTCTTCCTTCCTGATGTTTAATGCGTAGTACTCCACCATTGGGGAGTTTTTCCCACGACCACCCCTCACTACTCTTTAAAAGGTCGTCCCGTTTAAGAATTTTACCCTCAACGGTGACTTTTTCAGGTATGGCTGTCAGTTTCAACACCTCTGTTGAGGCAGGCATGAATGTTCGATACACAATTTCACCCTTATTGTAATCAATCCTCTGTACGATGCTGGTAGAGCTTAAAAGATGATTTTCACCGGCGGGAACCCATTCCGGTACAGCAGCCAGACCGTCCATGAAATGTTTGATATAATCGGCGTATCCATCAGAGAACCACGACGATGGCCATTCAGGGCCTACAGAGACATAACCAGTTTTGGCGGTACAATAGGTGGCCCAGTTAAAGTTTTCGAAAGCCTCATTTTTATACCATTCTTCCTTGTTATGTGCATACCACATAGCGCATACCGATGCGTACCGGGCGGTGTGACTGCCCATGGGTGTCATGCAAAAGTACTGTTCGCATTGAGCGTTATAGCCCCAGGCGTTTTGTGTTCCGAAGGAGGCATTGCAATAGTGAATGAGTGAGGTAACGTTTTCCTTGTAAAACGGGTCATACTCTGGATATTGGATCAAATACCGGGCCATTTCCATAGGAGTGATCTGCACCCTGTTCCTATTTTCATGATCATATTCGACATCTTCGAAATAACCTTTCCAAACATAGGACCTCATTGGCCCATCCCAGTGGTATAACCATTTCCACACTTTATCCCTTACCTCTTTATATCTTTGCTGGGTTTCACTGCCTAGCTGTATGCGGCTCTCTATTCTTGCAAGCTCATCGAACAGTTTAATGGGCGGTAACACATTGCTGCAATACTCCTCAGAAACCACTCCACTCCTTGCATGTGTTCTGAATGGCCAGGGAGATTGCTTGTTGTTTCCCTCCCTCACGTTGTTCGCCAGCGCATTAGCACAGTTTAGTGCCGCATCAAGGTAGATCTTCTCTTCGGTTATCTGGTAAAACTGGAGATAGGCTACCCCCATCTCTCCTACCTTGTCAGGTTCCAGAAAAAGATGGCCGTCACCACCTCCTCCGCCATAATGGCTGGTGCCTTCGAACTTGGGTACCCCGGGATTGCCGCTTGCATATGGACAGCCCCCCCATTTCCAGTTTTCCAAAGGAGTAGTACCGTTTTCCAGCATAAAGTCGAGACAACCTCTGATCATTTCAAGATATGATCTGTCACCGGTATACTGACTGTATTTCATCAAACTTTCCGTCAATCCTGCAAAAACACAGGCGGGATTGTTGGCTGATCCTCTTCCACTATAGGTTTTTTCGCCCATTTCCGGTCCATTGAAGGCGGAATAGAGGTAGTATAGCTTTAAACCACTCTTTTCATCTGCCGGCAACACGTCTCGCAGAAATTCAGTAGCCAATTTGACCACATGTGCATAAGCAGCTCCATCAACAGTAGGCTTATACCAGGGAACGATCTGGTTTTTTTCATTTAAGATCAGCTTATGAGTGCACAAGCTGTCCTTATTTTCAAAGGCATTTATTTGTAAAGTGCTAATAGCCATTAAAATAATCAGCAATGCTATTTTTAGTTTCTTCATTTTCAACTGTTTTTGTTTTATTCTTGATTGTTGTACCTGAATTTCTCCAATTAAAGTGTGAGATCGATGTTTGAATCAATGTTATATTGTGATCCCGAAAACAAAAAAGGCATCCTCTTTCGCAGGGTTGATGATAATACGCCCGAAGAGATCGAGAGAGTAGCCTTTTGTTATTAACACCGATCTTGTTGCCATCAAAGAGAGATCGACCACTGCAAACCCATCCGTTGCGTATGGGTAGCCACCCGTGTGTTGAGCCATGCTTCTCCATGGGCTGCAACCGATAACTGCATCCAGGTTGACACCTGCAGCTTTGAAAGAATAGGTTGCCTCAATGTAAGTAGAGTATGCGTTTCTCATCTTTCCTTCACTGTCGTACTTGTCGGCTCCAGCAAACATTGTATTCCATGACAGTTTCAGGGGAATCTGATGAAGTTCATAATCGAAGTTGACCTCAAGGTAGTGCGTTTTTTCGAAATCAAAGAGATTGAATCTTTTTTCATTGGAGATCCAATAATCACTCACACCCACTGTTACGTTATTGATTGTGTATCGAAGCATCAAGTCAATCTCTTTATCATCACCTCGTGCAATGTCGGAGTTGCCCCAAGTATTGATCTGAAGATTACCGAAGTTGAAATTCACAGATGGCTGGATACTTGCACCTGTCACATATTGTCCTCTCCATATGTAAGCATTTACAATGTCAGCACTGACCTTCACCCTCTCTCTTCCTTCCACATTCGACAGATTGCAGAGCAAGAAATAAGAGAACAGGAGGCAAAAAAGTGCAGAATTCTGAAACTTGGGACTTCTCATCTATTTAGATTAGTTGACTGGAACTTTTTGTCTGTAGAGCATATTACCAGGAATAAATCCCCTTGACTCCCCGTTTACTTCATAATAGAGATCAAGATATCCACGATCGTCCGATGAAAAATAATCGATTTGGAAAGGGTATATTCCCTTTTTCAAATCAATTGATCCAGACATATTCATTCCTTCATTCAGGGTGGTGTGTTCAATAATTTTCTGGGAGTTCACAAACAGTCTATATCCCCCGCGACCCCAGATTCTGAATGTATATTTTGCCTCCTCGTCAATTTCAATCCATCCGTCAAAGCGAATCCCGTAATCGGTATTATACTTTTCCCGGAGAGTGTTCAGGTCGGGGAAAGCATTCTGCTTGAATGACACTTCATAACATACGCCTTTGGCTATAGCTGTTCTGGACTGCAACAGAGGCAAACTCTTTTCACCAGGCAGGTGATAAAATGAATAATTCAATCCGTTCCCCTTGTTGCTATATACAACCCGATATTGTGCTGTTATGGTGGGACTTTCGCCTTCCTCTCCATAGATTTTGGCTTTTACCAGTGCAGAGTGATCAAGAGTAAATGGCGCTGTATATACCGTTGAATTTCTGGTAGGTATTGCTCCATCCGTTGTATAGTGAATCTCTCCATTTACACCCAATGGTTTTTTTATTATCACCTCAGCACCCTTGTCAATTGTAAGATAGCCATATCTCGTGCTCATTTCATCGTTGACGAATACGGGAGGTGGCAATACTTCCGTTCCCCGGTAAAGGTTTTCTGGTTCGTTGAACCCTTCAAAAGCTGCCTTTACGGGACGTCCGACCCAGACTTGCGGTATTTTTAATCCTAAAGCAAATATTACATCTGCAGCTACATCATATCTGTAAATCTGCTGTTGAATATGGTAATTTTTCTTGATCCCTTTACCGGAATAAATTATTGGTGTGGTAAATTCTTCATAACTGTAACCTCCGTGCGCATAGAAAATGCCTCCATGGTCTGAAACCACCATGATCATTGTCTTGTCATTGATCCCGGCTTGTTTGACAGCGTCGACAATTAACTGCACATCCTTGTCCGTCTCACTTATAAATTCTATATATTCAGGAGACATATGCCCCTTTGAGTGCCCAAAACCATCAATTTTATCCAGTTGGATGAACAGGAGGTTCGGTCTCTTTTCAAGGATGTATTCTGCAGACTTCTCTGCAGTCTCCCTTTGGTTGGAATATGATTCAAATTTATTGATGACTTCGGTTTCCAACATTCTTTTGAATCCTCCCCATTCGTAGATTGCCCCTGTCTCCGCATCAGGCATTTGTTCACGAATAACGCTGAATATGTTGGGAAAAACATGGTTTTGTGACATGGATACTGGTGGACAGTTGTCAAAGTCTCTCTCCCAGTCATTTGTTGTTACCCCGGTTATTTCAGGTCCCGCACCGTTCACCATTGCAGCCCAGTTTGGCAGACTCACCGTGGGAATGACCGAGCGAACCTTAAAACTGTAAGCACCATTTTGCATCAGACTATCCATGCAAGGTGTGTGGGCTTCTAACATCCCTTGCACGCTCAAGCCATCCAGTCCGATGACGATCACGTGTTCTATCCCTATGGGGTGCTTTTGCTGGCAACTTATTGCCGACAGCACTATTGCTCCGGAGATGAGGAAATAAAAGAAATTTCTTAAACTGTTTTTTTTCATGACAATAAAAATGTTACGGACTTTCTAATGATAATATAAAAGTAAAAAATTTAAGTTTCGCAAGTTTCTTTGGTTGGCACTAACACTCGATTCCCGCTGCTTTTGCGACCCATCTGCCGCTTGCTTACTGAAAGAAAAGAACTCGCTTACGCTCAAACAGCTTTTCTTTTTTAACGTAAGGCTGCGCGGGATGTGTCCCCGCAAAACAGCTAAATATCTCGTTGTTGGTGCACAAGGCCTGATAACTGATGCTTGCGAAAGTTGAATAAAAAATTATTCCAAGGAACGTTTATATTCAATCAGTTGAATCATGATATGGATTACTTTTATGTGTATTTCCTGTATTCTGTCTGAATATCTCTTCCTGGGGGCACAGATAGCAACATCCGATTGGGTCCGCAATGAGTTTGCCGAATCAGAGGTCAATCCAATAATGTACATCTCTCTTTTCCTTGCCGACTCACACGCTTTTAATACATTCTCGGAGTTTCCGCTGGTACTAATTGCCAGGAGTATGTCGCCTTTTTGACCGATTGCATCAATATGTCGACTAAATATTTCAGAAAATGAGTAATCGTTTCCAACACAAGTTATATGAGCTGCATCATTGATGGAAATTGCGGGCAACGGAACCCTTTCATCTCTGAACTTACCTGTCAATTCTTCGGCAAAGTGGGTGGCATCACAAAGTGAACCTCCGTTTCCGCAACAGATTACCTTGTTGCCTTTCTGCAAGGCATTAGATATCATGGCGGCTCCATTTATAATTGCCTGCAGATTCTCTTCGTTTGTCATAAACTCCTGAAGAGCCTCATGGGCCTCTTGCAGACTTTCCAACAAGATCTTTTTCATCGTATTATTTTATTTGCCAGATTACTTGCAATTGAAACCGCAGCATAATCCCCTATGTTTTCTCCCAGTTTAGCCGGTTTGATTTGACAAACCTCAAGCGAATTATTCAGGGTCTCTTCTATTAGAACTTTCTCAACAACGGGATAGAATAGTTCCATGTTCCGGGCGTAGATGCTACCGATTACAATACATTCAGGATTAAGAATGTCAATCAAGATAGAAAGTCCCTTTCCTAGATAGGTCGCCGAGGTTATGATGATTTTTCTGGCCAAGTCGTCATTTTTACATGCCTGTTCGGCAACTGTTTGTGCTGTAATGAGGTCTATTTGATCAAATGGACACCACGGCACATTCTTGCCCTGCTGATACTGTTCTGTCAATACGGCTCTTGCCATCTGGGCAATTCCCCCTCCACTGACAAAACCTTCGAATGAGCCCTGCTTGCCATAACCTACAGGACCGAACTTTGACAATCTTATATGGCCCACCTCTCCTGCATTGTCGTTTGTTCCAGAGTAGAGTTCCCCGTTTAGAATAAGTCCGGCACCAAGTCCGGTCCCGAAAGTTAAGAATATCATGTTTCTTGTTCCCACTCCTGCTCCAAATTTCCATTCCGCCACAGCACAAGCATTGGCATCGTTTTGTATGGCACAGGGTAGAGAGTATCTACCTCCAACCATATCTACAATCGGAATATTGTTCCAGTCCGGGAGGTTGGGAGGCGACATTACTACTCCCCGTTTGCTGTCAAGGGGGCCTCCACAACTAATGCCTATGGCTGTAATCTCGTCTGTTTTGAGCCCGTTCCGCTCTATGACCGCGTCTAGGTTGGTGAAGATATTTTTGATTGTCTCCTCCACTTTTGTGGTCTTAAACTGCAATTTATCTACAATATCAATAGCATTTTCATCCTTTTCACAAGCATATATCACCGCTGTTTTTGTTCCACCGATATCAATTCCTAAAAACTTCTTCATTATCGTATTGTTATTTTGATTATAGCTACATTATCATAAGTGCTTAAACGTTTAAGTTGCAGTAGCACTAAAAAGCTTAAGAAGGATACTCATTTTTCTTATCTTTCCTGCCTGAGTTCTATCAAGTATATGAATTTTCTGCCCCCGATGTTACTTATAAAGGAGGGTACAAGGCAAAACCAAGTTGTAAGGTCTTGCCGCATCTGTTTTTTTTCTTCGATTCGATACTTTCCAACAAAATATTTACCGATTTCTCTCCGATCTCCTTTACCGGCATTTCAGCCACGTTGATATATGGTGCTAAGATTTCAAAGGTTGATACACTGTGTATACATGCCAGGCCGAATTTCTCGTTGAAATTTATCCCCTTCTTGTTAAAGTAAAGAAAAGCCTCCAGTGCCAGGATGTGTGTTGTAAAGAAAAAACCGTCCACATCGGCTTCCTTTTCAAATATGGCATCAAGAACATTAATTATGTTCAGCTCATACTTATCGTAAGTAACGCACCCGATAAGATCGGGATTAATATCAATCCCGGCTTCCTCTAAATCCTGCTTATATCCATCCACCCTGGAACACATGGTTATAAGGTGAGGATTGGTGGTAATAACTGCAATTTTTTTGCACCCTTTCCTGATCAAATGCCTAACAAGCTTGTAGCTACTTTCCTTATTGTCGATGACTATCGAGCTCATTTCCAAATCAGGGAAGAAACGGTCGAAAGATACAATCGGAAACTTTTCCTTAATTAATCTCTTTATTTCATTTTTGGACTTCTTGGTAGGTGCTATGATAATTCCGTCTACCCCTTTTGATCTGAATGTGCGGAGTAAATTCTCTTCTTTTTCAGGATTGGATTCGGAGCTTGCAATCATCAATGAATAACCATTTTTGCTGGCAGTTTGCTCAATCTCCATTGCGATTGATGAATAGAAAAAGTCTGAGATCGAGGGGATGATCAGTCCCAATGTTTTTGTCTTCCCGAGATTAAGGCTTCGAGCAATAAGATTGGGCTGATAGTTCATTTCGGCTGCACAGTTTCGGACCAGATCCTGAGTAGCCTTACTGATTCCTCTTCTATCACCGTTACCTGTAAGGACCCATGAAACAGTAGTTTGAGACAACTGCAATTTTTCAGCTATATCTTTCAATGAGGTTCTTTTCATGCTCGCAGCAAGTTTTGTTGTTCGCCTTTACCGATAAAGTTTGATAAAACAAATATATAAAAACATTTTCCGATAGAAGAACATTTGGTCTGTTTTAACGAGTAAAAGCGATTTAATATTAATCTCATATATTGACTAATTAACCATCCCCTTGTTGGCCGGATGCGAATCGGGAAACGCTTCCCGAAGGCTACCTCTCTGAATGAACAACGCTCCGGTTATCTTGCTCCGGCTTTGTCTCAAAGGGTATCCTGATCCAGGAAAATTGCCGGCCTGGGGCTCTTGCCGCGTAACATAATGTAAAAGGATTATAAATAAAGATCTTCATATATATTTTAGGTTAAATGATATAATTTCAGACGCTACCTAATCCTCCTTATACTTGATTTTGATCAGCCCATCAGTAATAGTTGGGGTGAAGTCACGGTTATTGACTTTCACTGGAGTTGTATTGGATGACCGTATGCCAAAGTTGATTCGTGGTTGTCCAGATACCTGAAGGTCAAGTACATTGTCGAGTTGCCGACTGATTACGTTCAACTTTGACAGTGAAGACAAATAGAAGGTGTTGTCACGGTGGAGCATACTGCCATGGCAAATAAAGATCTCCTTGCTCTGGGTCGGATCACTTCCCGGGGTATAGCTTATGGCCAGCAGATAGGCATCTGTAGTCCATCCATCGGGATGAATTATCGAAGGTTGGTCCATGCGTCTACCGTCGGCCAATTGATTGAGATATATGTCGGTTATCTTATTTTGGGAGGTAACGCGTACCCCCATCCAATTCTCTCCTTGCCGGCGTTCAATTACAGGTAGTTCTCCCTGACCTGCACTCTCTTTAAGTATGATTGCAGACATGCTCATCACTTTGTTAACCTTGGAAGGGAGATGGAACGAGTAATACTCCTCGGTACCTTCCAGATGATCCTTAGGTGCAACAATTTTTTCCCAATAGAGGGATTCCCTTTCTGAATCGACAGGCGATAACGTCCGCGGATATAGCGGGCGGACAACAACAGACGAATTGCCATTGGTTATGGTCATCTCCATCTCTTTCATCTTAACGTTTCCACCTGGGTGCCAGAGCCATTCGAAATGGCCAGCCTGATGACTTTTTATGTCGTCAATAATATATATTATGTTGTCAATCCAAAGGAAATGTCTGTAATTGCGACTAAAAAGATCTGAAGTGGGACCAGTACCGTTGGCCAGAATATATTTGATGTTGTCTCCGTCCAGCATCGTACACAGATAGCCTGGCAACGTCGATGCAAAGTCCTGTTGTTCGTGCGGTTGTCCCTGTCCGTTGAACTTAACCACGTTGTGAGCATCACTTTGAAAGAAATAATCGCGGTATTCTGGTTTGCCGTAGTTACAGGTGCCGGCATCTTTCAGTATATCAACACCATTATGAAAAATTATAAAAGAGTTGGCGTCGGCATGGGCATGGTTCCATGAAAAACCAGATTTCACAGCAAGGAGGGTTGCATCCTTCTCCCATGAATTTCTCATGGTGGCCCACCCAAAATCAGCCCATAGTTGAGATTTAGGAAGATTCGGGATGGGGGAGGTATACTCGCTGGCATCAATGGCGTAGAGAAAGCCGATTGGGGTGTTGAGACCGTACGCTGCAGCATGTTGTCTGGGAGACATCTGGTTGAGATACCACAAAATTTCAGCTGATTCATATCCCATGGCGTAGGCCAGTAGCAATGTCCTTTTCCCGGTATCATATATGCCATGGTCACCGAAGTTAACGCTTCTCAAATCATTGTTGCCAGGGTAGGCAACATGACAGAAAAAGTTGGCAAGTTTATTGATCTGCGGTATTTCTTCCAACTCCGAATCAGGATGAACGTTCATCCAGGCCAAACGAAAGAGCAATGCATTGGATATTCCAAACTCTGCATATGTTACACTTTCGTAGAGGCCACCTGCTTTTCGGTCGAAGTTACTGGGTCTGATTTGCAGCTCACTCCCTGCAAATTCAAACCATTCAGGTAACGCTTCCAAAACGGCTTCTGCTCCCTTGCGGGCCTCTTCAGATTCGTTGCTCATCGCCAATGCCAACAATCCTCCATTGCAAGCACAGACTGCCCACCAGTTATGTCCCATCGAGTTCAAGGAATGGATTCGGGTTGTTCCTGTTACCCAGTCACCCAACAAGGGTTCAATTATTAACCTGTAGATGCCGTCTGTTATTTCTTGACGCTCTTTTGGGGTGAGATAATTGTAGATTGCATCATAACCCATGGCAATCTGGTATGCAGCATGAGCCATATTCAATTCGCTTCGCCAGGAAGGGATCCTTGTAAATTGTTCATGATCGGTCCATGGCTCTCCGTTGGCAATTGAAAAGAGAAGTTTCTTGATCTTCCTGGCGTAACGGGAGTCGTTCGTCATAGTATAGACAAAAGCAAGCCTCTCCATGCTGTGTAAATTGTCGCTACCGAGCTCGGTTTCGGCACCCTTTTTGATTTGCTCCCATGCCTGGGCAAAGGGAGGCTCAGACTCAATCCGTTGCTTTGCCGACATGATCCGGTCGGCCGTGAAAAGCAGTGACGGATGGTTGATCTGTTGCGCGGTTGCAGTGATGTTTAGACCCATCAGAATGGCTATTGCCAGATGTTTTACGTGATAGATAGGGTTCCTCATATCGATATATTGTTAATTTTTCAGTAATGATATTTTGATCGGTTTACGCCTGAATGCTTAAGGATATGGGCGGTACTTTGGATCGTTTGATGTAAATGTGTGCGGGACAGTTATCCTGTAGAGATATCTTCCAGTTTCCAGTCGCACCCAGGTGTCGAATACCTCCTCGGATTCTGTTAATTCGATCACACGTGCTCCTCGACATAGGGCGTGATAGGTGTTCAGCCCTCCTGAAAAGTGACCATAGGCAAGAGCAATTCCCTGATGATGGACCACATAGGAGTTGTCGTGGTCATGCCCGACAAAGACCCCCTTTACGTCTCCACATTCGAGGAAGGCGGAGAAAAGTCCTGAGTTGTAGGCACCTACACCCTCACCGTTATCTAATCGCCAACCCATAATCTTTGCGCCCGGAGCAGTTGCCGCAAACCTGTATTCATGCAGTGGAATATGAAAAAAAGCGAGAGCCGGGTATGGTTTCCCCATGTTTTCCTTTGTTAGCGCTTTACTTTGGTTGAGATACCATTCTATCTGGTTGCTCCTGATCCAATCATCCTTGACAGCAATATCAGGCAAATTGTGATAGTCGTTCGAATCGAAAAGATAGATAATATTTGCCTTTTCATCTGGATTGACTGATTTGTAGATCGGGATTACCTGGTTTGAATATCCGTATACCTCTTCTATTGATTCTTTTTTGGGTGTATTGAGACAACCCTTTAATCCGGTTACAATTTCATAAATCTTATCTCGGGGCACTCTACCATCCGAATCGTGATTTCCCAATGCGACAGCAAAGGGAATGCCTCGGGAAGTGGGAATATTGGCAACCTTCTCCCATATTGCCTTTGGATTTTGATCGGTTGTGACAACATCACCGGTATAGATTACCAAGTCGGGCATTTCGATGTCCAGTATCCGGTTCATGATATCGTAAGCATGATCGGTTTCCCCTTTTTTCTCGATAGCGTGTATATCTGTAAACTGGACAATTTTAAACTTTCCCTCTCTGTTGAAGGATAATTTTCTACCAGTTGCATTGAACTCATTTTGTTCTCCAACCATAATACATGGGGATAAGATTTTGGAAGGTGCAGCAGAGGGTGCAAGCCCAAGAGTGCCTGCCATAATTGCTGTTTTTTTTCAGTACTGACCGACTAAAAAATAAGGCGCAAAAAAGATAGGGACTTAACCGAAGTCTCGTCCCTAAGTTGTAAATTTGGATTGTCTAAAAACTAAATTTCCAACCATGGGCAAAGATAAGTCAAAAAATTTAGTCGGTCAGCCACTGTTCAAACAAATTGTGAAAATGTTGCCAAAAGATGAATTTGATCTCTTGGTGTCGAAGTGCGGGAGCGACCGTTACTATAAAACATTTTTTTCTTGGGAACAGCTTATAGTGATGCTCTTCGGCATCTTTTCACGTTGCGATTCCATGGGGGAAGTCTGTGACGGGATGCGGGCATTGGGTGGGAAGCTGAATTACCTTGGTATGGACGTGGCTCCTGCAAAGAGCACGGCGGGCGACGCTTTGCGTGATCGTGATGAAGAACTTTTCAGGCTATATTATTTTGCCCTGATATCCTATTTTCGTCCGCTTTTATCGGTCAGCCGAAAAAAAGACGTCAGTTTCGATGAGTTTTACGCTTTCGATTCCACCACGATGACCCTTTTTTCACAAGTGATGCAAGGGGTGGGACGCAACCCCAAGGGTGAAGGCAAGAAAAAAGGAGGCATGAAAGTACACATGCTGACCGACGTGCACACGGAGACGGCCGTTTTTGCCAAGATCAGCGAGGCAAAAATGCATGACAAGAAGTTCCTGGCACATTTAAATCCCGGAAGGGGTAGCATGTTGGTCTTTGACAAGGCATATAATTACTACCTGCAATTTGCTGAATGGACACTACAGGGCGTGAATTTTGTTTGTCGCTTGAAGGATAATGCCAAAGTGCAGGTGCAGGAGGTTTTGTTTGAAAGGACGCTCTCCAAAGAAGAGTTCGGCGTTTACAAGGTCGAACACATCCATTTGGATTACAAACAAGATAAGCAGGTAAAAACGGTTTGTTTGCGATTGGTTCATTATAAAGATGAGCAGAAACGAAAATATAAGTTCATAACCAACAATTGGTCGATAACGCCCCAAGAGGTTGCTTTGATTTACAAGTATCGCTGGACTATCGAGCTATCGTTCAAAAAATTGAAACAGAACTTTCAACTGCATTTTTTCTATTCGGATACGGAGAATGGTATAAAAACGCAGGTTTGGTGCACGTTGATCGCACATTTGTTGCTTCAAGTCATCCAGGTGGTGAATGAAAGCAAGAAAGCGTTCTCAACTATTGCAGCTTTGATAAGGATACACCTGATAAGTCATTTGGAGTTGGCTTGGGTGGTGACCGAAGGCAGAAAGGCATACACTAAACGGGGAAAAAGACGGAACAAAAGTCCCACGGCCATACAAATGTCGTTGTTTTAAAGGGGGTAGGTTTTATGAAAACAAAAAATGAAATTATAACAATATAGATATCTGATAATTATAAAAAGGGATCGGCAAAACGCAGGTTTTGTCGGTTAATAGTGGTTTTTTTTATAAAGTTCCGTCTGCTAAGTTTTCTACTCATATGATTAAAACTTTTTTCGTTGTATAGGTGATTGAAGAGACGCATTGTTTCAAACCTATGGCCGGATGATCGATATCGTTTCAGTTTCTACAGTTTTTTCAACGCCTCTTTCAGACAAGGGACACAGTTTGTTTCAATACCGTCCACTTTAAGATCGAGCAATTTTTTTGCATCATCAGGGTTATCAACTGTCCAGGCATAGATTCCCATTGCCAGGCTGTGAACAAAGTCAACAATCTCCCGATTGATCAGGGAGTATTTCATGTCAATGGCGTCAATATTGCTCTCTGCGGCTCTTTTAATATTCTCCTTCAAGTTATCCTCTTTGCCGATTAGGTAATGACAGCTGTGGTTCGGGAACATTTTCTTTGCTGCAACTATCACATCAAAATCAAAACAGATGATTGCCAGTTGACCTTCCGTGGAACTCTTTTCAATCACCCGTTTCAAAAAGGGTAACCCCTCCACGCCACATTTCAGTTCAATATATAATGTTTTTGATGGGGGCACCATTTCAACAATCTCTTCAAAGAACGGAATATGTTCATTCCTGTACTGTTCGCCTTTGAAACTGCCAACATCCAATAGTCTCAATGTATCGGAGATAGTCTCTTCAACAATGTACTCTTTTCCGGAGGTCCTTTTTGTATTGGAGTCATGGATAACCATGAGACGATTGTCTTTCGACAGGCGCACATCAATTTCAACTGCATCAGCTCCCTGGTCCCAGGCAAGTTTTACTGATGCCTTCGTGTTTTCCGGGGCATGGAGTGATGATCCCCTGTGAGAACTATACTCCACCTGGGCCTTTACGCTATGGCTTAAGCTGATAACAAGCAATGCGACAAGAAAATTTTTCATACATTCCTCTTTTAATATGTATAAATGTCATCTTTTCAATAAATCAGGCCATAAAAGTCTTATGGCTTGATAAACCGGCTGAAGAATTTCCATATCTCTTCGTTGGTGTCCATGTCATCCCTGCCCCATGTATGTCCGCCTCCGACAATCTCATACAGCCACACTTCACTGCCGTTAGTGCCGCCGGAAAACCGGTGTTTGATAATCTTCCGGTTGTTTGGTGCTTTTCCGGTTATGGTGTCGGTTTGCATGACTGTGCAGCGATTCTTTGCCGCACAAAAGTGTACGGCAAGCGGCACGGGAAGATATTCGCCCCATCCCCCTTTATTTTCTGGATCGCCCAGCCATTCTGAAGTCCTGTCTTCAGTACCATGGATCTCAATAAGTGAAACAGGGTGAGTGGAGGTGTCGGATTTGTAGAGCCAGTTTAGCATGAGACCTGCGACAGGTGCTACGGCTGCAAACAGTTCAGGGCGTTGTGCTGCCAACTGATAACACATCTCTCCACCGTTTGACATGCCTACACAAAATGCATTGTGGCGACTGAAACCATGTTTGTGTTGTAAATGACGTACCAGTTGGGTCAAGAATTCCACGTCATCAATCGTCATGTCGTGCTGGAAAGGGTAACCAACGTTCCAGCACATTTTGCCTCTACCGTCTTTCTCTCCCTGAGGATAACAGACGGCAAACTGGTGACGGTCTGCCGTCTTGTTAAAAATTCCCGGGTCCGGTCCCCCGTAACCGTGCAACACAATAACCAGCGGAGCATTCTCCGGTAGATTATCGGGAATATGCAACCGATAAGTGCGTTCCAGCCCACCACACTTCATGGTGTATTCGGGGGTGTTGTCGGCTCTTGTAGTGCCGACTGTTACGACAAATAAAAGAAGGCTGCACAGTGCGCTTCTTGCTGCGATGGATTTAGCAAATACTTTCATCTATTTATACAATCTAATATCTTATTATTAACAGTAGTTTCAGTGGATTTCGATGATCTGTCACCTTGTTTATGGCCGATCTTCTTTTGCTGTTCCAAATGTACGCGACGGAATGTTGCCCATCTCCAATTCCAATGTTCCCCCTTGATTGATATCCTTGAAATGGATATAAGATTTTGTATAGGGCTTGCCGTTTAATCGGGCCGATTGGATATAGATGTTCTCACTGCTGTTATTATGAGCAATCAGCCTGAACTCCTTTCCCCCTCCCACATTCATGGTTACTTTGTCAAAAAGTGGTGTGCCGATGATGAATTTTCCTCCCGACGGCTCGACCTGGTAAAGGCCGATGGATGATAACACATACCAGGCCGATAACTGTCCTGCATCCTCGTTGCCACAGATCCCCCGGGGAGTGGCTGCATACAGCTTAGCCATGACTTCACGCAGGTGATGCGCTGCCTTCCAGGGCTCCCCAGCGTAATTATAGAGGTAGATGATATGATGACTCGGTTCGTTACCGTGATAATATTGTCCGATGACACCCCCTTCATTGATGGTATTCGGTACTCCGAACCCCCCTTCGATGATAAAGATTGAATCCAGTTTTTTCACAAACTGCTGTTCACCGCCAAATAGTTCGATCAATCCATGCGCATCGTGCTGTACATGCCATGTCCACTGCCAGGCGTTGCCTTCGGTATAGTCGCTGCCTGCCCCCTGCGGAGCCAGGCAAGGATCGAAGGGTTCCCTGAATTTCCCCTCGGTTGTTATGGCTCTCATAAAGCCGGTGGCCGGGTCGAAATGCTTTTGATAAGAGAGGCTCCTCTTAAGAAAAAAGGTGTAATCTTCTTCTTTCCCAAGTAGGTTGGCCAGTTGTGCACCACTGGCATCGGTCACGGCGAAATCCAGACATTGGGCAACAGAATGAATACTCTCTTTATCGTAAGGAATAAAACCATATTCATCCAGGAGAGGTTGTCCTCGTTCCTGGAGTAATGCCGAAGCCTTGATTGCATTATAGATTGCCTCCTTGTCCACATCAAAGCCTTTCAATGCAATATCGGTAATTACTGGAAAAGAGGGATTCCCGGACATGCAGAATGTCTCATTACCCATAAGGTGCCATAAGGGTAACCTGCCGGTTTGTTCGAAGATTTTCAACATCGTGACAGCAAAATCTTTTTGTCGCTCAGGATGTATCAATGTTGCCAGGGGATGAACAGCCCGGTACGTGTCCCAAAGAGAGAGTACCGAATAGTTCACGAAATCTGCATTCCGGTAGATTTGACCGTCAGCCCCCCGGTAATCTCCATTCACGTCGCAGAATACCGCAGGGGCGACCATGGTATGGAAGAGGGATGAATAGAATATCGTACTTGCCTTTTCATCATTGGTGGTGATTCTTATTTTGCTTAGCTCTTTTTCCCACAGCTGATCTGCCTCAGCAACAACTCCATTGAAATCCCAACCACGATTTTCCCGCTCCATGTTCAATTTGGCGTTTTCCACGCTTACTGCAGATAGCCCAACTTTAATTTGCAGGCTCTGATGATCTTGGAGGTCAAAAGAGAGAATGCAAATGGTGTCGTTTACCATCTTTTTATTAAGGATGGGCAGTGAAAACAGGGCAGAATAGAATACCTTTTGATCTTGAGCCCATCCTGTCGAGAACCGGTAGCCGGAAACTACCGTATCGTTCTCCTGCAACAGGCAACAATCTGTCATTCTATCAAAACCGATCCCTTGTCGTAAATTCAAGACTACTTTGCCGGTATCCACACCTGTCGGGAAGGTATAACGATGAAAACCGGTACGCATTGTTGCCGTCATCTCTGCCCGGATACCGCTCTTCCCTAAAACGACAGAATAGTAGCCTGGCTTGACCAACTCATCGTCGTGAGAGAAAAGCACTTCACGCTCTCTTTCATCCAATACCGGCATGAGCGATATATCTCCCAAATCTCCAATTCCCGTTCCGCTCAAATGTAAATGTCCGAAACCTATCACTATCGAATCGGAGTAATTGTATCCGGAACACCACTCTCCGCCACGTGGAGGACGTGAGTGTTGTGTAGGTCCAACCTGCACATGGCCGAAAGGCACATTTGCTGCCAGGAAGACATTCCCAAATCCGGCAGTTCCGATATAAGGGTCTACATGGCTGGTCAGGGGGCCCAATTCAGTGTGTGAGGTGTTCTTATGTATGCAGGATGATATCAGTAAGCAACAGATCACAATGCCAAGAGATGGATGCTTCATTTTCTTTTTGTTAGAAATTCATTCTTCAATTTGGTATATTGATCGTAGAACATGACTGCGGAACCCAGTGCATATTCCGTCCCATCTATCACTTTCCGCGCATAGTAATAACTCTTGTCACCTATACATGTACCATAACAAACGTTCGTAACGGTCAGGAATGCTCCTGTATCTTTTAAACTGTATTTCTCTATCCCCCTGAATGTGTTTTCAATTAGGGGGAAGTATCTATCGGCGTCCAGAATTCCTTCTGTAACTCCTAAAGCCATTGCATAGGCAAACATTACTGTGGAAGAGCTTTCGATAAAATTGCCTTTTTCACCTGGATAGATGGGTAATTGGTACCAATGGCCAGTTTTTTCATCCTGAAGTTTGGAGAGCGTCTGCATCATCTTGTCAAATTTAGCTTTAAGCTCTCTCTTCTCCGGCATGCTCTCCGGCATTACCCGCAAGGTATTGGCCAAGGTCATGGCTACCCATCCGTTGCCCCGACCCCAGAATTCATTGTTCCGCCTTTTGGGATTATCTGCCCATCCTGGCATGCAGCATTTGTCGTCGAAAGCAATATCGTCATTGTCCCATCCATGGTACCATAATCCGGTAGAGGGATCCTCAAGTTTTTCGGCGTGTGTTCTCAATTGCAAGGCTACCTCTCTTAAAAAGTTCTCATCTCCCGTCAAACGGTACATCTCTATAAGAAAAAGGCCGATCATGTAGACCGTGTCGTCCCACAGCTCAATCACGTTATCTCTGTGCGAAACGCCACCGTTAGACGATCTTGGGATTTTGAGGTATTGATTGTACAGGTCGAATGCTTTCTCCCTATATTGATCTTCCCCTGTAACACGTGCCAAAAAGGCTATCCCGAATCCCGAGGCAAGCGCATTGGGGTGGATGCCGGAGGCTCTCTCCATATTGACATCCATTGCCTTACGGATATAAGCCAGCATGGTCTCTTTTTGGATGTTGTTTTCCCAACGGTCGACAATCGACCGCAAAAGGGTTGCTTGAGACCAGTCCCAGTGATATGTCTCTGCCGGGTGATACTGCTTGATTGCATAATCCATGAGCTTATCGCCCCACTCGGGAATCTCCTGTCGGTTTAAAGCGAAGGTTCTGCTTTTGGAATTCCCATCCAGTCCCAGTTGAGGATAGACTGGATACCCCACGGAGAAGGATGCTACATCCATTCGATATTGGTGGTTTTGCATCAGGCAGACCTTTTTAGTGCTGGCGGGGATCGTAGTTGAGTATATGCGTATTTCACCTGGTAGTCCAACGATAATCTCTTCCCTCCAGTCACCATATATGTCGGCTATCAGTCCGCCTTGAATATCCCTTTCAAGTGTATCTCCATTAAACTTGAAGAGTCTCCCGTTATGCCATAATTCCTTTGTTTCATCGGCATCCCACCATAGAGGCAATGCATTATCCATTCTTGCAGGATCGGGCAACCGTTCACCTTTACTTGAGTAAAAGAAGGGTCGGGTATCCCCGCGGTCGGGTTGGGTATAGCATTCCATTCCAACCTTCGTGGGGTCATAATCTCCCACGGTTGCACGGTCATGAATGTGATTGGTAGGTTGATCATAGCCCCAGATAATTTCGCCAGTGGCAGCATCCACTAGGCAGACACCATTTTTCTCGGCACCTGTCTCGATATTGAAGAAGATCTCCAGACCGAGACGTTCGGGGTCGATATCGGCAATCACTGCACAGTCGTTATGGTTCAATCCAATTCCCCATAGGGCTGTACCGTCATGATCGAGTGCAAAAGTACCGGGCACTACTTCGTCTTTTCCGTCTTCATCAATATCTGCTATGGCCATTCGATGACCACCCTGTCCCCAGTATCGCCTGTTCATCTCCGAGCTTTCCCAGTACCATTCCGTTTTCAGCTCCATATCCATCGCTTCTACCCTGATGTGACCGTAAGTTCCCCGTTGCATCAGCAGGCTGGGTTTTTTCCCATCCAGGTAAGCCAAACCCAGAAAATTTCGACTTGTCCAGTCGTAACTTCTTCCGATTTCAATATTTCGTGGTAACCACTCTCTTTTTTTCACTATTTTCCCCGTCTCGCCATCAAGCTTGACCAGGTATTCCGGGCCAGAAATGACCCGACCATCAGGTTCACGAGGGTCTTCTTCTCCCGCCTTCGTATACACTTCCGCTTTTCCATCACCGTCGAGGTCGAATACCATGAATGGAGCAAACCATACGCCTGTCTCTATGGCCCAACCCATATCATATCGCCACATAAACTCTCCCTTTGAACTGTATGCTTCCAGTTTGTAGGTATCCCGGCTTCTTTGCCAACACCCGATACATGTTCCCGGATCAACATGTACCATGGCATCACGAAGCACCACAAAATCGTACGCCCCGTCACCGTCCAGATCACCGATGCCAATTTTTATAACCCCAACGTTCGGATTCTCCAGAAGGATTGAACGCGAGTTGTTGTTGCCCTGATTGAAGAAAACATATACTTCCCCTCCTGGAATCTCTTCTTCTTTTCCATTTATAATCCTGGTAAGTTTGTACAGGTGTGCTTCAAATAATTTAGGCATCTCCGCAGCTGGTCCGTGATATTCGCATCCCCTGTCTATATAGTTTGTTGAGTGGGTAATAGGTTGATCGTTGACTTTTACGTAATCGTTGGGTTCAACTGATCCAACCATTTTACGGTACAGATTGAAGGCAACATCTGATGGATCATCCTCCAGCAAGCGCCATCCGATATAGATCGAAGTATCACTGCGCGTAAGGGCTATCAAACCCCGGTCGAGATACTCCTTCTGCAGATCACCGCTTTCGTGGCGAAGCGATGACGTTTTGTCTGCACAACTCATGTTTCCGTGCAGTAAAACGATTAATAATACTATTTTCCCAAAATTAAACAATGTTTTATTCATGACATCCATTAAGTGCGTTCTGAAACTTTAGGGTTGCTATCGGGTCGATTCTTTTTCGTCTATTCGAAAAGCAGCGACAGTGGATCAAGATCATTAAACTTAAGACCAGCTCACCTAAACTTTAACGTTAAAGTTTATTTGGTAAAAGTATTCAAACATTCTTAAAAAACAAAATAATTAGTCGTTCCTTATAAATTCGAATTAAGCTGAAAAATATATTTTATCTTGGTGGAAAAACCATCGGAAAATAAAATATAAAAATTTTTCTTTCAACTTTTCCATCATTTTCTTCAAGTTCCAAGCCGTAGCTGCCAGGTATGCGTTGATTTGTATGCCTTTTTCAGCCCACAAGTAATTCTGTTCCATACGGAAATCCTTTTTAAGATGTCCGAAAATAGGTTCAATTGCCGCTCTGGCTCTGCATTTGTTCCGTTTCTGCCGTTTTTGACAAGGGGTGTCTTTGACTTTGGGCTTGCCGGGTGTAATAATGCTTACGTCTTTTATCTGCTTTCGTCCTTTCCCGCCACGGTCATAAATGAGTTCTTTGGGTAGTTTCAACTTATTCTCTTCCATCTGTTCGAGTAACGGTTCTATGGTGTCGCCGTCGTATGGGTTTCCCAAAAATGCTTTTACCGCCGTGATGATTTTCCGCCCTTTTCTGCCCGTGGTGATCATCCCCACTTTATTGCCGAACTCATACTGCTTGTGTGCCTTTCCCTTGGCAATACAGCGGGTAAAGGGTTTATGCAGACTGTAGATTTTATCCTTGTCGTTTTTCTGTTGATTCACTGCACGCTTGCAGAGTGAAAGCGTCTGTTCGTATCGTTTCTTTTGTTCCTCTGTCATTTTACGGACGGAGGATTTGCGAGGTTGCGGGGGGGGGGGGGGATATCCACTATCCCTTGTAATCTCGCAAATCCTGTGTTCTACGATGTCGCCGTTAGGCGAGGAGTAGAATGCAGGATGTAATCCTCCGTCCGTTCTCCCGACGAGCCGAAGGCGATGTCGGGAGAACGTTCAAGTTCCCGAAGTTGGATATTGGCGATCGTTTTCAAGCGACGTTTGGCTTTGTCTGCCCGTTTCTTACGTTTGGGATGCTTGCCGTTGTAAGTGTCTCGCAGCAGTTGTTTACTTTCACGGGTGTACCGCTGACGTTGCATGATGCCTTCACTCCCTGCAATGGCATTGCACTTGTCGATAACCTTTTTGCAAAGCTTGGCATCGGTAGGAAAGGTGGTGTTGTTTTCTTGAACAGTAGTGTCCGAAAGAACAAACCCGGTTTGTCCCGGCAGTTTTTTACCGTGAAGTTGTACGCTGTAAGCGAATATTTTTCCTATCCCTTCTTCTCCCACACGGTTACGGAAATGGACAAAATCGCTCGGATCAAAAGGAAACTCATGTTCGAAGAACTCGCATCCACAAAAGTACTGGAAATAAACATCCCGAACCCAATACTCGGGAATACGCTCATCGCCAAGATTGTACAGGTGCTTCAAAAGCAGGCAGCCGACCATCAAACGGATGGGAACGCTTGGCGCACCTCGTTGTGAATACAAAGGTGTAAATTCTTCCTCAAAATATGACCAATCGATCTTGTCTGCCAAAAGAACGAGTTCATGCCCCATATCGATGAAATCTTTCAGCATCGGGCGAAACAAATCGCGTTGTCCTTTTTCCGGTAATTTTCCTAACATGATTTGCAGAGTTTTAGTACCTAAAGATACAAAATATTTGGACTTGCAAACTTAATTGAGACAAAAAGTTAAGCGACATTTTTAATTAATTCTTTTTTAAGATTATACTGATCCCAAAATTCATCAATGGTTAAGTTACCCAATGCTGAGAATCTCCTTTTATGATTATACCAGGATTCAATATATTCAAATACATGCAAGCGCATTTGCTCTCTTGTTTTGAGTTTGGTACCATAGACCAATTCAGATTTGAAAGTTTTGAAAAAGCTTTCAGCCACTGCATTATCCCAACAATTTCCCTTTCCACTCATACTTTGCTCCAGCTTCAAGGATTTCAACAGGTTTACAGTTTGTTTGCAGGCATATTGGATGCCCCGGTCAGAATGAAATATCATTCCTTCTCCAAAAGGTCTGTTCCTGTTGGCCATCCTTATGGCAGGGACTACGGTATGGGATGCATTCATATGATCGCTTATGGACCATCCGATCAGTTTGCGGTCAAAAAGATCCAGCACACAGGTCAGATAAAGAAATCCATCCTTACACGGAATATAGGTCAGGTCAGAGACACACGCTTTTACAGGCTCATTCTGATTAAACCTGCGATTCAGCAGATTTGGAGCAACCTTATAGTTGTGAGAGGCATCCGTCGTCACTTTGAATCGTCTCGAGAGTTTGCTGCGCAAGCCCATTTTCCTCATGTGGCATGCTACAGTGGTTCTCGAGACAGGAGTTCCGGATACCTGCAAATCCTTTGCCAGCCGGGGGCTTCCATTGCGTCCCCTGGCAGCAAAATAGGCATCTCTGATCTTTTCGTCCAACTCCATATATTTGCGCTTACGTTTGCCCTCCGGATCTTTAAGCCAGCGGTAATAACTGCTCCTGGGGACTTTCAATACTTTACACATCACCTCGATCGTCCATTGTTTCGAGTTATATTCCTTTATAAAGAGATAGATCAACGATCTCTCTTGGAGATGATGCTCAAAGCTTTTTTTAATATGTCCCGCTCCGTTTCAGCCTCGCCAAGGCGTTTTTCCAGTTCAGCAATCCTTTTGGTATCTTCACTTAATGACTGGACACCGTGTCCGGGGAAACTGGCTTCTCCTTTCTGCTGGTATTCTTTCCGCCAACGATATAAAAGAAAGGGGGCAATACCCAATTCCTGTGCAAGCTCGGAAATATTCTTGCGTTCTAAACTGAGTTTGACCGCATTCTCTTTGAATGCCTTGTCAAAATGGGTTCTTTGTTTTCTCATATTACACAAAAATAAGCGTTTATGCTTAACTCTGTGTCCCGGCTAAGTTAGTAATTCCAATTGCAAAAAAACACAACTGTTTATGAGATTATTTTACTGAATATCTGATAAATATACGCTTTTAAGGAGCGACTAATTAAACAATTTTAACTACTTTAACAGCCAATCCTACTGTTTCTCTTTCCGTTCGACTCAATTGTTGAATGCTGAACCTATTCTTCGTATAGGTAATTGAATCGTCCTCCCGGCATTGTATCTCCGTTGAGATAAAAATCCATAATATTCCCTTCATCTTGCATATTATCAGACCATTTAAACTGGAATTTGACCGGCTTCCCTTCCATTTCCATCAAGATTTTGGCTACCTTGATCTCTAATTTGTTCCCTTTTACGGCATATGGTACATCTCCCACTTTTTCCCATGACCACCAGCCGTTTCGGTTTTTTTCTATGATGGCTTTTTCACCGGGCGTGATCCGGTTGATCACATAGTCATATCCGTTCCAGCCGGTGAAAGGGTTGTTATCGGCATCAATGAAAAGCATCATCCAGTTTCGGTCGGATTTTGGAGTGAGTTTTTCAGCCGTTTCGACGTAAAAATAAAGATGACGGTTGTCTCTGGCTACCTTGGCTGCCACGAGGTCGTTTCGTCCAGTGTTGTTTATATAGATCCGGTTAAAGTATCCGCGGTGGTTCCGGTGAACGGTGTTTCCCCGATAGTGTTTGTAATGGGGTGCTACACCCTCCCAATCATTACACGAACCAATTTTAATGCTTTTGGAGGAAGATGCCTTGGGAGTAGGGAGGGTGCCTTTAAACTTGCGTACATAGTCGATTAGCTGATAGTAGTAAACATCGCCTTTGTCGCCCCACTCGTTGTTGGGTTCGATGTCCCGGCTGCGATCCCAGTCAAACTGATCAACAAAAGAGAATGGCCATCCTGTCCAGATACTTTGAGGCAGAAGCATCTCGACGGTATATTCGTTCCACCCGGTTACAAATACCATTTCCGGATCTATTTCCAGTGCGGCTTCCCACTGCTCGGAGAAGTTATATCCGCGTAGGTAACCATCGACACGGGGGTCAACACCTTTTTTGTGTGAGTAACTGCGGCCAAAGGTTCCGGGAATGTTGAAAGCGCAACACATGCCACGTGACTCGAATGAGGCGTTTTGTGCAATTCCAACGGCAGCCTGCTCGTACCTGCCGTCCTCTTTTTTTACATAACCATGCAGCGGATAATTTTCTAGCCATGCCCATTGGTCGTTTCGCTGAGGACCTTTAACATAGTCCGGTTGCCCGGGACGGAAGGTAAAGAACTCACGTATCTCACGGTCTTCCGGCGAATCGGTGAGATTATCCGGGTAGGCCATAACAAGCGGTTTACCTTTCCAGTAGAACCAAAGATCTTTGTAGCGTCCAGGTTTGTAAATCTGGCGGTAAATCTTCCGAATGGTATGCAAGCTTCTCTTACTGGCTGTAAATTCGAGCATAAACGCAATTTTAGGAGGATTCACTCCCTGTTTCAACGCTTTTTCCCACTCTTCAAACAGCTCTTTGGTAGCATACTGATGTCCTTCACCGGTGTCATCCAAAAATATGACGTCTATGCCAGCATCGCTTAGCATCTCGGCATGTTTACGCAATACCCACGGATCGGCACTTTGATAGTACCCAAACAGCGGTTCCCCCCAGAAGAAACGTCCGGGTTTTAGGGTACCCCAGGCTGGATGATCATAAATTTTCAAAGCTTCCGGATGCTTGATCAATATCTGGGAAATATTCTTGACTGTTTGAGTCGTGTCGTCCCACCCCTTGTGCCAGTTCCAGTAAAAGATCGCAACAAACTTATCCGATTTGATATCACCGGTCTCTGCATGCATAGAGAGAGTACGTTGCAGAGCATCGGTAGCCGGCAGTCCGTTTCCGGGATGGCGGGATACCAGTTGTGCAATTCCAGGAGTATTGTGGAGAGAAATGCAAAGATTAACCACAAGCAGGAGTAAAAACTTTTTCATTGTTATTGTTTATTTTATCAGCAGATACAAATCAATATCAACCGCTGCTGTTAGCTAAATCACGGCTCTGGTTCCAATATCTGTCTGTCCAGTTTTTTTGGTTCAAACAAAAATCTATGGGCTCCCCCTTTAACTTCCACAACGGTTTCCGTATAAATAATAGCTGTCGTGAAGCCCTGCTTTATCCAGTATCCCCAGGATGGAGCCATCTCTTTTGTGGCCATTTGGCAAGCTGTTTCCACATAACCATAGTTTGACAACATCCGTGGTAGATATTTGCTCCCCGGTAGTCTAAAATCAAGGGAGTAATGATTTTCGACTACAGCACGGTTCAAGTTTGCTGCCACCTTCTCGACGAATTCATCAGGGACCAGTGCGACGGCTTGTGCCGTTTGTGATCCATTGGCATAAAGAACAATCTGCCGATTCAGGTATTTCTCATTGATCAGCTCCTTCAATTTTTCTGTTTTGTTTTTATATGTGGTCTCCTCATTGCCTCTAATCTTCGAGAAACGATGCATGAGCAGGATAATCAGGTAATAATAACAAGTGGAGGTGAAATTGCTGGGTGTTTGGGTATTATAATAGACCCAATCGCCAAGACCAACAGTTATGGTTACTTTCGTACCTCGCTCTCCGGTCAATTTTATTTTCGCATACTCCCCAAAGGTTTATCCCCATATCAAAAACAATGACTGAATCACCAAATGATAGCATCGAGACAGGTGTAAATAGCAAGTTTTGACCATCTTGGATAAATAGTCACTATTCTTTTTAAAATTGAATCAAGGTTTAAAGCTTGAATTGCGGAATTTTCACCCATTCTCCATCTTTCAAGGCTGATTGGTGGGCAGCTATGCCGCCGACTGTCATGTTAAGCGACATGGCGATATCGATCAACGGTTTACGGTCCTCAAGGATAGCCCTGACAAATTCTTCGGTCAGATGTCCGTGCGAACCACCATGACCTCCTTCCGGCATGCCCGGGGGAAGAGCGGGGCGGGTCAGATCAGGAAGATTCTTTTCTTCTCCTTCGTACCCGTCGTAATAGGAGCCTCTTGTTCCTCTGGTCCTGCCGGTTTCAGAGCCATATCCATTGCCAATGGTATCACTGCTTCTGCCCATACGGGCTGTTCCTCCTTCACTTGTACGATAGAACGCGATCTCTGTGGCGAAAGGATTCCTATAAATGTTGTTCCCGGGTTGATACCTTTCCAGGGTACTCTTTATGCCGATACATGAGACTTCCAGAAAGGAGCCGCCGGTAACGGCAACATAGTAAGCGTCAGAATGAGTTGGATACCATTGAGGCGGCATGCCATGGCGCCAATTGTTAAAAGAGTCGATTCCCTTTTCTGAATAGTGCCAGTACTCACCTTCGGTATATATTATCCGGCCAAAACCTCCCGAGTGGTAAATCTGACGCATCGCATATAAGTTTTCCCTGAACATCGATGTCTCAAACATCATGTATTTCAGTCCCGTTCTCTTAACTGTCTCAAACAACCTCTCAGCCTCTTCAAAAGAGCCAAAAACGGCTGGCACAGCGCAAGCCACGTGCTTTCCGTGGTTTAAGGCATCGATGCAATGTTTCGCATGGCTAGGTGCATCTGTGGCCACAAATACGGCTTCTATCGTGTCATCCTTTATCAGTTCCTCAAGCGACGGATAGCTCTTTTTGCATCCGGTTACCTTTGCCAGTTCGCTGCACCGTTCCGGGATCAGGTCGCTGACAGCTGCGACTTCCACATTGGGATGGTTCTGAAACCCAAATGACGCTGCAAATTTACAAACGCCATAACCAACCAGCCCTACTCGTATTTTACGGTCAGATACGGGGATCCATTCTTTCTTCGTTCCCGTGCCATTTCCATGATCATCAAAGCCCTGAATGGGTGGAGGATTGTCAAGAATAGATATGCTGCCTTGAGCTCGTTGCAGACTGAACATGCCAGCGCCGACTCCAATTCCTGCCCTCTTGATAAAATCACGGCGACCAAGATCATGATGATTTTGTATTTTCATTTCAATTGATTTATATATGTTTAAAACGTTGGTTGCAAGTTGTATGACTTTGCCGGTAGAGCCTGGACTATCTGTCAGGTATAAATACCGGTAGAGTGATTTTGGACGGGTGTCCCGGACCAAGATAGATTGTCTGTACCGCTTTCTTGCTATCCCTTGCAAGATATGTGGGCTCGTCAGTGTTCAAGTTTCTGTTGTAACGGGGAAACCAGCTTGAAGTAATGACAATGCGGAGCTTGTGTCCCCGGTTGAGTTGGTAACCTGTAGGCCAGGATTCAATTTCAATTTTCGAGATCTTGCCGGGTTCCAGACTGACCTCTCTACCACCTTCCTGGATATTGACGATGGTGTCGTTCGGGAAGAGATCCTGAACCATGATGATAAAGTCGGTATTCACAACGGTACTGCTCACATACAGGGAGGCCGAGATACTGCCCAGAAGGGTCAGTGTGGAGTCAAGCACTTCAGATTCAAATACCCACTGGTCTGCCCTCTCTATATTCTTGTTCTGTACGGCCGGACCTACGTCCATTCCAATGAAAGTGCCGCCCAGAGAAGGGTAGGGATCTTCGGGGTTATAGACAAAACTAAGTTTTGCCGAATTATCCGGAACTGTTTTGGTGATTGATCTTTCCCCCAGGAAATAATCTGTTTTCTTTACCCCCTTGGGAGGCCATGTTTCACTGCCAACGTATTCATTCCTTTCCATGATGAAAAAGTTGTATTTGTGATTGGTGAAGGGAGCTTCCAGTTTAATTTCTCCTTTTCCTGACAGCACCTTGTCCAGAAACTGTTCCAACAGCAATCCTCTATTCCCTGTTTTATCTGTTCCCCCATACTCATTCTTGAGAGCCTGTGGCCCATGACCCCATGGAGTGATTATCATCTTGTTATCCGGATGAGGATTCTTTTTATCATGGATTATGAAATCTTCGAGTTGTGTCAATAGAAAAATGTCGTACCATCCTGCTATTGAGAATACCGGACCTTTGGCAATACCGCGGTGATTGACCGATTGCCAGTATTTGTCGCGTTTTTCGTGTAGCAGCCAGTCATTGATAAAGCGGTTCTCCTTATACGTTGAATCATCAGCGACCGATAATGGGAGGTACCAATAGGATTCCTGGATCTGTTCGGGAGAGATGGGGTTGGTTGTTTTTGCATCAACTGTCAGTCCCCAGTTAAAAGCCGTTGCCAGTGAAAAGAGTCCTTGTGGGTAGATCAGGTCATATACATCAGCACCTGTCATTTCTGCACATACTGCATCGAGCTGATCAGAAATTGCCCACTGGGTAAATCCCACATAACTGCCGCCATAACCTGCAACTTTTCCATTGCTCCACGATTGCTTCTTTATCCATTCAACTGTTTTCAACCCGTCTTCCCGTTCATTGTTGAATGCATAAAACTCTCCTTCCGAGCCAAATTTCCCGCGACAGTCCTGAACAACAACCGCATATCCCTTTTTTACAAATCCTATCGCTCCACTCTTTACATTCTCTTTCTTATATGGAGTCCGAACTAAAAGTGTTGGATAGATGCTCTCGTGATCAGGCAAGTAGATGTCAGTGGCCAGTTTTATCCCACTGGATGTTTCCACTGAATCGGTCAACAATAAATAGTGTATATTATCCTGAGCGCAAACAGACCCAAAAAGAGATAATAATAGAGGAAATAGAAATTTACGTGTCATGCAAGTTATATGTTAGATTAACAGTTTGACAATGGTCTACTCTTGTTGACTATCCCAGGTACACCTATTACAAAATATCTGGTGTTGCAATTGCCGCTATCAAAGATAATAAATATTGTTGCCTTCTGAACTGTACGGTATATCTTCAAATTATCTTTTAGCATCTTCGAAAACTCCAATTTCAGTGGGACTCTTTCCTGTCTTATTTCCGTAAAAGTCATTGATCTCCCCTTCCATTTCAATAGCTATCGCTTGGTTGAAACAGGGTGAATCATCCCTAAGCTTATATCCTTCCAATGAATTAAGTCCATATCGTCCACTTCCTGGTGACACAAGTTTCGGATCTGCTTGTATAGCTTTCGGATCATCAGGCAGCCCGTTCATCCAAGGCCCAAAATAAAGATTGTTGTAAAATCGGGTGCCGGCCTTAGAAGGAGGGAGCTGATGAAAATCTTCAAGCTTCCTGAACTCGGCACTGTTCAGTGAATCTCCCAGCGCATAGACGGTCCTGAACCTGCCCTGACCTGTTGCGTAGAATATGTTGTTTCTAAAGTGTGCCCCAAGTTTTCCTTTATCTTTCTTTCCTTTTCCTTTCATGGGGCCGTATTCATCGCCATAGTAGTACGTTATGTCAGAGGTTCCGTGATCCACATAAAACACGTTGTTGTGAAGCAGATTTTGCTCCGCCGTATCACAAAACATCGTCACCAGTTGGGTTGGCCTGAATTTAATGTCGTTTTGACTGATATTATACCGTGCGATATTTTCGTGGGTATTGTCCATAATTAACAAAAAACCGGCATTATCCCTGCTGTAGTTGTATTGAAGGATGCAATTTTTACACCCAAAGTCGAAATCAAATGCCTGTCCATCGCCGTTACCTGCTTGTCTGCCGGTATGGTATACCTCGTTGAATTGCATGATTGTCTCATTGCAGTGGGCTATCCATATCGCCGCGGTATGTGGCCACCAGTCATAACGGTTGTCGTCGCCAGTGTCTAAATGAGGATCACCAGTACGCAAGCAGCTATTTTCTACTATGTTATGCTCTATCAATCCGCGATCAGCCTGAAATACGATGATCCCATCACCACCAAGGTTTTCTAAACGGTTACCTCTAACTACAACATTTTTTTTACCTATCACATGGATACCTATCTTATCACAACGTCTGATGATATTGTTTTCTACCAAAACCTCCTCGTCAGCGCCACTTATCAAGATCATCGTGCTGGTGGCAGCCCCTCCTACCTGTCCCCACACATCGTGGATGTAACATTCTCTGACCGTTATGCCTGCGATCGATCCTCCTTCTTTTGCACGGGCAGTTATCCCGTTGCGCCTGCTCCTCAACCGTGGCGGAGCTCCGCTTGTTAACTCGAGCCCATCTATTTCCCACCATGATTGGCCTATCAGCGTAATTGCTGCACCTGTGCTCTCCCCGATATTTATTACAGGCCTCTTCCCATTCCCATAACTTCCGATAAAAATCTTCTTCTCTCTTGTTCCGGATCCCGCGGGTGAGAGTTGTCCATACCAGGTGCCGTCCGACTCGAAAAGAATCCTGTCACCGGGCCGGAAAGTCTCCCGGTTTACCCTCTCAATTGATCTCCAGGCGGTTGCCGGCGATAATCCGTTGTTGGCATCATTGCCGCTTGGAGATATATAATAGATATGTTGAACCTGCAGTGAATGGTGGCAAACTCCGGCAAGAGGTGAGAATAGGATGATTAATAAACTTAAAAACAATTTTTTCATCGATATAGGATCTTGGATCTCTTTGAGTTTGAAATAAGGGGCGTGATCTTTCACACACCACGCCCCTCTCGACAGAATAGATAATAGTGTTATTTGTTATTGAAGATCTGCATTGTTGTTTGCCAGGTTTGGATTCAACATTACCTCCTTGCTTGGGATGGAAAGGAAGTAATCTTTTTTGGTATAGGGCCTGAGCAGTTGATATTTCTCTTCCGGTTCTTCCCTCCATTCGGTAGTAGCCTTTTCTACAAGCTGTAGACGTTGCAGATCGAACCACCGGGCGGAGTATTCAAAGCCGGCGAACTCCCATGCTCTTTCCCATACAACACTGTCAATGAATTGCTCGGTAGTTAAATTGCTCACAGAGGCTTCTGTGGTTCCCAATCCCTTATAAGCCCTATTCCGCACATCGTTCAGACATTTGTATGCCAGTGCATCCGGTCCGTCAGTGCGTGCCTTGGCTTCTGCATATATCAGTAAAACGTCAGCATAGCGCGTGAAAATTATCGGGCGTCCACTATACCAGGAAGCACTTAGATCCATCCTGGTCCGCCAGTTGCTATTGGGATCATCTCGATTTTCCCACTCCCATCCAGGCGTAAAGTTGTCGGCCCATAACTTTCTGTACGCAGGATGTTTGGCCTTCAAATCGGTGTAGTAGTAATAGGTGCCATTGGAGTGATAGAAGTCGGTAACAAAGGTAAACTCCTTGCGTTCTCCTTCAGGGAAACGGTTGAAAAAGCCTAGTTCAGCGATCATTGATTCCCAACCGCCGAACTCGATCGGCCTGCTTGGGTTGGGTGATCTAACCGTATAGTCATCTGGCGTATGGTCAATCCAGAAGATTGGTTCGTCCAACTCCCTCGAGCCAGCCTCCCAATAGGGATCGAATACTTCCCAGAAGTGTTCGCGCAAGGCATAACCAAACTCATTGGCCCGATCGATTACCTCTTTCGCCTTATCTCTGGCCAGGGCGTAATATTCTGTTCCGCCGTTCACCGGATAGCCGGCCATTTGCAGATATACCAATGCCAGGGTCGATTTTGCAGCCCCTTTGGTAGGTGCCCCGTTAGCCATAAATCCGTCCCATTTAACGGGTAACCACTCTTCGGCGAATTTGAGATCCGAAACAATCAACTCATACACATCCTTACTCGAAGAGAGTGTAACTTCTCTTTTCGAGTCAGGATCGTATGCCGTTGTAACCAAGGGGATGTTGTTAAAGAACCTGACAAGCCAGAAATACATAAAGGCCCGGATGTAATGTGCCTGTGCGGCCAATGCATTAAGTCGAGCCTCTGGTACAACACCCGTTGCGTTTTTATAGTTGTTTATGATCGTGTTTGCCTGATTAACGGTGTTGTAAGCGCGTTCATATCCCCGCTGTACATCGGTATCCCCACCGGTTGTAATCGGCATATTGATTTCCATTTCATGATAGTAAACACGCTGATTTCCAGTTCCTATGATATCATCAGAGGCTGCAAACTTAATCTCCATGCTTTCATACGGGCGATTGATTGCCACGTCAAAAATACCATACATTCCGTTGATCAACAGCTGTATTTCAGCTTCATTGTTACACAAGTTATCAGCGAACAACTGGCCTTTAGGCTCTTCTGCCAGGAATTTATCATTCGATTGGCAAGATGTAAAGGAAACAATGACAGAGAGTATAAAAATTATATGGATGTATTTTTTCATAATGAAATTTTTTTTAAAATGAATAGTTAATATTCAATGGCTACCCCAAATGATATACTTCTGGAGTTCGGATAGGCAAACCAGTCCATTCCCGAATTCATGTCATCGTTGGTGGAACTGATTTCCGGATCATATCCTTTGTACTTGGTAAATACCAGCAAGTTTTGTGCACTAAGTGAGAGTCGCAAAGTGGCAAAAGAGACGACACTTTTCGGGATTCGGTAGCCCACACTGAGATTGCGCAGTTTCACATAACTCCCATCCTCCACATACTGTGAAGACAAGGGAATCAGGTGACTGTTCCCTATCCTGGCAAATTTTGCGTTGGGATTACTGGGTGTCCACCTGTCTTTTGAATCCTTATGTGTGTATAATTGTGTGAAGTCAATTCGTTCGGTTGCCACAAGATAAGCCCAGTTCATGATATCACGGCCATGCACCCCTTCAAACAGAATATTGAAGTCGACATTCTTGATGGAGATGTGGTTGTTGAAACCCCAGGAGAACGGCGCATTTGTGTTTCCAATAACCTGCTGGTCGTCAGAGTCATAAGCATTATTTCCATTCAGGTCTTCATATCGGTAATCACCCGGCTGCGCACCATATTTGGCTGCCTCTTCTGCCTGATTTTCTTGCCAGATTCCGAGATATTTCATCCCGAAAATTGTACCGATGGGTTGACCCGGCATTAAGACGAACGGGCTGGTTGAGGCCAGACCGGGAGCATAACCTGCTCCGTAGATTCTTGCTTCTTCTCCCAGATCCAGCACCTTATTCCTGTTAAAGGCTCCATTCAGGTTGATGTCGTACGACCAATCCTTTGTTTTAAGGATGAAGTAATTCAGGTTAAACTCAAATCCCTCATTTCTAACGGAACCAACATTTGAGATTACGCTTGTCCTGCCATATTCAGAATCACCTCCGGCATAAGCGGGGACAGCCAATGGAGCCAGCAGGTCGACAGTCTTCTTGTTGTAATAATCGAGCGATAAAGATAGACGGCTGTCGATCAGGGTAAAGTCGGCGCCCACGTTCAACTGTTTGGTCGACTCCCATTTCAGGTTGGGATTGCCGCCAATCTGGGAAATGTAGCCAGACTGGATAGCTGATCCACCCCAAAAGAATCCCATACCTCTCAGCGGAGAGTATGTGGCATATGATCCTACAGCCTGGCTTCCAGTAACACCATATCCTCCACGAATCCTGATATTTTGGAACAGATCCTGTTCTTTCATGAATGCCTCTTCCGAAAGCCTCCATGCTAAAGAGAACGACGGGAAATAGCCCCAACGATTATCTCCCCTGAATTTGGATGAACCATCTGCACGATAGTTAACCGTCAGATAATAGCGGGAGGCATAATTGTAATTAATGCGGCCGAAATATGAGCGTAAAGCATTGTCTGCCCATCCCGATCCTACTCCAATATAGGGGGCAGCCAGCCCAAGATTGTTCCAACCCACCGATTCAATGGGTAGCCTGTCAGCACTTGCCGAGAAACTTTGACCTTCATACTTGGTCTGCTCGAAGCCGACCATTGCAGAAAAATCATGATTATTTGCAAATGTCTTACTATATGTCAAGAATGCATTTGTCAACCAGTTCTTGTTGTCGTATGAATACTGATCTGCCCGTGGATAGAGTCTGTTATATTCGAGTGACTCAAATTCACGGGTGCCACCATTCGATAATGAGATCAATGCTTTTGCATTCAATGTGAGGTCATCGGTGATTTTAAACTGAAGGTTGCCAACTCCTGTAGCGCCATTTCCGTAGTTTCGCTGGTGTGCTTCTGTCATCAACACCGGATTCATTAACGTGCCTGATCCCACTCCCAGTGGCGTATACCTGCCATTTTCATCGTAAATCGGTACAGTTGGAGAAAAGGCTACCGCTGCCATTAAAGGTATGGCTGTCTTACTTCCCCCTTGCGACAGTTCGGGATTGAGGTTATCGTTGTGGCCTGCACTCGCCTCTACCTGTACTGTGAGTCGATTGCTGAGATCCATATCAACTTTGGCTTTCAACCCGTAATCGGAGGCTTCCGTATTTCTAATGGTTCCGGTGTTGTCGTTGTAGTGAGTGGTTATATGGTAGCGAATATCTTTGCTCCCTCCGGAGAAAATTACGCGATAACTCTGTGACAGACCGCTCTGCAGTATGGCATCCTGCCAATCTGTACCACCGCCGTTTTTGAATTTCTCAACCTCGGCATCAGTGAATGGATAAGCTCCAACGCTTTGGTTGAATTTTGCAAACTCATAAGCATCCATCAAATCATACCGTTTGCCAATGGTATTGATTGAGAAATCGGAATAAAACTCCAAGGTTGGTTTCTTCTGGGATCCCCTTTTTGTTGTTACCAGGATAACTCCATTGGCTCCACGGGAGCCGTAAATTGCCGTAGCAGAAGCATCTTTTAGGATTTCAATGGATTCTATCTCATACATGTCGGGTAGTGACCCATAATTGCCATCTACCACTATCAGGGGATCGTTTGATCCCATTAATGAATTTGCACCCCTTACACGAATGATTGGAGCTACTCCTGGAGCCGCGTTACTTTTTCTGATGGTGACTCCCGGAGCCTTTGCTGCAAGGATGGAGTTGGATGAGCTTGAAGCCATATTGATAAAGTCACGCGAAGATACCGAAGATACAGCTCCGGTCAAATCACTTTTCTTCATTGTACCGTATCCAATTGCAACTACTTCCTGCAATGCAATGGAACTTTCAGACATCACCACATTGATGATCGTTTTGCCAGCTACCGGAATCTCCTCTGTTTCCATCCCTACAAACGAGAAGACAAGAACCGCATTTTCCTGGACATTGATCAGCTGATACTCGCCATCGATGTTGGTTGTTGTCCCCTGATTGGTGCCTTTGACAGAAATTGTCACACCCGGGATTGTTTCTCCTGATGCATCGGTGACCCTGCCTTTGACCGATTTTGTCTGTTGCACATCGGAAATTTCATTCTTTTCCTCAGATCTGTTGCTGGTGTAAAAGCTGCTGTTCCCAGCAAATGCTTGCCCCATGGTTAACAATGTTATCAACCATACTGTGGTAATTTTTTTCATAGCTTTGGAATTACACAGTTTGTCAAACCAGTAAATCATTTTAAAATTTTTGTTTTTCATTCGTTTTTCATTTTAGAGTATAAATAATGGACCGAGTTAGGTGTGAAATAGTATTAAATAAAAATACAAATGGGCAGTTAATTATTTCATTTTTAAACTGTCAATGTTCCTGTCTTTCTTTCTTTTTTCATAGGCATGATCCAAATTAATTCGTAATTAAAAAAATCAGCTGAGGAGTGTTTTTCTACATATACTATCATCTCAATTTGTTTCACTGAATCTAACATTAGAGTTATCTCACATTAAAACTACTTTATCGTTTAAGTAATAACAAACTTAAAAAAAGAGTGAGATTCCTCTATGTTTTATGAGACGTTTTTCAAAAAATTTCACTACTGGGGATATCTCCGGTACCACTTTCAAGTTTAAATATATCAATTAGTTTGTTAGTATCTAAGCTGTTGAGTTTAATATGTTAATATTTAAAAACTGCTATTCCATGGGATTCTATCAACTTTATCGTTTAAGTCACAAACTTACAATTTTTTTTAAATCGAGCGATATAGATCGATAAATTTAACACAATATAACTATGAGGCGATCGGGAACAGAAGCGGGGCAGATTGGGGTCGTCGGTGACCCCTCCCTACCTCACGGTAACACCATATACAAATTGGTTCATCATGATGCCCTCTTTACTGCCTATGCCAGGATTGATCTTGATATCCTCCCGGGTCAATTTTCTGCCGTTGATCACAACATTCTCTATCAATACATTTTTGATCGCATGATTGGCATCATAGCCGAGAAATTCCATCTCTTTATGCAGTTGATAGCCGGAGTTGTTGACGGTTATGTTTTTAAATACAATATCCTCGATATGACCCCGTGCAGTATCTGTTGTCCAAACGGCCGAATTGATCCACAACGAAGCAAACTGGACTGACTCCTCGATACGAATATTCTCGAAGCGGACATTCTTTACCGTTGCCGCATCGGTGTGATAAATACGTAGCGTCCATTCGCGTCCGTGATCGCCGATTATATCGCAGTCCTCAAATAAAACATCTTCTACATCCCGTGTGATTTCAGCTCCAATACTTAATGCATGGGCACATTCATTATAAAGTACGCATTTTCGCACATGGATACGACGAGCATCCTGAGTGACTCCCCGGTACGTTTTAACCACGATAAGATCGTCCCAAGTGCGTATAAAACAGTTTTCCACCAGAACATCAATACAAGCTGCTATGTCTATGCCGTCGGCATTAGCGCGATGGCCAAATAACTTTAAATTGTCTATATGGACATTGTTGCAATCACGTAGAGAAACAGTCCATCCAGGTGAATTACATAATATAACTCCTTCCAATTTGAATCCATCGACGTTAACACTCATCGTACTGCTACCCCTTACACGTGATATTGCCCCCAAGTCTACTATCCCCCTTCCACGAAAAGTAATATTTTTACCTCTCATAACGAAAATCGCTCCCTTGTTATCTTTCTCATTTTCTGATAAAACACCTCTTACGATAGCTCCACCGGCAATATAAACGGTTTGATTGTCGCCAACAGGAACTGAGGTGATTTCATGGATTCCCGGACCAAAATAAATTACATTTGGATCGTTCGGTTCGGGAATATCTGTTTCTTCCGGATTCACAAAGAGGTGTAAGGAACGTATATGATCGCCATTGATCTCGACCGTAACGTGTTGGGGTTTGTCAACTTCGAAAGTGAGTGTTTTGCCCTTTATCGTCGGAATAATACCGAACGAGGTAGGCAGGATCTTTGCAGATGCGATTGGATCATTAACGGTGACATTTACTTTTGCCGGGCCTTTTTTCAAATCAAAAGAGGCAAAGCCGGCAATGTCGTACGCCGAATCTGCCAGAGCTTCAATCCCGGCTCTATGACGACCCTGAATGTCTTCCGTACATATTCTGGTATTAAAGACAGGCACGTCGATTCCGTTTACTGAAACCCGGTATTTCTCATTCAACACTTCACCTTCGGGTGCGCTGTAAACGGTAACATCACTTTTGGAATATTTACAAGAGGAGATGCCCACGCAAATAATCAACAATAACAGAATATTTTTTTTCATCTCTTATTTCTATAATGAGGGGTTGTTGAGCCATGAATTATAGTGGATTCACTATTGGCATAGGTTTTCTATCTTTCCATTTTGAACGGGTAAAGTCGGGGAAATCGACCGGTCTACTTTTGTTTAGTGCCGATTCCTCTGTCAGTTTTGTGATGATGCTCCAGGTTGCCGCATCATATACATCTATAGGAAATTCAGTCTTGTTGCGTATTGCTTCTACAAAATCTCTCATGCAGAGGTAGTCACTTCCTCCATGACCTGTTTTAGTTGCAATATCGCCATATTTTCTCCACAACGGGTGATCATATTTTTGTAAATATCTATCAATCTCCTCCCATTCATGAGGAACAGGGCTTTCATCTTCCAGATAGATCTTATTTAATGTTCCGGAATAGATACCTTTTGTTCCCTGAATCCGATAAATGAAATCAACGGGCCTCGGACTGAGTGAATCGTAATATAGAGTAACTGTAATGCCGTTGGCTGTCTGGAGCAAAGTGCAATTGACATCACCCGCTTTGAACTTTAACTTAGCATTGGGATGGTCTGCTCCATGGTTCTTGGCGATATAGTGATTGAGACCAAGTGATCTGCTGCTCATCGATACCAGGTATTCGAACTTGTTGCCTCTATTTATGTCAATCCATTGGGAAACAGGGCCGATAGCATGTGTTGGATAGCGGTTGCCTGTATGGTTAAGATAACGCTCATGTGCTCTCCAGAGAAGCTCTCCTTTCTCTCCGATGGTTGCATAACGCACGTCGTGCTGATACCCTGTTTCACAGTGATTCAGCTCTCCGAACAATCCCTCCCGTACCATATTGAGTACCATCATTACGTTTCGCATGTATGCATAGTTTTCCAATAACATGCAATGCATGCCTGTTTTCTCTGCAGTTTCAACCAGTTCCCAGGCCTCATCATAGCCGTCGCACGCAGGCATTTCGGTACCTCCGTATTTACCGCCTTTCATGGCGGCAACCATTACTGGGGTATGCAGGCTCCATGGGGTTGCAGTAAAAATACCGTCAACGTTCGGGAGGTCGGCAATCTTTTTATACTCTTCTTTCCCGGTAAAACCTCTAGGCTTGGGTTGACCGGCCGACTTTACCAATTGCTGGGCTTTTTCGACCCTCTCTGCTACAATATCGCAAACGGCAACAATCTCAACACCCTCCAGCATAAGCGCTGTCTCCAACATCGACATCCCCCTACTTCCAACCCCTACGAATGCCAATCTTACAGGAGGTTCGGAATTATTCTTCGCAAAAATTGCCGAGTATTTTGCCGATGCCAGATAGATACCTGCTCCCGCAGTTGCTTTGATAAAATTACGACGGCTAAATTGAATATCTGTTGTCTTCATGCTTGCTTGTTTGATGTTTATAACTTCATTTTCTCCTCACAAAACTACCTGGAAAATTCAAATCTTGAATGATTTCGCCCCCATACAAACGGATCCATGAACGGAAACCTTCTTTCCCTTCAGTCAATTCGATTACACGTGCACCGTTTGGTTTCAGATCGTTATAAACGTTGTCGCACCCGCTAAACCGACCATATATGAAGAACATTTTCTTCCAATAGGTTACAAAATCGCTATTGTGATCGTGTCCAACAAATACAGCTTCAATATCCTTCATCTCCTTCATGGATACAAACATTCCTGAGTTAATTTTCGGAGAGGCAACATTCTCTCCCCGGGTTCCAATCGTTACAACACCACTTTCTTCATCTTTGAATGCTTCCTTGTGCTCTGGTAGAGGGATATGGAAAAATGCCAGCGATGGAATGGGCGTTCCTCCGTTAATCTTGGTGAACTTTTCACTATGCATCCTGTACCAGGCTATTTGATCGAAATGGATGTGTCCATAGGTGTTGGGGATATCCTCGATTGTGGCTCCGCGATTGCTGTCAAAGATATAGAACACCCGACTTATCCTGTCGCTTCCCGAAGGAGAGAGCGTTAAGAAGCAGTTGCTAACCCCATAGATGCCTTCAGTTTTTGTATTTATGTTGTACGGTATTGACATCACAATCTCAAGCATCTCCTGACGAGATTTGTCGTACTCCTCATCATGATTCCCAAAGGCGACAGCAAAAGGGATCTTTCTTTTCGAAATCGGTTCAAGTATCTCTCTTACCGAGCGTTCGGCCGGTTCTCCGAAAATAATGTCACCGGTATGAATCACCAGGTCGGGCTTCTCCAGGTCCAACATCTGGTTTACATTCTTTAGCGCTCTTTCCGATTTTGGATTCCCGGCTATGTAGTGTGTGTCGGTTAATTGCAGAATCTTGAACTTGCCATTTTTGTTGTAAAACAGTCCTCTTTTCGTGTTGTCGACTTCTGTTGTAGATGTTTCAGAAGGTAAGATTCCTGCAAACGAATGTGTTGCAACTACTCCCGTCATACCGGCCAGAGCGGTGCCCTTGATAAAAGTACGCCTGTTTATCTTTTTGTCCATAGAAACTATTTTTTCAATGATTTATACTGATTGAAATTACTTTTTACCATTTTATCGCAACATTCACTCCGTCGGGATTGTTCTCAAAGCCAAGCAGGCAGGTCTTGCTGAGAGCATCCCAACTCCAGGTTGCTTCCTCTATCCTGTTCCCGTTACTGTCCGTGATGTCAACCTTTACTGGTTCAGCCGGCAACAACAGACGCATTACGTTGGTTGTGTTCAACGGACTTTTGGTGGTAAACGAGTAGCTTTTCCTGCTTCGGGTCTCGTTTTCCGTACGCGAAGCAGCAGCCAGTACCTGTGGTCTCTTTCTGTTTTCTATGCGATTGAGATCAAACAGGAATGCCTGCTCTCCCGGCTTCACCGTTTTCTCGGTCAGTACTGGCAGTTTATTGTCAAACAGATCGATAAACAATCCTTCAGCATGGTATGGATCATCGCTCACGCTCTCATTCATTACCGCAATTATATTGAAAGGTCCCCTCTCCAGGTAAAAGTTATTCTTGAATACCAATTCACCCGCATTGGCTCTCTCTTCATACATTTTCTTGACGATAGCCACATAATCGAGTTCCCCATTCTCATTCAAGACAAATTCCTTGGGATCCTTGCGTATTACGTAGACCGAGCCTTTTCCGCAGATGTATTCACCTTCTTTGGGATTCACCTCTATTCCAAGAAGTTTAAACAGGTGATCGGACGGTCTTTTGAATTGATTTTCACCTTGATTCCACCACTCCTTAATGTTTTGAAACGGGTCGGTATCCCTTGAGCTGTAAACGATGACTCCTCCATCTCTTACCCAATTGGCCAGATATGTATGTGATTCTGCCGATAAGGGTTTGAGGTTTGAATATGACATGAGCAAAACTCGTGTATCTGCCCATGTTTCAGGATAGGATACGTTCTCAATGTGTAATATTTTTACAGGTACTCCCCGTTTCAGGAAGGGAAGTGCTTCTCCGTAGAAATTGGAGAGCTGGGGATCGTCATAACCTTCAATTGGATCAGGTGCCCTTTGGAACATCATTGAATTGGCCATCAGGACGGAAATGCCATGCGAACCGGAGAGCTTATTGGAGGATAGCGGCATCTCATTCAATGAGTTGATCATTACCTGCATTTGGGTTGAGTAGAAGCGAGGAATGAGTTCCTTCTTGTCTTTATCAGCGTTCTCTGGGTCAATCAATTCCATATTGCGTGATCCTGAGATCCCTGTACCCCGTTTAAAGTGGGCACTGGTGTAATAAAGTTTTTCATAAATACGGTCCGGCCAAGGCATTACCTCGTAACTGTTGATCTGAGGAAAGAGAAGTTGCGCAGTAAATGTAGCTTCATAGTTCTGCTTGTAGTATGGCCAATCAAATTCCCTGTCTTCAATGGGGTCTGTAAGAAAGAATAATTTGCGACCGGTAGGCGCCGTCATGGCCTCCATGCAGCCATACTCCAGATAGGCTGTTTCAAATACCCGTTCAGCCAATTTCCCGTTGAAATAGTTCGGTTCGGCAGAGGTGCCGGTCCATACCTGTGCAATATATCCGTCAACATTGGGGAGTGAGGCCAAACTTGCTTCAGGGCTTACAATCATCCATTGTGCATAATTGACCAGTGAGTGAGTGGGAACATAACAGCGGATATTCATCCCTTTACTCTTGCCGTACTCCTTTGCATATGTAAAACATTCATCCAGTGCCTTGTAGTACATGTGATACTTGAGCTTGTTGGACAGATAAGTATTTTCGGCAGAGGTATGCTGGGGTCTCCAATCGAAACCGTAGTAATCTTTCCATGCTTTCTTGAAAGATTCACTATAGCCGGCAGCGGCCCAGAACTCGGGCTCTTCCAGATAAATGGCATCTATTCCTGCATCGATTACCCGCTTAATATGGACCTCTTTCAGATATCTTAAAAAGTTTTCAGTTGGAACAATATAGGGTGTCGAACCTCTGCTTCCATGCCAGATAGTGTCTCCCTGTCGATTGACCTGTCCTTCGTCCCAATGTTCAACTCCGTCCCATTCCCCATGGAAATAGGGCCTGTAGTTGCCTCCCCAGGCGATGCCGGTCATGAAATGTGTGATATATCCACGATCACACCAACTTTGCACCCTCTGCTCGAATGTCATTTTTTCATTGTCACTGGCGCCATAGACAATGGCGATATCTGCCCGGATATCGGTCACAGGCTTCCAGTGGCTACTCGTCTGAAAAGCTGTTTTCTCACCTCGGCGATTAACCGTATTGGATAATTCCTTTTGTGAACAAGCTGTAATGCCGATTAATAGTAACGTATAAATTAACGTTAAGCATGAATTGTACTTCATCTCTATCTTTCTCTATTTTTTTAAACCTGTCAGATCTGAATCAACCTCCACAATGCCATCACCACAAATGATTCTAGCAGAAAAATTCTCGCCTGTTTCTATGTTTGATGAGGTTTTCAACATGATTTCTTTGCCCTTTGCCGTATTATGGAGCAGGACCATCTCGCCGTCATGTTCGAAAATACAGTTGTGGATATTGATGACTGTCTTATAGTAATCGGGGACAATATTCTCTTTTAAATATTCAGGGAAAACCTCATTCCCGGTAAATCTGAATTTTTGTTTCCCGATTCTGGAATTGGAGATCGAGATCAAGTTTATCGGTGACGCAATCTGGAATAGCGGAATATCGGCATCGTGAAGAACTTTCACATTTTCCAGGAATATGTTCTCCTGAACCGGCACTTCTGCTCCCGGATAGTAGCCGCGATCGTATTCACTCATATCAAATAGAATTCCAAATGCCACTCTCGGCTTTTCAAGATGTATATTCCTGAAAATAACATTTCTGACCCCAGCCGTGTAGGTGACCTCTTCCTGTGTCATGACCCAGGTGATTCCGTCCAGCACTTTTGATCCGCTTTCAAAATCAGGTCGGGTCAAAGATTTATAGAGCTTTCCATTAGACGGCATCTTCACACGGTATATCCGTCCGTTCGAAACCACTGCATCGGACTGCTGGACTGTCATCCCCTCTTTCCAGTCAATCCAGCCACCACCTAACAACCGGCAAAAGAAGCCGATCATTTTTTCCTGGTTTAAGTCATAGCAATTTTCTATCAGGCCATCTTCAATCCATCCCATTTCGGGATTGGATGTGGAATAGTCCTGCGCATTAAGTGCTATTGCGTCGTCAAGGGTTTGGAATACAGCATCTCTAATGGTAAATCGCTTGCCGGGACCAAAATGAATTCCATCCTTTTGCCCTTTAATGATTACATCCTCGATGATTACGTCTTCGAACCTGTTAACCTGGAGACCATACTGGCATCCGGTCAGGTCGTAGCACCTGAAACCTTTAATCTTCAAATCCTTTACATAGGAGAATCCCAGGATTCCACGCAATCCCAAAACCAAATCAGAACAGTTGTCAATACCATTGACAATGACATGTAGGCCCTCTACCGAGATATGATCATCATAGGTTCTTGTCATGGCCCCTTTATTGATAATTAACTGGGCAAAGAGTCCAGCCTCATTTACTTTTTTTAATGAGACGCCGTTTCCAAATATCAAGCTGGTATTACTTCCGATATAGAGGGAAGTAGCAATTTTATATATCCCCGGTTTTGAGACGATGATCGTTCCCCCTTGGTCGATAGCTTGTTGTAGTGCTTTTGCATTTTCAACCCCTGATGCATCGGGTGAAAATCCAAATTCACCAGCGTCAGTGTACGCTTCCGATGAGGTTGCCTGATATTCGAGATTGTTACAGGGTGTTTCAGCCGCCTGTACGGGCAATCCCAAGTAAATCACTATTATGTGGAGGAAAATGGTTATTCCGATCATCCTCCTGAAAGATTTTTTGTTGGATAGTGGCTCAGTCATCACATGTTGCTGATTAAGTGTTCAAATTCCCTCTGTTTTAATGTCAACCTCCTTGCCATCGGAAGATATATTCATGATAACCTTTCTGTTACCCTTGAATCGGAATACAATCTCGTTCTCATTTCCGATCCATGGCGCTACCATCTTTTTCAGTTCATCGCCTGCCATGTCGTCTGTTATAATCCATTTGCCCTTTCCATCCTCGAATACTTTGGTGCCGGATTTGTATCGGGTGACAAATTCATTGGGAGCAAAACGCTTGGAGGTTACAACTGCAAGTCCCTTTTTACGAACAAGGTCCCCGACATCTTTCAAAGTCTCCTCGCTTATCGATAATCCACACAGAAAAGCGAGCTTTAATGTGTTCAGGTGAGTTTTTCTCACGGAATCATCATAGACAACAACAGAGTTGGCTGGAGCGAAGCAGCGGTAGGGCATTCCCTTATAGATATTGCCTGCATTCCAGGAGAGGCTCTCCTTTTTTACCACTCCATGGGTAATGGTATGCCAAGCCTTGATCCACTCTTCCGACTCCGCACTGGTATTAAGGTCATATGCGCCAAAAAGCCAATCCTTCCAATAGAGGTTTACTTTTTTATCACCGTCATCTACTGTGCAGTAGGTCTCAGGACCTTGTCCCCACATCGTGTCATCAAAACGGATAATCGCAATTTCCGGCTCCAAGTCCCTGAAGGTATATGGACGTGGATTCTGCCGTATATATTCTTTGGCAAAGCGGCTTAATACCTCTCCCCTCTCCTTGAGGGTCAATTGATTGTTTTCGTCGATCGCGTAGGTGTGCCGGCCGACACTTTCCACATAGGCTTTATCTACACCTGCCCAGTAAGCAAACAGAAGATTTGACCATAAAGATTCGGGCGAGTGCCCCGGGTAGTTGTTGTAATGCCAAAGATCGATGCAGGCCCACAATTCACTATCATATTGCAAACAAGCACCCATAGCGCATGAAGCCCAGATATTGGACCAGTTTTCCTTCATTTGCTTGTAAACAGGCGTCATGCCGGCACGGGCAAAATTGTGAAAAAGTACGGGCCATACGTGTTCGGTCAGGACCATCGGGGGACCATCACTTTTACATTCATCCACCAACGATCTTGCCCCTTGGTATACCGCATGATCAGCTGATTTGAAATTCATGCCGGTTGTTTCTGCCAGACTGACAAGCTCAACATCAGGATGTTTTAAGGTGATAGATAGATTTCGGGTGATCTGCGAATGTTCCAACTCGTCATACTGTATCCCCCATACGGCTTTAGACTCCGCCAGACTCCTCAGGACGGCTGGTGGAAATTTAAACAGGTGCAGGTTGTCGGGTTGGTTAACCCACTCGTAACCGTCGGCACTTTTCATTTCCAGATTCCAGTTCCCGCACTCGACGTTGACCACCACTTTCAGTCCGGCACTGTCAAAATCAGCACCCAGTCTTTTCATGGTATTTACCTCATCTTCAACCGTCCCTTGTGGGCCCCTATAGTGATAAACTACAAAATCAACACCTAAAGAATCCATTGCCACCGGATTAAAGAACTCTCCCGGATTGGTCTTGTCTCCGGAATTGTCAATTCCAATATAAAAATTCTTTACCGTTGAGACTTTTTTATCACTTTCACATCCTGAAAGAATTAGCATCAGCAAAGTAGAAATAAATAGAACTGTTCGCATTTTGTTGTTGACTTTTATGCAGTTAAGATTACTTGTCTGTTTTACCATTTTCCCGCTTCGTATGAATTCTTTCAATATTTAATTATCTGTCAGAATAAGAGTAGAAAAAGTGGTTGAAGAATACTTTCCCGTCCGAAAGAACGGGAAAGTATTTAACAAAACATTTGAGATGATATCCAGATCAGCCAACTACTCTTCAAATTCAACTATTTGTCTGACGGCTCCGAGACTCTTGGCCTCGTCTTCTGTCAACTGTCTATCCCAAATGGCGATATTGCAGACATCAATGGTGCTGTCGTCACCATCATCGTCAGCGAAGAAAAGCACACCTCCAGGAAGCAGGGAAAAACGGCCGTCAATCGGAGCAGAAGCTGCATCGGCGTCTTTCACCTTGGCGCCATCACAGACGTAGACAACAGATACGCCCGAATTCATTGTGACGATGACCCGATGCCATTTTCCCAGTTTTAGAGTACCTGCATCGCAATAACCCAAGGATCCAATCCCGAACGAACCGTTTGACCTAATGCAGATGTCCTGGTCCTGGCTATTATCCAATGTTCTGGACGACATCAATGAATAGTAACTCGATTCAGGACCCTCTGCAGGAAGACGGATATCCCACATGATGGTGTATTCATTTACATTCTTTCCACCTTTAGGCGCAAATCCGTGCAGACATTTGATAAATGTACCCGTAGTGTTTCCGGCCTTTTTCTTAGGGTCCATAGGAATTCTTACAGCACCGTCGCCTGGACGAGGCCCATCTATCACGCTGATGACCGCCTGATCTTCCACAAAGATGAGATCAGCTCCGATAGTAGCTTTTGCTGGGTCATTCGGATCATCAAATTCCCAGAAACCCTTAGCGTTCAAGTCTCTGATCTTCTCCTGTATGGATACAAGTGGCCTTACAGTTACCGGAATGGTTACCGAGAAACCCATGCATTCGCAGGTAATGTTGGTTGTTCCAGGATTTACTCCTAACACTTGCCCTTTATTGTTTACTTTTACGATCTCCGTATTCTCCGATTTCCAGGTAAAGCCTTCGGTCAATGGAGCATCCCATGGAATAGGGTAGAAGCGTACCTGTTCAATGGCATCGGCGTCAAGTGTTAGTTTTGACATGTTTAAAGCGATACCTCTCATTGTCTTATCCTCTTCTTTACAACTGGTGGATATGCCTGCTACAAGAGTAAAGATGGCGAGGAGGAAGATGATTCTTTTTATCTTTATTTCCATTTTACGTTACTTTATTGGTTTACTTTCTTTTTTATACCAGAAATCCATCTATTCCAGGTTGGGATTCAGCACTTTCTCTGAAGCCGGAATAGGGAGATAGTAGTTTGATTTGTTCGGAACTCCGCAATCGGCATTGCTGATTACCTCGTCGCTGGCACGTTTGGCGAATACCTCTTCTACCATTTCCAGGCGGCAAAGGTCCTGCCAACGGGTAAACTCACCTGCCAATTCCCAGGCGCGCTCTTGTACAACTAGTCTGGCAAAATCAGAACCATTCAATCCCCGATCATAGAGAGGCAGTTCAGCACGTGTACGGATCTTGTCCATCAATTCGTAGGCCAGGTTATCAGGTCCAGAGCTGCGAGCAATAGCTTCTGCATAAGTGAGTGCCGTTTGTGTAAAGCGCAAGGCGAAAATGATACCTTCATAACGCCATGCACTGTTTGTCCATGGCTGGGAAAAGTCCATTTCGGAGTTCAACATCATCTTGCGATAATGGGGAGCTGGAAACTTTCTTGTAGGATCGTCCCAGGAAATGGATGTGGTTGCATCCTTATGAATAGTAGTATAGAAAGTCATCTCTTTTCGGGGACCTTCCGGGAATTCACGGAAGAATGTGCGTTCTGCGGCAAACCAGTTCCAGCCACTATATTCGGCAGGCATAAAACATTGAATCAAGGCATTACGCTCAGTGCTTGCGTTGTAATATACAAAAGTGAGCAGACGCTCTTTGTTTAAATTGGTGCGGGGATCATTCGTGTTGAAGATATTTTCGTAAGTATCAAAATCTACTCCGTAGGGACCGTTAATCACCTCTTTTGCTTTGGCTGCAGCCTTGGCATAATATTCAGTGCCTTTTTTCAAAGGATAGCCGGCCATCGACAAATAGACCTCAGCCAGGGCTGCTTTTGCCGTAGCCACATTAGGAGCTGTTAAAGCCTTGTAATTACCCTCCCAGGAAACGGGTAGCAGCGTTTCTGCAGCCTCAATATCCTTGACGATCTGCTCATAAATAGTTGCTTGATCAACAGCTTTCACATCCAAATTAGGTTCATTGTCAAGAATCAGCGGCAGTTTGTCGAACCAGCGAACCAGGTTAAAATAGGCCCATCCCCTGTAAAAATGAGCAATACCCAGAATTGTCTTCAATTGTGCTTCATCTCCGGTCACCTTATCAGCTTGTAGGATAACGTTGTTACACTGTTTTATGGTCTTATAGCAGTTGTTCCAGGGTGAAGCCACATACTGCTCGTCATCCTGTTGTTGAAAACGTTCAAGCACCGTATAGTTGGAAGCGGTTAGATCATCGCCACGACAAGCCATGTTCAAACATTTACCTTCATAGTAGTATTCGTGTGATTCATAGCTTATTTCGTTAAGAGCAGTCTCAAGATCGGCCACGGTCTTGAAATAACTGTCAACCATAAACTGCCCCTTTGGATCCTCTTCAAGGAATGATTCACAAGAAGCAGTTACCAGAGCGATAGCGATTAAAAATATTATTTTTTTCATTGTTTCGTGAATTAGAATTTATAAGTCAGACCTATAGTGTAAATTCTCGATTGTGGATAAGTACCATATTCAACACCTCCGAAGAAGTCCTGCGAATATGCACCGTTTACTTGAGATTCGGGGTCAAGCCCGCTATAGCCGGTAATTGTAAACAGGTTTTGGGCTGAAGCGTTCACTCTGATTTCGTGTCCACACAATAACTGCTTAGGAATGGTGTATCCAATACTCAGGTTTCTGATTTTCACCCAGCTGGCCTCTTCTACCCATTTGGAAGAGTTCGGTTTTTCCAAAGCAGACGAACTGCGGGGAGCCCACATTGTCTCCTGGTTGCTGGCTGTCCACATATTGTCGGCAGCCTCTCTCAAAGTAACGGAGAAGGAGGTGGCAACAATCGTTCCGGCAACCATACGGTTGAAATTGTACATGTCGCGATTGTGAGCGCCTTCAACCAGCAGGTTGAAATCGAAATTTTTCCAATTGATGGTGGAGTTGTATGACCAGATGAATTTGGGCATGAAGTTGCCAATCACCTCCTTGTCTTCATTGGAGTAGCTATAGTCGTTGTTTTTGTCCAGGTAGCGGTTGTCGCCCGGTTTCTGGTTGTATTTTGCTGCCTCTTCCGCCTCCGACTCCTTCCATAGACCAAGCCATTTGAATCCGTAGAGTTGTCCGAGAGGTTGTCCCTGCTGAACGATCAACGGAGAGGTCTCCAGCTGTACACCGGTATAGTTTGCGTCACCACTCGGGATAAAGTATTCACCTAAATCTCCTAACGATGCTACCCTGTTCTGCAACCAGCTTCCGTTCAAGGTCATCCTCCAGGAGAAGTCCTGGTGGTTGAACGGAGTAAATGTAATGGAAGCATCTATACCATGGTTTTTCATCTGGCCCAGATTGATCCTGGTAGAACCTCCACCGGTATAACTGGGTAACACCCTGTTCGTTAACAGACCATCGGTGGTTTTATTAAAGTAGTCCAAACCAATCGACCATTTTTCAAAGATATTGGCATCCACGCCCAGATTCCATTGAGTTGTCTCTTCCCATTTCAAATTTGGATTAGCAGGGTCTGTCAAATAAACGCCTGGCAATTTGCTGTCGCCGGCTCCCCAACCCCAATTGGAATTTCCGAGTGAGGATACGGTAGCGTAGGGTCCAATAGCCTGGCTACCGGTCACTCCATAGCTTAGCCGAAATTTCAGGTGATCGATCCAAGTGTGGTCTTTTAAGAATTCTTCATTAGATGCTACCCATGACAGCGCTCCAGACGGGAAGTAAGAGAACTGATTGTCTCCCCGGAATTTCGAAGAGCCGTCTGCACGAAGAGAAGCTGTTACGTAATATCTGGAGTCGTAGTTATAGTTGGCACGGGTGAAGAAGGAGGCCAACGCTTCACTGGAATAACTGGAAGAGATTGTTTGTGTTGTGGCGCTTCCTAGATTGTTCCACAATACCTTTTCGTCGAAGAATTTTTGACCTCTTGCAGAGAATCCGTAATATTCGCTCTTGTAGAGTTCCGAACCCAGCATTGCGTTGAGGTTGTGCTTCATGTTGAAAGTCTTGTCATACGTTGCCAGGCTGGTTATCTGCCATGATGTGGAGTTTCCCATCGAACGACTGGCAGTAACATCGCCTCCCGAAGAGATCATGGAATTTGAGAAGCTGCGACCCTCGGAAAGAGATCTGTTTATTGCAGGTTGAACGGAGAGCTTCAAACCTTCGATTACTTGATAGGCGAAGTGTCCGTTTACGGCTACGCTTGTGCCGTAACTGTTGGAGTTTGCCTCCATGATCTCCATGTAGGGATTCAGATAGGTGGTTGAATATGGGTCACTAGCAGTATAATTACCATTTTCATCAATTGTGGGAAGGCAGGGAGACCATTGTAATGCCGAGAATAACGGCCCTTTTGATGTAAACTCGTTGCTGTTGTGTGAACGACTTTGACCGACAGACAGATCAACCTTTCCTGAGAACCTGGATCCAAGTTTGAAGTCGAAGTTGGATCGAAGACGATAATTTTCAGAATCGTTGTTCTTTATGGTGCCTTGATTGTGGATATAATTACCTCCTACATAGAAATTCATCTTGTCGGTACCTCCCGAGATATTGGCCTGATAGTTTTGACGAATGCCGGTTTGGGTCAACACTTTTTGCCAATCTGTATTATATTCGGGGAAGACGAGGTTTGTTCCGAAATATTGGTTGTAAAAAACACCGAACTCCTTGCCGTCCAACAGGTCATAAAATTTTGGATAAGTTGCAAATGAGGTGTTGGCTACCACTTCAGCATATGGACCGCCAGTACTACCACGTTTAGTGGTGATCAGTACAACCCCGTTAGCGCCTCTAGAACCGTAGATTGCTGTGGCAGAGGCGTCTTTCAATACTTCTATAGACTCTACATCGCTTGGACTGTATGAACCCATGGGTACACCATCTACAATGTATAGCGGATCGTTGCTCCCGTTCAACGAGTTGCTTCCACGGATACGGATCTTGGTCGACGCGCTGGCATCGCCGTTGGTTTGAGTCACCATGACGCCTGCAACGCGACCAGCTATCATTTCTGAAATCCCTTGAACGGGTTGGGCCCTGAAGTCCCTGGGTGAAACTGACGATACGGAACCGGTCAAGTCTTTTTTCTTTACCGTGCCGTAGCCGATCACCACCAACTCTTCTAATGCTTGTGTATCCTCCAATAGTCTGATTTCAAAATTGTTTTTCCATTTTGTATCAATCAATTGTTCCACATAACCAATGTATGTTACTCGAATTCTGGCATTGTTGTCAACCATTAGCGAAAACTTGCCATCTGCATCGGTAACGGTACCATTGGTTGTTCCTACTTCAATAATATTTGCTCCGATAACGGGTACGCCAGCTGCATCAACAATGATTCCTGTTATGTTTTTTTTCTGCTGTTGCTGTGATTCCGTTAAAGTATTGTTTCGATTCTCTATTTCTCTGTTCATATTTTCTGCTCTCAATTGAGTAGTGATCATGACGAGTAGCAGAAGTGTTATCCTCAAGGCAAAAGACCTCTTTAGAGATGTTGAACAAAAAAAATGCTCTTTTGCGTTTATTGATATATTATTCATGGATTAACATTTTTTTGTTGTGCATTAGTAAGATTCAGTATTAATTAGAAATTGTGCAACCTCAAAGAGAAGATACAAAGTGAAATTGCAATTGTGAGAGCTGATATCCAAGTTTCTATGTTTTCATAGGCGTCCCTCCATTTTGAATTATTTTTTTGTAGTTATTACGTGAATATATTTTTTTTCCACAGAAAAATGGTGGCTATTTCATTCTGTTTGAAAATGCAACCCCCATTTTACATACAGTCGGTTTATAGTTAGATGAGAAGATATGTTCGATTATAGGCTTTATCGTTAAAGTTAATTCATTGCAAGAGCCCCGATCAGGAATAGATCAAACAGTATCGTTGTGCCTTTTCACTCGATTTCCAGAGCTGGCCTTGCTTGAAAAGGGATATCAAAGAACTCTTCAGTGGCAAAATTGTATGTCGTCAGTTATCCCTTCCTCTCATCTGGAAAAGATAACCGGAGAGTAGTTGCGACATGTGTATCTTTCAATGCAGATCCATCAATGCTTTTCCAGTATTTTAAAGAATCAAATGCTCAAAAAATATCAACATTTCCCTCGCTTAATCGTTAAAGGTGCTAAATTACATTTAAATTTCTGATAAAACAAAAAAAATATTTTAATTAACATTATGTAACATTGGATTTCCCGGGATCTCCCTTAAGGTCTCTTAGCCATAAATCTTGTAACCCGGCAAAGCTGGATCGATGTATCAGGAAAGGGTCAATATAGAAAAGAGGTTATCTCATGTTCAAAATCATGAGACAACCTCTCTATCTCTCTGATATGGGTGTCACCTCTTGAGCTCAGCCAAGGCGTTCACCCGGTCGCTTATTTCTACTGTTTACTGTTTCCCGGTACAGGCACAGTAAATCGGCTCATGTCCATCTTGCCGATGTTCAGGTCGGCCGGGGTATAATCCAGCTGAGCGGCGGCGATGGCATCCCAGGTTGTCTCCTGGCCGGTGTAGGCTGCTTCGCGTCCCATGATGGCGCCCAGGTTGGAGATCGCCGTTTCGGAGGCCTGCTCGATGGGGGTATTCTTCCGGATACAGTTGATCAGGTTCACATGCTCCAGCGTGTAGGGGTCGGTCTGCTTGAAGTTGGCCTTCTCCGCCTCGCCGTCATACTGCCAGATCACGTTGCCTGCCAGGTCCCTGATCACGTGTCCGCCCTGGCTGGTCCATGATCCTTTCGTCCCCTGGATGAACTCGCTCACGTTGTTGGCGCATCCGTCGATCTGGCGGCACATGCTGTGCAGGTGTATGCCGTTCTCCATGGTGAAGTCGACGCTGAAGTTGTCGTACTGGTCGCCCGTTACGCGGCGCTGGCGCGAACCGAAGGCCACCGCCTTCACCGGCTTCAGACCGCTGAACCAGGTGAACACGTCGATGTTGTGCACGTGCTGCTCCACGATATGGTCGCCCGAAAGCCATTTCCAGTTCACCCAGTCGCGGACCATGAATTCGAAATCGCTCCATCCCGGTTGGCGTTCACGGTACCAGAGCATGCTCTGGTTCCAGTAGACGACACCGCCGGTGATCTCGCCGATAAGGCCGTTCATGATCTGCTTGTAGGACTCCACATAGGCACGCTGGTGGTGACGCTGTGTCCCCGTAACCACGCAGAGGTTCTTGGCCTGGGCCTGCTTGGCGGCAGCCACCACCGTGCGGTAGCCGACCGAGTCGACGCAGATCGGTTTTTCCAGGAAGCAGTGCTTGCCCTGCTCAACAGCATACTTGAAGTGCTCTGCACGGAAGAAGGGGGGCGTACAGTCGATCAGGATGTCGATCCCGCTGTCGATCACCTGCTTGTAGGCATCCAGCCCCACAAACCGCCTGTCGGCCGGAATGTCGATGTTCTTTTCAGCCTTCAGCTTGTCGGCCAGGCCGTTCACCTTGTCCTCAAAGACATCGCCCAGGGCTACGATCGTAACGCCGTTGGCCGCATTCAGGAAGTTGATGGCGGCACCCGATCCCCTGCCTCCGCATCCCACGACGCCGGCTTTCAGTTCCTTGCCGTCGGAGGCCAGATCCACCAGTTCCGGTACATAGTAGCTTCCCGGTTCCTTCAGGGGGGTTGTCGCATCCTTCTTGCCACTACTGCATGAGCTTAGAAAACCGGTCGTGCCGGTACCGATCATGCCTGCTGCTCCGGCCACCGCCGAAGTCTTAAGAAATCTCCTTCTAGTCAAGTTGTTTTCTCTTTTCATCTGATTATCTTTAATTAATCCATCTCTTCCATTTCGTCTCTTCATCTTTTGCCGATTGTACCATCATCTCGACAAATTGCATTCCCCTGACCCCGTCATAGACTGTAGGAAAGTCGGAAATCAGTTCATCCGGCTCTTCGCCGTTCTCCTTTGCCATGACTGTCAGTGCAAAGTTGCGGTAGATATTGGCAAACGCTTCGATGAATCCTTCGGGGTGACCGGCTGGTGTTCGGGTGTTCCATTTGGCCAGATCGCTTAAAAATTCGTTGTTGCCCATGTATAGCTCCTCGGATGGTTTATCTCCCCATCTCAGGATCAGTCGATTTGAATCCATCTGTCGCCATTCCAGCCCACCCTTGTCGCCATAAATCCGCAGGCGGATATTGTTAGCCTCACCGGTAGCAATCTGAGTCGCCATCAGTACGCCAGTAACCCCCTTCTCCATCCGCAGCAAGGAGGCCCCGTCATCATCCACCAGGCGTCCCTCCACGTATGTTTGCAGGTCAGCACACACTTCCTGTACTTTCAATCCGGTGACATATTCAGCCAGGTGCCAGGCATGTGTTCCAATGTCGCCCATACATCCTGCCTTGCCGGTAGTTTCGGGGTTGGTTCTCCAACCGGCATTGTTGCCCCCCTGCAGTTCGATCCGTTGGGATAGCCATCCCTGCGTATATTCCACATAGACCTTGCGCAATCTCCCCAGTTCTCCATTGGCAATCCTTGCCCGTGCCTCCTTGATGGCCGGATATCCGGAGTAGACATGGGTGAGGGCCAGGACCAGACCTGTCTCTTCAACTTTCTCCTTCAGTTTGAGAGCCTCTTCCAGCGAGAAGGTCATCGGTTTGTCGATCACTACGTGAAATCCTCTTTCCAGGGCCATCATGGCGGGTTCGAAGTGCCACTTGTTCGGGGTGACGATGGTTACGAAATCCATCCGCTCATCGACAGGCAGCTGCATCTCTTTTTCGAACATCTCGTGATAGGAGTTGTAAATCCGGTTATCAGGCAGGAAATATTCCCTACCGGAACTTCTGGAGATTTCGGGATTGACACTAAAGCAGCCACAAACCAGCTCAATGTAGTTATCCATAAAGGCTGCCCTGCGGTGGATAGCTCCGATAAATGCATCGCTTCCGCCGCCAATCATCCCCATTTTCAGTTTTCGTTGTTTCATTGATGTGGTATATTTATGTTATCGATAAATGGTATCATACTATTCCAGATAGCAGGCCGGTAAGGAGATTTTTGCCCGTGCAAGAGAGCGTGGGTAGGGTTCAATCTTCAGGTACTGCTAAGGATTTGTGGAAAAAACCGGTTGCGATCATTCTTCCGCTCTTCCATCAATTCAACAAATTTAAGTTGTTTCTCTGAATTAGTCAAATATTGTTAGAATCTTTTGAAATTTTCCCTCTAGGTGAAAAACTATTTCAATTGATTTGGATAGTTTGGCCGATATTGGCCTTTTTGAAATTGTTTGCCTGGACAAGAAACGCTTTCAGTTTCCTGCCCAGGCAAGCTACAGTGGGGTTTTCGCCGGAAGGCTTAGCACTATCTGTCTACTTTTTCCGCAGTTTAACTGCGAATCCGCCACCCGGAGCTAGATAGAGCTTGAGGGTGTCACCCGACTTGACGTCGCGCATCTCCCTTTTGTAGTCGCTGCCCTTTCGGTGAGCGTTCGCACCGTCGCGGAACAGGGTCATCTCATACTCTCCATCAGGGAGGAACGAGAGGTCCACCGTCGTCTCCCGTCCATCCCAGCCAGTGATGCCGCCAATGTACCAGTCGCTTCCGCTGCGTCTGGCCACGGTGACATGTTCGCCCACCTTGCCGTTGAGCGGCCGGGTCTCGTCCCATACTGTGGGGATCGAGGCGATGAACTCGAGCGACTCTGGTTCCCTCATGTATTCCGAAGGGCTGTCGCAGAGCATGTTCAGCGGCGAATTGAAAACCACGTAGAGTGCCAGCTGTCGGCAGCGGGTACCCTGGCTCATCGGTTCCGAATAGATCAGGCTGAAGCAGTCCCTTGCCGCGTTTCGCATTGCCCCCTGGGTGTAGTCCATCGGTCCTGCAGCCATCCGGATGAAGGGTACGGTGACGTCGTAAGTAACCATGTCAATACCCTGTGACCAGTCGAACTTCACCTGCTCGAGCCCGTGGACCCCCTCGAAGTTGAGGACATTGGGCCACGTGCGGCTCAGTCCGGTAGGCTTGTACATTCCGTGGAAATCGAGCATGAGCCTGTACCGGGCGGCAGTCTCCGCGGCCCGGTAAATGAAGTCCACCAGCTGCTGGTCGTCACGGTCCATGAAGTCTACCTTGAATCCTTTTACGCCCATTTCGGCGTAATGGCGGCAGACCTCCTCCATGTCTCGGTCGAATGCGTGGTATCCGGCCCAGAGTATGATTCCTACGCCGCGTTCACGTGCATATGCGACCAGTTCGGGGATGTCGATCTCCGGGACCACCTGCATCAGGTCGGCCTTGAGGTTGACTGCCCATCCCTCGTCGAGGATCACATACTCGATGCCATTTTCCGATGCGAAGTCGATGTAGTATTTATAGGTGTCGTTGTTGACTCCGGACTTGAAGTCGACGCCCGATATGTTCCAGTCGTTCCACCACTCCCATGCCACCTTTCCGGGCCTGATCCATGATGTGTCCTCCAGCCTCGAGGGTGCCGCCAGCCGGTATACCATGTCGCTGGCCGCCAGTGACGCATCGTTGTCGGTCACCACGCAGACGCGCCAGGGGAAGCTTCTTGTACCGGTCGTCTTCGCGATATACTCCTCCCTTTTCGAGACGAACATCTGCAGCATGTTGTGCCCGCCCTGCTCAACGGCAGCCGGCACCCGGGGGAAGACTCCCCTTAGGGTGTTGGGCGAGTCACCGTCGGGGGTGAGGTACATTCCGGGATAGGATTCCAGGTCAGCCTCCGTGATGAGAATCCGCCAGCCATCGGCGGCATCGGCCAGCAGGGGGAGGAAGGCGAGTCGCTGTCGGTTGATCTGCGAGATGGGTACATGTACATATTCGTTCTCGAAAGATGTCTGAAACTGGTCTCCCCCCAGTCCCTCCTTTACGTAGGGGACCCATGCCGGAGAGTCCTCCATGAAGCGGAAGCGGGCCTCTTCCGAAACGACGGTGAGGGATCCCTTCCGGGTGGTGTGAAAACGATAGGCCAGGCCATCATCGTAGAGCCGGAAGGTAATGCCCCAGTCGCCCCAGAAGGAGAGTTGCAGCTCGTTGCAGTGATCCCTGACCTGTGACGAGATCCAGAAAGGGGAGGGTACGGTCTGGTCGATTCGTTTGCGTCTGGTCTGTCTGACACGTGCATCGGGTCCGAGCTGTTCTCCTCCGTCGAGGGTTATCGAGACGGGTGAAGGTCCCATCAGCTGCTCTCCGTCGTGGGCCAGGCTCCAAGAGAGCTGCTTCCCCACGGTTATCTCGGCGGTCAGTCGCCCGTCGGGCGATGAGATGCCATATTTTTTCTCTGCATTTGTCAAGTTGCACACAAGCAATAATGCAACTAATAAGATAACTGTTTTCTTCATTTTATTCCCTGTTTTTAATATTCTGAAAATTTTAAAAAATTGCCACTAATCTGGAGCTATGAATAGAGATCATGTTCACGTTAAAGTCTCTTCTGGATTTTTTCAATCAAGGCGGCCACATCGTCTCTCCTTTTATCCAACAATAACGGATCTTTTGTGTATTCTTTCCCGTCGGTGAAGAAATTTTTGTCGAAATGGAGCAACGTATCTGCCTCCTGGATCAGTGCCTTCTCTTTTCTGGGATTGAGTCCGTTTCGAATTTTTTGTAATTGCACAAAATATTCAGAATCTTCTATCCCATCCCTAAGGATAGCGAGGCGGATGGATCGTAGTCGAATTCTTGAAAATCGATATTTACGTTGATCTGATTGGAATCTACCTCAAAATCCCCTTACGCAAGCAAGTTCCTGGATTGATTTGCTTCTGTTCACTTTATAGGTTCCGACACTCCACCACAATGCATATTCAGAGCCTTTCTCTATCAGGTAACTTCCTGATTGAGCTCTCCCCTCCACGCTGTAAAATAACAATAGGATCAGTGATGCGATACAAATATCTATTCCTTTTTTCATCTGTATTCAGTTATAATAACTTACTCTGTATAAGATTGAAATATCTTCTCTAATCATTCAGGTGGATTGAAAAGCCTTCGGATATGACATCTGACTTTTTCATGTGAAAGGTTTCTATTGTACGGGTTAAATAGTCGTTCCTTATAAATTCGAATTAAGCTGAAAAATATATTTTATCTTGGTGGAAAAACCATCGGAAAATAAAATATAAAAATTTTTCTTTCAACTTTTCCATCATTTTCTTCAAGTTCCAAGCCGTAGCTGCCAGGTATGCGTTGATTTGTATGCCTTTTTCAGCCCACAAGTAATTCTGTTCCATACGGAAATCCTTTTTAAGATGTCCGAAAATAGGTTCAATTGCCGCTCTGGCTCTGCATTTGTTCCGTTTCTGCCGTTTTTGACAAGGGGTGTCTTTGACTTTGGGCTTGCCCGGTGTAATAATGCTTACGTCTTTTATCTGCTTTCGTCCTTTCCCGCCACGGTCATAAATGAGTTCTTTGGGTAGTTTCAACTTATTCTCTTCCATCTGTTCGAGTAACGGTTCTATGGTGTCGCCGTCGTATGGGTTTCCCAAAAATGCTTTTACCGCCGTGATGATTTTCCGCCCTTTTCTGCCCGTGGTGATCATCCCCACTTTATTGCCGAACTCATACTGCTTGTGTGCCTTTCCCTTGGCAATACAGCGGGTAAAGGGTTTATGCAGACTGTAGATTTTATCCTTGTCGTTTTTCTGTTGATTCACTGCACGCTTGCAGAGTGAAAGCGTCTGTTCGTATCGTTTCTTTTGTTCCTCTGTCATTTTACGTTCAAGTTCCCGAAGTTGGATATTGGCGATCGTTTTCAAGCGACGTTTGGCTTTGTCTGCCCGTTTCTTACGTTTGGGATGCTTGCCGTTGTAAGTGTCTCGCAGCAGTTGTTTACTTTCACGGGTGTACCGCTGACGTTGCATGATGCCTTCACTCCCTGCAATGGCATTGCACTTGTCGATAACCTTTTTGCAAAGCTTGGCATCGGTAGGAAAGGTGGTGTTGTTTTCTTGAACAGTAGTGTCCGAAAGAACAAACCCGGTTTGTCCCGGCAGTTTTTTACCGTGAAGTTGTACGCTGTAAGCGAATATTTTTCCTATCCCTTCTTCTCTCACACGGTTACGGAAATGGACAAAATCGCTCGGATCAAAAGGAAACTCATGTTCGAAGAACTCGCATCCACAAAAGTACTGGAAATAAACATCCCGAACCCAATACTCGGGAATACGCTCATCGCCAAGATTGTACAGGTGCTTCAAAAGCAGGCAGCCGACCATCAAACGGATGGGAACGCTTGGCGCACCTCGTTGTGAATACAAAGGTGTAAATTCTTCCTCAAAATATGACCAATCGATCTTGTCTGCCAAAAGAACGAGTTCATGCCCCATATCGATGAAATCTTTCAGCATCGGGCGAAACAAATCGCGTTGTCCTTTTTCCGGTAATTTCCCTAACATGATTTGCAGAGTTTTAGTACCTAAAGATACAAAATATTGCAAAAAAACACAACTGTTTATGAGGTTATTTTGCTGAATATCTGATAAATATACGCTTTTAAGGAGCGACTATTTATATTAACATCATATAACATCGGGCTACCCAGGATCTCCCTTAAGGTCCCCTAGCCACAAATCCTACAACCTGTTACACTGGATCGATGAAAGGATGTTTGAGAGTGGCTTTCCCGATATCCAGCCATTCAGTTCAAATCCCAACAACATGGCAACAGTAGGGGCCAAATCATAAATAAACAGGGGGTGATCTATCGCATAGTCCTTTTTGATCCCTTTTCCTGAGACAAGGAAAGGCACAACCATTTCATCGGGATGGATGCCTCCGTGACCTTTATCGAGGCCGCCATGATCCGAAACCAGGAACACCACTGTTTCTTCAAAGAGACCCGATCTCTTCAATTGATCGAGAAATATACCCACCAGGCTGTCGGTTTTTTCAATTGCCTCAAAATACTTTTGTGATCGATACCCGTCATGGTGTCCTGCATGATCTACATGGTCGAGATGAACAAAAGTGAGATCGGGTTTTCGTTCATGGATGAATTTACAGGCCAACATAGTCACCGAGTCTTCATTTCCGGCAGCCTGGCTGATATCACACACCCCTTTTTCAATGAAGTTGCCCAGTTTTCTCCAATGGTAAAAAGCTGCAATTACGGCTTCGGGAATATGTCTGCGGGTTTCACCGAAAATGGTGGGGAACATCTCAAAATCACCTTTGATGACTGGCTCCAAAAAATGGTTTTCAGCAGTCCATCCATTATTTACGACTCCATGTTTCTCTACTGTAGCTCCGGTAATCATCGAGCTCCAGGCAGGTCCGCTTACACTGGGAAAAACGCTCCTGGCATGAAGCGTCCATGCCCCACTCTTCATCAATTGATCAATGTTGGGAGTATTTGCATGTTCAAGTCCATGTGATCCCAATCCATCAATGCCCAAAACAAGCACATGAGATACAAGCCTCTCATTCCTGCCTTCATTGTGACAGGAACAGAGCAAAAGTAATCCACACAAGAGAGATAAAATCAGCGTCTTCATACGGCTCAAAATCTTTTAGAATAATTGTTGGAGGTCTCCTACTTCAAATAACTATTGAAATCAATCAGATCATGGTATATAGGGTTCATCCACAAGCGCAGGGTTTCCCGTCTTGTGAAATCGAAATAGTGTACTTCGAAGGAGTGTTCTCCCTTTTCCAAGGCAACATAGTTATCCATTCTGATTTCATAATGCATCCCGTCATTGTTGATTACCTCTCTCCCGTCGATCAGCAGCCTGCTTCCGTCGTATGACTCCAGGAGTACCCTGTATACGTTCGTTTCAGGTACATGGAACCTTCCCCTGAAACGTGCGGCCCAATGATTCTCGGCCCTTGGCCTGATTGCATCCAACGTAAGCGAATCGGATTCAATGCGTCGAATGGGATCCAACGCGTCAAAATCGGGGAGTTGTGTAAAGAAACCCTCATAATATTCAACGCTTATCTTCCCGTTGGTTTTCTTTTGTGCAGGATTCAACGGTAGCCTGGTAAATGTTTTTGTTGCCGTGTGACTTTCTCCACCCAAATTGTCCTTTACGAATGCGGACAACAGAGTCGTCTCTTGCAGAGGAATCTCAATCTTGTCTGAAGCAGTGGCGAGACTGTTACCGTTTACCGCAACAACAAGGTGGCCGGACGGATTGGGATTGGTTACTGTAACCTTGGTTTTGTTCAGGAAGCACAATTCACTGCTTTCAATCAGAGGTGCAGCCAGGCTGTCCCTCTCCTTCACCTTCTCCCAATGGTCGAACGCTACTCCCGTACTGTCAATGGCGTCAATGGAGAGTTTCCGGTCCCATATCCTTAACTTTATGAAATGGTGCCTGCTTTTGGCTTCTGCCATGTACCAGGTCCGGGTGATTGCTGTCTCATCCAGTTTCCCGCCACCACCACCAATGGTGAGGTAGACGACACCCCTCTCTGAATCGATTTTCTCCCGGAAGATGGGCATGGTCCGTTCGTAATTGTGGATATGCCCGTTAAAAACCAGGTCAACTCCATAGGTCTCATAAAGGGAGCGCAAGTGTGGGAGATTGGGGTCGCCGGTGACCACTTTCTGGGTGATGCTGTTGTAGTAACCTGACGAGACATAGACCGGATGGTGATGAAGGACAATCTTCCAGGTTTCACTCGATTCGGCAAGTGCCTTCTCGAGCAGCCGATACTGTTTCGATCCCGGGAGTATGTCGATGTTTGTGTTTACAAATACAAAGAGGGCATTCCCCTTTTTCTGGGTATAAAACCATTCCGGTTCCGGCAAATCAAAGTATTGATAGAAAAAGGGAGTATTCCCTTCATGATTGCCCAGTACCGGATAGAGGGGGTAGTAACGGAGCAGATTGCGTAGTGGGTAAAAGAATTGGTCGGTCCAATTGCTCTTGTTCGGTCCCGACTCCACCAAATCCCCTGTGTGCAACAGAAACGAAGGGGCTTCCCTTGCAAACAGGGTGGCAAAATGTCCCAGCAGGGAGGGATTTTTTTGGGTATCGCTAAAAACAATAGAGACGATCGGCTCATTCATGTAATCGGGCAGAGAAAATCGGCTGACGGGGCCCCATAGCGTATCGGTTCCGGTTACCGATGCTGCCTGGTATATGTAATGGGAGCCAAAATCCAATCCTTTAATCTCTACACTGTGCATTGTCGTCTCAGCGGCTTCTGTTCCGATCTCGTTAAATTCAGGTTGTAGGGTGTTGTGCTTCGCTTCGGCAAGAAAAAGAACGGACCGGGAGGGCAGGGATGTCTCCCACATCACTTTCATGGACTGCATGGTTGGTGATTGCAGGTAGGGCTCCACGACAAATCTGTTCTGGGCTGCCAGAGGAACAGCGAGGAGCAGGACAAGAAGTATGCAGCTATTAATCGTTTTCATTTTGTCATTTTTTTGAATTTTGAGTAGATGCTATTTTTTGACGCAGCCGGGTTCACTCATGCCGGAGGGGATATCTACCGACTTACCCCACTCCTTGTTGGGTCGATTTCCCATTTCAAACTCCAGCACACCTCCAGCCATGATGGTGTCGTAGGCAATCCAGCACTGATCAAATTCTTCTCCATTTAATGTGGCAGATTGAATGTAGAAGTTATCTTCACTTACGTTGTTAGCCTTGACAGTAAAATGTTTTCCATTATCCAGGTGTATCCGGTATTCAGGGAATATGGGTGAACCAATCAGATAGTAGGGTAGTGCCGGATCTAGCGGAAATAATCCCATGGCACTCATCACAAACCAGGAAGCCATAGCACCGGCATCATCATCCATCGTTTCGATATACCCTTTTGTGTCGGCCCTGAATATACGTGATACAACCGGCGTTTCGTAGAGACCATGATTGTGGTATAGTTGTGTAACCTCCTTCGTCGTGAATCTACGTGCCCATTTCTGGGTAAGCCAAGGCTTGTCGAGATAGTTGAACAGGTAAGGAGCATGCAGGTCAGGCTCGTTGACAATCATGAACAGATCCTTCTCGAAGAAGTACTCCAGGTCGTCGGCCAGCAACTCTTTACTTCCTCTCAGCTGAGCTAATCCCTCCACATCGTGCAATACAAACCAGCGATAGTGCCACAGGTGCCCTTCATACACATGTTTCTCAAAATCTTCCACATCATCCACCTCTTTTCCTTCGGGTGTGAAAAAACCGCGTACCGTTCCTTCCCGGTCCTTCTGCATGGGGCACCAGACCCTCTTGTACCCCATTGCTTTTTCATAAAACAGATCGGCATCTTCCTCTTTCCACAGCTCTTTTGCCATTAGCATAGCCACATAGGCATGATAAAACTGTTCCAGCTGGTCGCTGATCCGTTTCCCATCTTCCTGAAGGGCATACTCTTTCATCCCTTTGTAGGCAATGGCTGAGTCGAACTCCCTTATGCCTTTGTTCCAGGCATCCATTATTACAGTGCTGTTGAACTCCATGCGGATATGGGGTGTGGGCGAGTATTTAGGATCGCGCCCTTCCTTGTCTTTATTTGCATAGACATCAACAAGGGAGCGAACTATGTTTTTGGTGTATGACGGTTCCAGTAAAGATACCAGGGAATATTTCCTGAAATCGTCCCAAAGGCTCCAGGTGGAGTAGTAGTTAAAGTCGGGTGCACTATCTTTTGTTTGCAAGATCAAACCGGGCTGGTTCAGGGGACGATATTCTCCTGTTGAAGCACTGGAGAGATGAGGCACCAGGTAACTGTGGTAGAGATGTGTATAAAAAATTGTTTTCAGCTCATCCGAACCGTCCACCACCTCCACTTTTCGAAGCATCTTTTCCCAACGATCGGCACAAGACTCTCTTGCCTGATCGAAATTCCATCCTTTTATTTCGTTTAGTGCCTCCGCCCGGGCCAGGTTCTCGTCCACCGTCGATAGACCTACTTTCAGGCAGACCTGATCTTTCCCATCCTCGGGGTAGGAGAGCCATACCCCGGTCTGATTGCCTTGCCTCTCCTTAACCTCGCCACAATCATCCCCATCCCATGAGGTAAACGATGCAAATGGCTGATCACTGATGATGGTAAAGTAGAGCGTGTGATACCCTCCGCCACGATTGTGGAGCGACTTGAAGTAGCCCGCAATTTCGATCTCGCTTCTTATCTCAAGTCGGGCATCCAGCATTCCCACATAGCTGTGAGAGAGGTCGACTACTATATAACGATCCTTCTTCCGGTCACGGGGGAACGTGTATCGATGAAATCCCACATGGTCGGAGGTTGTCAACTCAACAGTCACTCCCGATGCAAGCTTCACCTTGTAATATCCGGGACTTGCCTCTTCTGTACTTTTGATTAGCGGTTCGCTGAACTCTTTTATTTTATTGGTGAACAATCCTATACCGGGCTTGATGAGAAGACCGCCGCCTTTTCCCTGGGAGCCTGCACCTGCAATTCGGGTATGTGAGAATCCTTCGATCGAGTCGTTCTCATAATAGTATCCGACATGTGAATCTCCTTCGGTTTCAGGTGAAAGATGTACCAATCCGAATGGCATGGCTGGTCCCGGATAAAGCATGCCGTTATCTCCTTCAGTACAGATGAATAGATTTACGTATGCTGTCGGGTTAAATGGTTCATTATTTGTCGGTTTCTGACAGGATAGGCATAGTGTCATGATCAGGAAGAGATGGAGAAGAGATTTCGGGGTAGAGTTGTATGGTTGCATCAGACTTCAATATGGTTGGGTTTATTAAAAAGAGAAAGCAAGAGGGTGCCTTTACTATTATCACCCTCTTGTTGCATGATAATATCTTTCATGTCAAATCAGTTACCATTGGGGTGTACATCCCACCAGAGTGGGGTCGATTCAAGATCGGGTCCACCCAGCAGTGCGACAGCCTTTGCATACTCTTCAGGTTGTCCATTTTTCTCATTATCCGGGTAGGGTAACCGTGTTACGATCATGCCCCGTGAAACGTCGATATTGGGATTCATCGAGTTTTTCTTGGGATAGAGTTTGGGGAGCCGCGTTCTCCGATACTCTGTCCATGCTTCCCAACTATCGGGGTATATCGCCAGCCACTTCTGGGTAATGATCTGTTCATATTGTTTCTCTCTGTCCGATGAGAATTTGACAGGAATATCTGTCATGGGGGGATCATAATAGGGGTAATTGTCAGGAGCAACGGGAGTGGCCATACTGTTTATATAGTCCTGAATCTGGGACGCCGGGAACGAGGCGCCTCTCCATTGTCTGATAGAGACTTCAATCCCCTTTTCATAGAATGATTGGGCGGTACCTCCCATGTTCCATCCTCTCCAGGCCCCTTCTGCTTTCAGGAACCAGGTTTCGGCGGCATTACCCACGTTGATGGGGACTTCCGTAGAGACAACATTAGGGCCAACCCATCTTGGACCGAAGTTGGAGTATAGCCTGAACGCCACAAAGTCTTCAGCAGTGAATCCGGGGGTCATCCCGTGATATCCGCCAATATTGGCCATGATTTCAGGCTCTTCAACAACGACCTCTGGACCCACTACCGAAAAATATTCCTGGAGACGGGGGTCCTCATATCCTTTGAGTACACTTTCCATACTGGTGCTCATCGAGTTCTGGTGCCATCCTCCGATACGGCACATCCCATTTTGAACACCGTTGAACGAGGGAAGATCCATGATCATGGCGTCGTCGCTGTCGGTTTCCATCATTGCCCCTTTTACGGCTGCTTCAGCTTCGGTTTTTGCCTTTTCAGGATCAACATTGGATATCCGGCAGGCCAGGCGAAGGCGCATCGTATTGGCAAACTTGATCCACTGGATCACACTCCCATTGTAGATGATATCCCCTGCACCGAAGACATTCAGTCCGGGATTCTTGTTTACTTCAGCTGTCAGATAATCAACAGCCTCGGTCAGATCCCTGAAAATGTTGTAGTATATATCCTGGACACTTTCATACGGAATGACATCCTTGCCGTTTCCAGCCTCCGTGTAGGGTAGTGGTCCCCAGGCATCCGCCAACCGGTGCATCACATAACCTTTCCAGATAGTTGCCACATGATAGGCGGTGGGATTCTTCTCTACCGTATTATTCTGAATGGCCACAATAGCGGGGATAGTCTGGCTGAAGAAAGTCGAGAATACCGATTGCTGGTGTGATAGTTGGAATACATTCTGTTCACGGTCGACACCACCAATGACGGTGTAACCGGAAAAATGATCCGAGATATTGCTCTTTCCCCTGCTGTATTGGTCGCTGGTCAGCAAACAGTTACCTGAAATCAGCGCTCTTGTAAATAGACCGGAAAGTTCCTTGTCGGTAATCTCCATCAGCTGTGTCTTGTTCATGTTGAACCTGTCGAACTGATCGGTGCAAGCAAAACAGATGATGCTTATCCATATCAGGGGGAGGAGCTTTCCTATCTTGTTAGATTGTATATATTTCATAATTGATATGCATTAGTGGTTAGAATGTTAGTTTTAAATTTAATCCCAATGTGCGGGCTCCGGGGAGGAAGGAGTTTTCTGCTCCCTGACCGTTTGCGCCTGTATTGTAGGTGACATCCGGATCAAACCATTTGCATCCATTGTAAAGGTATATCAAGTTACGGCCCACCAAAGAGATGCGCAATGCGCTGATCAGATTGCTTTTAACTGGAAGATCATAACCCAATGAAAGTTCACGCAGACGTGAATTTGTTGCATCGTGTGTGAACAGTTCGACGGGACCGTTATTTGAACTTCTTCCTCCCACAAGTGTACCATAAGCTTCTGCATTGATGGTTATGTCATTGGGAGTGCCATCCTCCTTTACTCCGTCAAAAATAAAACCTTCACGACCATACAATGTGGCCTTGCTACCTCCCGTAAGCATAAGCATCGATTCGGTGGCTGATGTTCTGATGCCTCCATAATTCAGATCTATCAGGAAGTTCAAATGCCAGTTCTTATAACTGAATGAATTGGATAAACCGCTTTGCCAGTCGTAATTATAATTGCCAAGATAGTGATCGGCATCAGCAGTGATTATTGGCAGTCCATTGTCGGAGACAATTATCCTGCCTTGTGCATCACGCTGGAAAGTCCTTGAATAGATCTCTCCGTAGGGACGTCCAACTATAACCCAGTTTTTCCCCAATGCCAGATTGGCCGTGCTCAGTTCATACCTCTCTACTCCTTTGTACAGTTCAAGTACTTTGTTGATATTGCGTGAGAAGGTCAGGTAGGTATCCCAGGTAAAGTCTCTTCTCTCTAATGGTCTTGCGGAGAGCATCACTTCAATACCCTTGTTCTGGATGTTTCCGCAGTTGATCTGCGTACTTGTATATCCAGAAGTGGGAGGAGCGGTAATTGATATCAACTGGTTAATGGTATTTGATTTATACCAGGTTATATCTAATCCCAGCCGGTTTCCCATAAAGCGGAATTCTCCTCCCACTTCCAATGATTTGGTTTTTTCAGGGATAAGCTGTTCCGCTACTTTCGTACCGCTCGTGGTAATCTGTCCAATAGGTCCGTCCGTATTTCTTCCGTAGGTTTGAAAGATTGAAGCAAAACCTACGCCATTACCAACTTCGGCATACGATCCTCTCAATTTTGCAAACGAAATGAACTCGGGAAGCTTAACCATTTCGGAGATAATGCCGGTCAATCCTATAGAAGGATAGAAGTAGTCGTAAGGGGGTGGAAGCGTCGAGTTCCAGTCGTTTCTGGCGGTCAGATCGAGATAGACCATCTCTTTAAAAGCCACCTGGGCAGTTCCGAAAATACTCTGTGTCTGAACCCTGGATTCGCTATCTGAAGTGGTATTGGATGAACCGAAGTTCAATGCAAATTTATTTTCAACGGTCAACCCGTTGGTCGATGCTGATTGTCCCCTGGCTTTACTGTCTTTTATCTCACCTCCTATCATGGCACTAAGAGCGATGCCATTGGACAGCTCCTTTCTGGCATTGATCATGAAATCGGACGTAATGTCCTGCGATTTCCTGAAGGCAGTATAATAGTTCCCTTTTCCATCGTTGATATAGATTGCATCCCAATAAATCTTCTCCTCGGCATCGTCATGAATTGCATCCATGGCAACCCTTACCTGTGCTGAAAGCCAGTTGGTGAAGTCGTATTTCAGCGAGGTAAAGGTGGTGATCCTGTTACGACTGGTAGGGGCTATACGACGATATAACGACCAGTAAGGATTGTTCAGAGTTGAGGTACCGCCCGGAACCCAGATATTCTGCTTTAGCGACCCCTCCTCGGTGTAGTATTCAAAATCCTTCAGATCCTGGGTCCTGAGACTACGAGGCATACGCAGCAAGTTCTGCATGGGACTGAAATAGTCGTCACCGCTGGCAGGGCGGCTATCCATATCCTGTTTAAAGGCGGTAATCTTGAAATCCAACCTCAAATTTGGAATCAGCTCAGCATTGAGACGCAGGTTAAAATTGTGCCGTTCCAGCTTATCGGTTTTCAGCATCCCCCTGGCAGTAGTATTACTGTAGGAGAAATAGGTTGAGGATCTCTCATTCCCGGCACTATAAGACAATGAGTTGGTCAGGTTGTATCCATTCACAAAGAAATCTTTCACGTTGTTTGGCTGCGGAGTGAGTTCAACCTCCTCTCCAGTCCAGTTCGTAACTTTCTGGCCAGTCATTTTGGGTCCCCAACTCTTTGCATCGATCGAGGCGGAGTATACCCCCCCTGATCCCTGTGCATATTCGTTCTGCAGGTCAGGATATAAATATGGGAAATCCATTGTGGTGATGGAGTTAAACTCAACTTGAGGTTTACCCATTCTACCCTTCTTGGTTGTGACGATGATTACTCCATTGTTTGCGGCCGATCCGTACAATGCGGCAGCAGCAGGACCTTTCAACACGTTGATACTCTGAATGTCGTCAGGATTAATATTCGAAAATCCATCGAAAGAATCCACTTCCCTGGTCGATTTGTCGGTCGATGTAACCCCTTTTGAGTTGTTGTAGGGTATACCGTCAACCACAATCAGCGGTTGGTTGTTCCGGTTTATCGATTTATTACCCCGAATGATAATTCTTGAACTACCGCCAACCCCTGATGCTCCAGAGGCGTTAGAGATGGAAACACCTGCAATTTTACCCGATAACGAGGTGGCCAGACTTGGGTCGCGAATATCTGAGATAGACGTTACATCCACCAATTCTGTAGCATAACTCAGGCTGCGCTTATTCCTTTCGATACCAAGTGCTGTCACCACTACCTCCTCAATTCCTATTGATTCTTCTACCATCACTATCCTGAATCTCGTCTTTCCGTCAATGACGACCTCCTGGGTTCGCATCCCGACGAATGAGAAACGCAACGTTTTTGCTTCAGCGGGAATGGTGATGCTGAATCTGCCATCACTATCGGTTACAGTTCCCATGTTCATCCCAACAACCATGACAGTTACGCCCGGCAGAGGATTCCCCGATTGATCCACTACCTCTCCCGATACAGTAACGGCCTGTTGTCTAGATTGAGTGTCTGCCATGGCAGCTATTCGGCTATGCATCTCTTTAGGGGAGAGGACTATTTGCGAACCTTTTACCTCATACTCCACATTTTCCGATTGCAACAGTTTCTCCAATATTGCTGCAATAGATGCATTCTTTACCCGTACATTTACTTTCTTATCAACATTGATAAACCGGTTATTATACAAAAAATAGTAATCGGATTTCTCTTCGATAGCTTGCAATACTTTTTCGATGGTTGAGTTTCTCATATCCAACGAAATCTTGGTATCTTGAGAATAGATTTGTCTGGCCTGCAATTGAAAGGTAAGCACAAACAGCAATAGCAGTGTTATTCTCATAGCAATAGGTATTTCCTTTAATAAAGCACAAAAGGGGAGTGCTTTTTGGTTGATTGATTTATTCTTCATACTTTTACGATGTTATTAGATTCATTTATGAATTTAGTAATTGATTGCCCGGCGGTGAGGTGAGATTTTCCGCCATGGCAATAAATAATCATGAGCGGGAGAGAAGTAAAACTCTCCCGTTTTTGTATTTCATTGGCATTTTATATTTAATGATTATCCGCAATAGTTCCTATTGTAAATTCTTGACTTGAAATCAGGCGCACACGATACGGCGGCTATCAACAGCCTGTCAAACTGGTTTTCCCCGAAGTAACGCCTGTTGAATTTATAACAGAACTGGTTGAGGTAATATTGCAAGTATTCTGGTTTTATCTTGTAATACACGCCCAGGAGCTGTCGTTTGGCATTGCTGATCGCGGTATGCACCCAGGGCAGCACCTTGGAAAGATCCTGGTGTGGAATAACAGATGCCGTATGTGAATGAACATGCTCTTTCAATTTAGTGTAAGATGTTGAGTCATCGGTGGTCAGATCCGCCGTGCTTTCAACGTGCTCTTTGACATTCCTTGTAATTGTACCGGCTTTCAAGTCGTTGATGACTTTCATCTTCAGGTATCTGACCTTCTTGGGTTTCTTACCCGGCTTGGGGTTTTCAACGGTTTTGCTTTCAGCCATTACCAGCACTTTGGTCTTTTTTTGGCTCCCGCGGCCGCGCTTCAACGGTTTGTCCCTCTCTTCAAGGGATATTTCGGTGGAAAAGAAGGCGTCGTCCAACTCGATGGCTCCCTCAAGGGTGTACTCGTCGTCGCGTTTGCCCATCACGTCACGCAGTTTATTGACCATTTCCCATATGGGCTGGTAACGCTTGTGCCCCAGCTGGCGCTGCAGCTCCGCCGCGGAAAAGGAGCCCTTGGTCGCCGTGAGCAGGTGCATGGCCACGAACCAGTAACGGTAAGGCAGGTTGGAGTGCTGCATGACGGTGCCTGAACGCAAGGTTTGGCGTGCGCGACAACGCTTGCATTCATAGGCCTGCTTGTTTTCCAGCCAATAATGTTCTTTACAATTACAATGACGACAGGTTACTCCCATTTGGTCTCTTTGTTCTTTGAATTTTTTCCGACAGGTTTCCTCATCGGGGTAATTTATAGCAAAATCCAGGATATTCATAGTTTGAATCTTTATATCGTTAGCGATGTAAATATAATGAATATCAGTGAATTGTGCAAGTGTTTTTGAAACTTATTTATAACTTTTTCCCGCTAAATTCTTTAGGAATAACTGCGGATAATCATATTATATTTTCATAGGCTGTCCTCCTTTTTTGAAAAATAGATGGTTTAACTTGTCTTTATGATAATCTCCCTACGAGTAAATGTATCGTTATCTAACTGTCTCTGTTTGTGAATGGTATAGGTTATGGGGGCCGACCGTTTCAAGAGGTCCAGTATATCCTCAAGTGTCTCATCGGTGAATGTGGCTGTGTATTCATACTCTTTGAGCCTATCGCCATCAAGAACAATATCAACTCCAAATTTTCTGGAAAGCCTGGCTACAATTTTATCCAGCTTCTCACGACGAAAAACCATCTTTCCGTCTTTCCATGCTGTTTCCACATAAGTATCCGCACTTACCACATGAATATTCCCGCTTGAAACGTGAAGTATCGCTTTTTCGTCGCTCATCAGCACCTCAGTTGCTTTTGAACCGGCATTGGAGGATACCTCTACCTGTCCGCTAGCCAATGTGACCTCACAGTTGGTCTCACTTTCGTATGCATTTACGTTAAACTCTGTTCCATAAGCGCTCACGACCATCTCTTGTGGCGTTTTCACATTGAAACGATGTCTCTCGTCGGAAACAACCTTGAAATAGGCCTCCCCTGAAAGTTGAACCGTGCGCTCCTTTTTTGTAAAACGCAGCGGATAGGTAAGTGAGCTCATCGCGTTCAGCCATACCTCACTACCGTCCGGGAGAATTGTTTTGGTCACCATCCCTGGGGCTGAGGTAATTGTGATTGTCTCTATTACCTCATTACTTTTGCTACTTATCGGAACAAATACAAACTGATAGATCAACAAGAGAGGAAAAAGAACGGCAGCCGTATTTCTCAAGAAGTTAAATAGCAGCCGTCTGTTCCGGTCAATGGCAATACGTCTTCGTACACGTTCCCAATCAGCGGCAGAATCTATTTTATCCATTTTTTCATAGTCCCCCAGTAAAAATTCCAAAGAGTCGGCAGTTTTCTTTTCACTCATCTTGTTTCACGTTTATTTACTTGACGTACAGAACCCGATTCACCCGATTAAAAAAGTGAAACCTAAAAGTCTCAAATAAAAGTTGCATGTGCCAGATAAAGTATTTATCTTTAAGGTGTTAAATAAAAAATAACACTCACCCGACACATGCAATACAAAAATAGTAAAAAAATCTCATTTACTGCCAGTTCAGTAAAGAAAGAGTTCAGTTCAGAACAATTAACGTCATATTCAGGGTTAAGCGTAACCTCTGATTTTATCAACCATTGTGGCATTTATCGCCGGCTGGAACATCTTTTCCCAACCATCCGGCACAATGCAAGCCGTTTCAGCACAGCCCAAATACTCTCAAGTATCCTGTTGGCATCGTTGTGCGGTGTTCACCGTTTGAAGCGGATTGAAAACTTCACCTTTGACGCCTTGGTTGCCCGCTTGTTGAAGTTACCCAAGAACATTGACGAGGACACCATACGCCGCCATTTGACAGGTTTGGGTGAAAGGGGCGCCCGTTCGCTTCACGAGCTGTTGTTGGGTTTTACAGGCATGCAAGTTTCCCGTTGCGGTTTAAGCCGCTTGACACTTGATTGCGACTCAAGCACATTTACCGTTTACGGCAACCAACAAGGGGCTGAGGTGGGTTATAACTCGCATAAGAAGGGTTCGAAAAGCTATCACCCCATCTTATGTTTTGTCACGGAGATGAAACTGCTTGTCAATTCATGGCTCCGCCCGGGTTCAGCTTACACCTCAAACGGAGTTTGTGAGTTTGTCAAAGAAACCTTGGCCGCTCTTCCCCAAAAGGTGGAGAAGGTGTTTTTCAGGGCCGACAGCGGTTTTTTCAATGGTGGATTATTTAATTTGTTAGAAGACGGTAAACATGAATATTTGGTGAAAGTAAAGCTGAAAAACCTGAAAGATTTACTTGCCGGGCAGACTTGGCAGCCGATTGGCCCACGGACGGCGACCTGTCAGTTTACACATCAATGTAGCGGTTGGAGGAATCCCCGCATGTTTTATGCCGTGCGCATCATAAAGCAAATGGTTGAAGTCGATTATTTTGGCGAAAAACAATTTGTACCCGAGTATGAGTACTTTTGCTATTGCTCGAACCTGAAAGGATTGGATGCCTTGCAGCTCCATACCCTTTATGGATCCCGATCAGAGAGTGAGAATTGGATCGAGCAAACCAAAAACTCGCTTTGTGCGGGAAAAACCATCACGCATGATTTTTGGGTAAACGATATTCTTTGGCAACTTTCGTCATTTGCCTACAGTTTATCGGTGCTCATGCGATACCGGGGCGACTTTTGGGTTTGGCGTCAAGAGCACTCTACCTTCCGAGAATGGTTTATCCGAGTGCCGGGTAAAGTGGTGAAATCCGGCAGGCAGGTCACGGTAAAAATGCCTAAGGAGTATTACCGAAAAGCGGGGTGGCGTGATTTTGAGCAGCGAATAACGACAACGATGACCGGATGACGGATTTTCACTTAATCGTCCATCGCCATCTTTCGTGTCGTAAAAGGGTTTATGACAAGGAATTGCCATGCCTTGGAAGAGTGGTAATGTTAATATATATAAAAACGCCACCATAAAAAGTAAATCAACACGTTAAACGTGCAAGAAACAGTGAAGATGAAAAGAAAATAAAACGGTATCTCTCGAAAAAAAAGAGAAATTCCGCTTTGAAAACTATTAACTTGAGTTGGGAATTTTAAATGAGATTTTTAAGTGAAATATTTTATGAAAAACTTTGATTTTAACAAAAGTGTTGGTTACAAGAGTAACAATAAGGGGAGGTAATCTTGTAATTTTTCACGTAAAATTTTCAGGGCTTTGCTGATATAGACTTCGATACTCTTTGGTGATACCTGCATCTTTTCGGCGATGGAGGTATAGGTCATTCCTTTGAATCGGCTCATTTCAAATGCTTCACGCACGTTGTTCGGCATTTCTGCCAGCACTTCGGCAATGGCACTCTCCAACTCTTTTAATGTGTATAGCTCTTCGGGGGATGTGTGGATGGAGAACAGCCTCTTTTTTCCCATATACTGGTTTTCGATATCCTGTCTTCGAAGGTAATCGGTACAACCGTTACGTACCGATGTAATTAGAAAGTTCCGAAAAGAGGTATTTATATTTATACTTTTACGGTTTTTCCAGATTTTGAAGAAAACATCCTGAACAATGTCCCGGGCCTCCTCTTCATGATAAACAGATCGCATGGCAAATACACAGAGGGCCGGATAGAATTCGAGGAAGAGTTGCCTGAAAGCCTCTTCGTCGTCCTGAAAAGCTGCTTTTCGAAACAGGTTCTCATATATTGCATCCTTTTCATTCATATCCTTTATCCCTCATCCAGTTCAATTCAAGTCTCCCCGCATAGAGTAGATTTTTTATAGATGAACCGAAGAAAATGGGCCTGATATTTTGTTCGGCAATGACACAGCAAGCATTAAGGGCGACATCTTGTACATCGGGGCCAAAAATGTGAGACTCTCCAAGGCGGTTCCGGCTAATCAAGATGGTGCAATTTTGACAACAATATTTTGTTTTTCACTATGGGGTTAGCACATCACTACGTATACACTTCAGTTGATTTCTGGAGTTTGAATATATAATGATCAGACTGTTTAGAATTACGTTAGCTTTTCACAACAAATATACACAAAAATAGAGACAAATGGAGGATATCTCTTAAAAACTGAAATTTATTTGAAAAACTCCATCTCTTCCTGTTGAGAGAGAGGTAGTGCACCCGTGTCGATACTCAGTTGAAAAGCAGTTTGCTTTTTCCCATATCAATGGATGTTGCAACAGCAATTCCCCTGTTGTCATTTCTATCCACGGCACAATAAAAATGATATACAACCCCATTGTATTTTATAACATAAGGTTTGTGTGCATAACGGTTGTCAAAGTCCTCGGAAGGTTTAACAAGATCCTCTCCCTTCCAGCAGGTCCAGTTTATCAAATCGTAAGAACAGGCAAATCGGTCGAAAGCTCCCGGTTTCCAGAAAGCTCCAAAATAGAACATCACCCAGATGTTGTCAATTTTTGTAATAAAAGCGTCGCCTGATATGCCAGAGCCATGATCGATTACCGGTCTCCGGCCGAAGCGTTTCCAGTTTACCATATCGGTCGACACGGCCATCGCTATCCTTTCTGCCTCGGCATCGGTTCTGCTTCTTCCCTTGGCATTGTAGAACATTACAAAAGGATATCCCGTTGAGTTTTCCCTATCCCATATGATTGTACTTTTATATATTGTCTGGTTGTCATACCAGCGGGCGTCACTCTCTTCCGGTGAAAGAACCGGCTGTGGCACTCTTTTCCATTCCTCTGTTCTTGTTATATCCTCTGTATAGGCTATTCCCGTTTTTAAGATGCCTGCTTCATAACCGGCCGATTTACCTCCCAGGTAGGAGATCCAATAGCGACCGTCATATTTTTGAACCTCATAAGAGCCACCCCATCTGTAATCCTGTAACGCGATGTATCCCGCCTTCTGATTCGAGTCCCAGGTATCCTCTGTAAAGGAGAGTATCCGCCCCGAAGTTTCCCAGTTTAACAGGTTTTCACTTTTTGCAAGCCAGGTTTCATACCCCTTTCCATCAAATAGAATGTAGGTCATGTACCAGATGTCGCCATGCCTGAAGATGCTTGGGCTGTCTACCATCTTATTAGGTGGAGGAACCATTACCAGCCCGTATTTATAAGGGGTTTTTATCTCTTCATATACTCTTTTCATTGTACTGTCGGCGACAATATTTTTGTATTTAGAAGACCTGCCGGAAGCCGATTTTAAATTTTTCTGATATGAAGAAAACAGGGGCAGCAAGAGGAAGAGTAGAGCTAATGAGGATAGTTTTTTCATTTCTTATGATATTGACTGTTTATGTCACCCCGCCCAATTTGAACGGTCGAGATTACGGTAGTTGATTGCTTCTGCAAGATGTACCGGCAAAACATGCGGAGAGTCGTCAAGGTCGGCTATGGTACGGGAGACCTTCAGTATCCTTTCGTACGCCCTTGCCGATAGGCTCAGTCTCTCCATGGCTGTTCCGAGCAATTGCAATCCTGCTGCCTCAGGGGCGGCATATCGACGCACCATCTTCGATGTCATCTGGGCGTTACAGTATATGCCGGGAATTTTTCTAAACCTTTCTGCCTGAATTTGCCTGGCTTTCACTACCCGTTTGCAAATTTCTGAACTGCGCTCGCCCGGTGTGCTGTCGGAAATCTTCTCGAAAGGGACAGGGGTGATCTCGACATGAATATCGATCCGGTCCAGCAGCGGTCCCGATACCCTGTTCAGGTATTTCTGAACAGCTCCGCCGGGACATACACATGCCCTTTCGGGGTGGTTGTAATATCCGCAGGGGCAGGGATTCATGGCAGCCACCATCATAAAGCTGGCCGGGTACTCCACAGAATATCTGGCCCGGGAAACGGTAATTTTCCGGTTTTCCAGCGGCTGACGCATCACTTCAAGAACGCTCCTGTTGAACTCGGGTAGTTCATCCAGGAATAGTATGCCGTTGTGTGCCAGGCTGATCTCTCCTGGCTGTGGATAGGATCCGCCCCCAACCATGGCCACATCGCTAATGGTATGGTGAGGAGACCGAAATGGCCTGTGCGACATCAGGGATATCCCTTTTTCCAGCTTGCCGGCCACGCTGTGTATCTTTGTCGTCTCAAGTGCCTCCTCCATGGTGAATGGAGGCAAGATGGACGACAATCGTTTGGCCATCATCGATTTTCCTGCTCCCGGGGGACCTATCATGATGAGGTTATGACCACCTGCAGCTGCGACCTCCAGGGCCCGTTTCACATTTTCCTGCCCTTTTACGTCGCTGAAGTCCAATTCGAAAGTAGACTGCCCCTTAAGGAACTCCTCCCCGATATTCACTGTTGTCGTTTCCAACTCCAGTTCCCCGTTGAAGAATCTGGCAACCTGACAGATGTTGTCTACCCCGAATACCTCCAGTCCCTCAACTACTGCGGCCTCCCTAGCATTTTCCGAGGGGAGTATGAACCCTTTGAATCCCTGCTCCTTAGCCATGATCGCGATGGGTAGGGCTCCCTTGATGGGAAGGATACTTCCGTCGAGCGATAGTTCGCCCATGATCAGGTAGTCGGACAGCTTCTCTGCTTTAATGGTCTCGGAGGAGGCCAATATCCCTATTGCCAAAGGAAGGTCGTAGGCCGATCCCTCTTTCCGGATGTCGGCCGGAGACATGTTGATCACAATCTGTTGACGGGGAAACTTGTAACCGCTTACCTGGATGGCCGAAATGATTCTCTTGTGGCTCTCTTTCACGGATGTATCCGGTAAGCCTACCAAAAAGAATTTTATTCCCTTTGTACAATTCACTTCAATGGTTATGGGTGTGGCATTAATCCCTTGTACGGCCGCACCAAACACCTTGACCAGCATGACAGGTTTAACGATTGTTTTTTACAAAGCTTTTCAAAGCATTCTCCACTGCAATGGCCGGAACATTTCTGTCACTGATGATGCCGGCAGGGGAGATAAGGATATTGTTAGGTACAAACTCTATATTATATGCATCCACGATGTCCGATGCCCAGCTTCTTTTCTCAGGAACAACGGTCCATGGAATCGAGTCATTTTCAATATAGCTTATAGGATAGATGTCGGAGTCGATATAGATTGAGATAAACTCTACGCTGTCGCTCTTTATCTTCTCGTAAGTCTGTCTGAGTGACTGAATCGTTTCGCGGGAGTCAACCCCGGTGGTCGAAATGAAGGAGAGTAGCAGATATTTACCCCGGTAGTCGTAGGAGTGTATTGTATCTCCCGATGTGTCTACCAACTGAAAATAAGGCATTACCGATCCTTCTGCGGAGCGGTTGACCTTGTCGCAGTACGCTTTCAGGTTCAAACCCAATCTTGTCTTGAGGACGTCATCTTCCATATAGCCCAACAAGCGGCTGAGCCCTTGGGGATTCTCTGCATTTGCAAAAAACTCGTTGATCAGGATCAGGCTCGACATTTTGGAAGGATTCTTTTTTACCTGTTCTTCGGCAATTAATGCCAGTTCCTGGTTGAAAGAGTTTATCTTGGCTATTTCGTCGGCACTGGCAAGAAGCCTGCTGTTTGAAAACGGGTTTGCATCCTTCTCCTCTTTCAGGTTGCGTAGCAACAGAATACGCTGTTGAAGCAGCTCCTTGTTTGCTTCCTTGAATAACGTCAGGTCGTTGTTGATTTCGTTTCCTGTAACTTTGATGAGATCCGACAACCGGGCATCGCCTTTGATGGTGATATTATCCTTCGGCTGGGCAAAAACCATTACCGAGGAGCTCTGATTGTTGAAATACAAGGAGAAGACCGTTAAGGTGTCAATGGTATTTCTATAGGTGAATTTACCGTGTTTATCGCACGTAATGGTATCGACAGCCAGGGTGTCGCCTGCAAAATAGGAGACCAGCACTTCAAAATCCTCCAGGCTGGAGATCTCGCCTTTGAGTGTGACCACCTCCTTGTTGCCCTTGCAGGCAAACAGTAATGAGCTTATAGTGATTAATATTGATAACTTTATAATTTTCACCCGATTGTTTTTTTCTATCCGTCTCCTGGAAAAGAGGTTAGACATTGAAGAGAGACAAAGATATAATTTATTTCATGAATTCTATATATTTTCACATATTTTTATCCCTTTTTATAAAGTTACAGAAATAGCCGGAGTTGCTTAAAAGTCATTTTATTTAATTAGTTTTGCATCCGGATCCAATTTCTCAAACATGAACTTTTCTGTTGTTGTTCCCGTATATAATCGTCCCGAGGAGGTGGACGAACTTTTAGCCAGTCTTACCCGCCAGACCTTGAAAAATTTTGAAGTGATCATTGCCGAGGATGGATCGGTCAGAAAGTGCGATGAGGTTGTCCGGAAATATACATCGAGCCTTCCGATTCTCTATTTCGAGAAGCCAAACTCCGGTCCCGGAGAGACACGAAACGTGGCGGCAGCGAGAGCGAGGTACGACTATCTCATTTTCTTCGATTCAGACTGTATTATTCCGGAACACTATATGGAGAAGGTCTCTTCCTCTCTGGCGGAGAATTTTGTTGAGGCTTACGGCGGTCCCGACAAGGCGTTACCCTCTTTTACAACGGTACAGAAGGCCATAAATTACTCCATGACCTCTTTTTTTACAACCGGTGGTATCAGAGGAGGAGAAAGATCGCTGGACAAGTTTCATCCAAGGAGCTTCAACCTGGGTGTTTCGCGGAAGGCTTTCCGTGACCTTGGCGGTTACGGCAAGATGAGGTTTGGCGAGGATATTGACTTCAGTCTCCGGCTTATCGAGAATGGGTATAAAACGGCGCTTATTCCCGAAGCATACGTTTATCACAAACGCCGGTCGACCTACAGGCAATTTTTCAAGCAGGTCTACAATTCCGGAATAGCGCGAATCAATCTATACCTCTCCCATCCCGACTCCTTAAAACCGGTTCACTTTTTACCCTCCCTTTTTGTAGTTGCGATGCTCCTCTCACTGTTTATCTCCATATTTTTTCCGTATGGTCTGCTTGTTCCGGCGTTGTACAGTTCGTTGGTGCTGATTGACGCTACGGCGAAAAATGGCTCGCTCAAGGTGGGTCTATCCAGCATTGCTGCTGCCTGGACCCAGCTATTCGGATATGGAACAGGATTTATCGTTGCATTCTGGAAACGATTGATCCTGAAAGAGGGAGAATTCAAAGCTTTTGAAAAGAAGTTTTATGAGTAATGCCGGCCGGCTTGCTACTTATTCCTTTTCGCCATAGGCCAAGTCGCCCGCATCACCTATTCCGGGTACGATATAGGATGATTCATTCAATTCCGGATCGATAGCGGCGACCCAAAGGGTGGTTATTTCTTCGGGAAAATGTCTCTTGCAATAGTCCACAGCCTGTTGGCTGGCAATAATGGATGCAATGTGGATGTTGCGGGGTGTTCCTTTTGTGAGCAGTGCCCGGTAGGTCAGTTCCATACTGCTTCCCGTGGCCAGCATGGGATCGGTAAGAATCAGCGTTTTGCCGTCAATACGGGGCGAGGCAATGTATTCGATATGAATGTCAAAAGATTGATGTCCTGTCTCCTTGTACTTCCGGTATGCCGACACAAACGCATTTCCGGCACAATCGAAATAGTTCAGTACGCCGTGGTGGTAAGGTAATCCTGCCCGTAGTATGGTAGCAATGACAACCTCTTCGTCTGGAATGGAGATCTCGGCAACATCGAGCGGCGTAGTTACAGAAATTGTCTTGTAGCGTAAACTTTTGCTGATCTCATAGGCCATTATTTCGCCAATTCTTTCCAGGTTTCTTCGGAATCTTAATCTATCGTTCTGGATGGAAATATCTCTGATTTCACGGACAAAAGAGTTGAGGAGGGAGTTGGTTTTCGAAAAATCAATAATGTTCATTGTAAAAATGATAAGCTGTTTGTTTTTTTCGAAGAACAAAGGTAATATTTTTACTCTCAATGATAAACATTTTCACGGTTTTTTTTGTTTCAACTACTTGAGTAAATTTTTCAATTCTGTGCTGTTTTGAGTTAAAGCGACAATAATTAAAGAAATTTTTCTTTAATTATCTTTATTATCTCAACATTATTATTTATTTTTGTCGCCGTTTTAGGATATTGTCACTGATTTAAAAGGGCGCTTGCCGAATAAAACAGTATAGAAAGAGAGATTTATAATCAAATATTTACAAAAAATTTTACTAACATGGCAAATTTAGATTTAAGCAAGTATGGAATTGTCGGCAACTTCGAGATTGTTCACAATCCAACTTACGAGGAGTTATTCCAAGCGGAGATTGATCCGTCCAACGAAGGCTTTGAGAGGGGTGTACTGACAACAACCGGTGCTGTTGCAGTGGATACCGGTAAATTTACCGGCCGTTCACCCAAAGACAAATTTTTCGTTTTGGACGACACTACCCGGGAAACTCTTTGGTGGGACGGCACTATCAATCGTCCAACTACCCCTGAGGTGTTCGACCACTGTAAAAATCTCGTTACGGAGCAGCTCTCAAAAGCCAAAAAATTGTATGTGGTTGATGCTTTCTGCGGTACGAACGAAGATACACGCATGAAAGTGCGTTTTGTGATGGAAGTGGCTTGGCAGGCACATTTTGTTACCAACATGTTTATCCGCCCGTCACATTACGAGCTGGCAAACTTCGGAGAGCCCGATTTCGTATGCTTAAATGGATCCAAGACCACCAATCCGAACTGGAAGGAACAAGGCCTGAATTCAGAAGTGTTTACCTTATTTGATCTTACCCGCAAGATGCAGGTGATCGGTGGTACATGGTATGGTGGAGAGATGAAAAAAGGTATCTTCTCTCTGATGAACTACTACTTGCCATTGAAAGGTATTGCTTCAATGCACTGCTCTGCCAATGTGGGAGCAGATGGTGATGTGGCAATCTTCTTCGGTCTTTCCGGAACAGGAAAAACCACTCTCTCTGCAGATCCGAAACGTTATCTGATCGGTGACGATGAACACGGTTGGGATGATCACGGTGTTTTCAACTATGAAGGTGGCTGTTACGCTAAGGTTATTGATCTTGAAAAAGACAAGGAACCTGATATCTGGAGGGCTATCCGCCGCGACGCCTTGCTCGAAAACGTAACCGTTCTCCCCGACGGAACGCCCGATTACTCTGCGGCAGCTTCCAAAACAGAGAATACACGTGTATCTTACCCCATCTATCACATTAACAAGATTGTTTCTCCTTCTCGCGCAGGACATGCCAAAAAGATCATTTACCTGTCGGCCGACGCCTTTGGTGTACTGCCTCCGGTATCTATCCTGGACGATAAGGCAGCTCAATATCACTTCCTCTCAGGTTTCACTTCAAAACTGGCTGGAACTGAGCGTGGTATTAATGAACCTGTCCCCTCTTTCTCTCCTGCGTTCGGAGAAGCGTTCCTCACACTGCACCCGACCATCTATGCTAAAACATTGATTGGGAAGGCGAAGGAACACAATGCCAAGGTTTATCTGGTCAACACGGGTTGGAACGGAACTGGCAAACGTATCTCATTGAAGAATACACGTGCCATCATCGATGCCATCATCGACGGATCGATTGAGGAGGCTGAAACCATCCGTATCCCTATTCTGAACCTTGTAGCTCCTGTTGCTTTGAAGAATGTCGACACGGAGATACTTGATCCGCGTAATACTTACGCTGATGTTGCAGAGTGGGAAGCAAAAGCCAGGTCGCTTGCTGCCAAGTACATCAAGAACTTCGAGCAATATTGCGACAATGATGATGCAAGAGCACTGGTGGCTGCCGGACCGCAACTGGATTAATTGACACGCTTTTAACCGTATTACTCAATAAAAAACCCGCCTCATCTCATAACGTGGCGGGTTTTTGTTTGCTATGCATGTTCATTATCTATAGGGTTAAAGTCCCGAGCGGGCTTATTTTGGCGAGAACCGTTAGTTGATGGCAAGGGTGTTACCGCGAGGTATAACCTGAAAGAAGCCTAAAACAAAAGTTGGTACTAACGAACAGAAACTGCATACTAAGGCTTACCCGGGGGGTAATGTGGCAATAAACACAGACGCCCTAAAGCCGTCCGTAACCCGGGGTAGTAAATGCAGTAGTATTAACAGGAAGATAATGCACTTAACGTAGGAGGTCTCTAACCCGAAAGGGGCAGAGAAGTCAGCAGAGGCCATAGTACCGCTATAAATATTGAGTAACGTCAATACAGGGAAGGGCTGAATTTTCAATTAAGGAGCAGTTATTTTGTAAATTGTAACGACCATTATGAACCCAGGTAAACACGGGAACTTACAGATGAGTCTTTTTGACGAATGGGAGCGTGGCCAAAAGGTGAAGGGGACTGACGTATTCAGTTCAGGAAGCGGTTTGGTACGGGACGAGTGGTTGTCAGGTTGCAAAGAGGAACGAGCCTTAACCCAAGATTTAATGAGTGATATAACGGACTTAAAGAATCTTGATGCCGCATTGCGGCAAGTAATCAGTAACAGGGGAAGTGCGGGCATTGACGGGATGACCGTTGACGAACTTAGAGATTGGCTTAACAGCCACCACCGAGAACTTCAACGCCAGTTAATGACAGGCACATACCAAGTTACGGCAGTTAAAGAGGTATTAATCCCGAAGCCTGATGGCGGGAAACGCCAACTGGGTATTCCCACGGTCAAAGATCGCTTGGTACAACAAGCGATAAGCCAAGTACTGTCGAAACGTTATGACCCTATATTCTCCGAATACAGCTACGGTTTTCGTCCACGGCGTAACGCTCATCAAGCATTACGTAAAGCGGGCGAATACGTGGCCGAAGGAAAGGATTGGGTTATCGACATAGACTTGGCAAAATTCTTTGACGAGGTGAATCACGACCGATTGCTTTGGCAGTTAAGTACTCGCGTTGGTGACAAGCGCGTACTTAAGTTGATAGGTAAATTTCTTCGAGCAGGAATGCTAATCGGGGGGATGGCCAATCAACGGGTGAAAGGGACACCGCAAGGCAGCCCACTATCACCCCTGTTGTCGAATATCGTCTTAGACGAACTGGACAAGGAGTTAGAGCGGAGAGGACACTGCTTTGTACGCTACGCCGATGATATTATCATAATGGTCGGAAGCGAACCAGCCGCGGAGCGATCGATGCAAAGCCTCTCCAAGTTTATCGAAAATCGGATGCGATTAAGAATAAACAAGGAAAAGAGCCATATCGTCCGTCCTCATCAACTCAATTATCTCGGTCATACTATCTTAAAAGGCGGGAGTTTAGGATTAAGCCGAAAGAGCGAACAACGCTTCAAGGCGAAACTAAAATCGCTTACCAAACGCAACAGGGGCATTAGCTTCGATCAGTTAATAAGCGAGCTAAATCCCGTTCTACGAGGCTGGCTAAACTACTTCAAGCACGCAAAGATGAAAAGTCGTCTTCGCAACCTTGAAGCTTGGCTTCGTCGTAGATTAAGATGCTATCGTTTAAAACAATGCAAACGGGCGTTGGGCATAGCCAGGTTCTTGACCAAGTTGGGCGTTCCTTGGAACCGGAGCTGGACAACGGCGGGAAGTTCTAAGGGATGGTTTAGACTGTCAATGACCCACGCTGCACACGAGGGAATGAACCTTGAATGGTTCAAGAAAACGGGACTTTACAGTTTAACGGCCAATTACGGTTAAACATTGAAGAAACCGCCTAATACGAGAGACGTACGTTGGGTGGTGTGAGAGGATAGCAGAGTTAGGAGTAATTACCTATCTTTGCATCCTACTCGATTTATGTTGTGAGGTGAATTTCACCTCTCCAGCAACATTATTTCCACTTTCCTGAAATCAATAGGATGTCCCTCGCTTTGGAGGGAGATGGTTCCCTTGCTCAGCATTTTGTTGCCGCCGTTCATGTCGACAAGCTTTGCGTAAGTCGCATCCCGTTCATCCAGTTGAGGCCGGGTATATTGCAATACCGTATCGCCGTTGACAATATGGCTGATCAGGTCGTTCCCGAAAACTTCCACTTCGACCGTAACCCACTCTTCGTCGTAAAATTCTTTGGAAGAGGAGTTGATGCAGTGTTCGAGGGTCAGCTGACCGTTCAGGACTATATTGGTTCCCGGTGTACAAACGTTCATGTTGGTCCTCTGTGCAAGGGAATCGCTGCCCAGCAGTTGGACTTCTATGGAAGTGGGGAACTCCTGGTCAATTTCCATCGACTGCGGTGTCTGTCCGTGAATCATGATTCCGGAGTTCCTATATGCCCATCCGGGTGCCCCGGGGCACTGCTCGCCAACGATCCGGTACTCTACCCTCAGCTTGTAATGCGAGAACTCATCGTTATAGAACAGGTGTCCGAAACGGTCACGTAGCGAGTCGTACTGCTCATAACGTACCTTTATCATCCCATCCTCTACACGAAAAGTGTTTCCAAAATTATCACCCACGTCGTAGCCTTTGATTTTTACCGTCCAGCCGGTCAAATCGGTTCCGTTAAACAGAGGAATCCATTCACCTGACGCTTCACTGCTTTTTTTCTGGGTGCAGGATACTCCGAGCAGAAGAGCTACGGTTACTGCAACCCATTGAGACCATCCTTGATTCATATTGTGCTATTTTTTGTCTGTTTTCTTCTTGAAATAGTTGTCGGCAAACTTTATGTACTGTTTCCAGTCGAAAAGAAGCATGTCGTGCTTGCCATCCCGATTGTGGAAGCCCAATGGCAATTGTATAAGCTGTTCGTTGTTAGGGGGCATGGTATCCGGCAGATTTGTATTGTAGCCATACAGTTTAAACACCGGTTGTGCGGCTGCTAGAGCCAGATATTGCCCCTTGGGGTCAGCCCATAAATCTTCGGCGGCACTGGCTACATAGACTGCGCGTGGAGCCATCAGGGCCAGCAACATATGCTGATCTACAGGTAATTCATTTTCATTATTGGCAAAAGTAGCATATTGAGGTACGAACCAGTGGGGGAAATTGCGGGTTATTATCTCCACCGTTTCACCAAAGTTTCGGCGGGAGATCTTTGCGCCCGAATTTCCTGATTCGTTAGAGATGGCGACTGCCACCCGTCTGTCCTGAGCACCGCACCAAAGAGCAGCCTTGCCTCCGCGGGAGTGTCCCACTACGATTATCTTTCGGGCATCAATGGACTTGTCGGTTTCAAAGTAATCGATCATCCGGCTGGCTCCCCAACCCCAAGCACCCAGGGCGCGCATCCCGTTTGGTTGCTCGATCTGTTCGGGATAGAGTTTAGCGAGGACCTGATCCACATATTCTGTTTTGTGGTCTGCTGCAACATCGCTGACATCCAGTCCGGCAACGGCATAACCTGATGTAATGATGGTTTCAACTGGCCAGAATTCATTCTCAGGGGATAATTCTTTGGTTTTCGCAAGGCGGTGATTGATGATAATAAATGCTGGAACCGGTTTCTTTACGTTATTCGGAATAAAGAGGTCGGTCTGAATAGTGATGCTCTTTTTGTTTCGGGTGACGTTGATGGCTACCTTTTTGTGGGTGGCTTTGCCATTTAATAAATTGTGATTCTCTTCAAGCAGCTTGAATTCGATCTTGTCGAAATCCCTGGGGACCTGTCCGTAAACATTATCCTCAAACAGTTTCAGGATTTCCGGCCGGCGAGACTGTTCCCATTCCTTCGCAGAATTTATCTTTTTGCCTGTTTGGGTTGTGAGCAACTCCGGAAGAAGATAGTTGCCGACTTTACTTTCATCGTAGTTCTGAGCGTACAGGGGTGTTGTCAATATAAGCAACACCATGTAGAATAACTCTTTTTTCATTTTCATGGAGTTTAAAAAAATTGTGATGATACAAAGATATGTAAAGGTTTGACTTAAGTTAGCTATTGGCAAGGAGAGGCTGGAAACCACAGTGCCAGAATTAGTTGGACCTTGCGAAAAAAGCCTCAATGGCTTCGAGGGATGTGTCCTTGAGGATAACCCTCTTCTCCCTGTCCAGCAAGTAGATTGTTGGGATGGCCTTGAGGTCGTACAGCTTCTGTTTGGTGATAACCCTATCCTTGTCGTATGAATGTATCCAGTTTGCCGGCAAATGCTGCAGATGTGACCTCCATTCGTCAATATCGGTGTCGGGATAAACCGTCAAGACAGTAATCATCGTTCGGGAGGGCGAGTTCATGGAAAAAGCCATGGCGAGGTTGTCAGATTTCGACAATGTTTCTGTCACGGAAGCACAGGTGGAGCACCCGGGATTGGAAAAGATCAGTAGCAGATATTCACTTTTGATGGAGTGCATCTTTTTTGATTCTCCGTTTGCCAGCGTGTAGACGAAGTCGCTTGCCGTTTCCCCCACTCGGTTTTTCAATGCCATATTGAGCTGAAAGCGGTATCTGGACCTCTCCTCTTCCGACAACAGATCGGAATTTACCAGATCCTGCAGCACGGGAATGTAGTACTCCTCGTTACGGAACGGAGAATTGGCATCGAAGAGATATTTGTCGAACAGGGAGCCAAAGTAGGTGTACATCACACGGTTCATCTTGGCTTTTCTTAATGTGTAATTGAGTGATTCTTTGGCATTTTCAAACGGAACCAGGGAAAGGATATGGATGTAATCCACAAAGGCCTGTTCTGTGATCTCGGGGCGAAGTGTCAGTTTTTCGTTGGCAAAATCAAACCTGTCCCAGTAGTGCATCACCAGGTAGGCTGCACGGACATTGGGGTTGGTAATTCCGCTTGGGATTTCAGGCAACAGAAAGGTATCGGGGACAATGGTCTGCCCCTGTTTCAATGAATCTTCACCAGCGATGTCTGTCGGGGCTTTCTTGCTCGATGAGCAGGCATAGATTGCCAGTGAAACAGCAAGTACAAAAAATGATTTCAGAAAGGTAGGGTTCATATTTCATTCTTTTGTTGCTTGTAAAAGTACAAATTTTTTGGTGAACTCCTCAAGCTGTCCATCAAAGGAATAGAGATTTTGAGTTTTTTTACGTACATTTGTCTTTCGTAAATTGAGGGAAGATGGACAATTATGTTGTTTCAGCGCGGAAATACAGGCCGGTGACCTTCCGCTCGGTAGTGGGGCAGGAAGCATTGACCACTACGTTAAAGAACGCCATAGCTGGGAACAAGCTTGCACATGCCTACCTCTTCTGTGGTCCGAGGGGTGTAGGCAAGACAACCTGTGCCCGCATTTTTGCCAAGACCATCAATTGCCTTGAACCTACACCGGAACATGAAGCCTGTAACCGATGCGAGTCGTGCGTAGCTTTTGACGAACAGCGCTCCTACAATATTCACGAGCTGGATGCTGCATCCAACAACTCCGTCGACGACATTCGGACCCTGATCGATCAGGTGCGTATTCCACCACAGATCGGAAAATACAAGGTCTATATCATCGATGAGGTGCATATGCTTTCCACACAGGCTTTCAACTCATTCCTGAAAACGTTGGAGGAGCCGCCGGCCCATGCCATTTTTATCCTTGCAACAACCGAAAAACATAAGATTATTCCTACCATTCTTTCACGCTGCCAGGTGTATGATTTCAACCGTATCGGTGTTGCCGATATCGTCGATCATCTGCAATACGTCGCGAAGGAAGAGGGTGTAACCGCCGAGCCCGAAGCATTGAATATCATTGCCCAGAAGGCGGATGGAGGAATGCGCGATGCCCTTTCGATTTTTGATCAGACGGTGAGTTATACGGCTGGTAATGTGACCTATAAAGCCGTGATCGAAAACTTGAATGTGCTCGATTTTGAATACTATTTCAAACTTACCGATGCCATTCTGGCAGCTAACGTGGTTGATTGTCTGCTGATCCTGAACGATATCCTGAACCGGGGATTTGAAGGGCAGTACATCATCAACGGGTTGACTTCGCATTTCCGCGATCTGCTGGTCTGCAAAGATCCTGCTACTGCAAAGCTGTTTGAAGTGGGAGCCTCCATCAGGGAGAGGTATATCGCTACCGCAAAGCAATGCAGTAATACCTTCCTGTATCAGGCCATCGAGATGGCTAACGAATGTGACCTCAACTACCGCATAAGCAAAAACAAGCGTTTGCTGATTGAGTTGACGCTGATCAAACTGTGTCAGTTATCTGAAAATCCGGTCGACTCGAAAGGGGAAACCGAAAAAAAAAACGAACTTAAACCGATAACACCGTCTCAACCGGCACCACAACCGACGTCTCAATCCGCTCCCGAGCCGGTGTCGGAGAAAAGAGGGCGAAACGTGGCTCCAGAAGCCAGTCAGCGATCTGTTTCCCCTACGCTTGCAGGACTGGGAGTTTCGTTATCCTCCTTGACTGACGATAATGGAGAAAAACCGGCCGAGGAGAAGAGCATCCGGCAATCGGAGGCGAGAAAGAACAACCGGCTCTTCTCTGAAGCGGAGTTACAAAAAGCGTGGCACGATTTTGCAGATAATTTAATCGAGGAGAAGTTGTTGAAGAACACGATGATGCTTTATAAACCCAGGATGCTGGGGGATACCGTGTTTGAGGTGGAGGTAAACACGGAAATCAATAAAAACTTTCTGGACGAATATGGCAATGTCATACTGGCCCATTTAAGGGAAAGCCTGCAGAATGATGACATTACGATGACGGTGAGGGTTTCGGAAGCGATTGTCGTGAAGAAACCGTTGACCTCGAGAGAGATCTTTGATGAGCTGGTGCAGCGAAACCCTACCCTTCAGAAACTATCCGATGAGTTTGATCTGGAACTGAGCTAAAACGATCTGCTGACTTGAAAAGATTGAACAACATACTCCTCCTGTTTTCCTGTATTGCACTCATGACCTGGTGGTTCCTCTCGTGCAAGAGGAACGTCCCGCCACGGGAGGATATATCGCCGCCACTCACCACTGGAACCGATACCGTTGCCGACCCGGATACAATTGTTGTTGATTCGCGGCTCACGTTTCAAGAAGCGATAGCCGGCACGAAAGCCCCCGATGAGATTCTGGATCAATTGGTGCTGATTGATGTGGTCTACAGGTCTACAGACCTGAAGGTGCACCAGGGTCAGATTCTGACCAACAAAAAGATCGAGGAGGATATTCGTGAGATCTTCACCTTTATGCTGGAAAATAACTTTGTTGTTGAAAAAGCGATACCGGTTGTAGCGTACGACTGGAACGACAGCCTGTCGATGGCCGATAACAACAGTTACAGTTTTTGTTACCGCAATATCTCCTATTCCAAGCACGCAAAAGGATTGGCGATCGATATAAATCCTCGCCTCAACCCGCTCCGGTGGAAAAATGAAAACCGTCCCAATCAGCCGGTTGGGGCTGTGAGGGATACGACTGTCAACGGTACCTTATACCCCGGCCATGTTGTCGTTGAGGAGTTTAAAAGGCGGGGTTTCCGATGGGGCCACACTTTTTCAAAGTATTACGACGATCATCATTTCGAGAAGCAGTAAAGCTTAGAGATATCGCGTTACCCACTCGCCAATCAATCCTCCCACATAACGGGCATCTTTTATGTTCTTAATCAGGTGATCGATGCCATCCAATGCGATGAAGCTTTTAGGATGCCTTGCCGCCATGAAGATCTCAGTAGCGTGGTCAATGCTCACCATTTCATCTTCGGGCGAGTGTAGGATGAGCAAGGGTTTTTGCAACTTGTTCAGCGACTTTTTGATGTTGTGGTTTGCCAGGTCATCCACAAACCCTTTACCTATCTCCACCTCTCTTCCGGCTACATCTACCATTGCGCTGCCATTGAAGTTGATCTCATCCATCTTCTCTCTGAACAGCCGTTTGATGTGGTCTAGATTTGAGGGAGTCCCGATCAGGGATAACGCCTTGACCGAAGAAAGCTCTCTTCCCGCCACAACCGAAGCAGCACCTCCCAGGGAGTGTCCTACAAGGAGTTTGGGCGCTTCGTAATACTCTGACAGAAAGTCGGCGGCACTCAACAGGTCATCGATATTCGATGTGAAGCTGGTTTGAGCAAAGTTGCCCTGACTCTCTCCCAATCCGGTGAAATCAAAGCGAAGTACAGCGATCCTCTTTTCACTAAGTGCTTCGGAGATATACTTGACGTTGATCAGATTCTTATTGCATGTAAAACAGTGCGAAAAAATGGCAAATGCCTTTGGAGAATTGTTTTCAGGGAGCTCAACGGCACCGGAAAGCAGCAATCCCCTCGAATTCTTGAACGTTACTTTTTCTCTTTTCATCGCTACATTAACGTCAGAAGAAGAGAAATGTTTCTAGATCTTTTTCAAAAAATTGAATTCGAGTTGCAGGTCGATGGTCTCTTTTGTGACTATATTCAACGGCATGTAGTTTTCTACCTTTGGCCTTGCCTGCAAAATCAAAAACTCCAGCAATGTCTTCATGGCTATATATCCCTGATAGTCAGGGTTCTGGTCGATCAGGAAGCTGATGCGGCCATTTTTCAGTGCAGCAATATTGGGTTTTGTCAAATCCACCCCAACCAGTTTTATATCGTTTATGTTGTTCTGTTCCAGAAAATTTGCAACAACATTTCCCCTGGAATTCAGCACGATCACACCTTTTACATTTGGATGTGCCGTAAAGAACTCCCTCATCATCTCCTCATTCCGGTGAGCTTCGTAGACCGAAAATTGAATATGGTGTATCCTGTTGCCGAAGTTTGTCTCGGTCAGATAATCGTAAGCTCCCTTTCGCCGGAGAATGCTTGTATTTGCACTCTGGTCTCCGATACGGATAGCCTGGAGTATCGCAATATCGCTGGTTTCAGGAATCAGCGATTTCAGCAGTTTACACATCAGATAGCCACAAATGTAGTGGTTAGCCGAGAAAAAGGCCAAAGGCGATGTCCCCTCCACCATCGAGTCGACAAATGTAAAGGGGATTCCTTTATCCGACAATTTCTTGGCCAGGTCGATGGTCTCATCTTTAAATGTGGGACCAATGATAACTGCATCTGGCTCCATGATCAGGATTTGCGTGAAGACGTTCTGACAGGAGTAGATGTTGTACTGGTCGTAGGTGAGGTAAGTGGTTTTGATATGTATGCTTTCGTGCTGGTCTATCGCTTCCTGGATCCCGTTATGAATGGCTTCCCAATATTCACCGTGGGAGGCATGGGGTGTGGAGATCACAATCTCATATGTTTTTTTTAGCGAGAGTCCCGATAAGTGGATATTGGGTTTGTAACCCACCTGGTTCAACACCTTCTCCACAGCAGCCCTTGCTTTTTCAGATACATTCCCCCGGTTGTGGAGAATCCTGTCCACCGTTCCCGAGGAAACCCCGGCTTGGGCAGCTATATCCTTGATCCTGATACGTTTTTTCATTTAGTGCGATGCTTTTCGATTTTAAAAACAAAGATAGTTGGTTAATTTATTATTGTGTAAACACACAAACATAAAAAGTGTTTATGTATTAAACATATTTAATACATACAGCCCCTCTCTCCACCTCGTTTTTTACATAGTTTAGACCTTGACTTTTGTGTGAAAATTTTAATATATGCAAAAAAAGATGATTGCCCGGATACATGACTTCTCTTGAGCTATAGTTGGCGGTGATCTATTAAATGGCTTAAAATAAATTATATACACTATCAATAGTGGTCGTGTTCTGATGCTGAGGCCAGCTCTTGCTATTTAGAATGGTTTTTTTAACTATGTCGATTAACTATTTTTTGCATATATGCTGCTTGCTGATCGATTGCTTTGTTTTACTTTTGTTGACGTCGACAATGTTAATATATATTTAATTTAACAAGGTGCGCAGCCTAAACTATTTTTTTTAATTATTAAGCTCCTCGTTGGATTTGTTGTACAGTGCGGGTTGTTTTGTTTACTTGCTATTACTAACACCACTTGAGATACTTAATTGCAAAACGTACTGTAATTCCAAAGAGTAGCACTCAATTTTTCAAATTGAAGATGAGCTGATCAACTGCTTGTCAGCTAGAGTGAATCCAGGTCAAATTTTTAAAAACTAAACAGGAATGAAAAGAAACAATTTATTCAAATGGATGATTGCACTGATGTGGGTGTTTTCATTGAGTGTTTTTTCACAGACCGTTACTGTGAAGGGTGTTGTGAAGGATACAAAAGGAGAGCCGCTTGTCGGCGTAACAGCCATTGTGCAGGGCACCTCTGTCGGAACTGTCTCGGATGCGAACGGGAATTTCACGCTTGCAAATATTCCATCCGACTCAAAAATTGAGTTATCTTACGTAGGGATGGTGACTCAACTTGTTGATGTAAATGGAAGAACGAATATTGAAGTAATTCTCAGTGAGGATACAGAACTGCTCGACGAGGTGATCGTCGTCGGTTACGGAACCATGCGGAAGAGGGATCTTACCGGCTCAGTCTCCTCGGTAAAGGCTGAAGATATTATGCGTTCACCGGTTACCTCTCTGGATCAGGCTCTTCAGGGTAAGGCGGCGGGTGTTCAGGTAACACAAGCCTCATCTGCTCCAGGAGGACGGGTCTCAATCCGGGTGCGTGGAGGTAATTCGCTGAGTAGCAGTAACGAACCTCTTTATGTTGTTGACGGATTCCCGATCTCTGCAGGGACTTCTGCCGGTGGAAGAGGTATCGGACAAAATCCGTTGGCTACTTTAAATACCGCCGATATTGAATCCATGGAGATATTGAAGGATGCTTCGGCTACAGCTATCTACGGTGCCCGTGGGGCAAACGGTGTTGTCCTCATCACGACTAAAAGGGGGAATACCGGGAAACCCAAAGTGACGCTGGATGCCTATTATGGTGTGCAGAGTCTCTCCAAGAAACTGGATATGATGAACGCCAGGGAGTATGCCACATTGGTCAACGAAGCAAGAGCCAACGACTCCCAGTCGCCCGTTTTCCCCAATCCCGACAACCTCTATTACTTCCCTGATGTCAACTCGTTGGGAAAGGGAGTCGATTACCAGGACGAGGTTTTTGTGGATGCCCCTATCTCGAACTACAACATCGGAATCAACGGTGGAACAGATGTTATTAAATACTCCATTGGTGGAGGGTATTTTGGACAGGACGGTATCATCAAGAACAGCGATTTCAACCGGGCATCGTTCAGATCAAATCTCGATATAAAGATTCTGCCCAACCTGAGTGTTGCCACCAACATATCTGCAAGTCACAGCTGGGCAAAGGGAACCACCTCCGAAGGGGATGGAGGTAGCAGTGGAGCCATTGTATGGGCAACCGTCCTGATGCCTCCCACCGTTCCAATATATGATGAAGAGGGAAATTATACCATGACTAACCCTACTCCCGGAGGAACACCTACAAATAACCCCGTGGCAATAGCCAACCACTATTCCGACCTGCAGGATATCGACCGTTTTCTGGGTTCGGTAGATGCCAATTGGGAACTGATAAAGAACCTCACACTCAAGGTTACTTTCGGTACAGATATGTCCACCTCCAACAGGGCCTATTATTGGCCGAAAGAGACCTATATAGGATTCAGCAGGAATGGTGACGCCCGCCAGGCAAACCGTAGAGATGTCTCCTATCTGAATGAGAATACGCTCAATTACTCCAATGTATTCGGCGATCACTCCATCAACGGTCTGGTGGGGTACACCTGGCAGATTTTCAATTCCAGAAATTTTTCTGCCGGATCAAGCAACTACTCCACCGATCTCTATCTGGCTGACAATCTCGGTGCGGGAACCACTTATGCGGCGCCAGGCTCCTCCCAGTCACAAAGTCAGTTGGCCTCCTATCTGGGTAGGTTGAACTATATCTACAAGGACAGGTATCTTTTCACCTTTACTGCCCGTGCAGACGGAAGTTCGAAATTCGGAAGCAACAACAAATGGGCCTTTTTCCCTTCCACAGCAATTGCCTGGAGAGTCTCTGAAGAGGGTTTCATGAATGAGATTGACTGGTTGGCCAACCTGAAGTTGAGGGCCAGTTACGGAAAGACCGGTAACCAGAATATCGGGAGCTACCAGTCGTTAGCCATGTTGGGCACGATGAACTATCCAATCGGAAACGATCTCTCGTCGGGTGTTGGCCCCAATAATATGCCAAATCCCGATCTGAAATGGGAGACAACGGCTACAACCGACCTGGGATTGGATCTGGGACTCTTTAATAACCGGTTGACTGTAGTTGCCGATTACTATTACAAGAAGACAACCGACCTACTGTGGGGAATCAGCATCCCCTCATCGAGCGGATTCACGTCGATTTTCAAGAATATCGGAAGTCTCGAGAATAAAGGTCTGGAGATAGCTGTAGGGGGAGATATCTTTACCGGCGAGTTCAAGTGGAACACCCAGATGAACTGGTCGAGAAACCGGAATAAGGTATTGGAGATCCCGGGATATTCTCCCTCAGTCCAGGGGCAGATCTCCGGACACTTGAAGGTGGGTGGCAGCTGGCTTGAACCGGGACTTCCCGTAGGGGTCTGGAACCTGCTCAAGTATGACGGCGTTTTCCAGGATGAGACACAACTTGCAGCCGGACCACGCTCAACGGCTACCGATAGGTTGGGAGATGCCCGGTTTGTAGACAAGAGCGGAGATGGGAAGATTGTATTTTCCGACGACCGTATGATCGTAGGAGATCCTAACCCCGACTTTATCTACGGATGGACCAATAACTTCTCTTACAAGGGTTTTGATCTCTCTATCTACATTCAGGGGACAGAAGGAAATGACGTTCTTAACGTTCAACGTGCCGAAACAAACGTGTCGGGTCCCTGGGGAAACCAGAGAAGAGAGATCCTGAACAGATGGACTCCGACCAATACAAATACCAATGTACCGAGGGCACGCGTGACCGTCGATCCCCTGTTGCTGCAGTCTGACTGGTTGATTGAGGATGGCAGCTATATGCGTTTCAAGACGATAAGCCTGGGCTACACACTCCGGAAGATCAGTTTCATGAGTTCGCTTCGTCTGTATGTCACCGGCCAGAATCTCATTACCATTACCGATTATTCGGGCTTTGATCCGGAGGTCAACTCTCCAGGGAATAGCAATTTGCAGATAGGTGTCGACTACAATGCATATCCGGCATCAAAAGCTGTTTTATTTGGTTTTAATGCAACGTTTTAATATGAACCCCTAAAAATATGATAGCTATGAAATATATATATAAAGTTCTTCTCTTCTTTGTGGCAATTACGCTGCTAAATGGGTGTCACGACAGTTTCCTGGAAGAAAAAGTATTCAGCAATATCACCCCCCTCAATTTCTATAAAACCGAACAGGATGCAAAAGCTGCCTTGACGTCGGTCTATAATACAATGCGGAGTGCTAATGCCTGGCAACGGCAGATCGTTCTTGCCGGAGAGTATCCGAGCGAAGCTTCATGGCCAAATTTCTCCGGCGAGGCATGGCGTACCGAGATGGATCAGTTCACCTGGTCGGCCAGTTCCGGTCCGTTCTATCAGATATGGTCTCAGCTCTATGTAATGGTGAACCGGGCCAATACCGTATTGATGTACGTGGACAACATCAACTTCACCACGCCGGGCATGAAGGAGCAGATTATAGGTGAGACCCGTTTTTTAAGGGGGCTTGCCTATCTCTATCTGGTGAGATTCTTTGAGAATGTTCCTCTCAAGACTGAAGAGAACATGAATGAACTGGAGCCAACCAATGAAGGCACTGCCGATGCCGTATGGGAGCTGATCTTCTCCGATTTCGAGTATGCAAAGAATAATCTTAAACCCAAATATACCGGAGCGGATGTGGGTAGAGCCACCTCTGGAGCGGCGCAGACCATGCTGACCAAGGCATATTTATCCTACGCCGGCAGACCCTGGTTCAAGAGTGAGTATTGGAGCAAGGCAGCCCAGGAGGCTAAATCTGTAATAGACAATACCTCCTACGGATACGATCTGGAACAGGATTATTCAAGCGTGTTCGCATTGAGCAATGAACATGGACCGGAATATATCTTCAGTGTGGAATATCTGAGCAATAAAGCTGTGGGATGGGATTTCCAAACCTTTACCGGGATCAGAAACGGAGATCAGCAACGGCTGGGAGGATGGTCCTCCTTGTGTGTCGAGGAGGAGTTTTTTGAAACAATGGATGTGAGTGACAAGAGACGGGAAAAGACCTTTGTTCTCTCTTACCAGGGTTACAGCAATCCGGAAATTACCTACACCTATCCGGGCAACATCTCCCTGCCACACTACAACAAATACCAGGACAGGGATGATGTAGGATCGGGCACAGGCGACTATGGCCAGAACTTCTACATCACCAGGTTCTCTGATCTGCTGCTGATGCATTCCGAAGCGGAAAATGAGGTCAATGGTCCTACCGCAACAGCCGTATCGGGAATCAATAGAGTGAGGGAGAGGGCCGGTCTGGCTCCCCTGGTCCCTTCGAACTTCACCAAGGAGTCGCTCAGAGAGGCAATTTATCAGGAGAGACTTTGGGAGTTGTGTGCAGAGGGACACGCCTGGTTTGATATGAAACGGATGAACCTGATGAAGCAGAGAATAACGAAATATAGTGTGGAAGATAAACATTATGTATTCCCGATTCCTCAGAATGAATTGGATGCAAATCCGAATCTCAAACAGAATAGTGAGTACGGCAATTAATAGTAGATAATCATGCAGCATCATATCCGGCAGCAAATTCAAACCGGATATGATGCTCTTCTATTTCTGCTCCGGTTGAGATGGGGCCCTGACTCTTTAACACAAACATCAATAAATGGTTGCTTTTATGAAGAAAATGAGTCTCTCCCTTCTGCTGCTCTGCCATATGGCATTGATGACCTTTGCACAAAAAACGGAATCGCTCTACCTGTCAGGTACCGGAAACGACGATACCGTTCTTTGGGATTTCTTTTGCAGTGCTGGACGTAACAGTGGAGTATGGACAAAGATTGCCGTACCGTCCAATTGGGAGTTCGAGGGTTTCGGGCAGTTTAATTATGGGCACGATAAGGAGCGGTTGAATGAGTATGGCATCTACCGCTACGAGTTTGACATACCCCGCCATTGGATCGACAAAAAGATCAACATCGTGTTTGAAGGTTCGATGACCGACACGCAGGTCAGAATTAACGGGAAGGAGGCGGGTGAAATTCATCAGGGCGGCTTTTATGAGTTCAGGTACGATATCACCCGGTTGTTGAAATTCGGGAAAAAGAATCTTCTGGAGGTGACAGTCCATAAGTCCTCGGCAAACGAATCGATTGAAAATGGAGAGCGCAACTCCGATTTTTGGGTCTTTGGCGGTATCTATCGTCCGGTATGGCTCGAAGCTCTCCCAAAAACACATATTGAGCGGATTGCCATTGATGCGAAGGGCGATGGGTCTTTCCATGCAGATATTTTCCTCGGAGGGGACTTCTCTGAAACCCAGTTGAAAGCGCAAGTCAAGACACTGGACGGAAAACCGGCAGGCAATCCAGTTACCGGAACGGCAGGAAAAGTGAGCCGGGTACGTTTGTCCGGCGTCATGGAGAATCCCGCTTTGTGGTCGTCCGAGTCGCCCAACCTGTATCAGTTGGAGCTCTCCCTGTATCAAAAAGGGCAGCTGCTGCATGTCGTCACTTCAAAATTTGGCTTCAGAACGGTGGAGATGCGCCCCGGCGACGGGTTTTATGTGAACGGGACCAAAATCAAGTTCAAGGGGGTAAACCGGCATTCCCACTGGCCCACATCAGGGAGAGCCACAAATCGTAACATCAGTATAGCGGATGTCGAGTTGATCAAGGAGATGAACATGAATGCGGTACGGATGTCACATTATCCGCCCGACAAGCACTTTCTCGATGTGTGTGACTCGTTGGGCCTGTATGTGATTGACGAACTGACCGGTTGGCAGTCGAAATATGATACCGAAGCAGGCAGGCGACTGGTGAAAGAGCTGGTGGTACGTGACCTGAATCACCCCAGTGTTGTGATGTGGGCAAATGGAAACGAGGGAGGCTTTAATTTTGAATTGGTGCCGGAGTATGCCCGGTATGATATCCAAAACCGGTATGTTTTTCATCCCTGGCTGGATGAGGAGAATTCCAATACCCATCACTATCCGGACTGGAAAGTAGCATTTCAGTTGTTCGCTTCGGGCAAGAAGGTTTTCTTCCCGACGGAATTCATGCATGGCCTGTATGATGGTGGTCATGGCGCCGGGCTCGACGATTTCTGGAATCTGATGCAGGAGCATCCCCTCTCTGCCGGAGGTTTTTTATGGGATCTTGCCGACCAGGGGGTTGTGCGTGACGATCGAAACGGAGAGATCGACACCGACGGCAATCATGCTGCCGATGGGATAGTAGGCCCATTCAGGGAGAAGGAGGGGAGCTTCTACACGATAAAGGAGATCTTCTCTCCGGTATATCTGGAAGGCCCTGACTTTCTTCCGCCAAGCTTTGACGGGAAGATCAGGGTGCATAACCGATATCATTTTACCAATCTCAAGGCCTGTAAGTTTTTGGCCAGGTGGGTCAGGTTTGATTTTATCACCGGGAAGTCGCATGAGCTTGTAAGTCAGATCGATGCTCCCGATGTCATGCCCGGTTACTCCGGAGAGCTCAGTGTAGAGTTACCCGAAAGGGTTTCGGATTACGATCTGCTGTTGATTACAGCAGTCGACCATTACGGAAAGGAGATATATACCTGGTCGAGAAATATCACCCGTGCAGAGGATTTTGCACCGAGGCTCGTAGAACCTGGTGATGGTGAGACTACCGTTGATGAGCTGCAAGAGACATTCATTCTCACTTCTGGAGATACGAAAGTCCGGATTGAGAAGGCAACAGGGACGATCAGCGAAATAACGGTAAACGGTAAAACGGTTGCACTCGACAACGGTCCCAGGTTTACAGGCGGGGAACTGATACCCGGCGGTATTGAACAGATAGTTGAGGGTGCAACTTCAAGGGTGAAGATCTCATTCAACGATAAAAACGGCCGGAAGATGAACCGGAGCCAAATTACCATCGGGCTGTTGCCATCGGGCTGGATCGAGGTTGATTATCAATTTGATGTTGGCGGTTATCACGACCATATTGGCGTCACTTTCAACTATCCCGAAGAGAAGGTAAAGGGTGTCAGATGGCTGGGCAACGGACCTTACCGTGTCTGGAAGAACCGTCTGAAAGGGGTGCGTTTCAACATCTGGGAGAAGGAGTACAACAATACCGTTACCGGCGAATCATGGATCTATCCCGAATTCAAGGGTTTCCACTCCAATGTCTATGCGGCAGACCTTTTTACCCATGAAGGAGTAGTAAAATTTGTCATCGCTTCGGATCATCTTTTTCTCCACCTGTTTACTCCCGATAACCCGCAAAGGAGAAACAACGATAACACGCTGGGGATCTTTCCCGATGGTCAGTTGTCGGTATTGAATGCCATCAGTCCCGTTGGAACCAAATTTCAGCAAGCAAGGGAGCTGGGTCCGCAAAGTCAGCAGAGCTATCTGTTGAGCAGGGGGCATCTCCAACCTCCGGGGGGAAAGTTCTACATCAGATATAATCCCTACTGACCAAATTTCTAAGGGGATGAGAACGATGCCGGGATCTGATCTCTCTGCAGCCCGGTCCAGCAGCAAACCGCCCACCAACAACTTTGCAGAAGTTGGCGGTGGGCAACGTTCTATTCAACGGCCTATTTTGACTTTTTTTAAACATTAAATAGCAGATATTGTTTGTAGGTCTCCAAAGATAGTTTTAACTTTGTGCACGTGCACAAATTGACCTCAATTCAATCATTAAACAAAATAATCATGTACGAACTATTCAACATTCAAGGCAAAGTAATTGTCATCACCGGAGGTACTGGTGTTTTAGGCGCCTCCATGGTGGAGTATCTTGCTTCTCATGGGGCAAAAGTGGCTGTATTGGCAAGGAATAAGGAGAAGGGGAATGTGTTGATTGAACGCGTCAAATCAAAAGGAGGGGAGGCCCTGTTCCTTCAGACCGATGTGACCGACGAGACGGTTTTGAAACAAAACGCGGAGGAGATCATAAGCAGGTACGGAAAAATTGATGTGCTGATCAATGGGGCAGGGGGAAACATGCCCGGGGCAACCATCGGGCCACAAAACACGATCTTCGACCTGAAGATGGACGATTTTCGTCAGGTGGTGGATCTCAACCTGATGGGTACTGTTATTCCTACAATTGTTTTTGCAGGGTACATGGTGAGAGAGAAGAGAGGTAATATTGTCAATATATCTTCGGCTTCGGCGTTGCGTCCGCTCACGCGTGTTGCCGGATATGGTGCGGCAAAAGCGGCTGTCACAAATTTCACTAAATATATGGCAGGGGAGCTGGCGTTGAAGTTTGGCGAGGATTTTCGTGTAAACGCGCTTTGCCCCGGTTTCTTTATCACCGAACAAAACAGGACCTTGCTGACCAATCCCGACGGAACATACTCCGACAGGGGGAACAGCATCATTGCCCACACTCCGTTCAAGCGTTTCGGAAATCCGGAAGACCTGCTGGGCACGTTACACTACCTGGTGAGTGATGCTTCCAGGTTCGTGACCGGTACTGTGGCTATCGTGGATGGCGGTTTTGATGCCTTCAGCATTTAAGAGATTCAAATACCCGAACAGCAATCATTATTTTAATTTTTTTTCATCATGCTTCAACTCAGAAAGGATTGTAAATACTCATTGATCGTCGCTTCCAGCATGGGAGTCAGAATTACGCCGGTAAATTCCCAGCCGGTGCACAGCAGCAAACTTTTCGAAATGCACGCAACAAGTGCCGAAACAAATGTGGCAACCATTTCATCGTCATTGGGCCTTCCGGTAAAGGTGTTGACAACCTTTGTGAAAGATAGTCCGATTGCAGCTTTTATCAAATCCGACCTGAGAGCAAGAAATATCGATTACGAAGGAGTGGAGGTTCCGCAGGGAGATCCCTGGGGATACCGTCATCAGTTCAATATTGCAGATAGCGGTTTTGGATTGAGAGGACCACGCGTACAGAATGACAGAGCCGGTGAGGTGGGGAAAACGTTAAATGTGAAAGATTTTGACCTGGAGAGGATCTTCGTGAAGGAGGGCGTTCAGATTCTCCATCTGTCGGGCTTGATTGCCGCCCTGTCGCCCGAGACCAGCAACTTCTGTCTTGAACTTGCACGGTACGCCAAAAAGCAGGGTACGCTCATCTCTTTCGATCTGAATTACAGGGCAACTTTCTGGAAAGGCAGGGAAAAGGAGCTGAGGGAGGCATTTGCCGAGATAGCTTCACTTTCAGATATCCTGATCGGTAACGAGGAAGATTTCCAGCTCTGTCTTGACGTGCAGGGACCGAAAGCGGGAGGTGAGAACATTGAAGATGCCATCGACGCTTTCAAGGGGATGATTCTCAACGCCAGAAAAGCATTTCCGCAGGTATCGGTGTTTGCAAATACGCTCCGTGAAGTGGTAAGTGCCAATGAACATCTTTGGGGGGCAATTGTTTATGAGAATGAGAACTGGCATGTTGCTCCGTTACGCAAGATCAACGTTATCGACCGGATTGGAGGTGGCGACGGTTTTGTGGGAGGTTTGCTCTATAGCATACTAAAGGGGATGCCTTCCGAAAAATGGATCCAGTTCGCCTGGGCCAGTGGCGCGTTGGCCACTACCTTCCTTACCGATTATGCACAGCCAGCTGATGAAGAGATGATCTGGAGCATCTGGAAAGGAAATGCGAGGGTAAAACGATAATAGAACCAATCAAGAACATTATATGAAAAGTAAAGCAGATATCGGACTGATCGGTCTTGCCGTAATGGGCGAAAACCTCGTCCTGAACATGGAGAGCAAGGGTTATACGGTAGCCGTGTATAACCGGACGGTTGAAAAGGTTGATAATTTTGTCAATGGGAGAGGCAAAGGGAAAAACTTCATTGGAGCACACTCACTGGAAGAGTTGGTAACCTCGCTGGAACGCCCGCGTAAGGTAATGATGCTTGTAAAAGCAGGACAGCCGGTGGATGATTTCATCGAACAGCTCATACCGCTGCTTGAGCCAGGAGACATAATTATCGATGGTGGGAACAGCCATTTCCCCGATACGATCCGCCGTACAAAGCTGGTGGAAGAGAAGGGACTACTCTATATCGGTACCGGCGTCTCCGGTGGTGAAGAGGGAGCACTGCTCGGGCCTTCGATGATGCCTGGCGGATCGCCTGAAGCATGGCCTTACGTGAAAGAGATCTTTCAGGCTGTTGCCGCAAAGGTTGAGGATGGATCTCCGTGTTGTGACTGGGTAGGCGAGAACGGTGCCGGACATTTTGTAAAGATGGTGCACAACGGTATCGAATACGGTGACATGCAGATCATCAACGAGGCATATCACTTGATGAAAGAGTTGTTAGGAATGGATGCCTTTGAACAGCACGAGGTGTTTAAAAAGTGGAAATCTGGAAGGCTCGACTCCTATCTGATCGAGATTACGGCAGATATTCTGGCATATAAAGACGAGGATGGAAGCCCCTTGGTTGAAAAGATTCTCGATACAGCGGGACAGAAAGGTACCGGAAAATGGACGGCCGTATCGGCACTCGACTTGGGTATTCCGCTTACACTTATCGGCGAATCTGTCTTCTCGCGCTGTCTTTCGGCCCAGAAAGAGCTTCGGGTAAAGGCTTCGGGAGTAATCGCAGGCAAGAAGCCGGCATTCAAGGGAGATAAGCAGCAGTTCATCGGTGACCTGGAACAGGCTCTCTACGGAGCGAAGATCATTTCGTACGCTCAGGGATATGACCTGATGATGGAGGCTGCCAAGGAGTACAAATGGAATCTCAACTATGGAGGAATTGCGCTGATGTGGCGTGGCGGATGCATTATCCGTTCGGTATTTCTGGGTGATATCAAGAAAGCATTCGACAAGAATCCCGGACTGGAAAATCTGCTGCTCGACCCCTTCTTTAAAGAGAGCATCGAATCGGTTCAGGAGAGTTGGCGAAGAGTCTGTGCTACAGCTATCGAAAACGGGATTCCTGTTCCGGCGCTCACTTCGGCGTTGAGCTATTTCGACGGGTTCCGTAACGACAGATTGCCGGCCAACCTGTTGCAGGCACAGCGCGACTACTTTGGCGCACATCAGTATGAACGGGTAGACAAACCACGGGGACAATTTTTCCATACCGACTGGACCGGACGTGGAGGAAGCACCGCCTCAACTACTTACCAGGTGTAGTATATAAAACCGGAAAGATGATCTATTTCCAAAGCGGATCCGCTCAACATAAACTGTCTCGAAAAGACCTGGAATCCGGTCTTTGCGAGGCTTTTGCCAAATTAGGCGAAAAGCATAAGGTATTGGTGATTCCGCCAGATTATACCCGGCTGCCTAGCCGTGCCGGGGAACTGACCGAGATAAGCTGGGAATATTACGGCGACAGGTTGACCGATATTCTTCCGGCGCTGGGGACACATACCCCAATGAGTGATGCCCAGATTGCACACATGTTCGGAAAGACTCCGGCCAGTCTTTTCCGTGATCACGATTGGCGAAACGATGTGGTAACACTTGGCCGGGTTTCTGCCGAAATCGTGGAGGAGGTTTCAGAGTATAAGGTGCACTTCGATTGGCCTGTCCAGGTCAACAAACTGCTGGTTGAGGGAAATTTCGACCTGATCCTCTCCATCGGCCAGGTGGTCCCGCATGAGGTGGTGGGAATGGCCAACTACAACAAGAATATTTTTGTGGGAACGGGAGGAGCAGAAGCGATCAATAAAAGCCACTACATTGGTGCCGTTTACGGCATGGAGCGGATGATGGGACGGGCAGACACCCCAGTCCGGAAACTCTTCAACTACGCCTCGGAAAATTATGCCGCCCATCTGCCGATTGTCTATGTGCTCACCGTAGTCGGCGTGAACGGAGAAGGAGAACAACAGACCTACGGATTGTTCGTGGGGGACGATTTCTCCGTTTTTGACCTGGCGGCCAAACTCTCACTCGAAGTGAATTTCCAGATGGTTGAGAAGCCGCTAAAGAAGGTGTTGGTCTGGCTGGATCCCACCGAGTTCAAGAGTACCTGGCTAGGGAACAAGTCGATCTACAGGACCCGCATGGCTATTGCCGATGGTGGAGAGCTTATCGTGTTGGCTCCGGCATTGAAAGAGTTCGGCGAAGATAAGGAGATCGACAGGCTGATCCGCAAGTACGGCTATTTCGGAACACCAAGAACGCTGAAGGCGGTGGAGGCAAACGTGGAGTTGCAGGAAAATCTTGGTGCAGCGGCTCACCTGATTCATGGTTCGTCCGAAGGTCGCTTTTCCATTACCTACTGTCCGGGTAAGGGGCCTGGAAACCTCACAAAGGAGGAGATCGAAAGTGTCGGCTTTCAATGGGGTGATATCGATGAGACGATGCAAAGGTACAATTTCCCGCAATTGAAAGAGGGATACAATATCTTGCCTGACGGCGAAGAGCTCTATTATATTTCGAGTCCCGCTTTGGGTTTGTGGGCACATCGGGACCGGTTTGAGTATTGAAGGCCTATCTCGCCTTTCTGAATTCCAATAGGTATTCCGATGGCGTGAAGGTTGTAATCTTCTTGAATTGCCTGTTAAAATTCGAGATATTGTTAAACCCTACCTCATAACTGATCTGGGAGATTGACAGTCTCCCTTCACGCAACAGTTTGCAGGCGTAGGCAACCTTCAACTCGTTGATATATGCAATACACGATTTGCTTGTCTTTTCCTTGAAAAGCCGGCAAAATGCCGATTTGTTCATGCCGGCCTGATCAACAACAGCGTCCAGATCAATCGGTTGTGAATAGTGTTTGTTGATAAAGGTGAGCACCTTCATGATCCGTGGATCATTGAATTGATCGCTAAAGCTGTTTTCATAATAATCTTCATTGAGCAACTCCTTGTCACCTGTTTCGCCCATCAGTGATAATATCCTGATACACTCAATCAACAGGTCAATTTTCTTCAGATTGAGCGCTTTTTTTAAGCTCTTTTTGATCTGATCAGTCTCTTTGCTACTTTTAAAGCAGATACCATACTGCGACTCCTCGAGCAATGTTTTTATATTGTGAAACTCCGGATAGTTTTCAATGGCGGAAGAGAAAAAATTTTTAGCGAACTGAAGTACAATTGCCTTAACCCGTAATGAGGGATTGTTCCGATAATATTCGGGAGCACTCTTGTACATGTGAGGGAGGGAGCTGCCCAGTAATACCAGGTCGCCTTCCGAATAGGGTTCAATGCTGTTTCCAACGTACCGTTTGCCGCAACTCCTTATTATATATATTATTTCATATTCGGCATGGTAGTGCAACGGGTACTTGAAGTTGTCGTAATCGCACCATTTAATCTTGACCGGTGAGCCGGTGCTGAATGTGAGTTGTTCATGCATCAATTTGGTCATGGCACTGTTTTTTGATTTAGCTCGGAATTGCAAATATAGTATATTCTGTTGCAAATTTACTATTTGCCTTTAACTATTTTATTCTCTTTGTTTGTAACATAATTTAATGTTTGGTAATCATTATTTCAAAATGCCTATAGAGAAAACATGGAGATGGTTTGGCTTCAACGATACCGTTACTCTACGTGAGTTGAAGCAGATTGGTGTTGAAGGGATTGTTACTTCATTACATCACCTGAAGCCCGGTGAGATTTGGGAGGTTGCCGAGATAAAAAGGGTCCAGGATGAAATCGGAAAGGAGGGTTTGAGATGGAGTGTTGTGGAAAGCCTTCCTGTATCTGAAGAGATCAAACTCAATTCCGTAAAAAGCAGTGAGCACATCGAAAATTATAAGAGATCCCTGATAAATCTCAGTAAATGCGGGATAGATACAGTCTGCTACAACTTCATGCCGGTACTCGACTGGGTAAGGACCGATCTGCAATATAGAGACCGGGATGGGAGTGAGACCATGCTGTTCGATCTGATAACGTTTGCACTTTTTGACATATATATCCTGAAGCGGGCCGGTGCGGAGAGGGATTACTCTTCGGAGATCTTATCGAGGGCGAAAGAGAGGTACGGACAGATGAATGATGATGAAAAGGAGAAACTTGCCTACAATATCATCGTCTACACTCAAGGGTTCGTCAACAGTGCTGTTACCGACAGCGAGGATTACATCTCCCTTTTCACCCGGGCACTGAATAGATACAGTGCGATTGACAAAGCAGTGTTGAGGAACCATTTTTCGATCTTTATAAAAGAGGTGGTTCCTGTCGCCGAGCAATATGGGATAAGATTGTGCATTCATCCCGACGATCCGGCCTTCCCATTATTGGGTTTACCCCGGATGGCCGGTTCCATCGAGGATTTCGAATGGATCTTCTCGCAAGCCGCTTCAGTTGCGAACGGATTTACGCTCTGTACCGGATCACTTGCTTCCAGATTTGGCAACGATCCTGTTGAATTTGTGAAACGATTTTCGGAGAGGATCCATTTTGTACACCTGAGAAATATTCAGTTCCTGAATGAGGGATCTTTCTTTGAATCGGGTCATATCGATGGTTCAGTCGATATGTACGAAGTGGTAAGATTGCTTTTGAATGAATTGCATACCAGACAGAAAGCGGACAGGAGCGATCTCCGCCTGCCAATGCGGGTGGATCATGGCAAGAAGATCCTGAGCGATTTTTCAAGGGAGTCCAATCCCGGCTATCCGTTGATCGGGCGACTGAAAGGATTGGCAGAGATCTCCGGCCTGATAGCAGGCGTGGAAAGGGGAATGAGAGAGTATACAAATAGTAATAGAAGTAAATGAGAAGCACAATTTTTGATTTATCGGGAAAAGTGGCTATTGTAACCGGGGGAACTGGAGTGCTGGGTGGCTCCATCGCCGAATCACTCCTTGCAGCTGGAGTCAAGGTGGCGATCATTGCCCGGAATGAGTCGAATGTAGAGGAGAAGAGCGGAGTTTTCCAGGAAACCTTCGGGAAAGAGAGTGTATCGGGATATGCCTGTGATGTTCTAGATATTGGACGGCTTGAGACGGTCAGGCAGGATATCCTTGAGAAGTGGGGCGGAATAGATATTCTGGTCAACTGCGCAGGAGGAAATGTGAAAGGAGCCACGCTGACCGACCAGCAGTCGTTTTTCGACATGGATCTCAACTTGTGGGATGAAGTATTGGATTTGAACCTGAGCGGCACGATCTATCCTTCATTTGTTTTCGGGGAGATCATGGGGCGCCGGAAGAGCGGTTGCATCATCAATATTTCGTCGATGGCGGCCCTTACGGCCATCACCCGTGTTCCCGGCTACTCGGCAGCAAAAGCGGCTGTTGACAATTTTACGCGATGGCTTGCCATGGAGATGGCGTTGAAATTCAGCGACAAGATCAGGGTCAATGCGATTGCGCCAGGTTTCTTTATCGGGAAACAGAACAGAAATGTGTTGTTGAATGATGACGGATCTCTTACCGAGCGGAGCAAGAAAGTGTTGGCAAGAACGCCCATGAAACGGTTCGGAAAGATTACCGAGTTGAATGGAGCCGTACAGTTCCTCTGCTCGGATGCGGCAAGTTTTATTACCGGTGTCGTTCTGCCTGTAGATGGTGGGTTTAGTATTTATAGCGGGGTATAAACAGGTATTTACTAAATATAAGAGATGATGAAAAGAGTATTTGGAATAGTTGCTTTACTGATCTCCTTCCCGTTGTTCGCCCAGGAGTTGATCACTTTCTCCTTGAAGGCGAACAGGGATTATCTGGATGTTCCAGTCTCATTTCCCCTGCAACAAGTCAACTATAATATGGACAGTGTGCAGTTGGAGCTGTTTGAGATTGTCAATTCTGCAGAAAAACCTGTAGCATGCCAGGTGGAAGCGGGGCATACAGCACATCTCTGGTTTATCCTGGAGGGTTTCACTCAAAAAAATAGAACACGGAGATTTGTCATTAAGAGAAGAAGTGGAGGTTTGGCAAAGAAGAGATCCGCAAGTATGAGCACGAAGTCGTCGGATGGAAACCTGACACTCTATACCGATGACAAACCAGTATTGAGTTATAGATTCCGCACGATGTATCCGCCGGAAGGGGTGAACCCCCTATTCGAACGTTCGGGATTCATACACCCTGTATGGTCGCCACAGGGAGAGATGCTGTCTCGCGTGCAACCTCCCGATCATTATCATCATTACGGTATATGGGGGCCCTGGACCCTGACCCATATCGGCGAGAGGAAGGTCGATTTCTGGAACCTGGCCGATGGAGAGGGAACCGTCAGGTTTGCCGGATTCCTGTCGGAAGTTTCCGGCGATGTCTTTGCAGGATTCAAGGCATTGCAGCAACATATAGATTTTGGAGGGAAGGGTTGCGACCAGATCGCGATCAACGAGATATTGGATGTCAGGGTTTGGAACAACAGCAGGGGGGTGTGGGTAATCGATTATACCACCTCGCTGAATACTCCGCTGGAAAATGGTATCCTGTTCGATGCCTACCGTTACGGTGGGGGGATTGGCTTCAGGGCAACCGAGAGGTGGAATAGAGAGAACTGCACGGTCCTGACTTCGGAAGGAAGAAGCCGTGCTGATGCCGACGGCAGCAGTGCCCGATGGTGTATTGTGGAGGGTGAATCGGAGAGCCGGGAGGGCAGATCGGGCATCCTGTTCCTGAGTCATCCTGCAAACCGTGCACATCCGGAGCCGATGCGCGTCTGGCCGCTGGATGGCAATGGGGGACGTGGTGATCTCTTTTTCGAATTCACGCCAATCCGGCACAAATCTTGGGAGTTGAAGAGAGGCTCCGATTATGCTTTAAAGTACCGGATGATCGTATTCGACGGAAAAATTGATCCCCGTACGGCAGAAATGTACTGGAACAGTTTTTCGGAAATGCCGCAAATTAAAGTCGAATCAATTAAATATCAATGAAAATGAAAAAAAATCTCATTGTCATTCTAGCGCTCCTTTTTCATCCCGTGGTTTTTTCACAAACCAAGGTGACAGCAGAAAAAAGGGGAGACAGGATTGAAATCAGTATCAACGGAAACCTTTTTACCACCTATATTTTGTCGGAGTCTGAGAAATATCCATTCTTTTTTCCGGTAAACGGTCCATCGAATGGATCGGTCACGTCCATGCGCAATGCCAATTATCCCCATCACAGTTCACTTTTCTTTGGTTGCGACCGGGTAAATGGAGGAAACTATTGGCAAGAGGGTCTGGAAAGGGGGCAGATCATTTCACTAAGGGCTGATATACTTGAATCTGGAGGAGAGAGAGTGGTTATCGAGAATGAATGCATCTGGAGACGTCCGGGTGCAGATGCCCCCATCAGGGATAAGCGGCTCATTACCGTTTCAGCCCCGTCTGCCGACAAATTCCGGATAGATTTCGATGTGACCATGGAGATGCTTATGGATGTGGTGATCGAGAAGACGAACCATTCGCTCTTTAGTGGAAGAGTCGATCCCGATCTGGCAGTAATCAACGGAGGAGTGATGGTGAATGCCGAGGGAGATAGAGGCGAGAAGGATACCTTTGGAAAGAGATCACCCTGGATGGATTGTCATGGTAAAAGACAAGGCAAGACAGAGGGGATTGCTATTATGCAGCATCCATCGAATGATTGGTATCCATCACCGTGGTTCACCCGCGATTACGGATTCTTCTCACCCACGCCCATGTACTGGCCGGAAAACGATAAGCATATGTCGTTTAAAAAGGGAGATCAGATCAGGCTCAGATACCGGGTATTGGTTCACTCGGGGAATCACCTGGAGGCCAATATCGCACAAGAATTTGAAAAGTATAAATCAGAATAACCAGAAATCAGATGAAAAGAAGGATGTTTATCAAGAAAGCAGCTGCCTCAGCAGTCGGAACAGTGGTTATACCTACTATTGTTCCAGCTTCGGTGTTTGGCAAAAATGCACCGAGCAACAGGATCCATATCGGGCAGATCGGGTTCGGTAGAATTGCACGCGATCATGATATGGCCGAGACCATAGTGTATGACCAGGCGCAGTTTATTGCAGTGTGTGATGTAGATAAAAAACGGCTCTATGACGGGAAGAACTACATCGATAATTACTATGCGAAGAAGACGGGCAACAGCAACTATTCCAATGCCATCATGTATGATGATTACCGGGAGATGCTTCTGAACAAAGATATCGATGCGGTAATCATCAGCACTCCGGACCATTGGCATGCAGAACCGGCAGCCAGGGCCGCCCTGGCAAAAAAAGACATCTATCTGCAGAAACCCACTTCGCTTACAGTGGCTGAAGGAAGGTTCTTAAGTGATCTTGTCAGAAAACAGGGAGTGATCCTGCAGGTAGGTACGCAGCAACGCTCTTCCCCTCAATTCAGGATTGCCGCAGAATTGGTCAGGAATGGCAGAATTGGCAAGCTGCACACCGTGAAGATCGGTCTGCCGGGAGATCCCTCTGGCCCCGAAGCCGCAGAGATGCCGATTCCCAAGAATCTCAACTACGATATGTGGCTGGGCTCTACACCGGAGGTATATTATACGGAAATGCGCGTCCATCCGCAGGAGGGTTACGGTCGCCCCGGGTGGTTGAGATGTGAGCAGTTCGGTTCGGGAATGATCACCGGATGGGGACAACATCACTTTGAATCGGCAGCATGGGGCATGGATACGGAATATACCGGACCCATATCGGTTGAAGCGGTGGCGGAATTTCCAAAATCAGGCCTGTGGGATGTCCATGGCGATTTTATGGTGAAAGCGGAGTATGAAAACGGAATTACCATGTATACCAGTGGCGGATATCCGAACGGTATACGGTATGAAGGTAGTGAAGGCTGGATATTCGTCTCGCGCGGTAACTACGTGGCATCCTCAAGCGATCCGGTAGCGCAGAGCAACAACGCCAAAGCATTGGATGCAAGCGATCCGAAGATCCTTACCTCGGAGATCAAGGAGGATGAGATCCATCTCTATGTAAGCGATAATCATCACGGCAACTGGCTCGATTGCATCAAGTCCAGAAAGGAACCGATCTCCCCGATCGAGATAGGGCACCGGGCCTGCACCATCTGTCTGATCAGCCATATTGCGATGAAAATACCCGGCAGACTGGAGTGGGATCCCAAAAAGGAGAGGTTCAGGAATAGTGAAGTGGCCAACTCCATGTTGAAACGGCCGCAACGTTCTCCCTACGGTACCGATTATATAAAAGTTTAGCCAATAAGAGATGAGAGAGAATGAAAAGGATAATTTATTGTTTATTGTTACTGGCTGGTTCTCTTTTCTTTTTTTCTTGCAAAATGCAACAAGATAGAAAGGAGCCGGCTCCCGGGATATTTACAGGAAAAGAGGGTGAAATCAAGCTGGTAGTACTCGATCCCGGACATTTTCACGCCAGCCTGTTGCAGAAATTTCCCCAGAAACAGGTGAACGACACGGTATTTGTCTATGCTCCAGGAGGGAGTGAACTCGATCAGTACCTGGCCAGTATCGAGGGGTATAACAGTCGATCGGAAAATCCTACAGCCTGGATCGGAATTGTCTATTCAGGCAAGGATTATCTCGAAAAGATGATAAAGGAGAGGAGAGGCAATGTTGTCATCCTTGCCGGAAATAATCTGAAAAAGACCGATTATATCTATCAATCCATCAACGCAGGCTACGATGTGCTTTCAGACAAGCCTATGGCCATTAATAGCGAAAACTTCCGGTTGCTTGAATCTGCCTATGACAGTGCACGTACACGGAACGTTTATCTGTACGACGTGATGACCGAACGGTACGATATCCTGAACACGCTTACCCGCGAGCTGGTGAACAACGTTGAACTGTTCGGTGAACTGCAGGAGGGTACACCGGAATCTCCCTCCGTGAAGATGGAGAGCGTTCACCACTATTACAAGGAGGTTTCGGGGAGTGTATTGGTGCGTCCCGCCTGGTTTTACGATGTAGAGCAGCAGGGTGAGGCAATTGTGGACGTTGCCACCCATATGGTCGATCTAATCAATTGGCAATGTTTTCCCGATGAGGTGATCGATTATCGGCAAGATGTGAAACTTCTCTCTGCAAGCCACTGGCCAACAACGTTGACATTGGATCAGTTCTGCAGGTCAACTGGACTGGATGCTTTTCCCAATTTTCTTGGCAAATATCTCAACCGCTCTCTTCTGGAGGTTTACGGGAATGGCAAGTTCAATTACCAGGTAAAAGGGAAGAATATTGAGGTTTGTGCGCTCTGGAACTACGAAGCCCCCAAGGGGGGAGGCGACACCTATAGCGCTGTCATTAAAGGAACAAAAGCCACCATTGAGATTGTACAGAACCAGGAAGAGAAGTATGTCAAACAGTTGTATGTCGAGAAGGAGCCGTCGGTCACAAGTGAGGAGTTTGACCGGTCAATAGCCGGAACCGTTAAGCAATTGCAAAGGAGCTATCCGTACATATCTGCAAAGCGTGTTTCGGACAGCAGGTATAGAATTGAAGTGCCCGTCGAATCAAGGAAAGGCCACGAGGATTACTTCGGTTACGTAGCACAGAAATTTTTTGGATATCTGGTCAACCGCGATATGCCCGAATGGGAAATATCCAATACCATTGCCAAGTATTACATTACCACCCAATCGCTTGAAATGGCCAGAAATAGATAATTGTCAATTAATCTAATGCGAATGAATTGCATATAATCATTTTTAATTTTACTGATATGAATGTGAGAAATGAATGGTTTTCTTCAGTTACCCAGGTCGGTACGAAAAACAACAAATTGAGAATTGCGACTCTTGTTTTGATATTGCTTTTCAGCTATCCCCTCTTTTCCTTCTCTATGGAAATTCAGGGAGATGCGGTGAGCCATATCCAACAGGCCGGTAAAACGGTGAGTGGACGAATATCGGATGGTAACGGTGAATCACTCATTGGAGTGAACGTGGTTGAGGGAGGAACAACAAACGGAACTGTTACCGATTCGGATGGAAATTACATGTTGAGGTTAACCACTTCTAATCCGGTATTAAATGTCTCCTACATTGGTTTCAAAACTCAGACCGTTGAGGTGAGAAACAGGAGCGTCATCAATATCGTATTGGAAGAGGAGACTAGTTTTCTCGATGAAATAGTGGTTGTTGGATACGGAACCATGAGACAGAAAGACCTTACAGGTGCTATTTCAACCATCAAGGCGGAAAATCTCAAAGCAGAGGTGCCCCGTTCCATTCAGGACCTGCTAAGAGGAAATTCGGCAGGGCTGAATATTGGCTTCGCCAATAATGCAAAGGGTGATGCCGGATTGCAAATTCGTGGGAGAAACACGCTGAAAGCCGGAGCCGAACCCCTGATTGTTCTTGATGGGGTGATTTATGAGGGAGCCTTAACAGATATCAACCCGATGGACGTTGCATCGATAGATATATTGAAAGATGCGAGCTCTGCCGCCGTATACGGTGCGAAAGCTGCAAGCGGGGTAGTGGTTATTCTCACCCAGAAAGGTGGTCGCGCGGGCAAGCCGATCGTCTCTTTCAACACCTCTGTCGGGGTAGTCCAGTCGGCGAATCAGCCAAAGCTGCTGGATGCCGATGGTTTCATGCAATACAGAAGAGCGTACGAGATTGGCAAGAACTCCGATGCCTATCTGGAACAGTACCCCGAGATCTTTGAGGATCCCCGTAATCTACAAAATGTGAGTCAGCTGGATTGGTATAACTACGACAAGCAAACTCCGGTTGAAACATTTACGGAAGAGGATCTGTTGAGAACCTGGGCGTCGCGCCTCGAACTGAAAACGCCTGAAATAGAAAATTTTATTCTTAACAGGACAACAGATTGGGCCAAGAAGGTATTTCATTTGGGTTTGCAGCAGGATTATCAGGCATCGATCTCCAACAAGACTGATGATGGATCTTATTACTGGTCCATCGGTTATTCGGATCGTGAGGGTATCATTGTTGGAAACCGGTTCTCTACTTTCAGAACGAGACTCAATCTGGAGTCGAAGATAACTTCTTTCCTCAAGATAGGTTTAAATTCAGGATTTTCGTCCAGGAACGAAGGTTATCTGCAAGCCGACTGGGAGCAGATGGTACGCATATCGCCCTACGGAGCGGACGAAATTGGAAACACGGATGTGGATGAGTTTCTCTGGAGGTATCCAACAACGGATGCGACTCCTGTTAACCCCTTCTTCGATAATCTATACCGGGACAGGAAAGATTGGTACAATACGCTCAATGCGAACATGTATGCCATTCTGAATTTACCTTTCGACATTGAATACCAGTTCAACTTCATTCCATATTATGAGTGGAGAGAGTACTATAACCACGAGTCGTCCAAGAATTTTATCTGGGCTGCAAATGGCGGGAAAGCGGAACGGCTCACACATAAGATCTACTCCTGGCAGGTGGATAACGTGTTGAGATGGAAAAAGAGGATCAACACGATTCATAACATCGAGGCCACTTTTCTTGCTAATGCCGAGCAAAGACAATATTGGAGCCAGAAGATGACAACATCTCAATTCTCTCCAAACGATATTCTGGGTTATCACCGGATGCAGGCCGGAACGGTTCCGCTGAATGAAAGTGATGATACCTACCGCACGGGAGATGCGCTGATGGGCAGATTGTTCTATTCACTCCACGACAGGTATATGGTAACTGCTTCTGTTCGGCGCGACGGTTTCTCGGCGTTTGGTCAGAAAAATCCGCGAGCTGTTTTCCCGGCATTAGCATTGGCATGGACATTCACTTCGGAGGAGTTTGCCCAGCCGATAACAAGCTGGTTCGATTATGGAAAACTACGTTTCTCGTGGGGAGAAAATGGTAACCGGGATATTGGTCAATACGAGGCCTTGTCGGATATGGTTTCCGGTCCACACCCCTATATCGACCAAAACGGAAATATCTATATCACTTCGCAGATTTACGTAAACAGAATGTCGAATGCCAACCTGAAGTGGGAACGGACTGCTTCCACGAATGTCGGGCTCGATTTCTCTTTCCTGAACAATCGAATCAGCGGAGCCCTTGAAGGTTATGTAGCTACAACAAATGATCTGCTGGTTGACAGGGCACTGCCCGAAATCATCGGATACAACAGTGTTGCTGCCAATTTGGGGAAACTGCAGAACAGAGGGTTTGAGGCTACTGTAAATGCAAATATTATCGAATCTCCAAAGTTTGCATGGAACGCCTCTGCAAACTTCTCCTTGAACAGGAGAAAGATCGTGAGCCTATACGGTGACATGATCGATGTAAAAGATGAGGATGGAAACGTTATCGGGCAAAAGGAGGCTGACGATATCAAGAACAGATGGTTTATCGGACAGGATCCCGATCGTATCTGGAGCTATGAGCATATTGGGGTATGGCAGAAAGAGGAGGCCGAAGAAGCAGCCAAGTATGGATTGCAGCCAGGAGATTTTAAATATAAGGACCAGAATGGTGATGGTGTGATGACAGACGCCGACAGGATATTCCAGGGTTATACCACTCCCAGGTTCAGGTGGACTTTGAGGAACGAGTTTATTTTTAACAGGAACATCTCGTTGTCGACCATGTTCTATTCATATTGGGGACAATACGGCTCGTTCAACCGTGCGGCAAATGTATCGAACTTCCCCGACCGTTGCTCGGAATATGTACAACCATACTGGACAGCCGAGAACAGGATAAATGATTACGCCCGTATTGGCTCCAAGAATATCGGGACAATTTACAAGGAGAAGTCGTTTATCCGGTTTGAAAACATCACATTGTCGTACAACGTTCCGAAGAACCTGTCGCAAAAAGTCTTTATTCAGGACATGCGCTTATCTCTTTCAGTGAGAAACGTTGCTGTTTTCTCTCCCGATTGGAATTTCTGGGATCCTGAAGATAGTAGCCCGGCTCCACGGACTTACAATGTTAGTTTAAATTTCACCCTTTAAATTTTCTGAATCATGAGAAAGATATTTGAAAAAACGCAATATGTCATTATTCTGATCGGATTTGTTTTAATGATATCCGGATGTGACGAGAGCTGGCTAACTCCTAAGCCGCTATCGTTCTACACCCCTGAAAACACCTATGTGGATGCTGATGGTTTCTACGCGGCATTGACCACGTGCGAGCGTAATATGCGACACGAATTTTTTGGAGATGGCTCCCCGATTCTGACAGAATTCATTCTCTCGGATATGGCCGTGGAGGGGACAACCGACAAGGCGGGACCACAGATGGACCTGGATGTCTCGTTGCTACCGGATGCAGAGCTGAACAGTACTGACAGAACACGTGTAGGGTGGTACTGGTATGAAGGTTATAAAGGCATCAAATACTCCAACGTCGTCATCGCCAGAATCGATCAGGCAGAATATAAGGACGAGGCTGAAAGAAACGCGGTATTGGGATCGGCCTATTTTCACAGGGCTTACAGGTATTATAAGCTGACCCATCAGTTTGGGAATATACCATATCTGGATTGGGAGATTACCGGCCCCAAATATGATTTTTACACATACGACCGCTGGTCTATTCTTGAAAAGATATTGCCGGATCTCGAATTTGCTTATCAATGGGTTCCCGAGAAAGTCGACCGTGGAAGAACTTCCAAGGCGGCATGCGGTGTTTTGTTGATGAAAGTTTGTATGGCTTTGGGCCATTTTGACAGGGCTATTGAAGTGGGAAATGAGATTGTTGCCAAGCACCCCTTGATGACGCAACGCTTTACGTCCAACAGGACAAAGCCGAGGACAAACCTGATGCACGACCTGCACAGCATTGAAGCGAAGTTTGATATGAGCAATACTGAAGGGTTGATGTATGTGGTTGCTTACCCTGAAGTAGATGGATCGGACAGGATTCAGACCATGCGCAACGGCGTGCCTTTCTGGAACAGCGGTAATGTGAAGACTCCCGATGGAATGACCGGGACGAGCGTGAGTATCCATCCAGATGAGACCGATCCCTGGATGGATCTGAACAAGAGCTATGGAAGAGGGATCGGGCGGCTACGGCCAACCTGGTACTATACCAACAAGATCTGGACAGAGAAGGAGAGGAACGATCTGCGGGGGATATATAATCGCGACAGCTGGAGAAGTCCTGAAGATCTGCAATACAACAATCCCGCGCTTAAGAACTCCAACAATCCGTGGTATGGGCAAAATTTGGTCAAACCGGTGGCCATGTCGGTCGAAGACACTATCCGGTGCTGGTTCTCCTGGCCCCATTATAAGCTGTTTGTGCCTGACCCGTTGCAGACACAATGGGCAGGAGGAGAGACCCCCTGGTATGTTTACAGGTCGGCTGAGGTCTATCTGCTTATGGCAGAGTGTTATTACTGGAAGGATCAACCGATGCAGGCGGCCGAGGCATTGAACGTGGTCAGGTTACGTGCCGGGGCAGATGCCCTGACCGCGGGTGATATCAATATCGGTGCGATCCTGGATGAGAGGGCCAGGGAATTGTATTATGAAGAGAACCGTAAGTCGGAATTGACACGAATTGCCTACACCTATGCAAAAACAGGAAAACCTTGCGAAGTATTTGGAGGAAGGGTTTACAAGCTGGATAACTTCTCCGGTCCAGGTGGTACCAACTCGAATGTGAAGCAGGAAGGTATAAATTTCTACTATGATTGGGTAGTAAAGCAGAGCAATTTCTACAATAAAGGTGTGAAACACAAATGGGCAGAGTATAAAATCAGCGTCCATCACGTGTTGTGGCCTATTCCGGCAAATGCTATCAATACCAACATTAAGGGAATCATCAATCAGAACATCGGTTATCCTGGAGCCGAAAATAACGTTGAGCCGTTGATTGTTCCCAAAGAGGGTACCGTACTAGGTCCGGACGCAAATTGAAAAAACATCCTTTGACAGGTGTGAGTAATGAGAGGGGTTCAACGCAGGTGTTGGACCTCTCTCTTGCTTACTCATCAACTCCTCATGTGGAATATTGCATCCTTACAGGAAAATCGCAAAATTGAGAGCAAAATGTAACTGTCGAAGCCAAATTGTATTTGTTAACAATGTTTAAGGTCTATTTTTTGTGTTTTTGTGATCATACCGTTACTTTTGTGGACGTACACAGGTTTTTTCATCTTTTTGATTCTTGAAAATCGGATGTCTTGCTGTTAATAAACAGGACTGACGGTTCCATGTAGCACGGAAGCTAAAACAGGGGAGCAGGATCGTATCTCCGAAAATTAGTTGATACCTGCCTGAAAATATGGCAAACAAGTTGAAAAAACAGATTTAAAAAGCTACTTTTGTTTGTATAAACTATGGTGTTGCTAATGAGAAACCGTTTTATAATTATAAATCTATGACAACAAGAAGAGATTTTTTGAAGAGCACTGCCTTAGCCTCTGCCGGGATAGCACTAAGCGGTATCTACACAAAAACAAACGCGGCCAGCTACAGCCGTATCGTAGGTGCAAACCGGAAAGTAAATCTGGCACACATCGGGATCGGAAACAGAGGTTGGGAGATCATCAACGATTTTGACAAGACAGGATTGGCAAACGTTGTAGCCCTCTGTGATGTAGATATGGGAGCCGAACACACCCAGAAGGCGATGGCCAAGTTTCCGAACGCAAAGCGTTTCAAGGATTTCAGGGAGATGTTCGACAAGATTGGAAATGAGTTTGAAGCTGTTGCCATTGCGACGCCTGACTTCGCCCATTTTCCTGCCGTTATGCTATCCATCAAGGAGGGAAAGCATGTTTATGTGGAGAAACCTATGGGCCGTACATTCCATGAGGTTGAGTTGATGATAAAGGCTGCCCGCAAATATCCGAAAGTGGTCACCCAGATGGGCAACCAGGGACACTCCGAGGCCAACTACTTCCAGTTCAAGGCCTGGAAGGAGGCCGGAATCATCAAAGATGTCACAGCTATTACGGCACACATGAACAGTACTCGCCGCTGGCACGGATGGGATTCTAACATCAAGAAATTTCCTGCTGCCGAGCCGCTCCCCGAAACGCTGGATTGGGATACCTGGTTGTCGGCACAGTCCTATCACGATTACAACAAGGATTTCCACAAAGGACAGTGGCGTTGCTGGTACGATTTCGGAATGGGAGCGTTGGGCGACTGGGGCGCGCATATCATCGATACCGCACACGAGTTTCTCGATCTGGGCCTGCCGGAAGAGGTCAATCCGGTCAGACTCTCCCAACACAATGATTTCTTCTACCCCATGTCAAGCACCATCGAGTTCAAATTCCCCAAAAGAGGGAAAATGCCTCCTGTTGTCATAACATGGTACGACGGTCTCGACAATATTCCGGCTGTTCCTGAAGGATATGGTGTTTCCGAGATTGATCCCAATATTCCCAGTGTCGGAGGAGGAAAGATTCAGCCGGCCAAGTTGAATCCCGGAAAAGAGATTTACAGCAAGGAGCTGATATTTAAGGGTGGATCGCATGGGAGCACACTCAGTATCATCCCCGATGAGAAAGCCAAGGAGATGGAGAAAAAACTTCCCGAAGTCCCGAAAAGCCCGTCGAACCATTTTGCCAACTTCCTGCTGGCCTGCCAGGGATTGGAGAAGACCCGTTCGCCTTTCGAGATAGCCGGTCCGCTTAGCCAGGTCTTCTGCCTGGGTGTGGCTGCACAACGGTTGAACCGGAAGATCGTTTTTGACCGGGAGACAAAACGGGTGATAAATGATCCGTTTGCCGACGCATACCTGGTAGGGACTCCCCCCCGAAAAGGGTGGGAACATTTTTATGAGATCTAAGTCAGTCATAAAATTTTCTGTTAATCATCAAGGAGATAAGTACCTCGAAAAAATAATCGTATGAAAAGAAATATTCTTGTTTTGATCGCAACACTTTTTGTTGTGGCTGCCTCGGCTCAGGAAGCCAAATGGCAGGACCTTTTCAATGGGAAAAACCTGAGGGGCTGGACCAAACTCAACGGAACGGCCGAATATAAGGTGCAGGATAAGACCATTATCGGTATCTCAAAAGTTGGAACGCCGAATACTTTCTTGGCAACCAACAAGATGTATGATGATTTTATCCTGGAGTTCGACTTTAAAGTGGATGATGGCTTGAATTCTGGTGTTCAGTTCAGAAGCAACAGCCTGAAGGAGTACAACAATGGACGTGTTCATGGCTACCAGTTCGAGATTGATCCGTCGAGCAGGGCATGGACGGGCGGTATTTATGACGAAGCTCGTCGCGGATGGCTCTATCCGTTAACCTATAATCCGGCCGGACAAAATGCATTTAAGCCAAACCAATGGAACAAGGCCCGAATTGAAGCGATTGGAAACTCCATCCGTACTTGGGTGAACGGTGTTCCCTGTGCCGACCTGTTGGATGACGTTACCAAATCGGGCTTTATAGCTCTGCAGGTACATTCGATTAATAATAAGGAGCTAGAGGGCAAGACGGTTTCCTGGAGAAACATCCGGATATTGACCCAGGATCTCGATAAGTTCCGTATGCCTGAAAACAGCGATGAAATAGAACAGGTTAATGCCATTGCCAACACCATTTCCGAAAGGGAGGCACGTGAAGGATGGAAACTGTTATGGGATGGAAAGACAACCAACGGATGGCGTGGAGCCAAACTCGATGCTTTCCCCTCTAAGGGCTGGTCAATCAAAGACGGAATCCTTAAGGTACACAAAAGCGGAGGCGGCGAGTCTACCAACGGCGGTGACATCGTCACTACCCGTCCATACAAAAACTTTATCCTGAAAGTTGATTTCAGGATTACAGAGGGTGCCAACAGCGGTATCAAGTATTTTGTTGATACCAACCTGAATAAAGGCGCTGGCTCAGCTATCGGATGCGAATTTCAGATCTTGGACGACAAAAGACATCCAGATGCCAAATTGGGTGTTGCCGGGAACCGCACTCTCGGCTCGCTTTACGATCTGATTCCGGCACCGGCAAACAAGCCTTTCCGTTCTGGCTTTTTCAATACGGCAATGGTGGTGGTGAAAGGAAACCATGTTGAGCATTGGCTGAACGGAGTAAAAATCATTGAATACGAACGTAACAACCAGATGTGGAATGCATTGGTTGCATACAGCAAGTACAAAGACTGGCCCAACTTCGGAAATGCGGAAGAGGGACTGATCTTGCTTCAGGATCACGGCGATGAGGTGTGGTTCCAGAACATTAAGATTAAAGAACTTGAATAACAATATCATGGATCGACGAAATTTTCTGAAGAGTTCGGCCATTACGGCTGCCGGCTTAGGTCTGACGCCAATGATGGGGAGATCTTTCTCTTCCGTTTATGGAGAGTCGGCTCCCGGAAATAAGATCAAGATCGGGCTCATCGGTTGCAGGAATCAGGGATGGTCAAACCTGAAAACTTTCTTGCAATATCCCGGTACGGAATGTATAGCTTTATGCGATATTGACGATCAATGGCTCTATCAGCGTGCTGCCGATCTAGAGCAGATGACCGGGAAGAAGCCGCCTCAGCTGGTAAAGGATTGGCGGCGGGTAATCGACAACAAGGATGTCGATATGGTAATTATCGGCACGCCGGATCACTGGCACTGCCTTCAGTTGGTGGCTGCCTGTGAGGCCGGGAAAGATGTTTATGTGGAAAAACCGCTTGCCAATACTATTGAAGAGTGCGACCTGATGGTGCGTGCTGCCCGGAAATATAACCGGATTGTGCAGGTGGGACAGTGGCAGCGGAGCGACCCCCACTGGGACGAGGCAGCAGCATATGTCCAGAGCGGAAATCTGGGGCGTGTGAGAACAGTCAAGGTGTGGGCATACCAGACCAGCAAATGGACATTGCCGGTTGTGGCCGACTCGACTCCTCCTGCGGGAGTGGATTACGACATGTGGCTGGGTCCTGCACCGAAGAGAACTTTCAATCAAAACAGGTTCCACTATAATTTCCGTTTTTTCTGGGATTATGCGGGGGGATTGATGGCCGACTGGGGCGTACACCTTCTGGACTATGCAATGAAAGGGATGAATGCTGGTTTACCGGCATCTCTCTTTGGCGCTGGAGGAAAATTTGGCTATCCCGACGATGCAATGGAGACTCCCGACACCCTTATGGTAACCTACAGGTACCCCGACTTCAACATCATCTGGGATCACGCCTGTGGTATTGGAAACGGCTTGTTTGGACTGCGTGAAGGGGTTGCATTCTTCGGTGAGAACGGCACGCTTATCCTGACCCGGCAAGGGTGGGAGGTGATACCCGAACAGGCAGTTAACAGCCGAAATTTCCCCTATTGCTATCCATGCGATGATGAACGGAAACCCAATACCCCTAGAATGGAGGCCGTAGCGAAGAAGCCTGGTGGAGGAAAAGGATTGTATCTCCATGCCGGCAACATGCTGGAGTGCATGCGCTCACGCCAGTTGCCCAATGCCGACATTGCAATCGGTGCGGAAGTGGCCAAACTGAGCCATATGGGAAATATCTCCTGTCGGGTAGGTACAGCGTTGAACTGGGATAATGAAACAGCTACATTCGATCACTTGGAAGCCAACCGGTTGGCGAAGGCCCATTACCGCGAACCGTGGAAGTTGCCCAAACTCTAAGAATAAAGAGTATAGAATCTGGAGGGGTGTCTGCCCCGATAGAGTGTAAATAGAAGTTTAGGAGGGTTTGCAAGCCCTCCTAAATTTTTGGGATGCCTCCTTTTATCCATTTATGCCTCTGGATATTCACTCCTTCTCTTTGGAGAGATCCTTCATGAAGTCACTCCACAATTTCTCCTGCTCCCTGCCCAGGTCTGCAACCTTGAATCGCATGGTGTGTTCCGATATCACATCAAACTTGCTTTTCATCTTGGTCTTGTCCATGGCAATCTTGTTATAGACCCCCATCGAGTCGGCATCGGAAAAATTGCTCACCTCAGCACCCAGATAGATGAATTGCCAGTTCCCATTTTGTTCCAGTTCATGGATCATCTGCCTGATCTTTACGGCATCATACTCTCTCGATGCGTTCTCCTGACCGTCGGTGATGATGGCCATCATCACCATCGACGGACGATCTTCCTCTTTGCTGTACCTGATCTGGTTGCCGATATCGGTGATGGCGTGCCCGATGGTGTCATAGAGGGCGGTGAGGCCACCGGGAGTGTAATCTGCGCTTGTCAATGGGCGTATCTCTTCAATGGGTAGATCATTCAGAACCCTGCTCCAGCTGTTGTTGAACTTGTAGAGTGAGACGGTTACTCTTCCCTGTTGCTGTGCCCGCTGCTGTTCGATGAAGTTGTTGAATCCTCCTGTCACGTCAGACTCAGTGCCTGACATGGAGCCGCTTTCGTCGATAACGAAGATGATTTTCAGATAATTCTCGTTCATATCTTTGCTGTTTTAATGGTTACGTTGCAAAGATAGCTTCATGAGCCGGCGGGCTGGGAGATCCACAAGCCTTGCGATTCGAAAGGTTATTCGTAGATGACCAACTCCCTGCTGAGCGCAATCTTCTTGGGTTCACCCCGCAACCCGGTGATGTAGTAGTTTTCGGCAATCTCTTCCGACACCACCTTCAGAAATGCGATGCTGATCAGGGAGCACTTCTCGTTGATCGAGTTGTCGTACGGGTCGGTCACCCGGATGATGCTCTCCTTGGCTTTGTCTGGATTCTCCCGAAACGTGATCCTCTTGTAGATTTCCATCAGCTCTGTACGATAGTCGGGCAACTCTTTGAAAAGGATCCCTTCCGGATGTCTCAGAAACAGGAGGTAGACAGCCTTTGGCAATGGGCTCATCTTCACCTCCATCATGTCGTAGTCCATCAGGTAGATCCTGAAATCTGACGCGATTCTCAGACGGCTCAGCTTGCGGGTCGACCTCTGCAGCTCCTCGAGGAATTCGATCAGTCTGGAGAGGTAACCGGCCGTTTGCAGCTTCATGATACCCTCCATGAGATCCTCCGGAACCTGGAAGGCCATCTTTTCGAAATTCTCGTCTGCCGTGATTTTGTCATCCCTTTTCCCCTTGGCATACTCTTTAGACTCAGATTTGAATAAAGGGGAATAGGCTATGTGCTTGATAAACGGCTCCTCCTCCGCCAGAAGCCAGTTTCTGGATTTATGCTGTGCAATTTCTTCGATAATGGCATCGATCGACTGGTCGAGATTTTCGCGGGTAATCTTTTCCAGGGGAAACCTCACTTCGTAACCCTCATCTCCCAGCTCCCTTTCGGCGATATAGGCCAGCGTAGGGTGGTCACTCTTGATGCAGTAGTTCTGTTTAATCCGGAGTGTAAGCGCAGCCAGATCAATCTGTGAATGCCCGATGTAGGGGAGGTGGTAGGCAATCATCCTCTGAAAATCCCCATCCTGGAAGAGTCGTGGCGGATAGATGAATGTAATCCCCGCCCTATCCAAGAATTGGCTGACAATGGCGGAGTAATTATATGGTAATTTCTCATGTCGGTATCTTGTTCTCTTTTGTGATACTGTATAGGGGATTCCGGTTGCTTGCAAGTCGAGAGTTCAGGATCTCTTTCGAGCAAAGCAGCCAATTGGATCGGGACTGTTATTAATCTTGCTGATATTTTTCCAGCCTCATCTCTTTTCCGTCAAAGAGGCCGTATGAGAAGTGCTGGATCCAGTCGCCGATATTGATAACGTGTGTTTTTTCGTTCAATTGGAAGTCCAGAACCAGATGGCGGTGCCCGAAGACAAAATAGTCGATGTCGGGTGTCCGTACAATTTCCTGTTTGGCAAACTGAATGAGGTATTCCTTATCTTCTCCCAGAAAATCCTGCACACCTCCCGCCTCGCGGCTTTTATTCGACCAGGCATGTGCAAGACTTACCGTCCATCGGGGATGGATCGTCGCAAAACAGCTCCGCAAGAATTTACTGTGAAAAAGTTTACGAAGCAGTCTGAATGCGATCGACTTGTCGGCCAGTCCATCACCGTGGGCGATAAAGAATTTTTTGCCGGAAATTTCCGTGAGCAGCGGTTTGCGGTGAACGATCAATCCGCATTCGTTCTGAAGGTAATCGGTAAGCCAGATGTCGTGATTGCCGATGAAAAAATAGATCGGAATACCCGAATCGCTGATCTCGGACAGTTTTCCCAACAGTCGCGTGAACCCTCGGGGAACCACCGTCTTGTACTCGAACCAGTAATCGAAGATATCTCCCAGCAGGTAGATGGCCTGCGCATCTTTTCTGGCGAAATCCAACCATCTGCACAGCTTCCGTTCCGTATTAACGGAATCGGTATGCATCTTTGAGCCTAAATGAACATCGGAGACAAAATAGACCTTGCTGCCCATCATCACATAAACCCAAGTTCCAACAATGCCTCCTCGCTCATCATCGATTTATCCCAGGGTGGATCAAACGTCAGGTTGATATCCACTCGGTTTACTTCCGGGATGGACTCGATCTTCATCTGGATGTCCATCAGGATAAAGTCGGCAGCGGGACAGCTGGGGGAGGTGAATGTCATCTCGATGGTTACATTGTTGGCGTCATCGATATCCACGTCATATATCAATCCCAGGTCGTAGATATTCACTGGAATTTCAGGGTCATACACGGTGCGGAGCAGGACCACTATCTTATCTTGCAGTTTTTGAAGTTCTTCGTTCATATTTTTTATTTGTTAAATGATTCCGTTGTCGGCAAAACTGTAATAGGTCTCGCCACAAACGATGATATGGTCAAGTAACGTAATATCCATCCATTTGGCGGCCTCTTTCAGTTTCTTCGAGATCGTGGTATCCTGCGTGCTCGGCATGCAGTACCCTGACGGGTGATTATGCCCAAGCACGATGCTGCTGGCATAAAGGTTGATTGCCTCACGTAGGATTAACCGTATGTCTACTACTGTTCCAGATATTCCACCGCGGCTTACCTGCATGGTGGAGATTACCTTGTTGGAGCGGTCGAGCAGCAATGCCCACGTCTCTTCGTGGTTTAAATCTGCCAGAAGTGGGTAGAGAACGATAAAGGCATCGTTCGAAGAGGTGATCTTATCCCTCTTCACCGGCTCTTCCGATCTTCTTCTTCTGCCCAACTCCAGAGCGGCGACAATAGTGATTGCTTTTGCCGGACCGATACCCCGGAAATTACGTACCAGGTCGTTAACGCTGAAACGGCTCAATTTGTTGAGGTTGTTATCGGCTTTATGCAAAATTCTTTTACTGAGCTCAACTGCGCTCTCTTTATCATTCCCTGAACCGATGAGAATGGCCAGCAACTCGGAGTCGGACAATGCTGAAACACCTTTCAGCATCAGTTTTTCACGCGGACGATCCTCTTCCGCCCACTTTTTAATGCTGATTTTTTTCATTCTATTCAATTCATGGTCTGCTACAAAGGTAATATAAAAAAAGACACCGTAAAATACGGTGCCTCTCTTCTCTATGTGTGAGATCCTTCTATGTTGACGTAACGGGATTACTCTTTCACACGTTCAACATATGTGCCTGTGCGTGTGTCTACCTTTATCTTTTCACCTTCGTTGATAAAGAGTGGAACACGTACTTCGGCTCCGGTTTCGAGAGTAGCCGGTTTCAGCGTGTTGGTAGCCGTATCGCCCTTGATGCCCGGTTCGGTATAGGTAACCTGCAGCACGACATGTGTTGGCATTTCCGCTGTCAAGATGGTTCCACTCTCGGCATGGATCTGAACCTCTACCAGATCGCCTTCCTTCAGGAACTCCACTCCTTCTATCTGTTCTGCAGGAATGGGTACCTGTTCGAACGTCTCGGTATTCATGAAGTTATATCCCATATCGTCCTGATAAAGGTATTGGAACGGACGGCGTTCGATGCGAACCTCATCCACCTTGACTCCCGAGTTGAAAGTTTTTTCGAGAATTCGTCCCGTAGTCACGTTCTTAAGTTTTGTGCGAACGAAGGCAGCGCCTTTCCCGGGTTTCACGTGAAGAAATTCAACAATGAAATAGTATTGTCCGTCGAGGTCGATGCACATTCCGTTTCTGAAATCAGCTGTTGTTGCCATAAATTATTGTTGTCTGAATTATGTTTGGATTAGGCCGCAAAAGTAATGGTTTTATTCCAGAACAGCAAATAAATTAACGTGTTGAGCATCTGGCAGAGTCAAGCAGCAAGTGCAATTTACATTAATTGTTTGTAAAACTCAACTTTGGGTGTGTTAAAGTCCAATTTTTTCCTCGGTCTTTCATTCAGCCTGTGCTGTATCCGCTTCAATCTGTCGGGTGGATAGTCCTTGAAGGACGCCCCCTTGGGGATGTATTGCCGGATGAGCTTGTTCGCGTTTTCGATCGATCCTTTTTGCCATGCCGAATAGGGGTCGGTGAAGTACACCGGGGCTTCCAGCATCTCCGTGATCCGTTCGTGCGCCGCGAACTCCAAGCCGTTGTCCGTGGTGATCGTCCTTATCACGTCCTTGTTGCGCTGCAACTCCCTGGACACCGCTGAAGGACTGACACCTATCAAGCTCGCGATCGTCCGCTGGGTGTCACCGTTTTCTAAACCTAAATAAATCGCGTACCTTTGTTCTGAAGTTAACTGTTTGTATTTTTTCATAAGCAACATAATAGTTAATTTTAGGGAGACTTCGGTCTCCTTTTTCTTTTATGTTGCTGTCCGACTCTCTTCGGGGGCTTGCGCGCCCCCGGCCGTTAGGCAACCCCCCCCGGTGTTTTTCATGATTGTTGTGAAGAATCATTTCAAAAAACAACACGTGGATGTTGCACTTCTAAGTTGAACTTAGGTCTTTTTCCATGCTGGTAGTTGAGAGTGGACCATCAGTGCACAAAAGCATTTGATGCATCGAGAATGATCTTGATCAGGAAGAACAACGTCAATATGTACATGGTGATGCTTACATCCTTGACTTTACCCGACAAGAGCTTGACAATGGTGAAACTCAACATTCCGAAAATGATTCCGTTGGCAATGCTGTATGTGAACGGCATAAAGATGATGGTGATGAATGCCGGAAATCCTTCGCTTATTTCGTTGAAATTGATTTCAGCGACCGAGCTCATCATGAATAGACCGATGATGATCAAGGCAGGAGCAGTTGCAGCTGCAGGCACCATCAAAAATATCGGAGCCAGAAAAAGTGCAAGGACAAACATCAAGGTCGTGCTCACACTGGTAAGTCCGGTTCTACCACCGGCAGCCACACCCGAAGCACTCTCCACATAGGAGGTGTTGGGGCTGGTACCCAGGAGTGCACCCACAAATGTCCCCAGTGCGTCGGCAAAAAGGGCCTTTTGCAATTGAGGGAAGCTGCCGTCTTTTTCCGATTTTCCAATTTTTGAGATAACACCGATCAACGTGCCCATTGCATCGAATATGTTTACCATCAAGAAGGTAAATACCACGATCAGCATGTCGAAAGATAGAATACTGCTCCACTCGAACTTGAAGAAGATGGGCTCAATACTGGGAGGCAAGGTAATCCAGCTGCCCTGGGGCAACTGTATCAGGCCCAAGAATGCTGCAAAAATTGTGGAAACGATGATACCGATCAGGATGGCGCCATGAACCTTCATTACCAGAAGTACGGCAATTACGATCAGGCCGAGCACGGCAATCCATACATTTGGATCGGCCATGTTGCCAAGCTGGACGAGCGTGAAAGGGTTACCCGTAACAATTCCAGCACTTTTCAATCCGATTATGGTGATAAATAGCCCGATACCGATAGGAATCGCATTTTTTAGTGCCACCGGGATATTGTCTACAATAATTTTCCGGATGTTGAAGATGGTCAGCAACATAAAGCAGAAACCGGAAATCAGAACGCCGGTCAAGGCAAATTGCCAGGTGTGCCCCATGGCAATCACCACACTGAAGGCAAAAAAGTTGTTCAGCCCCATCCCCGGTGCCTGCGCAATGGGAACATTGGCTATAAGTGCCATGAAGAGAGTTCCGGCAATAGCCGCAACTGCAGTCGTCGTAAACAGGGCGCCTTTGTCCATGCCTGTCTCACCCAATATTTGAGGATTGACGGCCAGGATATATGACATGGTCAAAAAGGTGATGACACCGGCCAGAATCTCCGTGCGAACATTGGTGCCGTTTTGCTTGAGTTTGAAAATTTTTTCTAACATGATCGTTCAATGTTTATCGGTGGATTGTTAATGACAATAATGTGTCGATCAGAAGTTCCATTTTGTGGCCAGTGTGGGGATAGCGTAGAACTTGTCGGCACCGGCGAAGTTATAGCTCAACTCGACCTCTGTACCCAAAGCGAAGTTGGAGGTGAAGTTATACCACAGTTGCGGTTCGCTCAACATGATCAGTTTCTTGCCGCCTTCTCCGTTAACCCGGTCCTTGTTTTCACTCCACAAATCGAGGAAACCGCCCAATGACACTTTACTGTTGGGGAATGCAGAATTCCAGGTCAGAGTCCACTGAACGTCGTGGCTCAGTTTGGTAAAAGCATTCAACTTGTAGGCAACATAGGTTCCCATGAAGAAATTTCCAAGCTGGAAAGGATACTCTGCACCGGCAAGATAGGAGCTGGGAATCGAGAAACCTGTTCCAAGGCCACCGTTGTATTCGAGATGGGGCATCAATGCAAAATCCTTGATCTTGAATGCCCGCGCAATCTCGGCGTAAACCAGACCGATGTTCCGCTTGTCACCATTAAGATCGAAATCGACGAACATGAATGTCGAGCCCCATGCATCGGGTTTAAACATCTCGAAAGTAGCCGTAAGGTAGTTCTTTGCAGCTACGTCATTGCCGTAGAGAGCATTGCGTGGATCGAAGTGCAATTGTAAGTTTTGCGCATTCAACGAGGTAAGTGCCACTAATGACAAAGAAAGCAGGAGTAATTTTCGCAACATAAATATTAAAATTTAGAGATTATTGAAAAGAAACGGCGAAAATAATAAAAAAATGTAAACTAATCGGGCTTTTAATGGATCTTTTTTATCTTTTATTTAATACCATCTCCAGTTATTGGATAAATTTGTATTTTTGCTTTTATTTATAAATTCAAGCTTAGTTATCATGCAGGGAAATATTTTGCAACCTCTGGTCATTTACAACACGCTAACTCGTGCCAAAGAACTTTTCGAACCAATCAACCCCCCTTTTGTAGGGATGTATGTTTGCGGACCAACGGTCTACAGTGATGTGCATTTGGGAAATTGCCGGACCTTTATCTCTTTCGACCTGATTTACAGGTATCTGCTTCATATTGGATATAAGGTGAGGTATGTGAGGAATATTACCGATGCGGGACATCTGGAGGGTGATAACGATGAGGGCGATGATAAATTTGCCAAAAAAGCAAAACTTGAACAGTTGGAACCGATGGAGATCGTACAGAAATATACCCTCGGTTTTCATGAGATATTGAGGATCTTCAATACGCTACCTCCCAGTATTGAGCCTACAGCAACCGGACATATCGTGGAGCAGATAGAGATGGTGAAAAAGATTCTGGATGCCGGATATGCTTACGAAATAGACGGGACGGTATACTTTGATGTAGAGAAGTACAACCGGGAGTATCCTTATGGAGTTCTTACGAACCGTAAACTGGAAGAACTCCTCGAGGGAACACGCGAGCTGGGCGGACAGGATGAAAAGAGAGGGAGGCTCGATTTTGCCCTTTGGATCAAGGCCAAACCCGAAACGCTCATGAAGTGGCCGTCGCCCTGGGGTTGGGGATTCCCCGGATGGCACATAGAGTGCTCCGCCATGAGCACCAAATACCTGGGTACAACCTTCGACATTCACGGCGGGGGGATGGATCTGCAGGCTACACACCATACCAACGAGATTGCGCAGTCGCAGGCATGCCACCATACAGCGCCGGTAAAATATTGGGTCCACACCAACATGCTTACGGTTAACGGTGCCCGGATGTCGAAAACAGCCGGTAACGGATTCTTGCCCCGTGAGTTGTTTACAGGCGACCATCCTTTGCTGGAGCGGGGTTATTCTCCAATGACCGTCCGCTTCTTTATGGCTCAATCGCATTACCGCAGTACGCTCGATTTCTCGAACGAAGCGTTGCAGGCTGCAGAAAAGGGGTACAAGAGGCTGATGGAAAGCATCAGGCGTATCCGGAAGATTGAACCTTCTGCCCACTCATCGGTTAACATCGATGAACTTCGCGCAGCCTGCTACTCAGCGATGAACGACGATTTCAACAGTCCTGTGCTTATCGCACACCTGTTTGAAGCTGTGAGAATCATCAATTCGGCAATCGATAAAAAAGAGACCCTTACGGCAATCGATATTGATAATCTGGAGAGCCTGATGAAAACCTTTGTTTTCGATATCCTGGGATTGAAGGACGAGAGTGAGGAGCATGCAGGCAGTGATGTGATCAACGGCCTGATGGAGCTGATTCTCGACATTCGGAAATCGGCCCGCGACAATAAGGATTGGGCTACATCCGATAAGATCCGCGACCGGTTGAAGGCTGCAGGAGTGGTGATTAAAGATACCAAGGAGGGTGTGGAGTGGCAGATTTGAAGTAAATCGTCATGCAGATCATTCTCTCTCCCGCCAAGCGGATGAACTTTGATCTCCAGGAAGGAGATTCAATAGAGACAACCGTGCCGTTGTTTCAGGCAAAGAGCATTGAAGTGCTGGATGCCTGCAGGACTCTCTCTGAGGCAGATGTTGCTGAAAAGATGAAAGTACACCGCAATATTGCCCGGCAGGTATACGGATACTTTCAGTCGTTCAACTCCAGGACGGTTCCTCAGCGAGCTGCTGCACTGGCTTATGACGGTATTGCCTATAAAGGGTTGAATGCACACGATTTCAATGACGATGAAGTAGCGTTTGCCCAAAGACACCTCAACATCATTTCGGGACTCTATGGAGTGTTAAGACCTTTCGACCGGATAAAACCGTATCGTTTGGAGTTTTCCAGAAAAATCCAGCCCGACGGATATAAAGACCTGTACGATTTCTGGAAGGAGGATGTAAACCGGTATCTATCCAAGAAACTGGCAGGAGAGGAGAGGGTTGTCATCAATGTGGCCTCCAAGGAGTATTCCGGCATGTTATACCGGAAACTGTTGCCTGAAAATACCCGTATCGTTGAGGTGGTTTTTCTGCAACAGGAGAATGGTGAACTCCGGCAGGTCGTGGTCCACAGCAAGAAAGCGCGTGGACTGATGGCACGATTCATCATCAAGAACCGGCTGAAACTTGTTGAAGAGGTGAAAGCCTTCGATTATGAGAACTATTTTTTCTATCCACAACTTTCAACTGAAGATAAATGGGTATTTATCCGATAACTAAATAACTGCATGAAAGAGAAGCGATCTACATTCAGATCTAAGCTGGGAATGGTGGCAGCGGCCGCAGGTTCAGCCGTAGGGCTGGGAAACATCTGGCGTTTCCCGAGTGAAACGGCCGACGGCGGAGGTGCGATTTTTATCATTATCTATTTAGCTTGTATCTTGTTCTTTGGAATTCCGTTGATGATGGCCGAATTTTTAATCGGACGTTCATCCAAGGCAAATGCCGCAGGGGCCTTTAAAAAACTGGCACCTGGTACCCCCTGGAAATGGGTGGGCAGACTGGGTGTCCTCACCGGATTCATTATTCTGGGATTCTATATGGTGGTCTGTGGCTGGACAGTTGATTATTTTATTCAATCCGTTACCGGAAGCCTGAAGGGGGTGAACGATTTTTCTGCCAATTTCAGTTCTCTGCTTGCAAACCGTCCGAAGCAGGTAGGCTGGATGTTTTTTTTTGTAATACTTACAGCATACTTTATTTTTGCCGGTGTACAGAAGGGAATTGAGCGGTCGGCAAAGATACTTATGCCGCTCTTGTTTCTATTGCTCGTCATTCTGGTTGTCAGATCGATATCGCTAAGTGGGGCAGGTGCAGGTATCGACTTTCTCTTTAAACCCGATTTCCAGGAGGTAAAATCCACCGTTTTTCTTGATGCCATGGGACAAAGTTTTTTCTCCCTGTCGTTAGGAATGGGATGCATGTTGACTTATGCCTCATATTTCACCGAAAATTCTAACCTGACAGCGACCGCTGTCAAGGTATCTCTTCTCGACACAGCAGTGGCCCTGCTTGCGGGACTGGTAATCTTCCCCTCCGCATTCGCTCTTACCGCTAATCCAGACACCATTGTTTCGGATCTGGTGAAAGGAGGTCCCGGATTGCTCTATATTACCGTTCCGGAGTTATTCAATCAAATGCCCGGTTCGATGATCTGGTCGGCCATGTTCTTTCTCCTTCTGACCATTGCGGCGCTGACCTCTACCATTTCACTGATGGAGGTCGTAACGATCTATATTCAGGAAGAACATCGAGTAAGCCGGAAAGAGGGATTGCTGTTGGTGGTACTGGGGGTGTTGATCCTGGGTACTGTCTCTGCCCTTTCCCCCTCCTTTTTCAACGGACTTGACATGATATCGGCAAAGATAATGCTCCCAGTAGGCGGGTTGTTTATTTCACTCTTTGCGGGATGGTATCTCGATAAGCGGATTATTCAGCTGCAGTTGACCAACAACGGGAAGATCAGGTTCGGGGTTAACTTTCTGAAAGTGTACAGTTTCATACTGAGGTATCTTGCTCCGGTGGCCATTCTGTTGATCTTCTTGTATGGATTGATCGGGCAGTAATGATTTTTCCCTCAGACGCCTGGTATTTCCCCGCACCAGGTGCTGGGGAGGATCTTTTTCATGAATAACAAGGAAACGTTTTAAATAATACTAAAGAGCATCCATTGCTTTGGGACTCCGTAATTTATTACTATTTTTGTGCAAAAATAGCAGCACGGCATGCAATATAGAATTCATCCTCCCGAAACGTTAAAAGCTACCGTCAATCTTCCGGCATCCAAGAGTATCAGTAACCGGGTACTTATCCTGAATGCGTTAAGCTTGAATACCGAACCGGTGGAGAATCTTTCCGACTGTGAAGATACCCAGGTTATTATTGATGCTTTCAACTCCAAATCCAATCTGTTTGACGTAAAAGGGGCCGGTACGGCCATGCGGTTCCTGACCGCTTTTCTGGCCGGAATGGACGGGGAATGGATCGTTCAGGGATCAAAACGGATGCACGAACGCCCCATCTATCCGTTGGTGGATACGCTAAAATCAATTGGGGCAGATATTGAATACCTGAAGAATGAAGGGTATCCGCCGTTGAAAATCAAGGGAAAACGATTGTCGGGAGGTGAGGTGCAAGTGCCCGGTAATATCAGTTCCCAGTTTATCTCGGCTTTGATGATGGTGGCCCCAACCATGGAGAAGGGTCTGATAATCAATATTCAGGACGAAATCATTTCAAAACCGTATATCGTGTTGACCGCCAAACTGATGGAGGAGTATGGCGTTCATCTCAAATGGGAAGGAAACAGGATAAGGATAAAACCACAATCATATAAACCGGTAAGTTTCAAGGTTGAGTCGGACTGGTCGGCAGCCTCCTACTGGTATGCGATGGCATCCCTATCTGCCCAGGCGGAGGTTACCCTGCTCGGATTGTATCCAAACAGTTGTCAAGGCGATGCAAACCTGGTAAACCTCTTTAAGGATCTGGGTGTCTCAACCGAATTTGTTTCGAATGGCGTAGTCATCCGGAAAAAGGGGAGACCGATCAAGAAGTTTTTCCATAATTTCATCTACGAACCCGATCTGGCGCAAACTTTTGTCGCCGCTTGTTGTTTTCAACATGTACCGTTTATTTTCTCTGGTTTACAAAGCTTACGCATCAAGGAGACCGATCGGATTGCGGCGTTGAGGAGGGAAATGAAGAAACTGGGATTTGTTCTGCGTGAAACCGACAGCGAGATGTTGGAATGGGACGGTGAATGCTGTTTTGTTGAAGAGAATGCAGTGATGGATACCTACGACGACCATCGGATGGCGATGTCGCTGGCACTGGCTGCCATCCCCTTCAAATCGGTTACAATGAACGACCCGCAGGTAGTGAGCAAATCATATCCCAATTTCTGGGAAGATTTGAGAAAAGCCGGTTTCCGGATTGAAGAGATCGGATAATCTTTTGCTGCAGTTACTGCAGCCTTATAAATTTCGCAGCTGAGTCTGCGAATTAACTTCATAAAATTATGACAAGTTTATATATTTTGCTCGGAATCATCCTCTTCTTCGTTATTGCGTTGTACCTCTCAAACCGGATACAACGCAGAAAGGGAAATGTCCAGGAGCGTGAGACCCTGCCACCGTCGATTGACGCAAGAACGAAAGAGGAGAAGGAGAGTGGGTGTTGCGGTATGCACGAGGTTTGCGAGAAAGACAGCCTGATCGCTGCTTTTCGTGAGGAGCCTGAATATTTCGACGACGAAGAACTCGACAGGTTCCGATTACGGGATTCGGGCAGCTATTCAGACAGTGAGGTGGAGGAGTTCCGTGAGGTATTCTACACCATCGTGGATGAAGAGAAACCGCGTTGGGTGCGTAGCCTGCAACTTAGGGGCATCGCAGTTCCCGATCAGATTAAAGATGAGATTGTTCTCGTTGTCAACGACTTGCGTGAGGCTAAAATGCATGCTTGATTCCACCCATGGAGATTTTTGAACTTCTGAATTATGCCTTTTTCAGGAACGCACTGCTGGGAAGCCTTTTTGCCAGCATAGCCTGCGGCATTATTGGCACCTATGTGGTGACCCGCCGACTCGTTTTTATCAGCGGCGGAATCACCCATGCCTCGTTTGGTGGATTGGGCATCGGGTTCTATTTTGGACTCAATCCCATCTTTTCGGCGATGCTGTTTTCGGTACTCTCGGCATTCGGCATTCAGTGGTTGTCTCAAAAACAGGGTGTCAGGGAAGACTCGGCCATTGCCGCTTTCTGGTCGCTAGGCATGGCGGTGGGCATCATGCTTACTTTTCTTACTCCGGGGTATGCCCCAAATCTTTCGGAATACCTCTTCGGAAATATCCTCACCATTACGCGGACCGACATCTTTTCGCTTGCAACGCTTACGATATTGCTCTTCTCGTTTTTTGCCATCAATTACCATGCCATCGTATCGGTATCATTCGATACGGAGTTTGCCCGGACCCGAAGGGTCAATACCCGCTTCATTGAGTATGCGATGATGCTCTTTGTGGCTGTCACCATAGTACTCAGCATCCGGCTGGTGGGGATTGTGTTGCTGATGTCGCTCATTACCGTTCCCCAGATGACGGCCAACCTGTTTACCGTAAGCTATTCGCGGATCATCTCCCTTTCCATCGCCATCAGCTTTCTTGCCTGCGTTGTCGGTTTGTTGTTGTCATACTATCTGAATGTGCCATCCGGCGCATTCATCATCTTCGTGTTGATTGTGATCTTTTTCGCCGGAAAGCTTCTGGTGGGTTTTCGCCAGGGCCGGTCCAGACGATAAGATCCAAATGGAGCAGTTAACCTGCAGTAAAATAATGACTATTCGATAGGAACTATGAAGAGGCAACCTGTTGTCATCGGTATCGGAGAACTTTTGTGGGACATGCTTCCAACGGGAAAGAAAGTTGGAGGCGCACCCGTTAATTTTGCTTATCATGCCTCCCGGATGGGGGCGGCAGGTTATGCAATCAGCGCGGTGGGATTTGATCAGCTTGGGGATGAACTTCTCCGTGAGATTGATAAGGCCGGGATCAACGCAATTATCGAGAGGGTTGACTATCCTACCGGGACTGTACAGGTAGAGCTCAATGATGGCATGCCTGATTATACGATCAACGAGGGGGTAGCATGGGACCATATCCCCCTTACCTGGGCAATGGAGCAACTGGTTGCAAAGGCCGATGCGGTTTGTTTCGGAACATTGGCCCAACGATCGGAAATCTCTCGCAAGACCATAATGAGACTCCTCTCATCTGCCCCAGCAGATGCTTATAGGATCCTCGACATCAATATCCGCCGTGACTATTATTCGAAAGAGCTTGTAACCGATTCGTTGAGGAGTTGCAATGTGTTGAAGATAAATGATGAGGAGCTGATGTTGCTGAAAAGGTTGTATGGAAAAGAGCAAGATACCGACGAGGCTCTATCTCGCTGGTTGCTGGATCAATATAAACTCATTTTTTTGATCCTTACCGCCGGGGCCGATTACAGCACTATCTACACACCCCGGGATATCTCCTGTATAAAAACTCCGGAAGTGGACGTAGTGGATACGGTGGGGGCTGGCGACTCCTTTACCGGTGCGTTCATTTCTGCTCTGCTTCAAGGGAAACCGCTTCCTGTTGCACATCAGGTGGCGGTAGAGAGGGCTGCCTATGTCTGCACGCAGTCGGGGGCATGGGTGTAAAATGGTGTTTCCGATCATAACATGGGCAAATATGATGTAAAATATATCGTTGTCGGATTAATCCTTTCCCTCCTTGCTTCAGGATGCTCCACAAGGAGGAATACCCCTGGCACACGTGCCTGGCATGAACTTAACACGCGCTATAACATCTACTTCAATGCGGAAACCGACTATAATGAGACCCTTGAGTCGGTTTTTGAGAATTATCGTGACAACTATCAGGCATGGCTACCCATGTACCCCAACAGTGCTGTTTCCAACGATACGGTGATCAAGATGCCGGGCGGACCTTTCGACCAGGTTGTCGAGAAGATGACAAAAGCGATCCGGGAGCACTCCATCACGGTAAAACCACGCCGCGACCCTTCCCGTCCCAATACGCAGGAATATCGCGACTGGCTCCGGCAGGAGGAGTACAATCCCTTTATCGACCGCGCATGGCTTTTGATGGGAAAGGCGCACCTGCAGAACAGGGATTATACCGAAGCGGTTTCAGTATTAGCCCATACCGTCCAACGCTTTGCTCACGATATTGATGTGGTCTCCGAAGCAGAGATCTGGATGATGAGGGCTTATGCAGAGATGGGTTGGTTTGCAGAAGCAGAGAGCCTTGCAACGGCATTGAAGCTGCGTAAGTTGCCCGTGGAGCTCGGCGAAAGATTCACCGAGTTTTATGCTTTTCTACTTCTTAAGCAGAAGAGTTACCGCGAAGCTCTTCCATTTCTCGAACAGGCGATCAGAAACGAGAAGAACCGGAAACAACGTCGCAGGCTTACTTTCCTGGTCGGACAGATATATGCTTACCTGGGGGACAGTGAGCATGCATATAACGCATTTGAGCAGCTAGCAGGCTGGGACACCCCCTATGAAGAGCTGATTAATGCCCGGATAGCACAGGCCCGGCTCGCCACAGGCGGCAGGGCCGTTGATGCGTTGCTAAAGATGGCCGAAAAGAAGAGGAACAGTGCCTTTCTCGGGCAGATTCATGCTGCGATCGGTGCGGTCCATTTGTCGCAAAACAACCTGGATAAAGCCATTGAGAGTTTCCTGATTGCAGAAAAGGAAAGCATGGGTGATGCTGCTGAAAAGGCGCAGATAGAGGTGGCACTGGGCGATATCTACTTCAGCCGAAATGCATTTGTTCAGGCGGAGTCAAGATATTCGCAGGCATTGGGGAAATTGCCTGAGCAGCATGAAAGCTATTTGCGGGTGAAGTTTCGTGCCGATTTGTTGGGCGAGCTGGTTCCCCATCTTGCTGCGGTTGCGGTGTGGGACAGTATACAGCAACAGCCCGTTACGCAGGAGATTCGGGAAATGGCAGCCGACAAGGCGGAAGCGGCATTGTTCCGGATCGGAGATATTGCAGCTGGACGGCTAGGTAATATTGATTATGCCGTTGAAGCTTATAGCCGACTTTTAAGCGAGTTTCCGGAATCGACCAGACGGAGAGAGATCTATTCCCGGCTTCTGTTGATCTTTCTAATGAGAGGAGATCAGGAAATGGCCCGGAACTTCAAGGAGAAGATCGTTTCGGAGTTCCCCGAAAGCGAGTATGCCCTGGCCATGGAGGATCCCGATTACGATTATGTTATACGCAACTATGCCAAGGTACAGGATTCCCTTTATCAGGATACTTATCTGGCATACAGGGAGGGTCGGACCGAAACGGTTCAGCGAAACTTCGAGCGTGCAAAGAGGCTCTTCTTCAACGGCCACCTGATGCCTAAATTCACGTTGCTGAGTGCCCTTTCGCGGGGACAATCGGGAGACCTTGAAGAGTCGACGGCGCTGTTGCAAGAACTTGCCCAAAAACAGCCCGAGAGCGGGGAGGGTGCATATGCACGGCAAATAGTGACAGGTCTGTCAGAGGGGAGAGCGATGGTTGCAACCGCATTGCCATTTACGGAAATTGAACAGAGACCATCTCCTGTCATGATCAACAGCCAGGCAGATTCGGTTTATTTCGACAGCAATAAGGATCTGACACACAGTTTGTTGTTGCTTTCTCCCTCAATCCCCTCCAGAAGAGACGAACTGCTATTTGCGGTTTCCGATTTTAATTTCTCCAACTTCCAGGTCAGAACTTTTCGGTCGGACTTTACCTCACTTCCCCCCTACGATGCGCTTCAGGTGAAGCCATTCCAATCGTTTGCGGAGGCTGGCAGGTATCTTGCCATGCTTGCCGCCGATACTGTTTTTAGGCAGAACATCACTGCCGGTATTGTTCCCCTGATCATCTCCGATCAGAATTTGGCCGCTCTCCAGTCAGGCAAACCTCTTGCTGCCTATCTGGATTTCTTCCGCGATCAGCTGGATGATCTTCCAGGCGACTCCCTCGGCTCCATTGAACCGATTAGCGTGGAGTGGAAGAGTGTGGAAACTGAAAAAAATGTACCTTTGAATCCTGTAACAACCGATTTGCGGGATAGCGACGAGCGGCTTTCCGCTGAACAGCTTCGGGCAGTATTGGAAGCAAAGGAGAAGGAGGCTCTCGGCCAGGTCGACAAGAGAGTCTCTAAAGGCGAAAGGGAGCGGCTGTTGAAAGAGCGTGAGCGGTTACGTAAAAAAGAGATAAAGGAGCGGGAGAAGGAGTTGAAGCTGCGGTTAAAGGCTCGTGAAGAGGCGTTGAAACAGCTGGAGCGCGAGCGCAGACAAAAACTGAAAATGGAGGAGCGTTTACGCAAGGAGAAGCAGCTGGAGCGTGAACGTATTCTGAAACAACAAAAGCGGAAATGAAAATAGTATTTGCTACCAACAACCCACATAAGCTGGAGGAGATCAGGAAGATCACTGACGGTACCATTGAGATACTTAGCTTGTCGGATATCGGCTGTCACGAAGAGATTCCCGAAACCGGAGCAACCCTCGAAGCGAATGCACTGATAAAGGCGCAGTTTGTGAAAGAGCGGTATGGTTACGACTGTTTTGCCGACGATACCGGCCTCGAAGTAGATGCACTTGGTGGAGCTCCAGGAGTATATTCGTCCCGGTATGCCGGTGAGGCGTGTAACCCTCAGGAGAATATGGATAAGCTCTTACGGGAGTTGAATGGCAAAAGCGACAGGAGTGCCCGCTTCAGAACGGTTATCGCCCTATTGCTTGATGGAGAAACACTCTTCTTCGAGGGAGAGGTAGCCGGCAGGATAATTGAAGAGAGGCGAGGCGAGGCCGGCTTCGGCTACGATCCGGTTTTTGTACCTGATGGCTACAACCAGACTTTTGCCGAACTGGGTAACGACGAAAAAAACAGGATCAGCCACCGTGCGATAGCTACCCGGAAAGTGGTTGAGTTTCTTTTGTCGGTTTAAATGATTATCTTTGAACTATTAACGTTTTAAATCCAGATACATGACAACTTCTATTCGCACTGGCATCATCGGATACGGATTATCCGGAAGAGTATTCCACGCGCCGTTCATCGATGTGGTGGATGGCTATGAACTAACCAAAATCAGCACGCGCAAACCGGAAAGCGTAAGCTTGATCAACCGGAGGTACCCGTCCACGGTTGTTGTCCCTGACGGACAGGATATCATTGACGACCCTGCCATCGATCTGGTTATCGTCACTTCGCCCAATACCGACCATTTCCGGTGGGCTAAGGCAGCCCTTCTTGCAGGGAAGCATGCCGTGGTGGAGAAGCCCTTTACCGTGAGCGTTGCCGAGGCAGACGAACTGATAGAGCTGGCGAAAGAGAAGGGAAAGGTGCTTTCCGTTTATCACAACCGTCGATTCACCAGCGATACCAAAACGGTACGGAAACTGCTCGACAGCGGATTGCTGGGAGAGGTGCGCGATTATGAGTCGCACTTCGACCGTTACCGTCCGGAGCCTCGCCCTTTCGGGGCCTGGAGGGAGAAACCGCTTCCCGGGTCGGGCATTTTTTACGATCTGGGGTCGCACCTTATCGATCAGGCACTCTGGTTTTTTGGAATGCCCGAGGCGGTCACGGCAGAAATCAATGCTCAACGCCCCTGGGCAAAAGCGGATGATCATTTCGACGTAAGGCTCCATTATCCTGCCTTTACTGCCACACTGAAATCGGGAATGCTTTGCAAGATTCCGGGAGCCACCTACATGATACATGGCACCAACGGTTCCTATGTGAAATATGGACTGGATGTGCAGGAGGCGACCCTCGACGGTGGGGCGATTCCCGAAGGAAAGGATTGGGGGCGTGAACCGGAAGCGATATGGGGGAGAATTAATGTCGATTACAAAGGTGTCAAAATCCAGGGAAAGCTTGAAAGCGAGCATGGCGATTACCGGGAGTATTTTATTAACCTCCGCGATGCCATCTGGGGAAAAGCCGAAATAGCCGTCAAACCGGAAGAGGCCCGTAATGTCATGCTGATCATCGAACTGGCTTTTCGCAGTAGCGAGGAGAGGCGAACCATAGAGGTCGAGGGCCAATAGCATTACGCTCCGGTTGCCGGGACAATCTCTTTTTTATTGTGCGCCGTGCATGATTAATAATTAGGTGGTGAGAGTCCACTACGGGGGTAGGTAGCGACCAACCGTTAGCCAGAAGCAAGGGTGTCCACTGCGAGGTGGAATCTGAAGGGAGCTCGCGGCAAAGTCCCGGTACGGCGGGTAGCCATACCCAAAGGGGAGAGAAAGACACGCCATTTAGGTATTCCCACGGTAGTAGACCTTACGCCCATATATGATCGGGAGTTCAGTGATACGAGCTACGGTTTCCGCCCGGGGCAAAGCAGCCATGATGCGTTACGCCAGGCCCAATGCTATATCACATCGGGCTACAAGTATGCCGTAGAACTGGACTTGGAGAAGTTCTTCGACACGGTGCACCATAGCCGGCTGATAGAAATCCTGTCCAGGCGGGTCAAGGATGGGCGGGACATCTCGCTTATCCACAAATACCTGATGCGGGAGTAGAAATAGGCGGGGAGTTTGAAAAAAGCGATCGTGAAGTACCCCAGGGCGGCCCCTTAAGTCCGTTGTTGGACAACATCATGCTCAATGAACTGGATCGACGGGGTCACCGGTACGCTATGCGGACGACAGTCTTTATTTTTTGTAAGAGTAAGCGTGCCGCTGAACGAACACGGGATAGTATCATCAGGTTCATAGAATCAGTACTTTATCTTCGAGTGAACAGGGAAAAGACGCATGAGAGGTATGTGGGGGAAATGAAATTCCTCGGATACAGCTTCTACATTAAATCGGTCGAATGCCGTTTAAGTGTCCATAGTACGAGCTATGAGAAACTCAAAAGCCGGTTAAGGGAATTAACCGGGCGTAGCAACGGTATGGGATATGAAAGACGGAAAACCGCCTTGCGTCTCTTTCTTATGGGCTGGCTTGAATACTTCAAGTTAGCCGACATGAAGAGTAAATTACAGGTATTGGACGAATGGTACCGTCGCCGCCTGCGGATGTGTATCTGGAAGAATTGGAAAAAGGTGAAAACCCGCTTCAAGAATCTTATGCGATGTGGAATTGACAAGTCAAAAGCGTGGGAATGGGCTAACACCCGGAAGGGATACTGGTGCATCTCTAATAGCTGGATACTAGGTCGGGCATTGAATACTGATATCCTGAGGCAAGCCAATTATCCTTTTCTAATGGACTGTTATCGTAAAGTAGTATCGTAAGTAAGGAACCGCCCTGTTACCGAACGGTATGCCGGGTGGTGTGAGAGGTCGGAAAATAAAGTAGGAAGAAAACTACTTTATTTTCCTCCTACTCAATTTCAGTCGACAGGAAGGATCACTTTTTCCCTTCCGGCTGCTTAACCTCTTCCACCTTCATATTGAGCTTTTCGATAGCGGCCTTCAGCTTCTCGGGCGAGGTGCGGTCTTTGCGGTAGGTGATCCTGATCGTATTCTTCTCCTGGCTCACATCCAGTCCCGTAACACCCTTCTCAAACGGAAGGTTGTTGTTCACCTTGCGGACGCAGTTGTGGCACATCTCTTCGCTGGTTACGAAAAACTCAACGGTCTCTTTCTTATCGTCCTTCTTTTGCTGCTTCTGAGCAAATGTTACGCCCGTCGAGAGGGCTACGATTGTGAACAGTAAAACTAATCTTTTCATTGCAAATTCAACATTTAAATTACTGACTACAGATTTGACATATTAATACCTTGGAATTGTAAAACGTAGGCCTGCATAGATTTTGCGCCCGTGTACCGGTCCCCACACCATGGTGGCGTCGAAATTGTCACCACGAGGATTTGCTGCATCGATGATCGGGTTCTCCTGACGGAAATCGAACAGGTTCTCCACACCCAGATAGATGTCCAGGTTCCGGAAATACTTTGTAATCTGCCCGTTTACTATGGTGAACGGATCGAACCGGTCGTTCCATAACCGATTTGTTACATCGGGACTAGGCATGCGGCCGCCACCATTAAACTGTCCGGTCAGGTCGAACTGCCATTTGCGCAACGGGGTTTGATAGGATGCGGTAACCAGTCCTTTATAATCGTTCATCAGCGGTTTGGCAAGGAACTGCACCTCTCCGGTCTGGGAATTGATAAAATCTGATTTTGCACGCGTATACCGGTAGGCCGCCGTAAAGGTGAAGCCGTCGAAAAATGGGTAGCTCATTTCAACCTGGGCACTGTTGGAGTAGGATTTTCCACCATTGAGGTTGTAAAAGCTGATGGCATGCGGATCGCTGTCCACATCCACAACCACCTGCTTGATAAAACGGGTGTGATACCACTCACCGGTCAGTGTCATCTGGCGGTCGCCGATCGGGATATATACCGTGGTGTTGAGTCCGGCATTCCAAGCCTCTTCCTGGTCGAGGTCCCCGGCGATCTCAATCCGGCGTGAACTGGCCAGCAGGTAATTATTCTCCGCCAGTACGTTTGCCGTACGGAACCCTTTCCCGACAGAGCCCCGCAGGTGAATCCACTCGGCGGGATTGTATTTCAGATGGAGACGGGGTGTCACAAAAAATCCGTACATTGAACTGTGATCGGCACGAATTCCCCCCAATGCGATAAATTTGTCGTTGAGATTGAAAGTGTATTGCAAATAGGCACCGGGGACCACCTCTTTACGGTCGTAGGGGCTGTTTTGCAACGTCTCGTCGAACGCGTCATAGTTGAGACTCAATCCGGTACTGATGTTGTGCCTTTTTGAAAAGTCATTTTCATACATCAGGCTTACGTACAGGTTTTTCTGGGTAACATCGTAAGGGGTGCGGTCATATATTGCTTTCTGGTCGTGGAAAGAGCCAGACGCAATCATCGCCACGCTTTCGGCCAGTTCGTCATTGCGGAACACATAGGCCTGCTTGGTGTAGAACTCGCCACGATTGGTCTTCAGTGAAATCCTATAGGGGTCGACGATATCGTGGTGTGCATCATCCTGTCCACCTGTCCGCTCCTCGTGGATATACTTCATCCCATACTGTGCTACGTACTTGCCTGCCTCGTGGTTCCAACGGTTCATGAAATTAAACTGCTCAGTTTTGGGATAATCCAGAAACCCGTCGTTGTTTACATCGTGCGCGTGCGTGTCGTTGGAGTAGTGTGCAAATAGTCCGGTGGTAAGCTTTTCGTTGATATGAATCCCCGCATCCACATTGGCTTCCATACGGAGGGCATCGCTGCCGAAAAGGTTTACGAAGAGCTTATCCATGGTCTGCGGCTTTTTGTATTCTACGTTGATCTGTCCGGCAAGTGCCTCGTAACCATTTTTCACCGATGAGGTACCTTTCGAGATGTAAATACCCTCCATCCACGATCCGGGCACATAATCCATCCCGAAGGGTGATGATACGCCACGGAAGTTGGGATAGTTTTCGGTAAGCATCTGCACATAGGTGCCTGAAAGACCGAGCAGCTTGATCTGCTTCGCCCCGGTGGCGGCATCGCTGTACGCAACGTCCACGGAGGGATTGGTTTCGAAACTTTCACCCAGGTTGCAGCATGCGGCGCGATGGATCTCGCCCAACGTTACCTTTTGCGTCTGCAGAACAGCGCCACGTTGTGTGACAGTGCCCGGAGAACGGCGGCTAACCACCACCTCGTCGAGTAGCTTGGTATCCTCGATCAGGATCACTTTCAGTTCCCCATTCTGATCGTCAATATGGAGTGATTGTGTTATGTAGCCTGTATATGCAATAATGAGGTGCTCGTGATGAGTGGCGGCATCGATCTCAAAATAGCCGTTGACATCGGATGTCACCCCTTTTTTCGATTTTTCCCAATAGATATTGGCGCCGATAATCGGCTCATTGCGTTCATCCACGATGTAGCCCCTGATCTTTTCGGCAGCAAGGGATGGGAGGGCAATGATGACTATAAGAAGTAATAAAATGATTTTTTTCATTGATTTATAATTTAGTGAATAGGATAGATGGTGTTGCCTTGCGTATCAACAGATGGTACTCTCCCGGCAGGCCGAGAGATACGTAATCATCCACTAAATTATAAGCACAGTGAGCAGTGAGCTGTAATCCTTCCTGCTCAGGTTAGGCGGTTTTTGGGAATGTCGGTTGACATACTCCGGTTGGATAGGCAACACCGGTTGATATTGCGCCTGTCGGGCTGCTAGCGTGGAGCAGAAATCCAGTTCAGTTACGACCGGTTGCAGGTTAATCTCTTCGCTCGTTGATTGTGTCCACTTCACCTGAATGCGCTCTACACCGCAAACATCGGCAAGATCGAACTCTTCTCCGCAAGCGTGACCGCCGTAGTAGGTGATCACCTCCCCGGAATGGTGCTCGTGATGGATTTCGCAGCATTTTTGCTCGATAACGGCTGTGAGACCGGCTTTGCGACAATCGTCACAACAGAAGAAATAGGCATTCACTCCCGAGCCGCCATACATGATGACGACGGAAAGCAATAGCACCAGGAGTGTGAACAACTTTCTCTTCATAACCGCACAAAGATAAGATTCAAGATTGAAAATATGCCAATAGGATTTGTTAAAGAAGCATAAAGATCCGGTTATGCATCGATAAATCAGCACCTTCTAAAACTCTGTACAGTCACCAGTGGCCAGTTTTCAGCATATTGAGTGTTGACCTGCTTACTGCTTGCGAAGGGTGCTACTCAATCGCTTAACTCCTTTCCGGGAAAGAGCATGGTGCCAGACTTCCGCGATCCTGCAAGCCTCCTCTCTGTAAAATTCTTGAGAATCCTACCCTTTATAATTCACAAAATCATTACATTTGCAGTTCAAAAAAATCGGAAGAAAACGATATAGAGGTTATGATAAAAATTACATTCCCCGATAATTCGGTTCGGGAGTACGAAAAAGGAATCACAGGATTACAGATTGCCGAAAGCATCAGTCCGAGATTGGCCCAGGAAGTATTGGCAGCCAGTGTTAACGGCGAAACTTGGGATTTAACCCGTCCAATTTGTGAAGATGCAACACTTCAATTGCTCAAATGGGATGATGCAGAGGGCAAACATGCATATTGGCACTCTTCGGCGCACCTGATGGCGGAAGCGCTGCAGGAGCTCTATCCGGGAATAAAGTTCGGTATAGGTCCGGCCATCGAGAACGGTTTCTATTACGATGTTGATCCCGGAGAAGGCGTCTCCATCAAGGAGTCGGATTTTCCCGCCATCGAGAAGAAGATGATGGAGCTGATCGCAGCCAAGGAGGAGATCAAACGCGAAACCATTTCAAAGGCTGATGCCATCAAGATGTTCTCCGACCGTAACGAGCAGTACAAAGTGGAACTGATCAACGAACTGGAGGATGGCACCATCACCACCTATACCCAGGGGAAATTTACCGATCTTTGTCGCGGTCCCCATTTGCCCAATACCTCATACATCAAGGCGGTAAAGGTGTTGAGCGCTGCTGGAGCATACTGGCGTGGCGATGAAAAGCGTCCGCAGCTGACCCGTCTGTATGGCATTACCTTCCCGAAAAAGAAGATGCTTGATGAGTATCTAGAAATGATCGAGGAGGCCAAGAAACGCGATCACCGGAAAATCGGAAAGGAGCTCGAACTCTTCACCTTCTCTCAGACTGTCGGGGCGGGTCTGCCTCTATGGCTCCCCAAGGGCACGCAACTCCGTCTGAAACTGGAGGAGTTTTTGAAGAAAATTCAGCAGCAGTTCGAATATGAGCAGGTAATCACACCCCATATCGGGGGGAAACAGCTCTATGTCACATCGGGACACTACGCTAAATACGGAAAGGATTCGTTTCAGCCGATACATACACCGGAGGAGGGTGAAGAGTTCTTGCTGAAACCGATGAATTGTCCACACCACTGTGAGATTTACAAGGCATTTCCGCGTTCTTACAAAGACCTGCCGCTTCGCCTGGCCGAATTTGGAACCGTATACCGTTACGAACAGAGCGGTGAACTGCACGGGCTTACACGGGTGCGTGGCTTTACGCAGGATGATGCGCATATCTTCTGCATGCCAGAACAGGTAAAAGATGAGTTCCTGAAGGTGATGGATATTATCTTTATTATCTTTAAGGCTTTGAATTTTAAAGATTTTGAAGCACAGATCTCGTTACGTGATCCTGCCAATAAGGAGAAGTATATCGGGTCGGACGAGAACTGGGAAAAAGCTGAACGTGCCATCGTGGAGGCTTGTGAAGAGAAGGGGATGAAGGCGCGTGTAGAGCTGGGAGAGGCTGCCTTCTACGGACCTAAGCTCGACTTCATGGTAAAAGATGCGCTCGGCAGACGCTGGCAGCTGGGAACCATTCAGGTGGATTACAATCTTCCCGAACGGTTCGAGCTGGAATATACCGGGGCTGATAACCAGAAGCATCGTCCGGTGATGATTCACCGTGCTCCTTTTGGCTCGATGGAGCGTTTTGTGGCGGTACTTATTGAACATACAGCCGGCAAGTTTCCGCTGTGGTTAACACCAACCCAGGTGATGATTCTTCCTGTAAGCGAGAAGTTCAACGATTACGCCTACAAGGTGGCCCGTACTTTAAAATCTCATGATATCCGCGCTGAGGTAGACGACCGGAATGAGAAGGTGGGCCGGAAGATCCGCGACAATGAACTTAAGCGTATCCCCTATCTGTTGATTGTGGGAGAGAAAGAAACAGAAAATGAAGAGGTTTCGGTAAGAAAACAGGGCGGAATTGATCAAGGTTCAGAAAAATTAACTACTTTTGCAAACAGAGTGAAACAGGAGGTGGATGAAATGATGAATCCACAGGTAAACATTTAATTAAATTCGTTTTCGACAATCCAACAGTATAAACATTTTAAAAGAAAGGAATAATACTATCCGAATGAGGAATAACGTAAGAGACACAAAAGAACAACATCGGATCAACGAACGGATCCGTGTGCCCGAAGTCCGCCTTGTAGGCGATAATGTAGAACAGGGGATTTATCCTACCCGTGAGGCGTTGAGGATTGCCGAAGAAAAAGAGCTGGATCTTGTGGAGATTTCTCCCACAGCTGTTCCACCCGTATGCAGAATAATTGATTATCAAAAATTCCTGTACCAGCAAAAGAAAAAACAGAAGGAGCAGAAAGCAAAAGCGGTCAGGATTGTTGTCAAGGAGATCCGTTTCGGTCCTCAGACCGACGATCACGATTACAATTTCAAGTTGAAACATGCCAAGAGTTTCCTCGAAGAAGGGGCTAAGGTAAAGGCGTATGTCTTTTTTAAAGGGCGTTCCATCCTGTTTAAGGAACAGGGCGAGGTATTGCTGCTACGATTTGCCAACGATCTGGAAGATTATGCCAAGGTGGAGCAATTGCCCGTATTGGAAGGCAAGCGGATGATAATCATGTTAACGCCGAAAAAACAAGGGACCCCAAAGAAAGAGAAAGAACAACCCCAAGGGGCATCAAAGAAAGAGAAAGAACAACCCGCTGAATAAATATAAAAAAGGAAAAGTTACACTCTTTTTCAAAAACTTGTTGTATCTTTGCACACTTTTTGATAAAAAGGGCTGATGAGGCCTCAACATAAACATCAACCGCCGATATTGCAAATCCTGTTCAGGGAAGAGCAATATCGGGTTGATTATCTAGATTGAATAATTTACAAAAAAAAAGAGCAAAATGCCAAAAATGAAGACTAATTCCGGTGCCAAAAAGAGGTTCGCCCTTACCGGAACAGGAAAAATCAAGAGAAAGCATGCATACAAAAGTCACATTCTGACGAAGAAGACTAAAAAGCAAAAGCGAAATCTTACGCACACAGGTCTGGTTCACAAAGCAGACGAAAACAGCGTGAAACACTTGCTTGGGATGAAATAATCCATGATGCTTTCCAATTAACGATTTATTAACCGGATGTATGCACCAAAGATCTCCCTTGAGGAGACGCTGACATTCAAAAACAAGTAACATTATGCCAAGATCAGTCAATCATGTTGCATCGCGCAACCGCAGAAAAAAAGTTCTGAAATTAACAAGAGGCTATATCGGCGCACGCAAAAATGTGTGGACCGTGGCCAAGAACACGTGGGAAAAGGGGTTGACCTATGCCTATCGTGACCGCAAAAACAAAAAACGCAATTTCCGCGCACTTTGGATTCAACGTATCAATGCTGCCGCACGCCAGTATGGCATGTCCTACTCGCGTCTGATGGGAGCGTTGCACAAAAATGAGATCGACATCAATCGCAAGGTGCTCGCCGACCTGGCAATGAACCATCCCGAAGCATTCAAGGCTATTGTGGATAAGGTGAAATAGAATCCTACTGCGAGCACAACATAACAAAAGGGAAAAGCTATGCCGGCTTTTCCCTTTCACTATTACCGTAATGATAAACACAGTATCCCTCTGATGCACAGTTAATTTCGACAAAGAGAGGTGGCGCGAAACTTTTATTATATTCAAATTTGATTTTCATCTTTCTAAATGAATCCTATCATTTCCCTGCTTAACCGTCCGCATCCAGGTTATGAGGCGTTCAATGCTTATATTGTCTCAATCACAGCGATGTCTGTGGGGATCTTTTTGGCATTGACCTATATGCATCCTTTCGATTCGGATGGTACCTATATCCTGGGAAGCCCGATTCTCACAGCATCGTTGTATGCAGCAGCCTCTTTAGTGATGATGCTGATGAACGCATGCTGGATCAAACTCTTTCCAAGTTTCTTCTCAGACGAAAGATGGACGATTGGCAAGGAGATAATTCACTGTATTTTTCAGATGGTTACTGTTGCGGTAATCATCTGTATGATCAACTATATTCGCGGGATGTTGCCGACAGGCTTTTCCGGCTTTTTGCTTGTGCTGTGGGTAGTGATGTTGTCGGTTCTGCTCCCTTACCTGACTGCCCAGATCATTCTTCATATCTATTATGTGAAACGTCGCTTGAATAAGGCGGCAACAGTAAATATCCGGCTGATGTTCGATAAAAAAGAGGTGTTCCATCCTGTCGATCCTCAATTTATCCATCTGAAGAGATATATCAAACCGGTCGATGTCAATTCATTTATCATGGCAGAATCGAAAGAGGATCTCCTAATGATTACCCTTTCCAGTGAGGGAGGCATGGAGGAGCTGATAATACGCGGAACATTGGATGAGTTTGAGGCTGAGAATGCCCACTTTGAGCAACTTTTCCGCTGTCACAACAACTATGTCATCAATAGCGACAAAATTACCTGGGTGGAGGGTAACGCCGCTGGCTACCGGATCATGATGCACCCCAAACTTCCCTCAATTTTCCTGACGGGAGAGAGGGGAAAAGAGTTTATTAAACGGATGGGGGTAGAGAGGTACGCATAGGCCTCCTGCTACCTTGGAAATGGAGATGTGGAACGAGTATGAAAACATTTTCAATTGAGGAACGGGATCGGATAGAGAGAGTAATCCGTTCATGCCAGATCTGTTTCGTAGGTATGGCAGATGAAATGGGGACGCCCTATGTGTTGCCGATGAACTTCGGTTATGAAGATGGTGTTATCTACCTGCATTCTGCGCAGGATGGCCGTTCGATACGGATGTTGGAGAAAAACCCCCGGATCTGTGTCACCTTTTGCTCCGATCCGGAACTTATCAGGCAACACCCAGATGTGGCGTGCAGCTACAGGATGAGGGCCGGCAGTGTCATCTGTGAAGGGGTAGTTCATTTCGAAGAGAACTTTGATGAAAAGGTGAAAGCGCTCAATATCATCATGCGGCAGTATGTCGACAAGGATTTCACCTACTCGGTCCCTGCGGTAAACAATGTGAAGATCTGGAGGGTGACCATTGAGAGTGTGGGTGCCAAGGAGTTCGGTATCATGCGCCCGGGAAGCATATCATATAAAGATCGGGTAGAAGCTTGATACCCTGCAAAACAATTATCCGGTAGAGAATGTTTAGAGAGTATATTTTTCACAACAGATAAAATTAAGATGAAAAAAATAACATTAACGTTTGCCATTTTGGGGATCATCTTCACCGCATGGGCTTCGGAACCGAATAACGCGAAAAATAGCAAGACCATCGTCCTCAACACCAAGAGCTTCTCCGAAAAAGTGTTCGACTTCAATAACGAAACCGAGTGGAAATATAAAGGGGATAAACCGGCCATTATCGACTTCTGGGCTGCATGGTGCGGACCTTGCAGGAGGGTTGCTCCGCTCCTCGAGGAGATTGCTGCCGAGTACGGTGGCGAGATCTATGTTTACAAGGTGAATGTGGATGAAGAGGTGGAACTTGCCCGTGCCTTCGGTATCAGAAGTATTCCCACCATACTTTTTGTTCCCATGGAGGGAACGCCTCAGGCTTCGTTGGGGGCTGTACCCAAAAACCAACTCAAGAAATCTGTCGAAACCCTTCTTCTGAACAAGGAAGAGACGAAGTAAATATTTCCCATCAGCCGGTTTAATGTATGCTTATAACAAGCCTTCAGAATCCGTCGATAAAAAATATCGTCAAACTGGCAAAGAGCCGTGAGCGGAGAGAGCAACAACTTTTTGTAATAGAGGGTGCACGAGAATTGTCGCTGGCATTAGAGGGGGGATATCTTGTTGAATCGGTCTATGTCTGCCGGGAGATGTTTGAAAAAACCAAATATCCGGCTGTGCTTGACCCTATCGAGCATCGACATCTCTTCGAGATAACACCTGAGGTCTTCAGCAAGATTGCCTACCGGGAGAACTCAGACGGCATTGTGGCCATTGCCAAACCGCGTTCACACACCCTGGCTGACATACAACTGTCGAAAATCCCGTTTGTGATCGTGCTGGAAGCGGTGGAGAAACCGGGAAACCTGGGAGCAGTTCTCCGTACTGCCGATGCCGCAGCCGTGGATGCTGTTGTTGTTTGTGATCAGTTGACCGACCTCTATAATCCCAATGTGATCCGCTCCAGCGTAGGTGGAATCTTTACGGTGCAGACTGCAATCTGCTCTTCCGATGAAGCGATAACCTGGCTCAATGAGAACAATATCACCTCCTATGCTGCCGAACTTCAGGCTGCCGAGTATTATCAGGAGATCGACTTCAGGACGCCTTCTGCCATTGTGATGGGAACGGAAGCCGACGGGCTGACCGGCTTCTGGCTGAAGCATGCCTCAAGGCGAATCAAAATCCCGATGCGGGGAAAGATCGATTCGCTGAACGTTTCGGTCTCAACGGCCATACTTACGTTTGAAGCCATGAGGCAACGGGGCTTTTAATCCTCTCGTCGGATAGTCTCATTACGGTCTGGATCATGTTCCGCTGCGACTTCATCAGGTTGGCAGATTGAAGAAGAATGGTCTTGGTCTCGTCTTCAATCACTGTTGCATTTGCCTTCTCGGTCAACCTTCGCTTTTCGTGGAGCCTGAGTGAGCTCCCCATCGCCACCATAAAGGTTACATAGGTGGTAGAAAGGTGGAGGTGGGCAGCCTTTGAGCCGATACTGGAGTTGAGGAAATTTACTGCGTCGTTGGCTACACCCACACTTAGATCAAGTACAACCAATCTCAGTAGAATAGTTACGATAAACAGGTAAATTGGATCCATAAAAAGTCTGTTTTGGCCGGTCGATGCAGAGGACACCGCACCGGCCTTTTATCAATTCGCGCACAAAATTGCAAAAGATTTTACAGACTTTTTAATGAATTGCGAATAAATTTCCTTATAATCAGAAACTTGACAAAAACGTAACAAGTCAGCCTCCCTATTCATACTCATATCCCCACGACTTCCCTTTTTCCACGGCAGGTAATCCGCGTGTCATCCAGACTGGTGCGGGAGCACCTTTCAGGTAGTGGTCGAAGAACTGTTGTAACCGGATGGAGAGATCCTTTGCGTTGCGTCGCTGAGTCAGGTTGTGGGCCTCCTTGTTGTATTGAAGCATCCATACCGGTTTTCCCATGCGGCGCAACGTCATGAAATACTCAATTCCCTGATACCAGGGCACTGCTCCGTCATTATCGTTATGCATGATAAGCAGGGGGGTGTTTACCTTGTCGGCAAAGAAAACCGGGGAATTTTCGATATAGAGCTGCAGTGAATCGCTCATGGGCACGCCAATTCTCGATTGCGTCCTTTCATACTGGAACTGGCGGCTGCGTCCAGACTCCCAGCGGATTCCGCCGTAAGCACTTGTCATGTTAGATACCGGCGCACCAGCTCCTGCCGCTTTGAACATGTCTGTCCGCGTAACGAGGTAGGCCACCTGGTAACCTCCCCAGCTTTGCCCTTGTATGGCCATGTTCTCGGAATCGACCCAACTGTTTTTGGCCAATGCTTCTGCTCCCGAGACAACGTAATTGTATGCGTCGGATCCTGGATGTCCCACTCCGTAATAGATATCGGGGGTAAATACGATATAGCCGCGGCTGACAAAGAAAGGTATGTTGATGACCGATCGGCTAGGTGCGGGAGCAAAGTAGCGATAAAGCTCGTCGGAATGTTTCTCGTAGAAGTAGATCAATACCGGATACTTTTTGCCGGGATCGAAATCCTCGGGTTTGTAAAGGATGCCTTGCGACTGCTTTCCGTCGAAAGCGGTCCATTTGAACAGTTCAGAACTGCCCCAGTTATATTCCTTCATCTGGGGGTTGATATCGGTAAGTCTCTTTGTAGATTTCCAGTAATCTGCAGTGATGTAGAGATCGGGCGAGGTTTGGAAGTTGCTTTTCTGAAATACAAAGATGTCTGCTCTCTTAGCCTTTTTCAGGGAGCTGAAACTGAATTTGTCCAACTCCTTCTTTTGCAACGGATTCCTGCCCTGCAGTTTCAATGTGTAGTAGCCGGCCTCTTTACTGTTGTTGTCGAAGGCCGACAAAAGGAGCTGATCTTTCAGTTCAACGAACCGTTTGTCGGGATCGGTATTGATGTAACGGAAAGTTATCGAGTCGGTTCTTCCGGCACTGAGGGTGATGTTCACCGGTTTCACCTTGCCGGCCGGGTCAACCTTCCAGATATCGTAAGCGTCATACATCAGCAGGAAGCTATCATCCTTGCCCCATGCCGCAATCCCGTATGCCCCGGGTTCGCTCGGCGTATCATGTTTTTCGTTCCAGAGATTGACCGGAATATCTTTCGACAGATGGTTGGTCACACCGGTACTATTGTCGAAGATAAACCACTGCCTCTCCTTGCTGTTCCACCAAGTGGTATATTTCCCCGAAGGCGAGAGCTGGGGTCTGCCTGCTACGGGCAAACCGATTGCGGTCAGATTTCCCGACTCGATATCGTAGATCCATGCATCGGTCTTGGCTGATGTCTCCCATTGTGTTTCGAGTTCGTATGGCCGGGTGGATGTAAGCAGTACAAAACGGCCGTTGCCTTCATCCGAAAACGATGCGTTGGGCATATTTTCATTGGCGATGGCGATAAACTCATCGGGGCGCCCGGGCAAAATGATTCCGGAGTATGTCTTGCGTAGATCGTTCTTTAACCGCACGAGCTGCTCCGGCTGTATAAACGGATCCTGCCAGTGCCAGATATCGAGTGATGCCTGTTCGAACTCCACTATCGTGGTATCTTTGGGTCGCTGTTTCGGAGCAGCACCGATAATGATCCGTTCGCCGTTCTTGCTGAAATAGGGGCGAGAATTTTCGTTGAAGATCCAGTTTTCGGGCAATCCTTTCGAAGATTTCGACCCTACCACGATAGCCGAATCCATGCTGATGCTGAAATACCGCACATCATAGAGATGCTCTTCAGTCTTTGAGGTGTCGCTGGTAGCGATATACACCAACTGTGTTCCCGGTTCGTCGAATGAAAAGGACTTATACTCCTTTTTCTCGCCGGAGATCTGTTTTCTGGTACCGTTCTTCAAGTCGAAAAAGAGTACCTTATGCGTATCGGTGGTGTCTTTCTTTTCAGGTTCGACAGATACTGCCAGTGAATTGCCGAATTTATTGAAAGCGAATGCCTTGGGGTTTCTTACTGTATCCTCCGTTGCGGTGTTCAGGTTGTGAATGATCAGCAGATCGGCCGATGCCTTGCTGTTCTTCTTTGTAGTATCTTTCGGTGCAGCTTTCTTGTAGACGACATGTGAGGCAAGTTCCGTTGGGGCGGAGTAGGATTTTACGTCTGCAATCTTGCTGAATGTAAGTGTTTCATTATTGACGATGATCAGCGAATCTTTTGGGAAATCATCGGCCTTCTTTTTCTTGATCTTTGCCTGACGGGTTTCCGAGAAGGGTGCTTTCAACAGGGCAACCGTATATCGTCCGTCGGGCGACAAGGTATATTTGGAAGCCCGGGGAATGGTTAACTCTTTTCCACTCTTTGTATCGTAGATGTAGAGCGAGCTGTCCCCTTCCTGGGGAGCGATGATGGCACAGATAATTCTGCCGTTATTACTGATGGATACCTCTGGAAGGCTTTTCCAATCGTCATAAACGGAATGATCGAGCTGTTTTTTTTGGGAAAAGCCAGGTAGAGACAAGAGAAGTGAGATGTTCAATAGAAATGACTTGAAGATAAGGGAGTGTTGCATAGAATTTTTTTTGACAGCGAAAATAGTATAAAACTACAATTTGAACAAGTAAAACAACTCAAAAGAGACGGGGCTGAGACGATTCTACATCCCAGCCCCTATTGAATTGTATCAATACGGATTAAACAAACAGTTTCTTTAATTGATCTACCCAAGCCTTTAACCTTGCATCGGTCAGGTCATATTCATTGTCTTCGTCAATTGGAAGCCCCACCCAGCGCCCGTCAACAACGGCTGAGGAGTCGTCATAGGTATATCCTTCGTCGTCTACGAAACCCACCACTGTTGTCTTCTCCTTTATGGCATCGTAAATCACCTTCATCGACTCGGCGAAGCTGCTCGAATAGGAGGCGCTGTCGCCCAATGCAAAGATGGCAACCAGCTTGTCGGACAGGTCGGCTTTCGAGAAAGAGGGGAGAAAGCTGTCCCAATCGTCCTGCAGATCACCAATTCCTGTTGTTGAGGTACCCAAAATGAGATATTTATAGGGTTTGATGTCGTCAATCTTGATCGAGTCGACGTTAAACAGATCAGCATCGTCGTCGAAAAGGTTCCGGATGCTTTTGGCCACCGACTCGGTATTGCCGCCTGAAGTGCCGTAAAGAATTGCTATATTGCTCATGTACGAAATTTTTGTGAAAGATATTGTTTAATCACTAAACAGTTCAGAGCTAAAAATGTTTGAGAGGGTAGGGAAATTGACCAAATCTGCCCTAATGTTTGAAATTATCAGAAAAAAGATTATTTTTGCACTATAATTTGGCGCGGTAGTTCAATGGATAGAATAGAAGTTTCCTAAACTTTTGATCCGGGTTCGATTCCCGGCCGGGCTACAAGGAAGAACCGACTGGCAACATCAGATGCCGGCCGGTTCTTTTTCATCTATGGCAATCCACCCGACGTGCCATCCCTCCAGCAGGGGTATACGGAGAATCACATCGTTGCCTTCGTATTGAGGTTGAATGACCAGATCCGGCTCTCCCGCCTTCTTCCAGACGAAAACCTGTTTCCCTGCCGCATCGCATCCGCGCAGCCTGAGGCAGGTCTCCTCCTGTTCGGAGATGCTGCAGTTCAGCAGGGTGACCGAACGCAGTTTCCCGCTCTCCGCTATCCGGGGTACAACGACAGCCTGGGCCGGGGTTTCCATGATGACCGGCAGCCGGTTGAAGGAGACCCAGTCGGCAATGTGCAGCAGGTTCAGGCGCTTCGCATTGGGCAAGTCGGCATCGAACGAGGGGATCACCGCCGTGCGTCCACCCTGCGGGGAGTGAAAGCAGGTTGCCTGTGTCAACCCTTCAGGTAGAGGAATTTCAGCAAGCAGGGTGTCCACTCCCCGCTCCCTGGCCACTTCCCATGCAGGCGCATCAAGCAGTATCCCGCGGTGCCTGAAAAGATCTCCGATCTCCGAATCGGTGAGTCCCCTGACCGCCTCCGCATCCATGAGGAGGGCCGACGGACGGTTTCCGTCGGGAGAGAACGGGAGACCTAGAAAGGATAGCGGGAGAACCTGATCGTTGGCTCCGGTGGTGATCCATCCGAAGGGAGCCTCCCCAGGCAGTTTTTCCCTTAACACCTGTTTCGGGCCGATATGGGGATCGAGCCCTCCCGGCTCGGTTCCCCGGTTGAACCGGGCGTACTCCTCGTAGAAGGGACGCCACTGCTGCAGCTTCCTGAAGTAGTTGCCGGCATACCACTCCATGGGTTCAGATGCGGAACAGATGATGGCGTATGAGAGCTGGGTTACGCCCATCGACAGGTAGAACATCGACTCGACGCACAATCCGTGTGGGGACTTCCCGCTGGCGTAGTGGCGGTATCCCTCAATCTCGGCGGCAATCTCGCTTATGTCGGGATCGAGCCGGCGGATCTGCCGCGCCATGTCGTACCCCTTCACGACCATTCCCCGCGGGGCATGGTCGTTGTAAAAGCCGTTTCCAGGCCGTGAAGCCGGCGTCAACCCCGTCTCCTCCTCCATTGCCCGGAAGATGGGATTCCAGTCCCTGCCCTCGAGAAGTTCCCTGTGGAAGTTGGCATGCTGCAGCCCCATGCGCGTTCTGGGCGAAACGGCGTGCACGCTCCTGGAGATGGTGCGTGCTACACTTGCCAGGCTCTCCTGTGAGAAGGCGATCCACTGTTCGCGAACCGCTCCCCCTTCAGCGTTTGCCTCCAGTGCCTCTACCAGGCTCGTCCTGCTCCAGTGCCCGCCATACTCCTCATTGAAGTGGCGGATGCAGGTGTCGCAGAAACAGAGCTGCCGGGCAGGCCAATGGTTGGTCACCCGAAGGTCGTCATCCAGCCAGACGACTGCCGGCTGGCACATTTGGGCATAGAGAGCGTATACCTCCTTCAGGTACTCGTGGAAGCCCGGCTGGCGTGGGCAGTGTCCACTACGTGTAACTGCACCGGATGCATCGATGATCGTGCCCCATGCGGTGGGTATCAGCTCTTCTGAACCGCTTTCGAAGTTGTCGCCATGCCCCAGCGTGATTCCCTGGATGGAGGGGGTTACCCCGATCTCCCGCATCTTTTCAGCGGCGACAGCCATCGCCTCCGCCGATTTGCGGTGGGCCTCCATGGAAAGGGTCTCGAACTCCGCACAGAACCATACCTCCTCGAAGGTGTTGGGATAGGCCTGCATCGCCTGCAGCAGCTCGTTTCTCAAAACAGTGTCGTTGTGATGTTCGGGCCACAGCCGCAGGATCATCTTGAAATCTGATGATGCGGTTTCAGGAGATTTTACTGACTCGATACAGGATGTTGTCAAAAGCATTCCTAAAATGAGAATGGCAATAAATCTGGTCTTCATATAAAATCAAAAATCATTTTGACAGAGCTCTTGAGGCCTTGGGGCATCCATCAGTTATAACTTAATTAAGCGGAAATACCTGTTTGTCGATATTCCAGCCTTTCACCACCAGTTTTCTATTTTCAGGCAGTTTCTCCTGATTGACCTCTATGGTGATGGTTTTCTTCTCACCGGGAAGCAACGAGAAGAAGTTGTCGGTATAAAAAGAGGGGCGAATTGGAGATCCGCTGCCATCCAGAAATTGCAGCTGGGTGAAAAAGGCAATAGAGCCGGATCTGTTGTTGATATCTATCTCAACAAAATAGCTATTGTTCTGCTTGCGTGTTTTGTAACTTACCTTGAGTTTGGCTTTTTTCAGTTTGGAGAGCTCCTGGAATCCGGCGGTTGTTGGTCCCGTTAATCTGTTTTTCCCTTCATATTTACTGTTGGAGCGCCAATAGAAATTACTTCCTGCCTCTTTCCCGTTTTCATCCAGTAATCTAAGTTTTATGAAATGGACACTTGTTACATCCGACGGAAAATCGATTTTGAAGATATCCTCGCAAACGCCATCTTCGGGAATATTGATTTTTGCCTCTCTGGAGAACACTTTCCTTGAATTCAGGTCGTAAACTTCGGCGCTTACCCTATAATTGTCAAAAGAGCGGTAATAGTCATTCACCACCGAAACTCTATTCTTAAGATAGTCGAACTGAGGATGTAACGGTTCACAGGCGTTCTGGGCGGCATACAGGGCCGCCGTTGGTTCCAGCGACCAGTCCCACATGCGGGAGCAAACCTGACGGATGGGAGAGTTGTGGTACCAGAACAGAAATCCGGAGGTATAGCGGTCGCCATGGTTCAATTTATTATAATTCCATACTTCCCAGATACTTTTATAATTGAATGCCCCGACAAACTGTCCCTTCTCGGCAAACTCCTCAATGTTTTTAGATGGGCCGTATTCATTGACCATATCGGTATAGAGTGATGTCATCAGGTGAAACCCGTTGCCATCGGAGTAATCCCAGACAGTCTTGTTGATTGGCCAAAGATCTTCCTCATCCATCATTTCACGTAAACATTCCACTATGGGCAGGCATGGTGCCCCATACTCGGGGTTGAAACCATCAATGCGGCTTCCTCTATCGGAAGCTGTGTTTTCGTAATGACGCATGATGTTCACCTGCTTATATGGACTCCCATCATGTATTCCGCAACATTCCGACTGCATCTGATACCCGCGTGTACCGTCCAGCCGGTTGATCAGGGCTTCAGTTTCGGGCATCTCCGTAGACTCGTTGGATGAAACATAATAGGCCAAGGAGGGGTGATTGCGGATCCGTTTGACTGTAGAGGCAACATTGCTGTAATAGATGCTCTTGTCTGCCGGATGTTTTGTGTCGCCAGTCATCCAGAACTCGGTCCATACCATGATACCCAGTTCATCACACAACTGAAAGAAATAATCGGATTCGGTAATTCCGCCACCCCAGAAGCGGATCATATTAATTCCCGCCTGTGCCGTATAACGCAGTTCGGCATAGGTGCGCTCGTTTGAATTTCGAAGCATGTTTTCAGGAAGCCAGTTGGTCCCCTTTATAAAAATCGGTTTGCCGTTCACGCAAAATGTGCGTGAGCCGTCCGGGGTATCGGTGTGGGAGGTTATCTCCCTTATCCCAAATTTTACGGAGATGGAGTCGAGGATATTTCCCGATTTATCCTTCACCCTTAAGCTAAGATCATACAACTCCTGTGATCCTTTATTGATGGGCCACCACAGGCGGGGATTCTTGATAACCAACTGGGGATACTCATCCGGTGTAAAAAGCACCTCTTGCTGTTGTCCCCTGATTAACCGCACCTGCTTTTCAAAGGTGATCTTCTCATTTTTGATTTCCCCTTCAACGGTCACTTCATGAACTGTCCAACTGTCATCGGGATTGACAACCTCCACCGAAACTGTTTGTCGCGACAGATCATAACCCGGTCTGGACAAGTCGGACTTGATAAAAGGGTGACGAAGCGTCACATGCCCCGTAGTATATATGGAGATATCTCTCCAAATCCCGGTATTGCGATCCCTGATCCCGTCCAGGAATGTAAAGTCCCAACCCACGGTCATCAGTTGCGTCACGTTTCTTCCGATCTCTCCGTTGCCACCGTTCTGGAACTCATCATTGAGTGCACCAATCGTTTTCTTCCCTTTCGGTTTTATTGTACCCGGCACATCTACGGGATAAACTTTAATTGCCAATACGTTTGTCCGATCAAGATGAATGTAATCGGATATATCTATATGATCCTGATAGAACATGCCGGCAATGTTACTTATCATCTTACCGTTCAACCACAGTTCGGCGCGGTAATTGATCCCGTCTACCTGCAACCACGTTTTTTTATCCTTGAAATCCTTGGCGGGTGTCTCAAACTCTGTTCTGAACCAGTAGGTATAGAAATCGCGACCCGCATGGAAAAGATCCGGAATCAGGTTTGATTCCAGTTTATTGTTTAATCCATAATAAGGTTCTGGATATATTCCATTATATACCAAAGAGTTGAGTACAGTGCCGGGAACAATTGCCGGCATCCAGTCACCGGTAGAGGTATTTGTTGTGGAGAGGGCTTCGGTTCTTGCCGTCAAATCAGTCGCCTTCTTCATTTTCCAGACAAATTGACCTTTGTGCCCATCCTGTGATGTAAGCACTGCTTTATACGTGCGTTCGGAATTTACCTCTTGTCCATAGCCAAAGTATGTGCAGCATAATGCGATAACAAATAGTAATGTAATTCTGGTTTTCATTTCGTAATAAACAAATCTTATGTGTGGTTTTTTCATTTTTTGCTCACTATGCGATGTTGTCATTCATATATCCATTTCAGTGGCAACAGGGTGTTGACCGTTACGGCCAGCTCTGTTTTGCGTGACTGGCTTCCGGCGCAGTAACTGAGGAGCAGATGCTTGTTGTCGACAAAGTGGATTGCCGTGTAGCAATACCATCCGTCGGGATCGTCGTGGATATTTTTGACTCTCTCCCAGGTTTGTCCCTCATCCTTTGAGATAGCAACGGTCAACGGTGTTCTTTTGTTAGCTGTACCAGGGTTTGTGCCGTCGTTGTTGTTCCAGACCAGTATCCAGTCGCCGCTCTCCGGAACCTTTTCAATCGTTGCCGGCGACAAGGGTGACGGAATGTTGCCGGGCTCGATGTGACTCCAAGTCTCCCCCCTGTCGGAGGAGTAGGAGAGTTGTTGGAGACCCCCGCTCGCACGGATATACATCATGATTCTCCCATCTTTCATCTCGATCACTCCGGGTTCCTGGGTAATGGTCTCTCCGCTGTTCGGGACCTGTGAACTGGCATGCCAGGTGCGACCGTTGTCATCCGAATGGTAACAGTAGAGTGCGGCCCTGTTTTCCCATTTTCCTCCCGGTACATTGTGCAACGCCACTGGCATCAGCAGCCGGCCATCTTTGAGTTGAACTACCCTGTCGTTGTTGAGCACAAAATATCCTTTCCTGTCGGTAATGCAGGGTATCGGATCACTCCATGTGCGGGCTTCATCCTTGGAGATCCGCATCATCGGAATACAATCTTCAGTGGAGTTCTTCCTCAGGTAGAAAAGGGCAATCTCCCCGTTCTGCAGGCGAAGCAAGGAGACCGACATCACATTCATCCCTCCCTCATTCTCAACAACGATCACATCCTCGGTTGTCCAGCTCATTCCACCGTCATGGGAATATCTCCCGGCAAGGAAGGCAGGATCATGATCCCCTCCTGTTCCGGCGGTATAGTGGCTGTACACAAACAAGATCCTTCCGTCCTTCAGTGTGATGAAGTCGCCTTCACTATTACGGGGGTTATCGGCAGATGGGGTAAGCCCCAGGACCGTTTCAGGTATTCTGCCGGGCTTTTCTCCTCTATTCCTGACCGAGGAACAGGCAATGAACATAACGGTTATCAGCATGAGGCAGAAAAGTCGGATGGGCCGATGGCAGCGACAGGATAATCTGTTCATAGGATCAACGTTCTAAGATTGCATTTTACGAAGGTAGGAAAAAAAACGACTCGAAGATGAATTGTATTCGCAAAGTTCAGGGCTCACCCTGCTTCTCCTGCTGATAGAATACCGTCAATATGGTTCCATCATCCAGCTCTACACTTGCCGGATGGCCCAGGTCTCCATTGTATGCTTCATGCCGCCAACAACCAGCCGTTGTCTAGCTGTAGCAAGTGGGGTGGAAATCCCCAGATTACACTCTTGAATATTAGTTTTTTTACAATATAATCAACCCATCTGGTTCATGATTTGACATCACAAGTGTCTGGTTAAGGGCAAGATAATCTCATGTGTATTGCCTGTATGGAATTAATTACATTCGATTTTCCACTTGGTCGATTTGATTTCATACTTTTGCTTATGTAATAATATTCAAATGGATGAATGCCGGCAACACGGTTCTATCACAACTAATGGTGTTTAGATCAGATTTTCAATTCCAAAGATGCGTTGATCGCTACAGGGGTGACTTCAGGGTAAGAAGATTCACCTGTAATGATCATTTTCTGGTAATGAGTTTTGCCCAGCTGGGCGATCCCTGGAAACTAACTTATCTTTGAGTAAAATTTGTCTAAAGAGAGGGAGAGGTATAACAGTCCGATTATCCCTTACTGCCACTTTGAGAAAATTAAACCGGACAGTAGTGATTTTCTGTGCATGCCGAATCAACAAATCTTTATGGCAAACAAATTTATAAAAAAGCTTCGCATCGCTTTTTATATCTACATAATCTACATAGTCTATATCAACTTTGCCCAAAATGGATTCATCTTTATTACATCCAGGAAACAACGGAAGTATCAACCCTTGGTCAACAAACATGAGATAGTGTAGTCTGGTTTTGCATAAACTATATGAAAGTTTCTCAAATTTTGTTATCCAACAATACCGACATATAGGAACTTTCTATTTTCATATCGTACAAACATCACAATTGATAAATTGGATAAAAAAACAGAGTTATAGCACAAATTGTGCGAATAACTGTGCGTAAGAATCTAGAAAAAAGGGATCTAAGCTGTTAAAATTATTTTTTCAGGAATTCTGTCTTTAGAAATATTACTTGACCATCTACTTTTGCCTGCACATGGGTAGGATCATCTTCAGAAAGTCTTATTCCACGAGCACGAGTACCACGTTTTACAACCATTGAAGAGCCTTTTACTTTTAAATCTTTGATTACAGTAACATCGTCTCCGTCAAACAATTCATTTCCATTACTATCGATAACTTTAGCGGAATCTTCTGCTAAGTCGATATCGGCTTGTGTCCACTCATGAAAACATTCGGTACAGTGAAAAAGTGATCCGTCGAAATAGGTTACGCCACTCTGGCATTTAATACATTTCGGTGTTTGTGTCATTATTATTTTTGTTTAATTGATGCAAAGATAGGCTACAAAAGCATCTCTTCAAAATCTCAATATTCAGCAAATAAGAATACGAATTGTGTTAATATGAACGATGTGATTGTTTTATGCATAAATAAATCCTACATTTGTGCATAATATTAATGATAACATCTTATCATGATGAGTTTTATTAAATCGCGTAGTTTACTATATCTTGCTCTAATACTGTTAACCGGTCTTATTGCTTGTGATAAAGAATCGGAAAAAGAAGTCCTGGAGCCTAAGTTTGAATCTTTTACATTACGACCTGAATTCAACAGTGGTTTGAATGAGGTTGTTGTGGGCGATAGATCTGGCATTGAAATAAAATTGACTGTTCCATATAATGTTTCACTCAACAACCTTGTTGTTTCCTTTAATTATGTGGGTGTTAAGGTTGAAGTAAATGGCGTTGAACAAATAAGCAACGTTACGGCAAACGATTTTAGTCAACCTGTTACATATACGGTTTTTGGAATTAATAGTGAACCGCGCGAATACACAGTTACGATAACGAAAAAACTTCCACAGCTGCCGCAAGTATATGTTGAGGTGGAAGGTCGTCAGGAGTACAGGGATGATGAAAAGGAGACATATAAGAAAATTACGCTAAAAGTTATGGACCCCGATAATTTATATACAAGTACCACAGAATTCAATGCTATAGGTGAAATGAAAGGTAGAGGAAATTCTACTTGGTATGGGGTTCCTAAAAAGCCTTATAGAATTAAACTTGATGAAAAAAGCTCGCTGTTAAGCATGAGTACGGATAAAAATTGGGCTCTGCTTGCCAACTTTTATGATAAAACACTGTTGCGAAACCTGACCGCTTTTGAGATTTCCAAAATTGTGGAAATGCCATGGACACCTAAGTCTGTGAGTGTTGATTACTATATGAATGGAACCTATAGGGGTGTTTATACTCTGACTGAACATGTTAGGGTATCGGACGAAAGAGTTAATCTGAATATTGTTTCTCAAAATGATAATTCGGGAGATGCTGTAACAGGTGATTATTTTCTGGAGCTTGACTTTCATTATGATGAGCCATACCGATTCAGGACAAATAAGAAAAATCTACCTATCATGTTTAAAGATCCTGAAGAGCCAACTACAAATCAGTTTAATTATGTAGAGAACTTCTTCAATATGGCCGAGGAAGTGCTTTACTCTGAGAATTTTACAGATCCTGTGGAAGGTTATAGAAAATACATTGATGTTCCCTCTTTTATTAACTATTACATTGTGCAGGAGTTGGCAAAAAATGTAGATGGCAATCTACGTGGTAGTTGCTACATGGCACTCCGGAAAAAGGGGAAAATTGAATTTCCGCTTGTTTGGGACTTCGACCTTGCGTTTGGAAATGCCGACCATATAACATGGGAACAGGGGGCGACGTCGAGTGAATGGGATGGATGGTTTATTAAAACCCAGTCGCCTTGGTTTGATCGTTTATTCCAAGATCCTCAATTTGTAAATGAGTTGAAAAGTCGCTGGAACGAGTTGAAACCAGAGTTAAACATGATTCCGGATTTTATTAAGGAACATGCACATTTATTGAATGATTCACAGAAAAGGAATTTCAGTCCAAAGCCAATTGGCGCCGGTTGGAGTATCACTGACCAACAATGGAATACAAGTAAAATAAGAGGTTCGTACGAAAAAGAGGTGGAATACCTGATCAATTTTGTTGAAAAACGGTTGGAATGGCTGGATACAAATATTAATGCGCTGAAATAAGGACTCATTGGGTTTGCAGCCATTGCTGCTTAAACCTAAACTATATTTTTAACGAACTATTGATAAATTGATAAATAAAAGGAAATATTGATAAATTTGTTGTCAGGCTGACAGACAAGCGCTGTACCATGAATAAATGAGAAAACAAAACCTCAATAAAACCAGACAACAAGATGAAACGACGCGATTTTATCAGGACAATGGGTGTTGCCTCGGCGATAACTCTTCCCGGGGTTGGCAACCGGCTGATCTCTTCACCCGATTTGTTCACAACTAACAACAGCAACCAGTTACTCCCTACCTGGAAAGGATTCAATCTGCTCAACAAGTTCAACCCGGACACACAGAGCGACTTCAGCGAGAAAGATTTCGAGATCATTGCCGAATGGGGGTTCAATTTTGTCCGCATCCCTCTCTCTTACTGGTGCTGGAGCAGTGAAGAGGATTGGTACAATGTGGATGAGAAGGTGTTGAAAGAGATAGATGTGGCGGTAGATCTGGCACGGCAGTACAACCTGCACATCAACCTCAACTTCCACCGCGCGCCGGGATACTGCATCAATAATCCCCGCCCCCTGCCCACCAACCTGTTCGAAGATGAAGAGCCCCTGAAGGCGTGTCAGTTTCATTGGAGACTGTTTGCCGAACGATATAAGGGGATACCCAGCTCACAGTTGAGCTTCAATCTGATCAACGAGGCCCCTTCGGTTGAAGATGAGAAATATGACCGGGTGGCCCGTCGCCTGATCTCGACGATCCGTGAAGCAGACCCGGACCGCCTGATCATCGTAGATGGCAAGGATGTAGGGCGTACTCCATTGATGACAGTAACAGATATCCCCAATATTATCCAGAGCGGCAGGGGATATGATCCGATGCTGATCTCCCATTTCAGGGCTACCTGGCCGGGGGCGAAAATCCTGATGGAGTTTCCCGAGGAGAAGCTCACCTGGCCACTCCATCTGGATGGAAAAGTGCATGACCGGCAATCGGTCTACCAGGCCTGTGTGGCTCCCTGGAAACCCTGGGTAGAGAAAGGGGGAAAGGTCCACATCGGCGAAATGGGCTGTTACAACCAAACCCCTCACAAGGTGGCCATGGCCTGGCTGGAGGATCTCTTCACCATCTTCAGGGAGCAGAACTGGGGATGGTCGTTATGGAACCTGCATGGCAGTTTCGGGGTACTGAACAGCAACCGGAAGGATGTAAAATATGAGAACTATAAGGGCCTCCTGCTCGACAGGGAGATGCTTGAACTGCTGAAACGGAGTTAGTGCTTTTGCTTTCACGTTCTTCAGCCATCGAAACTCTTACCTCTCCTTGACTGGCACATTGAGATTTTCATGATGTCGACTATCTATCTTTTTGGTTCGTAGTGAAGCAGCACTATTCCGCAATCGTAAACAAGTGATCTTTTTAGCTTGAGTTGTCTGTAACTCTCCAGTTTGTCAAATATGGGAACGCCTTTTTTGCCAAGTATGACGGGATTGAGAAAGAGGTGATACTCATCAATCAGTCCACTACTGATCAGCTCCGAAACAAAAGTTGTCCCGCCATAGACGATAATGTCTTTCCCGTTCTGTTTCTTCAGTTTGTACACCTCGTCAACTAAATCTCCTTTCGCCAGTTCAGTATTATCCCATAGAGACTTGTCCAAGCTTTTTGAGAAAACGATCTTCTTTTGTGATACTTTGATTTTTGCAAGTTCATACATCGGATTGTCTGGTCTTCTATTGGCCTCTAGCCAGTAGGGAATATAGTCAACCGCCAGTCTTCTGCCTATTATCTCGGTATCACAACTGTTTGCCAAGTCAAGAATATAATTTTTGATTTCGTCCCAGGCCCTGATGACCCAATGCTGTTCATCATTCGCTCCATATTGAGGGAAACCGTCAATGGAGGTTTGCATCTGTAATTTTAATTTTCTCATTGTCGTTAAAAATAATTACCTGTTTGTAAATCTGCTGCAACCATGCCCTCGAAGTGCAAGAATTGCTGTTACTGGCCACCTGCAGTTGCTGTTGCATACGATAAAATGAGTCACTGTCGTGTAGAACATCAGATCAGGAGAGGAACAAATATCACCCATAGAGCTGCTTCTACAACCAAGGTTACAGGAAGTTGGACTAACTGGACATATGGCGGCATCATTTGACAAATGTAGCTGATTATTTGCATATTCCAAGATACTTCGCCATAAATATCTCCATCACAAAACTCATGGAGTACTCTCCCCTGACGATGCATCAGGGAATCTGAACTAACGCCGATTAATACGCTTTCGAGCTGCAAGTGCAGATTTGGCCATTACTTACAGCAGACTCATGCAGATGGATATTAATGGTCTTATATATAGGTGTTTACAGAATGAATCCTGGATGAATTTAACAGTTGGAAACATTTTTTTTACCCTAAAAATTTGTTCTTAATGAAAACCGGCGTACTTTTGTCCCCGTTAAAAATGGCTTTTAGCGAAAAGTCAACAACAGGAAACTTGATGAAATGCGTGAAGCACAGACAAGTTTGAGTATTAACTAAAACTTTATTTATGAAGTATTTGAACTTTTGCCTGGTAGCAATTGCTTCGCTTTTTTTGATGTCGAGCTCGATTCAAACCGAGAAACCCTCCACAGGTTATTACCCTGGAGAACAGATACCCAATATTGTTCTCGATGGTTGGGAAGGTAGACGTCTCGATTTAAGCGAATATAAGGGCAGAAAAGTAGTACTAAGCTTCTGGGCGGCTTACGATGCCCAGTCAAGAGCCAGCAATGTCTCGCTCTATAACTATTTGAAAGCGGTAGCCCCCGACGTGGTGTTTGTGTCGATCTCGTTTGACGAGAACCGGACAGTTTTTGAACGTACGGCGCTCTTGGACAGGATTGACCTACATGCACAGTTCTGCGACGAAACAGGTGCCAATTCGGCAATTTACAAGGAGTTTCGCTTGAAGAACGGCTTCAGGAATTACTTGATCGATGAAAACGGAGTAATTTTGGAGATAGATTTGTCGGTCGAAAAATTGAAACGTCTGATCTAAGTAGTTAAAACGTATTGATAAAGTCAGGGTGCCCGATTTGAGCACCCTGACTTTTTTTATTTCTTCTTGGCTTGGTTGGCCACGGCATCCATCAGTTTCTTGATCTCTTCCGGATCGCCCAGGAAATAGTCTTTCAACAGATTCATGTTGTCGTCGAACTCAAAGACATAGGGTACAGCTGTTGGCAGGTTCAAGCTGATGATATCCTCGTCGGAAATCCCTTTCAGGTGCTTGATGATTCCACGCAGGCTGTTTCCGTGAGCAGCGATGATCACTTCGTTGTACTTCTCTTTCATCTCGGGAACAACGGTATTGTTCCAGTAGGGGAGGATACGGTCTACAGTATGAACCAGCGCTTCCGTAAGTGGCAGATCCTTTTCGTCCACACCCTTGTAGCGAGCATCCACGAAAGGAGAGCGGGGATCATCCTTGGCCAGCGGTGTTGGAGGAACATCGTAACTCCTGCGCCAGATGAGGACCTGCTCGTCTCCATATTTCTCAGCCGTTTCGGCTTTATTCAATCCCTGAAGCATACCGTAATGCTTCTCGTTGAGACGCCACGTTTTTTCCACGGGGATCCAATCGAGATCCATCTCATCCAGGACCACGTTCAGGGTCTTTATTGCCCGTTTCAGGTAAGATGTGTAGGCCTTTTCGAACTGAAAGCCCTCTTTTTTCAACAACTTACCGGCTTTGTGTGCTTCTTCAACACCCTTCTCGCTCAGATCCACATCGGTCCATCCCGTGAAACGGTTCTCCTTGTTCCACACGCTTTCGCCGTGGCGAATTAATACTACTCTCTTCATTGTATATTCTTTATTGATTACTTTCTGAAGTTTTGGAGGTACAAAACTACTCAAAAAGGATGAATTTTCCGAATTTTTGCAGGGCTATTTGCAAGGCGGCTGTTCAATGGTAGAGCGGTTGGCTCTCCTGCATGGCTCGGATAATTTTTGTTTGTCCCATAAGCAGATAGAGTGAAAGCAACGATGCCAGGAAGTCTGAAACCGGCATGGCAATCCAGACTCCGTTCAATCCGAACAAGGGGGGGAAAAACAACAGCGCCGGGACCAGGAAGATGATCTGTCGGCTGAGACTCTGGATAATTGCCTGTTTTGCGCGACCGATACTCTGGAAAAAGTTCCCTGCAACCACCTGGAATCCCACCAGAGGGAAGGCTATCATGCTCAGCCGGATGCCATTTTCGGCAATATCGAGCAGTTTCTGGTCGCCAGTAAACGCGGCGGCAAACTGACGGGGAAAAAACATGCCGATGACAAATCCGCTACAGGTGATGATGGTCGCCACCTTTATAGCATAGAGGAGGGTCTCTTTCACCCTGGAATAGTTGCCGGCTCCGTAGTTGTAGCCTATGATTGGCTGTGTACCCTGATTCAATCCCACCACAGTCATCACAACGATGAGCAACATGGAGTTGAGGATCCCGTATGCGCCTACGGCCAAGTCTCCGCCATATTTCAACAGGGAGGTGTTGAGCAGAACCGCCACGCCAGATGCTGCCACCTGCATAAAGAAGGGGGAGAGTCCGATCGAGACGATAGCCATGACGATCTTCCAGTCCAGCCCAATGTTCTTCTTCCGTATCCGGATCATGCTGGTTTCCTGTGCAAAATGGTGCATTACAAACAACATGCCGATAAACATGGAGATAACTGTGGCCCAGGCAACGCCGGCGATGCCGAGGTCAAATACAAAAATGAATATCGGGTCGAGGATGATATTCAGTACAGCGCCAATCAGCATGGTAATCATCGCTTTGCGGGGATATCCCGATGCGCGCATCATGTTGTTGAAGCTGTAACAGAGACTGATGAAGAGGTTTCCGATCAGAACGATCTGCAGATACTCCCGGGCATAGGGCAGTGTGTTCTCCGTAGCTCCGAATGCCAGCAGGATCTTGTCGAGATAAACATAAAAGAGGGTGATGATCACAGCGTTGAACAGAAGAATAAGCATCAGGGAGTTGCCAAGTATCTGCTCTGCTGTATGCTTCTTCTTTTCACCCAAGCTAATGGATATCCGGCTGGCTGCACCCACCCCAATCAGCATGCCAAGCGATGAGGCAAGCGTGGTGACTGGAAAGGTGATGGCCAGGCCCGATATGGCATAGGCGCCAACCCCCTGTCCGATAAAGATCCGGTCGACAATATTGTAGAGTGAATTTACGAGCGTGCCGATAATGGCCGGTATGGAGTATTCCCAGACCAGGGAGCTTATCTTTTTTGTTTCGAACGCAAGTTCCTTATCCGTGATGGAGTTATGCACTGTCGGTAACTGGTGATTAAGCTTGATTTGTCCGTCTTATAACGGATATCGATGGACTTATGTTCGGTAAATGTTATGCTTTGTGCGTCATTACCTTGAGTACGATCCTGTCCGTTTCTGCCATTCCCTGGCGACCGATAATGGCGAGATTCTGGATGGTCTTGTCCACATCTTCGTTCACAATTCCTTCATGCGGTGTCACCACCCGATTCTCTATGGCCATCAATGCGGAAAGCATTGCGGTGGAGGTGCCGCTGGCAATCTTCAGTGCACAACTCGGTTTTGCACCGTCGCAGATCATGCCGGTGATATTGGCGATCATGTTCTTGACGGCAAAGGTAATCTGATCGTAGTTGCCTCCCATCAGATAGGTTATGCCGCAACTGGATCCGGCCGATGCCACCACGCAACCGCATAATGCCGATAGTCTGCCCAGGTATTGTTTGATATGGATGACTGTAAGGTTGCTGAGGATCAGAGCCCTGATCAGGCTTTCCCGGTCGCTGCCCACATCCTCGGCGTAGGTAAGGACGGGGAGTGTTGCGGCTACACCCTGGTTGCCGCTTCCGGAATTGCTCATTACAGGAATTAGGGCGCCATCCATCCTGGCATCGCATGCGCCTGCAGTTGCCGAGATCATTCGGCTATGTATATTTTCACCGAAAATGGCCCGTCCCCTTTCACCCATCAGGCTCTTGGCTACGTCGTGACCATATTTCTGTTTCTGTGACTGGAGCGATGCTTCACGGTTCATCTTCGCTGCTTCAAGAATAAATTCCAGTTCATCGATGGGCGAATCGGCTGCAAATTCATAGACTTTCCGGAAGGTGAGCGGCACCTCTTCCACCTTCTCCTCTGCGCCTTTTGTATCGTTCCTAAGCAACTCTTCCCCGTTCTTCCCGATGTAGGAGAAGCGGGTATGGCTACCACGGATAACGGCGATGGAGGAGTCGTTGCCGGAAAAACAACGAACCTCGATATAGAGTTTCTCTTCAATCTCGGTATCAACGTCGATCTTGATCCGTTGCTCCTGGACATATTGCCGTGCCCGTTCCACGTCGGCGGGCTGAAGATCGCGAAGAACCTCCAATCCGTACTCCGGTTTTCCGATAAGCGCACCCAGCGCAACGGCGATGGGAAGGCCGATCATCCCTGTACCAGGTATTCCGACCCCCATGGCGTTCTTAAGTACGTTGGGGCTCAGGATCACCCCGATCTGTTCAGGCTCCACTCCCAGTACCTGCGTAGCCTTTGCCACACAAAGCGAGACGGCAACCGGCTCCGTGCAACCGATGGCCGGAATAATCTCCTGCTGCATCAATCGCCTGATCTTTCTTCGTTCCTGCTGGTTTAACATGCAAATTTGTGATTCATGTGGTTTTGATCATGGCAAAGTTACTGAAAAAAACGGCAGAAAGCTGTCAGGAGAAAGAAATATTGAAGGCGGATAAAAAGGGTTGACTTGAGCGGAATATAGTTGTATATTTGAACTGCTGACATTTTAGAGGGTTATGGCAACCAGCGAATATTTGCTTCATTATGTTTGGAAATACCGGATTTTCGACCGGACCGACCTCCAAACGGTGGATGGAGAGCCTCTGGAGATCATTGACCCCGGGGTGCGGAACAGCGATGCCGGGGCCGACTTCTTCAATGCAAAAATCAGGATAGGAGAGAAGATATGGGCTGGCGACGTGGAGCTGCATGGCTCTTCCGACGAATGGACCAGGCATGGTCACCATACCGACGAGCGTTTCAACTCGGTTATCCTGCATGTGGCGGAGAGGGTGAAGGGTAGCGTGAGGAACCAGAAGGGCGCGTTAATTCCACAGATGCAGCTCATCATCCCCGAAAAGGTAAAACGGAGTGCCGACTACCTGCTCAACAGCAGGTCGAACCTGCCATGCAGGTACCAGCTTCCCCTGGTAGAGAGGGAGATCGTCACTACATGGTTGGCGGCAACGGGGATTGAGCGTCTGGAGCGGAAGATCAACGATATCCGCAAACACCTTGAACGGTTCAATAATTCATGGGATCAGGCCTTCTATGTTTTGCTGACCCGGAACTTCGGATTTGGGCTGAACTCCGACATCTTTGAACGGTTGGCATTGAGCCTGCCCTTCAACTGTATCATGAGGCATGGCGACAGCCTTCTTCAGGTTGAGGCTTTGCTGTTCGGACAGGCAGGCATGTTGTATGGCGATGGGGCTACCGATGATTACTGCCAGCAGCTCAGGAGAGAGTATGAGTTTCTGAGGCTAAAGTATCGGTTGCAACCTGTTCCCAGTTACCTCTTTAAGCAATTGCGCGTCCGACCCAACGCGTTTCCGCAGGTACGCATTGCACAGCTGGCGGCACTACTGAAGCAGAGGGGGCGACTCTTTCCTCTGCTGCTGGAGGAGGATGATCCGGCCCAGTTACGGCTCTATTTTCAGGTGGAGGCCTCCGACTACTGGCATACCCACTACTCCTTCGGGAAGAGGTCAACAAAGTCCCGCAAGTATCTGGGAGACTCCTCCTGCAATGTGATCCTCATCAATACGGTTGTGCCCATGTTTTTTGTCTACGGGCAGAAGACCGGCCAGGAGAAATTCTGTGAAAGGGCGATGCAACTCCTGGAGTCGCTGAAACCGGAAAGAAACGCTATCATTACCGAATTTGAAAAGGCAGGAATCTTTCCAGCCAATGCATTCGACTCCCAAGCACTTATCCAGCTGCGAAGAGCCTACTGCGAAAGAGGGAAGTGTCTCTACTGCAAGATCGGATACCGGATTTTGTCGAGATAAGGCTACAAAACAGCGTCGATTTGTCAAATTTCCGTTTTTTTAATTGTCTATTATCAGAAAACTACTTAATTCGTTGTATTTTTGCGCCAATTAAGCTAACGGTTGTAAGGGAATAATGATAAGGTTGTTGAAACATCTATCCGTACTTTCTTATCTTGCGGGAACACTTTTCCTGTTGAACTCATGCGCAAATATGGCTTCTCCCACGGGCGGACTGTATGACGAGACACCTCCGAGGCTCATCCGCTCCAATCCGAAGAACAATGCGCTGAACGTAAGCCGAAACATCGTAGAGATTGAGTTTGACGAGAACATAAAGGTGGAGAAGCCGACCGAAAAGGTGATCATCACCCCCCCACAGATCAATATGCCGGTAATCAAGGCGGTAGGAAAGAAGGCGGTAGTGGAGTTCAACGACGAACTGCTGCCCAACACTACCTACACCATCGATTTCACCGATGCGATCGTCGACAACAACGAAGGCAATCCGCTCGAAAATTTCTCACTCTCCTTCTCTACAGGCGATCAGCTCGATACGTTGGCCGTTTCAGGGAAAGTGTTGTCGGCAGAAAACCTTGAACCTGCCCAGGGGATCTATGTGGGAATGCACACCAACTTCGACGATACCGCTTTTGTAAAGACCCCTTTTGAGAGGATATCCAGGACCGACTCGCGCGGAAGGTTCACCGTGAGGGGGCTAGCGCCAGGGAGGTATAAGATATTTGCCCTTGACGATAAGAACAGGGATTACAAGTACGACAATCCGCAGGAGGCGATCGCGTTTCTCGACTCCATCGTGGTGCCCTCGTCAATGCCTGCAGTGAGACAGGATACCGTGTTCAAGGACAGCCTGACCATCGATTCCATCATAACGGTGAACTATACCCGATTCCTTCCCGACGATCTTTTGTTGCGCTCATTTACATCGGACTTTCAGCGAAAGTACTTACAAAAAAGCGAACGGAACCAGCGGGAGAAGTTAATCGTCTACTTTGCCGCTCCAACCAGCGAGCCCGTTTTCGAACTCCTGAGCCCTCTGCCTGAGAGGAGTGACTGGTATGTGATGGAGAAGAGCAAGGGAAATGATACCCTGATGCTCTGGATTGTCGACTCGCTCGTTTTGCGTCAGGATACCATTACGTTGAAGATGGATTACCTGAAGACCGATTCGCTGAACCTCGACCAGGTACAGACCGATACACTGTCTTTTACCTTCCGTGAACCGAAACAGAGCCGCAAGGAGAAGGAAGAGAAAGAGAAAAAAGAGAAAGTGGAGGTGCGTTTCCTGGCGATCAACCACAATATCCGTTCAGCGCACGAGATCTATCTGCCGGTTCAACTCGAATTTGAGCAGCCCGTGATAGATTTCGATTCATCAAAAGTACGGCTGATGCAGGTGGTTGATTCGGTCTCTTCGCCCATCCCATTCACGGTGACCGGAGATACGCTCAATCCCAGGAAGTATTCGCTCCGGCACAAGTGGGAACCTGGGGGGAAATATTCGCTGGCTATCGACTCGGCTGCCATTCACAGCATCTATGGCCTTTGGAACAATAAGGTGGAGCAGGTGTTTACCGTAAAGACGCTGGATCAGTACGGCAACCTGATGATTCATCTGTCTGGTCTGCCGGAAGGGAAACCGGCTTATGTGGAACTGCTCGACAAGTCGGATAAACCTTTTAGGAAAGTGCGCGTCAAAAATAGCGAAGCGCTGATTTTCGACATAAACCCGGGAGTGCTCTATATCCGCCTTTTTATAGACGATAACGAGGATGGGGAATGGACAACAGGCGATTATGAACAGGGAAGACAACCCGAAATGGTCTATTACTACCCGGCTGCATACGAGATCAGGGCCTATACCGACCACGAAGAGTCGTGGAACGTGACTGAATTGCCGCTGGACAAGCAAAAACCGCTCGATATCACCAAGAATAAACCGGAGGAGAGGAGGCGCCGGAGCCTGAATGAGGAGCGACAGCAACAACAGAATCAACGCGGCAGTTCGCCATTCTCCGGAGGTTCCGGTGGTGGAAGTGGAGTGACTACTCCTACCCCAAGACGGGGAGTCCCATCCCTATAGCTAATTAATCCAAATAGATGAAAATGAACAGGAAAATCCTATTGTTTCTTCTCATCGGCTTGATTCTGCTCCCTGCCCAGAGAGCAGCGGCCCAATGCAAGTTGGTCAACAACGCATTCAAGGACGGAGAGCAGATCACCTACGATCTCTATTTTAACTATGGCATAGTGAGAGCCAGAGCCGGCGCGGGCTCACTTACCACCGACCTGGTCAATTACAAGGGAAGCAGTGTCTTTAATATGCGGATGCTGTTGAATACCAGTGGTTTGGCTGGTGGTGTCTATACGGTCAACGATACACTTGTCTCTTATGTTGATATGGATATGAGGCCGCTTCTTTTTTCGAAGCGTGCTTTTGAGGGAAAGGACTACTCTATCGAAGTGCAATCTTTCAACTATGCGGAAGAGGGTGTAAAGGTGAGGACCAGCCGCATCTTCAACGGGAAGAAGAAATTTGAGGAGACCCTTACCACCAACGACTGCACATACGACTACCTGTCGGTTCTGGCATTGATCCGGAACCTGGACTACTCCGATATGAAGCCGGGTGACAGCAAGGAGATTCACTTTCTTTCGGGAAGGGAGATCGTGAACATGACCGTAAACTACAACGGTACTGCAAAGATCAAGGCCAATGACGGACAGACCTACAACACGGTCCAGATCGTGCTGACCATCTACGACAAAGCGTTCAAAAACAAAAAAGAGGCGATCAGTGCGTCATTGACCGACGACTCAAACCGGATACCCGTGATCATCAATACGCATCTGAAAATAGGAGCAATCCGTGCTGTACTGAAAAGTGTTACCGGTCAACGTAACTGATTCATCGATTATAAATTTGGGAACCTATGAAAAAGAGACTATTTGTTTTAGCAGCACTCTCTCTTGTGCTTTTCTCTGTTTTTCCCCGCCCGTCACAGGCGCGGGATGCCGGCGATCCTTATGTGATTCTGGTTGAGTTTTTACTGAATGAGGCAACACTGGACGAGGCGATCGATCTGTTGTCGGAAATCCAGACGCAGACGCTGGAGAACGAGGATGGTTGTCTGGTCTATGATGTCCTGTTGAGCGAGGAAAATCCCGCTCAGGTATTTCTTTACGAAAGTTACGAAAGCGGGGATGCCTATAAGGTACATACCAATGCTCCCTATTACAAGGAGATTGTCCTGAAAAAACTGAAACCGCTGATCAAAAGCCAAAAGATCATCAAGGTCTATCCGCTGAACTTTGAAGGGGAAAATGCTCCCTGACCGGGTGCTCTCTTCAGCTCCTCCTTCAAGCTTTTTTTGTTCTATTAAAGATTTTGTTCCTTATTTTATCCATTGAAATAAACCTAATTACTAAAAAACAGCTATCTTTGCAAATCAAAACGGATCTGTTAATGAATCGTGACAACTATCATTCGAGAATCCCTGAGCCGGCTTTGCGAAGGCTGCCGTGGTATTTGTCTTACGTTAAGTTGCTAAAGAAACAAGGCTACAGTAAAGTCTCTTCCACGCAGATTGCAAAAAAGATCAACGTTTCCGCTACACAGATTGCGAAAGATCTTTCCTATGTGAATGTCAGCGGGAAAACCCGGGTGGGGTATGATATTGACAGATTGATAGAGGTGTTGGATGATTTTCTGGGATTCAAACGGATGCATACAGCCGTTCTTTTCGGTGTGGGGAGTCTGGGTGCAGCCTTGCTTTCCGACTCGGGGCTTGAACAGTATGGTCTGAAGATCCGTGCCGGTTTTGATGTGGATGCATCGATCGTCGGACAGAAGATCAACAACATTCCCGTGTTCCATTCAGACGAATTTGTTTTGAGAAACAAGAAAATTGAAGCCCAGATTGGTGTTCTGACTGTGCCTCCCGACATTGCCCAGGAGGTTGCCGACTTTATGATTGAGGGGGGGATAGAGGCGATTTGGAACTTTACCCCTTTCAGGATACGGGTTCCCGAACATATTGTCTTGCAGAACACTTCGCTTTATGCACATCTGGCAGTGATGTTCAACAGGCTTGTAAAGGAAGAGTAGCGCAGGAGCGGTTGAATGAACATGACGCAAGTCCCTGTTCGAAAAAGAGATGAAAATATTTGCTGTCGGCTTAAATTACGATTCTCACAACCGGGAGATGAGACGGACCTTCGAGGCCAGTGAACCGGTTATCTTCATGAAACCCGATACGGCACTGCTCCGTAACGGCAATCCTTTTTTTCTGCCCGATTTCTCCGACGAGATCCACTATGAAACTGAACTGGTGCTGAAAATAAGCAGGTTGGGTAAAAATATTGCCGAAAAGTTTGCTCACCGTTACTACGATGAGATTACCGTAGGTATCGATTTTACCGCACGCGATCTGCAGCGGAAACTGAAGGAGAAGGGGTTGCCCTGGGAGATTGCCAAGAGTTTCGATAATGCTGCACCGATTGGTGATTTCATTCCTAAGACAGTTTTGCCGGATATCAACAATATAAATTTTCGTCTCGATATCAACGGTGCAACAGTCCAGCAGGGGAACAGTCGCGACCTGATCTACTCGTTCGACAAGATTATTGCCTATATCAGCCGTTTTTTCACATTAAAGATAGGAGACCTGATTTTTACCGGGACTCCGGCAGGAATAGGGGGCGTATCGATTAACGATCGCCTGGAGGGTTATATTGAAGGGAACAAGCTGCTAGATTTTCGGATTAAATAAACTCCGAAACAATAAAAAGAGACTATAATTGTTTGAGAATAAAACAAAATATACAGCATATGCGATCGAAATCCGGCTTCTTCACTGCCATCTGTCTTGTTGGCGCATCCGTGCTTTTCTCGGGCACTGCTTTTGCCCAGCAGCATAACCCGATTCCTGTGGCAGTGCCGTCTCTTCAGATTGCACCTGATGCGCGGGGGGGAGGTATGGGTGATATTGGCGCAGCCACCATGCCCGATCTCTATTCACAATATTGGAATGCAGCCAAGTATCCGTTTATTTCCGGCACAAGCGGGTTTTCGGTCGCTTATACTCCCTGGCTAAGCAGACTGGTCAACGATATCGACCTGGTCTACCTTTCAGGGTTCTGGAAGTTTGGTAACGACAACCTGAATGCGATCAGCGCTTCGTTTCGTTACTTCTCGCTGGGAGATGTGGAGGTGTTCGACCAGAATACAGATTTCGTGATGGCGGTTTCGCCACACGAATACGCGATGGATGTGGCCTATTCGAGAAGATTGTCCGAGACTTTCTCGGGAGCTGTCACTTTGCGCTATATCCGCGCGGACTACTCCACGGGAGATGACGACACGACGCCAGGTAACGCATTCTCTGCGGATATATCAGGCTACAATGAGTCCTATCTCTATCTTGGACGCGCCGAAGCATTGCTGGGATTTGGTTTTAATCTCTCGAACATAGGGACAAAGATCTCTTACGACGGTGGCAACACATCGATGTTTTTGCCTGCAAATCTGAGGCTGGGCGCTTCGTTGGGCTTACCCGTGGACAACAAGAACACCATCTCGTTCAGTGCCGATATCAACAAGTTGCTCGTCCCTACGCCAAAGCTGCCTGTAGAAGGAGAGACCGGCGAAGAGCAGGCAAGAAGAGTACAGGAGTATTCAGAGATCTCCCCGGTTTCCGGGATCTTCAAATCGTTTGGCGATGCTCCCGGTGGATTCAGGGAGGAGATGCAGGAGGTGATGTGGTCGGTTGGTGTTGAGTACACCAACAATAACCGTTTTTCGCTACGGACGGGATATTATCACGAAAGCGAATATAAGGGAAACCGCCGTTACGTCGCTTTCGGTGCCGGATTCAGGATGGAATCCTTTCAGATTGATGCGGCATACCTGGTTTCAACTGCCCAATCCAACCCGTTGGATCAGACCTTGCGCCTTTCGCTGGGTGTCGATTTGGAAGGAGTCAGGAAATTATTGAAATAATGCGCTGATATATCTGGCTCTATATAATATTTTATGACGAATTTTCGTATAGGTTTTGGATACGATATGCATCGCCTGACCGAAGGCCGGGAGTTGTGGATGGGTGGAATAAAGCTGGACTTTGAGAAAGGTCTGCAGGGCCATTCCGATGCAGATGTATTGATTCACACTATTTGCGACGCTTTGCTCGGAGCGGCCAATCTGAGGGATATCGGGTTTCACTTTCCGGATACCTCGGAGGAGTTCAGCGGAGTCGACAGCAAAGTTCTGCTGGAGCGAACCGTAGCACTGTTGCGCAAGAAAGGTTTTGAGATTGGTAACGTAGATGCGACCATCTGTGCCGAGGTACCCAAAATGAACCCGCATATCCCCCAAATGCAGCAGAAGTTGAGTGAAGTTATGGGTGTCAATATTGACTCGATCTCCATCAAGGCCACTACTTCGGAGAAGATGGGATTTGTGGGCCGGCAGGAAGGCATAACGGCATATGCGGTAGCATTGATTTATAAATTTTAATTATTCAAAGTTTTGCTTTTAGATTGGCTTAAACGAAAAAAACAGGCAAAAGGATATGGTATCCATTCGCCTTTTGCGTATGAATTGATTACCCGTGTTATCAAGGAGGAGCATGGGTATACTGCTTTTTCGGATATCGAAGAGATTTTGCGCGAAAATAATATTGAACCCGGAAACAAGAAACTGAACCATCTTTCATACAGGCTTGTCGGCTATTTCAAGCCGGGTAAAATCCTCGAACTGGAGACGGGGCAGGGGGTAAATACTCTCTACATAAGCGCAGCTTCGAAAGATGCAGTCTGTCATTGTTTCGATCCGGATGGAAAAAATGTGTTGTTGGCAAGGAATTTGCATACAACTTTCAGCAATCGGGTCACTTTTATCGACGAGATTGACATTTCCGAATCGTACGACGCCATATTTGTCTATCTGGACAGTTTCCCCATCGATATGGAGAACCTGCTAGAGATGAGTTCAGGGAACACTTTCTGGGTTATCTCCGGCATCAAGACCTGCAGCGGCAAACGGTTCTGGGCTGCAATCACAGCCGACGAAAGAGCCCGGATCACTTTCGACCTGAACGGTATTGGTATTGTCATTCTGGATAAATCGCATCACAAGGCAAACTATATGCTTTGAGAGGTGTTGGATGGAATGTCCCATATCATGATAAAATGAAAAGAAGTTCACTATATACTAAAACGGGAGACAAGGGAAAGACATCGTTGGTGGGAGGTACAAGGGTATCTAAGAGCCATATACGGCTGGAAGCCTACGGAACGATAGACGAACTGAACAGTTTTGTCGGTTGGTTGAACTGCGCCGTCGAGGACGAGGAGAGTGGCCGGTTTCTTTTGTTTCTACAGCACAAGCTTTTTACGGTAGGCTCATATCTGGCAACCGAGACCGAGCAGATCCAGCCCAAAGCGGCCAGCATCATTACCGAGAGGGATATTGAACGTGTTGAACGGGAGATTGACCGTATAGACAGTAGCTTGCCCAGGTTGAACCGTTTTATCCTTCCCGGAGGAAACGAATCTGCGGCACGGGCACACATCTGTCGTACCGTTTCCCGTAGAGCGGAGAGAAATGTTTACCGTGTTGCGGAAGAATTTCCGATTGCCGATTTTGTTCTGATCTTCCTTAACCGGCTGTCAGACTACTTTTTCGTACTGGCTCGATCAGAAAGCAATAAGAGCGGAAAAGAAATAAATTGGGAACAGGAGAATATCTGATTTTTTTGTATATTTTTGCGCTATATTTATGAAACAACTAACCCTAAGGAGATAATTATGTATTGGACACTCGAATTAGCTTCAAAACTGGAAGATGCTCCCTGGCCGGCAACAAAGGATGAGCTTATCGATTTTGCTCAACGTTCCGGTGCTCCACTCGAAGTGATTGAGAACTTACAGGAGATTGAGGATGATACGGAAGTCTTCGAGACCATCGAGGACATTTGGCTCGATTATCCCAGCAAAGAGGATTTCTTTTTCAATGAAGATGAGTATTAACCTCTAATCTCTTCCAGCAACAGAATTTTCAGCCGTCCGGTTTTCCGGACGGCTGCTTTATTTTGGGGTGTTAGCGTAGCATAATACCGGTGAGCATCCGTCCCGAGTGCTGCGACTGGCGACGGGCCGAGAAGAAAAGCCGGCTGTTGGTGCAGGTGCAGTAACGTGTCTTCTCGATCTGCTGCCGGGGAACACCCAGGCGGATAAGTTCTTGGCGGTTGATCTCCTTGAGGTCGAGATGCAACTTTCCGGAGATGTTGTGGCGGTAGGCAACAGATGAGGTAAGTTCAAAGCCGTTCTCCCTGAAAGCCGCTTCCACTTCCATGCCCACCTCGAACTTGTCGATGCTGATGGCTGGACCGATGGCGGCAAGCAGATCACTTGCTTCGGTTCCGAAGTTTCTCTTCATCTCGGCTATCGTGCGTTCAACAATTCTTCCCGCTGTACCTCGCCATCCCGCATGAATGGCGGCGATGGCCTCGTTCTTCCGGTCGAACAGCAACAACGGTACGCAGTCGGCCGTGGTGACACAGAGAAAAAACCCTTTTTCGCGTGTAATTGAAGCATCATAGCCGTAGAGCCTTTCCAGTTTCTCTGCATTGGGAAGATCCAGAAAAGCGGCATCGATAAGCAGTACTCGGTTGCCATGTGTCTGATGCGGCGTGATCAGGTCGTTTGCCTCCTTGTAGAACTTCCGGGCGACGATCGACCGGTTCTCGAATATATTGAGGGGATCGTCGTCGGAGTAGTTGCCCAGGTTTAACGACCGGAAATTGCCGCGACTCACGCCACCAGTCCGCGTGGTGGAGAAATGGAGCACCCGTTGTTCATCGGCAAGGATCCTGAAGAAAAGCAGATTGGAATAATTGGGGTCGCGGAACATGGCTTAAAAATCCTCCTCGTAATAGTTCTCCTCCTCATCGTAATCGTCGTCAATATCCTCTGCAATCTCATCTTCCGGATCAAACTCCAGCGATTGTATGTCAAGAGGCCTGTGGATCAGCGACTCTTTCGATGCGACGACGCGAACGGTCTCCTCCGAGTTGAGTTCCCTCCAGAGCATATCTTTCAATGCGGGGATGCCGTAACCGGTGATTGAGGATATGAAGAGATGGGGAATCTGGGGCAAGTCGGCAGCTATCTCATGCATCAGCTCGTCGTCCAGCATGTCCGACTTGGTGATTGCCAGAACACGGCGCTTGTCCAGAAGTTCAGGATTATATTGGGTGAGTTCCCTCAGCAGGATATTGTACTCTTTGTGGATGTTGTCTGCATCGGCAGGAACCATGAACAGCAAGAGCGAGTTTCTTTCTATATGACGCAGGAAACGTAGTCCTAGCCCCTTCCCTTCACTTGCCCCTTCAATGATTCCCGGGATATCGGCCATGACGAACGACTTTCCTTCGCGGTAGCTGACAATTCCCAGATTGGGTTCCAGGGTGGTGAACGGATAGTTGCCTATCTTCGGTTTCGCTGCGGATACCACCGAGAGGAGTGTCGATTTCCCCGCGTTGGGAAAACCTACCAATCCAACATCGGCCAACAATTTCAGTTCAAGCACCACCCATCTCTCCTGGTAAGGTTCGCCCGGTTGCGAATAGCGGGGAGCCTGGTTGGTAGATGTCTTGAAGCTGGTGTTCCCCAATCCGCCGCGACCGCCCTTGAGCAGGATCACCTCCTGTCCGTCGTCGGTAATGTCGCAAAGGTATTCGCCAGTGTGGGCGTCGTAGGCTACCGTTCCGCAAGGCACCTCGATGATCCTGCTCTCGCCGTTCTTTCCTGTACTGTTGCGTCTTGAACCGCTCTCGCCGTGTCCGGCGAAGATGTGGCGTTGAAACTTCAGGTGAAGCAGTGTCCAGTAGTTCCGGTTGCCACGCAGGATGATGTCTCCCCCATCGCCACCGTTTCCACCGTCGGGTCCCCCTTTAGGGATATATTTTTCCCGCCTGAAATGGGTAGATCCTCGTCCCCCCTTCCCCGAACGGCAAAATATCTTTACATAATCGACAAAATTTGTTTCAGCCATTTGCTCCTCCCGTGAGGCTATCTATCACCTCCACTATCGAGTTGAATACTTCGTCAATCGCTCCTTCACCCGGTATGTCAACCAGTTTGCCCTGTCTGGCATAATACTCCTTCAACGGCTCCGTTTGCTGGTGGTACACGCGTAGACGAGATGCGATGGTTTCACCGTTATCGTCGGATCGACCAGAAAGCTGCCCGCGTTTCAACAGGCGGTCGGTCAGTTCTTCATCCCTTACCTCCAGACTCAGCACCGACGAGATTGCCATGCTGTTTTTCTTCAGCATGTTGTCCAATGCCTCACCTTGAGGAAGCGTGCGGGGGAAACCGTCGAAGATGAACCCTTTTTTGTCCATGTTTTTCAGGATGACCTCCTCCAGCATTCCAATCACAATTTCATCGGGCACCAGTTCACCTTTCGAGATGTAGCGGTCTGCTGTTTTGCCGAGTTCTGTGCCTGCCTTGATCTCAGATCGCAGGATTTCTCCTGTGGATACATGTTTTAGTCCATATTTACTGATCAATAAATCACTTTGTGTTCCTTTTCCTGAACCGGGAGCACCAAAAATTACGATATTCAGCATAAATAATTTACTTCTGTGTACAAAGGTACAAAGATAAGGTTTTTTTGCTTTAAATCTATCGTTTTGAACTTAATAAGGCCGATATCTGTTTTAATGTCAGATAACCTAATAGAAGCAAGATATGATCAAACAGGAATTCAGGCAGAGAGCGCAGGAGATATTGGATCAACTGGAAGAGAAGATCGACGAGATGAAGCAAGGCATAAGCAATATTGCCGAAGAAGCCCGTGATGAGTATGCAGAACAGCTGGAAAAGTTGAAGAGCCTGAGGGATGAGCTGGCGGAAAAACTGACAACGTTCGACGATATTGCCGAGAGTAGATGGGATGTGGTAAGAGAGAGCGCAATCAGCTTCTTTTCCAAGGTTAGCGAGGCCTGGAAAGAGGATTTTGAAAGGGTAAAACAGGCTTTCAGAAAGCAAGAGTGATCCGGTTCGATAAGGTGAAGTGACAGAACAATACAAAAAAAGCCCCCTGATCAGGGAGCTTTTTTTGTATCTGGATGAAACTTTTACTTAATTCCCAGTTTCGATTTAACCAGGGGCGTTGCGTCTTCAGCGGTTGTGCTGACATAGACAAGGTTTCCTGCCGCAAGGTCAAAGATATAGGTGTATCCCTTCTCATCCCCGACAGCCTTGATGGCGTTGGCAATCTTCTGCTGGATAGGGGCAAGCAGTTTCTGGCGCAGCTCCTCCATCTCCCGTTGGCTGTTCTGTACAAACATCTGATACCTTTCCTGAATCTGATCCAGCTGCTTTTGCTGATCGGCCTTTACGGTCTCGGACGAGGTGGGTGCCAGTTTCTGGAATTCTTCTGCTTTTTTATTGAACTCATCAACCAATGCTTGTCCGTTCTTGGAAATCTCTTCCTGTTTGTTGTTCAATTGGGTCTCGATTCCCGGAATTTCAGGCATTTGATTAAAAAGCTCGGAAGTGTTTACGTGTGCCAATTTTACGTTCTGAGCAAAGGCAGCGATAGGGACAATCGCGAACAATAAAATGATTAATTTTTTCGTCATGATTAATGTATTGAATTTTATTAAGTTCCTTTTTTGGCTGAATCGGTTTCCCGCTCCAACTCATCTCTTTTTTTGCGGGACAAAGATAATAATTATATGGTTATTAATATCCTAAACGGGCCAAAACTTGATCACTGATATCGATCTCTGGCGATGCGAAGATGACCGACGTGGCTGAAGCGCGGTCCACAACTGCCTGGTAGGAGTTGGCCGTGGCGATCTCCTTTACTGCATTGTAGATGCTATCCTGGATAGGTTTCATGATCGCCTCACGCCTTTTGAACAGTTCGCCCTGCTGTCCGAAATATTTGTTGCGCAATGTGTTGATTTCGTTCTCCTTGGCTACAATCTCATTTTCACGTTTTGTCTTCTCCTCACCTGCCAGGAAAACCAGGTCTGCCTGGTACTTCTTATACATTGCCTCCACTTCACGGCCAGCCTGGTCTAACTCTTCCTGCCACTGTTTCGATAGTGTTTCGAGCTGCTTGTTCCCCTCCTCGTATGCCGGGATTTTTCCCAGAATATACTCCATATCTATAAATGCATACTTTTGTGCATAAGAGGTTCCAATGGTCAGGGCCAAGAGGAGGCCAACTAAAAATAATCTCCTTTTCATATGGGTAGGTTTTTTTGTTCTATGAATATAAAGACAACAGAGAATGCATTTCGTTTATACTGACACAAATAAATTTTGTTAAATCAGAACTCCTGTCCAATGATGAAGTGGAACTGGCTTCCGCTGTTGGTCCTGCTTCCCCTGACCGGGTCGAAACCGTAGGCCCAGTCGATACCCATCAATCCAATCATGGGGAGGAAGATACGTGCACCCACGCCGGCAGAACGCTTCAGATCGAAAGGATTGACCTCTTTCAGCGTGTACCACGCATTACCTGCTTCCAGGAACCCTACGGCATATATGGTTGAGTTGGGTTCGAGGATCAACGGATAACGGAGTTCCATTCCCAGACGGGTATAGGCCCTCGCTTGCTGTGCGATGGAGTTGTTGTCGTAACCGCGAAGTGCAATGTTTTCAGTTGCAAACGAAGAGGAGTAGCCGCTCATGCCGTCACCACCCACGTCAAACGTTTCAAACGGAGTCTGTTTATATTTGTTATAGTGTCCCAAAACCCCAAACTCGGTACGGGTTGCGATAACCGGCGTCCGTTTCACGGTAAGCGGGGCGAGCGGGGTGTAGGTCCTGATCTTAAGCTTCCATTTGTGGTACTCGTTCCAGGTATACTTGCTCGGATCTGAATAGGCTATCTTGGAGTAGTCGGTGGTGCTGAAGAGCGAGAAGGGAGGCGTGGCGCTTACACTCAACGTGAACTGCGATCCCATACGTGTATAGATGGGGTTGTCGATAGAGTTACGCTGTAGTGTTATACCCAAGCTGACGCTGTTGCTCGAGCCGGTCTGGAAAGGGAACTGCTGCCACGACCAGTTCTTGAGGTTGTAGCGCTGATATCCCAGTTCGGCCATGATCTGGAAGTAATCGTCGGGCCAGTCGAGACGTTTCCCGTATCCGAAGGATGCTCCAATCATCTCAAATACCTGGTTGGGGTCGTACGAATACTCCATCATATCCTGATATCCGTATCCATATCCGCCATATCCTCCATACCCTCCATACCCTCCGTAATAGGGGTATCCGCCATATCCGTACCCCCCGTAATAGGGATAGCCGCCGTACCCTCCATACATATAGGGATTCATCTGGGTGTAGTAGTCGGAGTTGAGTCCGGTGTACCTCGAGTAGAAGGCGCTTAACGAGAAGTTATTGGGGCGTTTTCCTCCAAACCAGGGCTCAATAAAGGAGAACTGGTAAGATTGATAGTAACGTCCGTTGGTCTGCGCGCTCAGGATGAGCGTTTGTCCCTCGCCCTGGGGAATGATACCCCTGCGGTTTTCCTGACTGATCAGGTTTTTCAATGAGAAGTTATTCAGTTTCAGACTCAGCTTTCCAACAAGTCCGGTAACACCCCATCCCGCGGAGAACTCAATCTGGTCGTTTCCTTTGGAGATCAACGGGTAGGTGAGGTCTACCGTCCCGTCTTCCGGGTTAGGATTGACGCCCGGTTGCAGGTTTTCAGGATCGAAGTGTCCGGTTTGGGCAATTTCACGAACCGAACGGATCAGGTCCTCTTTGCTGAAGACGGCTCCCGGTTTGGTGCGCAACTCCCTGCGGATAACATCTTCGTAGAGGCGGTCGTTCCCCTGGATGATCACCTTCTTGATCGTAGCCTTGGGACCTTCGGTAACGCGAAGTTCCAAGTCGACAGAGTCGTTTTCGATATTGATTTCGATCGGATCGATATTCGAGAAGAGGTAGCCGTTGTTCTGATACAGGTTGATGGCTGCATCCTCATCAGAAATCAGCCTCTCCTGCAATTTTTTCTGGTTATAGACATCGCCGGGGTTCATGTTGAGCATCCGGCCCAGGTCGTTGGAGTTGTATTGTGTATTACCCACCCAGTTGATTGAGCGCACGTAATACTTCGGGCCTTCCACCACCTCGATGTCGATATTTACCGTCTTCTCGTCATGCTTGTATACGGAGTCGCGGATAATCTCTGCATCGCGATATCCGAACTCGTGGTATTTGTTGATGATGTTCTGCTTGTCCTCCTTGTAAAGATCCTCTACAAACTTCTTCGACCGGAAAAGGTGTCTGAGGTTCCCTTTCTCGTTTGTCTTCTTCATTGCCCATTTGAGTGTCCGGTCTGAAATGGCCTCGTTACCCTCGATATTGATCCGGTTGACCTTGATCTTCTCTTTCTTGTCTACCTCGATATCAAGGATAACCTGGTTCTTGGCACTGGCATCGGGACGCTGGACGATCGAGACCACCGCATCCCCAAATCCCTTCTCGTCGAAATATTTCTCGATGATGATTTTTGCGCGGTCAATCTGGTTGGGAGTAATCTGGACCCCTTTTACCATTGAGATCTTCTTTTCGATATCTTCACGTTCGCTCTTCTTCATTCCGATATAGCGGATATCGGAGACACGCGGCCTGTCGGTCAATCTGATCTCGAGCCAGGTACTGTCGCCCACAATTTTGGTCTGCAGGATCTTTATGTCGGAGAAGAGTCCCTGTTTCCAGAACCGCTGAATTGCGTTGGTGATCTCCTCGCCGGGAATCTGGATCTCCTGTCCCTTGGACAGTCCTGAAAAGCTGACCAGCACAAAAGGCTGAGATTCATACATGGTCCCTTCGATACCGGTGACCTGGATGTCGGCAATAATATATTTCTTGGGTGTTGCCGTGTAGTTCACCACGGGAACATCCTCAACAGGCTCAGGCTTGATGGTGTCGTTGCCGCTTATCTGTCCGAACGACCTTACCTGGGAAATCAGGACAAAAAGTATAACTAGATGAAATGTCTTCTTCAACATTGTAATTTTTTTTTCTTTCGCTTCAACTGTTCCGTTTTCAGTTTAGTATATCGAAATTTATGAGTTTTCCTTTTCCAGCTGCTCGCTGATCTTACCAAACCGCCGCTCTTTCTTCTGGAAATCGAGAATTGCCTTGTAGAGGCTCTCCTCATCGAAATCCGGCCAGAAAACGTCGGTAAAGTAGAGCTCCGAGTAGGCCGCCTGCCACAACAGGAAGTTGCTGATGCGGATATCTCCCCCGGTGCGGATCAGCAGATCGAGCTCGGGCAGCTCCCTGGTGGCCAGGTATCTGTTGACGGTCTCCTCCGTAATGGAGGTTGGATCCAGGAGCCCCTCCTTGACATCGGCCGCAATGGATCTAGCCGCATTGGTCAGCTCCCAACGCGACGAATAGCTCAAGGCCAACACCAAAGTGAGGTTTTTCCCGGTGGAGGTCTGTTCGATGCAGCGGTTCAATGCATCCCGGGTCTTCTCTGGCAATCGTTGGATATCCCCGATACATTGCAGGCGGATCCCGTTTTTGATCAGGTTTCCCGTCTCGTTGGCCACAGTATGCACCATCAACTCCATCAGCGTCTGAATCTCCTCTTCCGGCCTGAGCCAATTCTCGGTAGAAAATGCATAGAGGGTGAGATAATCCACTTTCGCTTTAGTAGCAGCCTCCACTACTTTCCGTACCGATATGGCTCCCTGCTTATGGCCTTCGGTTCTGTCCAACCCTCTGGATTTGGCCCATCTGCCGTTGCCATCCATGATGATGGCTACATGCCGGGGAACATTATGTTTATCAATCTTGTCAAGTAATGACATATATCGTCTTAATTCTCTATTGATCATTCACAACACGGATCCTTTCTGATCTCAAAATCCCAGGTCAGAAAGACCATCGTGAGTGAATACCCATCCTGGTTTTTTAATATACTGCTCTTTATGCCGTATGGCGCATCCAGACTTCTGCCGGCACTGTTTTCCGGCATCTCAAAATCATCTCCGAACAGTTTCCTGAAAGAAAACTCGAGTCCGACATTCAGCCGTTCCTGTATCTTATACTTGAACCCGATACCCACCGGTATATGTGCATAAAAAAACGGCTCGCCGCTCATAGCGAGGGTTGTCCCGGCACCGGTAAAAATATAGGGCGTATATGGCTTAGCCCCTTTGTAGGAGAACTTGTCGCTGAAAGGCAAAAAGTTAAATTCAAGTTGCCCCCCCAGGTCGATAAAACTCCTGACAAACGAGAGCTGCTGTTCAAACGGGAAAACATTGGCGGCATCCGCGCTATTTCCCGATACCTGACCAGCAACCAGATTGGCTTTTATTGCCCAGTGAAAATTGAGGTTGTACCGGTAGATCATACCCCCGGAAAATCCCGGATGAAGGTAAAGCCTCGTTCTGTTGGCATCGCCCAGGTAAAAGGATGTCCCCAATGTTCCGCCGGCTTCATGTCTGTATTCCTGCGGTTTAGCTTCGTTTACGCAAAATAGGGCCACAATCAGAAAGAGGCTAAAGCACAATTTTTTCTGTTTGATAGCCGGATCCACTCTACTTTGCCAACTTGTTGAGTCTTCCCCTCCAGACATCTGCAATGGGCACCTGCGCCCCGGATTCTCCGCCGAAAATCCAGATGAAATTATTGGAATCGGTAATTACCGATGCACCTATCCGTCCTGTAAAAGTGTCGGGCAGTTCCTGTTCGGTTCCTGCCGAGATCCAGTCCAATCCATATCTTTCAGAATAATAGAGCCGGTTTTTGCCTGTTTCGTAGGTCATCAGATAGACCTTGGCGTCGTAAACGAACAGCTGGCTTACCTGAAGAGGAACGGTTGAAGTCTCAGAAAGCAGTGTGATTTTACCCTCTTTCTCCTGAATGATCCAAAGTTTATTGTTTGCAATGTTGTTCTTCTCTTTCCCCCCGGCCAGAATAATATATTTGGCTGAATGGACCGCAGGGTTCTCCATGCTGGTCGAAGTGAAATCCGCCACAGGGAAGGTGTCGTCAGCAGGAAGGGCCTCTTTGAGGCTAAAGGAGACAAAGTCGTTTGTCAGGGCAAATTTCAGTATGCCTTCGTCGTTTATGGCTGTGAGTACTGCCATCTCGCCCGACAGTGATGGCAGTATACCGTATATGGCGACAACCGGATAGCCGGAATTGATCCTGTTCCAGATCAACCCGTCGGTCGATGAGTAGACCGTGCTGTCGGCGTCCAGGGCATAAATCGTGGAGGTGTTGCCATTGGTTGCGGAGAGGAGAGTGTTTACCCTTATGGTAGCCGGTAACCCCGAGACGGTAACCGGAGTCCACTCTTTCCCGTTTGTTGACGGGGAGGTGGAAGCCTTGATCATATCCCCCGATTTGTAATAGGTGATGAATTTCCCTTCGTGAAGAATACTTTTCTGACTCTCAACCGGGCCGATCAGGTGGTTCTGCGTGATCCTGCTCCAGTTCAGGAGATTGGGATTCTGTTGGTGAATATTCACCTTGATCCTGTATTTCCTCGTGGTTATTCCGTCTTCAGCGGTTGTTTCGATCGACTCCAGCCGTTTAAAGGCAACGGAATCTTCTCCGTTCCAAAGGTATGTGCTGTCTCCGTTCTGCAGGTTGATAACGATCTTGGAAAAGGAGTATGACGTTTTCCCTGAAACTTTCAGTGAAATGCTGTCGACATCGAAAAGATAGGGAAGTGAATCCTGGTTGAATATCAGGTTGTTGAGCTGGTCGATGGTGAACTTGACACCTGGAAGTACCTTGGTGGTGTCTTTCTTGGACTCCATGCTGAACGAATAGATCTGGGCGTCGTGAGAAAACTCGAACTCACTTTCCGACGAATTGAGGCAGGAAGAGAATGCCAAGACCCATAATAGTAATAAGACAGCTCTGTGGAGATATTTTAATGTCATTTGTTTCAAAAAAATATTGTACAGTTGGTATAAGTTCTGCAAAAGTAGAAAGATTTTTCGCTTAAACCATAGCAAAATAAATATTTAAAGAAAATTTTGAGTTATTTTATTCTTTAAATGATGCTGAGTGGAGTCCAAATATCTGTTTATGATTGCATTATCCAATGGGATTGACGGAGCTTTCACCCCAGTGAGGAGTCTCTTGGCGGCAACCTCGATAAAGGCTTCGTCCCAGAGATTCTTTTCGATAAAGGTAGACAACAGGCGAGCTCCGCCCTCAACCAGAAGCGAGTGGATCCTTTCGGTATAGAGCTGTTGCAGGATCTGCCGGTTGGTGTCTCCTTCGAAATCGATGATAATGGGTTTCACGTTCTCCTTTTTTACCCGATAATCTCCCCGGGTGAAGACGATAACCTTTGCGTCGTCGTTAAAGATGGCTGCATTTGACGGAATCCTTCCCTCCCTGTCGATCACTATCCTTGTCGGATTATCTCCGTACCATTTCCGGGCGGTAAGTTTCGGATTGTCCAGTATGGCGGTGTCGGTGCCAACCATGATGCCCTCCACCCGGGTGCGAAACTTGTGGACGATGGAGTGCGTCACCTCATTCGAGATCTGGGCTGGAGCCACTTCCGCGGACGACCGGCTATGGTCGATGAATCCATCGGCACTTTGCGCCCACTTAAGGATCACATAGGGACGGTTATATAGTTGATTCACGAAAAAGAACCGGTTTAAATCCTCGGCCTCCTTCTCGAGGGTGCCTACCGTAACTTCTATTCCCGCTCGCCTCATCTTTTCGATACCTTTCCCCGACACCTTTGGATTGGGATCCAGAACAGCTACAACCACTTTCGGGATTCCCTTCTCGATGACCAGGTCGGCACAGGGCGGCGTTTTCCCGTGATGGGCGCATGGCTCCAACGAAACATAGAGGGTGGAGGAAGAGAGCAGTGAGGGGTCCTTTACGGAACGGACAGCATTCACTTCGGCGTGGGCTTCGGCAAACTGGCGGTGATACCCCTCCCCGATAATCTTGCCGTCATGCACGATAACCGCCCCGACCATGGGGTTGGGCCGGGTAAAACCTTCTCCTTTCTTGGCAAGCTGCAGGCAGCGGTGCATAAATTTTTCGTCTGTCGTCATTTTTTCTATCTTTGTTTAACGAAACAGTCCCCGCGATGCAAGATATAAAAAGCTACCTAAATGATGAACTGGGCACCCGCTACTCCCCAGGAGAGATCAGCTACCTGACCCGCCTGATACTGGAAAGGGGGCTTTCGATCCCGCTGACGGATATTCTGGCATGCAAATTTAACCATTTATCCGATGTGGCAGTGCGCAAAGTGCATGAAATTGCCGGACGGTTGAAGCAGGGCGAGCCCATCCAGTATATACTGGGCGAGACCGATTTTTTCGGTCTCACCTTTTCGGTCGACTCTTCGGTACTGATTCCGCGCCCCGAAACTGAGGAGTTGGTGCAATGGATCATCAACACCACCATTGATGGGGCCGTAAAGATTCTCGACATCGGAACAGGCAGCGGTTGCATTGCCGTCACATTGGCGAAGAAGTTGCCGATGGCCGAGGTGCATGCCTGGGATGTCTCGTCGGCTGCACTCGAGGTGGCCCGAAAAAATGCGGAGAGGAATGGAGTACATCTCATTTTTTCGGAAAGGGATGTGCTGCAGGATCCTGTTCCGGAAGTAAAATTCGACATTGTGGTGAGTAACCCTCCTTACGTGACAGCGTCTGAAAAGGAGGATATGGAAGAGCATGTGCTGAAGTTCGAGCCCCATCTGGCCCTCTTTGTTCCGGACGACGATCCGCTGCTCTTTTACCGTAAGATAGCCGACGTTGCCGGATTGAACCTGAAGCGGGGAGGCTCCCTTTTCTTCGAGATTAACCGTGAAAAGGGGGAGCAGGTGGAGGTTTTGCTACGACAAAAAGGGTTCCGGAGTATCGAACGGCTGAAGGATATTTCCGGTAATGATCGGATGGTTAGGGCTGTCAGGGAGTAAGAGGATGGAGAGTAATACCAGAGCGCGAAAACCGGTTTCGGAAGAGGTGGCCTATCAACGTATGGCCAGGCTCTGTTCGATGAGGGAGTATGCTACCTTTGATATCCGGCAGAAGTTGCAACGAATGCAGCTCGACGAGGGTGTGGTGCGCGCCATTCTCTCCCGGCTGGAGAAGCATCGCTTTATCGATGATGCCCGGTTTGCCCGCAGCTTTATCAGTGACAAGCTTCGTTTTGGCAAATGGGGGAGAGCCAAAATCGTTTATGCTCTCAGGCAGCGACAGGTTCCGCAGGAGATCATCGACGAGGCGTTCGACGCTCTTCCCGATGAGGCGGTCACCCGGCAGCTAAGACCGCTCCTGGAAAAGAAACTGCAATCATTGCAGGGAAAGAGCGGATATGAAAGGCGGACCAAAGCCATCCGGTTTGCGCTGAACCGGGGATTTTCAATGTCGGAGATCCTGGAGTGTCTAGGTGAAATCGAGGAGGAGTGAATGGATAATGATAACCCTTTTGAACTGCTTGTCGGATCTCTTCTTTCCGGATTGTTGTCTACTCTGCAATACCCGGTTGTTACCTTCCGAAGAGGGAGTCTGTCTGCAGTGTCTCCATGCACTTCCCAGGACAGAAAACTACAAGGAGCCCGGTAATCAGGCCGAGACACTTTTAGCTGGGAGGTTCCCGTTTGTGAGGGTGGCAACATTCTGCATCTATTCGAGTGGAGGTGTGCTGCAACCGCTTATCCATCAACTCAAGTATGATGGCAAGAGGGAGATAGGCACCCTGTTGGGGAGATTGTTCGGCAGAGATCTGTATGGAAGTGAATTTATCCGTTCCATCGATCTTATTGTGCCTGTACCCCTGCACCCCGCAAAAGAGAAGCTCAGGGGGTTCAATCAGGCGGAAGTGATTGCCCGGGGGTTGTCCGAAACCACCATGATTCCTCTATCCACCGGAAACCTGGTACGCTCCATCTCCAATCCCACGCAAACCCGTCGTACAAAAACGGAGCGCTGGGAGAACGTGAAAGGGATCTTCGACCTGCTCGATCCCTCCCTCTATGCCGGAAAACATCTCCTGCTGGTTGACGATATCATCACTACCGGGTCGACAATCGAGGCGTGCGCCTATGCCCTGCTGAAAAGTCCGGGAGTAAGGATAAGCATCGCCACACTGGGTGAAGTGTTGTGACAATAAAAAATTATCTATCCACCCTGCACATTGTGCCGTTTTTTGCTCTAAAAAGACTATTTTTGCAGTTCATTAAGTTATGGAGATATGAAAACTGTAGAAAAATTAACAGCCGAAAAGCTTCTCAAGATAAAAGCGGTCAAGCTGCAGCCATCGAACCCTTTTACCTGGGCTTCGGGATGGAAGTCGCCCATCTATTGCGATAACCGGAAACTGATGTCTTATCCGCCCATACGCAACTTCCTCAAGGTTGAGTTTTCACGGATAATCCTTGAAAAGTTTCCGCAGGTAGAAGCGATTGCCGGCGTGGCAACAGGAGCCATAGCTCCCGGAGCCATCGTGGCCGATGCGTTGGGACTTCCGTTTGTCTATGTTCGCTCGGCACCTAAGGATCACGGATTGGAGAACCTGATTGAAGGTGATCTGAAACCGCGGCAAAAGGTTGTGGTGATAGAAGACCTTGTCTCTACAGGGCAAAGCAGTCTGAAGGCAGTTGAAGCGATTCGACAGAGCGGATCGGATGTACTTGGCATGGTGGCAGTTTTCACATATGGCTTTCCTGCTGCTGAAGCCAACATGAAGGAGGCTCGTGTAGATCTGATTGCGCTGACCAATTACAATGCTATTCTGGATGAGGCGCTCAAGATCGATTATATCGCTGAATCTGACGTGAAGACATTGCAGGATTGGCGTAAGAATCCCGAAACGTGGGGAACCACAAAAAAGACAACCCGATGACAGAATTTACCAGCGACGTAAAGACCATTTTTCACAATGATGAGGTTGTCTTCCACGTGCTCTCTGATCTGAGCAAGATAGAATTGATAAAAGATCAGATCCCTGCCGACAAGATCAGGGATTTTGCGTTTGATAGTGACTCCTGCTCGTTTCGGGTCGATCCGGTAGGCGAGGTGAAGTTCCGGATTGTGGACCGGGAGCCGAACAAACTGGTCAAGTTCAAATCCGAGAACCTCCCCTTTGAGGTTTTCCTCTGGATCCAGTTGGTGCAGAAGGCCGAAAAGGATACCAGGATGAAGATTACCCTTCGGGCCGATCTCAACCCATTTATCAAGGGTATGGTTTCGAAACCGCTGCAAGAAGGGTTGGAGAAAATAGCCGACATGATTGCGGAATTACCTTACGATAAAATCTGACGAAACAACCAAATTGTTTTTTTGTCGATTCCGCATCTGCCATACATGAACGTTAAAAAGCTCATGATGTGAAAAGATTTTTACTTATTCTATAAAGTCTTTCTTATCCAATAACCCATGAACCATTGTCTACGATAAAATTAATACCGTCTTTTTTCGTGGAGATGGTGCTTATCCTTATTCATTGCCGGAAACTGAAAATAACAGCTAGATGATGAAAATTGGCGAGCGGGAATATCCGTGTTCTTTTGAAAAAGGCAAAACGATTTTTTCCCGGACTTCTGTGGACTGTTCCGATAACCTGCCTGGCAGTGATTCTTTCTTTGAACATCTCCATTTTTTTACTACTTTTGCGCCTTGTTCTATACTAAAGATTTGATGCTGACCTCAAAAAAACAGTTTTCGGAATATTATCACGGCTATTATCGTCAACTTTGCTTGCACGCCTTGCATTTTTTGTGCGACGCCGATGAGGCGGAGGATGTGGTACAAGATACATTCGTAAACTTATGGGATAAAAGGGATCAGCTGGAAAAGATCAAATCGGTGAAAGCGTATCTTTATACTGCTGTTCGAAATAACTGCCTTACCCGCATCCGCGACGCCAAGCCAACTACCTCTCTCGATAAATGGTCCGGAGAAGAGTTGCTTACAGGGGACGAACAGATGGAACGTGCCGAGATGGAAGCGCGTGTCTGGAAGATGATCGACGAATTGCCGGAGCGGCGCCGTGAAATCTTTTTAATGGCTAAGCGCGACGGGATGCGCTACAAGGACATTGCCGAACAAACCGGGCTGACCGTAAAAACCGTGGAAAATCATGTCCTGCGTGCCATGCAATCGTTACGTGCAAAAGATATCAAGGCTTACCTCTTCTTCTTTGCTTAAAATATTTCCCTTTGGAGAGAGGGATTTTCTGCTTTTTTGCATCTTATAGGTAGAAAAAGCAACGGAAGAGAAGAAATGTGTAGAAAAATTATCGTGTCCCTTTGCCTTATTATTTGTCCTGTATTAGCTGTAAATACACAAGGCCGGGATAGTGACACAGATCTGCGGATAGGGCTGGGTTTTTCCACACTTAAGCAGGGAAATGTTTTTTTGGTGCTTAGCGAATATGAACTTGATGCTAAACTGTCGGATTATTTTACAGTTGCTCCATCCATTGTGCTAAATGTTGTGGACAAGTGGAAGTCAGATTCGGAAAAATTATTTCAAGCAAACATGAATGTTTTTTTATCTCCTTTTCGCAATAACAGGAGAAACGATTTCAGGATTGGGAGTGGATTGAGTTTTTATAAGTTTAACCAGCCTGTGATTCGCAGTGCATTCGGTTTTAATTTAATTGTTGAAGATTCTTATTCAATAAATGATCGATTTTTCATCGGGGTCAAAGCATTTATGCAGCCGTATTTTAACAGAGAATCCAGTTCCGGCGTATTGTTGAAGGCCGGAATAAATCTGTAGATTGCCAAAAATGAAAATGATGTAATGGAAAATCAACCACAACATAATATAGACGAGGGCATCCGGTTTGTAGTCCGGTATTACAAACCCAATTCTTTTGATTCCCGGAAAGGGTGGAGAAGGATACAAAAACACATCGCACCCGAACGGAACTTGCGCAAGATGCAGGTCTTCTATGGTGCTGCGGCTGCTGTCGCCTTATTGCTGGTTGTAAGTGTTTTTTATTTTACGTCAAGTACCGGAACAAAGTGGGTAGCCAAAGCCGATAATGTTTCCTATGTGTTACCCGACAGTTCCCGAATCGAAATGCAACAGGGAGCACAATTGAAATACGATAAAAGTTTCGGTAAGTCAGAACGCCGTGTTTCCATGTTGGGAGAAATTTCGTTTGCCGTCGCTCGAAACGAAAGCCTGCCCTTTGTTGTTTCCACGCCCGGAGCAGAAATCCAGGTGCTCGGCACGGAATTTACCGTGCAGGCCGATAACGCGGAAACCCGCCTTAGCGTGGTGTCGGGGAAAGTGCAGTTTACGCCCGAAAGCCCCGTTATTCCGCTATTGTGTAGTGCCGGTATGACAGTGCATTACACTTCCGGAACCGAAATTGTTAAGGTTGTTTCGTCCGGTAGTTCGATGGAAATCAACGGAAAAGACAGCTCGCTTGTATTCAACAATACGCAACTGAAAGAGGTGGCGTTGGTTTTGTCGCACTTCTATAACGTGCCGATAGAATTGCCTGGAGACGAATCCACGCTCACGTTTACATCGTCATTTACACAAAAAAACATCATTGAAATTGTTGATATTATTAATTTAACACTGGATACTCATATAAAAATTGAAAAGTAAGCAACCCTCTCCCCCGGTTGGGGGAAGGGAACGGACTTCTATGTTTGGAGCAGCGGTTAATGTTCCATCTCCGCGACTCAAAACTCAAAACTTGAAAAAATGAAACGCTATACTATCCTTGTTTTGTTGGCTGTTTGCTCCTTTTTAGGAGCATCAGCCCAGCAAAACATTACAATTAACGTCGAAAAACAGCCGGTTACCTCTGTGTTGCAACAGATTGAGAAGCAAACGGGATACACGTTTTCATACAATCCGGAACTGTTGAGGGACTTTCCGCCCGTAACGCTTCATGTAGGGAATATGTTGTTGCAACCTTTGCTGGAAAAGTTTTTCAGCAAGACCGGTATCCAATTTATGATCCGCGGCAATTATGTTATTTTGAAAGAGCGTCCGAAGAACGTTACGATAAGCGGATTTATCCACGAATCAGGGTCGCGCGAAACACTTATCGGCGCCAATGTATTCGACTTGCTTTCGCAAAAAGGAGCCGTAAGCAACAATTTCGGTTTTTTCAGTCTTCCCATTCCCCCCGGAGAAGTCCGTTTAAGGGGAAGCTACGTAGGATACACATCACAGGAGATCACATTTGTTGTAGAAAACGACACGGTTATCCATTTTTTCTTAGAGCCTACCTCTTTGCTTAAAGAAGTGGTGATAGAGGGTAGGCAAACCGGACCACTACATAACGTAGAAACCGGAAAGATAACACTTACTACGCAAACGCTGCAGGCTTTGCCTTCTTTTTTGGGAGAAAAAGATGTGATTAAAACCCTGCAACTTTTACCGGGTGTGGCCGCCGGGACCGAAGGTGTGGCAGGTATGTACGTGCGGGGTGGAAATTTAGATGAAAATCTCTATCTGGTGGATGGGAATCCGCTTTATCACGTGAACCACTTGGGCGGCATGTTTTCCACATTCAATCCCGAAGCGGTGAAAACCATGGATTTTTATAAAGGCAGCTTTCCTGCGCGTTATGGCGGTCGCCTTTCGTCGGTAGTAGATGTGCGTATGAATGACGGCGATATGAATAAACTTGGCGGCACGGCTTCCATCGGACTGATTTCATCGCGATTTAATTTTCAAGGTCCACTAGTGAAGGAGAAGACTTCATTCAATGTTTCCTTTCGCCGAACATACTTGGATTTAATGGTGCGCCCTGCATTATATTTTGCGGGGAAGAAAGATGAAAAGGACAATCCCGATGATTATAATAAACCGGATGTGGGATATTATTTTTATGATTTTAATGCCAAGGTCAACCATAAATTCTCCGAGCAAAGCCGCCTTTTTTTGAGTATCTACGACGGGAAAGACAAGCTCTTTCTGAATATGGATGCCAAAAGTGAACGTTCTTACAATTTAGATCCGGATAACAATTCTCCTGATCCGGCGTTCGACACGCACCACGAAATAAATAAGAACAAAACCAATTTTGACACCGGTTGGGGCACGCGAATGGCATCGCTCAATTGGGCCTATGCCATGAACAATAAGTTGTTTAGCAATGCTACACTGATTTACAGCCGATACTCGTCGGATATTGTAACTAAATCGATTAGCGAAAAAGAGTTGATTATATCGGAAGAAAATTCGGACAAGATTGAGAAAGTGATCGATAAAACAAAAGACAATACCCATTACCGCTCCGGAATTCAGGACATAGGTTATCGCCTGGAGTTTGACTACACACCGGTGAGCAATCATTTTATCCGCTTCGGAACATTGTTGCTGCACCACCGGTTTCGTCCCGAACAAAGCGGAATTGTTTTGACAACAGAAAACGATACCGAGAAGCGAAACGATACCGTTACTTTTGCCAACGAGCGTGTTTTGGTAAAGGAACTTTCGTTCTACGCTGAAGATGAAATGATTTTGAACGAACGCATGAAAGTGAATACGGGCATACATTTTTCTGGATTCCTGGTGCAGGGAAGATCTTATGTCAGCGCACAGCCCCGCCTTTCGGCACGTTACCTGCTCGGCAACGATTGGTCGCTGAAAGTATCGTATGGCAAAATGAACCAGTATGTACATTTGTTGCAAAGCAGTAAGATAAATCTACCTAACGACTTGTGGGTTCCCATTACGAAAAATGTAAAACCGATGGTCTCACATCAGGTTTCGGGTGGCGTTTTCGGACGTTGGCGCGGGTTTGACCTTTCGCTGGAAGGATATTACAAATCTTCCAGGAATCAGGTGGAATATAGGGAAGGTACTTCCTTGCTTTCGGGTAATCTTAATTGGGAACAGCGTATAGCGCAAGGATTAAGTAAATCGTACGGTATGGAAATGATGGCGAGCAGGATTTTCGGAAATACATCGGGATGGTTGGGCTATACGCTATCGTGGTCGAATCGTCATTTTCCGAACGGTGAGATAAACCGCGGACTTGTCTATCCGGCGAAATACGATAACCGCCACAAAATAAACGCGGTGGTGATGCATAAATTCGGTAAAAAATTCGATGTGAGCACGTCGTGGATATATTCTACCGGTAACTGGGCTACGCTGGCAAAGCAAAAGTACATTAACGACATGGGAGAGGAAACGGATTATATTGATAAACTCAACAATTTTAAAATGCCTTCCTATCACCGCCTCGATTTAAGTTTCAATTATTACCGCCACAAAAAGAAAGGTCGGGTGGGGATTTGGAATTTAAGTATTTACAATGCGTATTCGCATCACAATTCGTTTATTTTAGTGCCTACTACCGAGGCCGAGTTTTTTACTCAGGAAGAGAAACAAGACAGAAGTAAACCGGTATTAAAAAGTTTGTCGATTTTCCCTTTTATCCCATCATTTTCTTACACGTATAAGTTTTGACCGACTGTATCGGGTGGTTCATAGGTCTCTCGACACGTGAAGAAAGTAGAAATAAATAGAAATATAAAATTCAAGACAGATTCTAAAATGAAGAGAAAATATATTTCGTTTCTGATAACAACGATTCTATTGCTGTCGTGTGAGCGTATGCTTGAAGTGAATTTTTCCGATGAAAAGCCGCTTATTGTGATGAATGGAGTTGTTGAACCCGATAAGCCAATAAGCGTTGCTGTCAGCAAAAGTTTCTTGTTCACCGATACCGACAGCACTGCGCCTTATTTGAAAGATGTTTCGGTGGAATTGCACGTTAACGATACATTTGTTGAAAAACTGCAACGCTTCGCCATAGATACTGCCAAGTACCGGGCTCGAAGAGGAAATTCTTATTTCCGTTCCGAGTCACACGTTAAAGTCGGCGACCGGGTTAAGATTAAGGCTTCGGCACCAGGCCTCGAGACCGCATGGGTGGAGACCGTTATTCCCACACCGGCTGCGATTGAAAAGGTGGATACGGCAACGTTTTTCGTACCGGCACCAGGCAACAATACGTTCGGATTCTACTGGAATCCATACGGCGAGTATTCCTGGGACTCAGACAGCGGATGGGGGTACGGCGGATATTATATTCCAGTTCCGGAAATATTTTACGAGCCGTTTTATCGGAGGATGCGCTTGCATATTGGGGTTCGAAAACAAAAAAACGATGTGGCACATTATTTTCTTTTGAGGATCGTTGCGGAGAACCCCGAGTACAAAGATTATCCTTTTTACTTGCCTGTCGAAACACAGGATGATCCCATTTTCGCGAGAGATCCTAAAAATCTTTTCCTCGAAAAGCTGTTCAATAACAATTACTCCACAAATAGTTCATCCGTTTTTACGGATAACTTGTTTAAAGATAATGCCTATACGTTAAATGTCTCCACCGGAGGATTATACACGGTGAAAGTGGAACACACCAAACCGGAAAAGGAGGGGGAGAAACCGGAATATTTAAGTCACGAAGTGAAAAATCCGCCAATAGAAGTGCGGATTTACACGCTGTCTCACGATTATTATTCGTACCTGAAATCGGTTGAAAAGTGGGATTACGATAAGGAGTTCGACTTTATCTCCGAACCCAGGGTTACCTACTCCAACGTACACAACGGAATCGGATTTGTGGGATCCATGTCGTACATATCTGAGCGTATTCAGATACCGTCTTTTCCCGGCGGTAAGAACACAGTTCCAAGGTGAGCTTCTTCACAGAAAGAAGATACTTGCCCCGGCAATGCTGATCACTGCCCCGATCACCTGGCGGACGGTAATCTTTTCATTGAACATGATGGCCGAAGGCACAATGATAAAAATGGGAACCAGAGCCATCAGCGTAGCGGCAATGCCGGTGTGGGTGTGCTGCACGGCAAATAGCGATAGCGCCACGCCCACGAAAGGCCCGAAAACAGCCCCCAGGGTGATGGATTTCATGCTTGCCCGGTCTTTCACGGCCAGGGAGACCCTTCTCCACCGTTTCAGAAAAGTGACCAGCAGGAAAAAAGAGACAAATCCGAAAATGGCCCTGATCTGCGTGGCCGCAACGGCATCGTAATCGCCCATCCCCTTCTTGCTCAACACCAGGCCGACAGCCTGCCCCAGAGCGCCGCCAAGCACATAGAAGAACCCCTTGAGCGGAATATTGAGCTTCAACTTCTTGCCGGCCACGGCAATGATGATTCCCGTGATGCTGACTACTATCCCCAAGATACTTTTTACCGGCAATATCTCCGCCAGGAAAAGCCACCCGATAATTGCCGTTATCATCGGAGCCAGGCTCATGATCAGCTGTGAGGTGCGCGATCCGATCAGGGTGTAGGATTTGAAGAGGAAGAGGTCGCCCAGAAAAAAACCTACCACTCCCGACAGTCCCAGCCAGAACCAGTTGTATGGCGCCGCATCTACCGGAAAGAACATCCCGCGGGTAAATAGCGTGGTGATGCCAAGAAAGAGGATTCCCAGAAAGATCCGGATGATGTTTACCGACAGCGAGCCCACCTTTGCACCCGCCTTTTGAAAGAAGAGGGCGCTCAACGTCCAGCATACGGCTGTCAGTAGCGATGCGATCTCACCGATGTGTGATTGAAACAGCATGAAATTGTCTATCGGTCCTGTTTGTCCAAAAAATTATGCAAAGGTAGGTGAATATGGGCAATTTCCCGTTATGAACCGGTAACAGATTTTTTCAATTTTTGCACTGCTGCCTCTACCGACTCCTCCCCACCGAGCAACGAGACGAACTTGCTGCCGATGATGGCTCCCGAAGCGTGGTCACAGGCCGCGTCGAAGGTGGCCTTGTTGGATATTCCGAACCCGATGAGCCGGGGATGGCGCAGATTCATGCCGTTCACCCGCCTGAAGTATTGCAGGTTCTCTTCCCCGAAACCCGACTTTGCACCGGTGACCGATGCCGACGATACCATGTAGATAAAGCCGCCGGTGTTTTCATCAATCAGCCGGATGCGCTCCTCCGACGTTTCCGGAGTGATCAGCATGATCATGTGAAGACCATATTTTTCGGTACTGCCCTTGTACTCCCGCATATATTCGGCAAATGGCAGGTCGGGAATGATCAGCCCGTCGATACCGCAGCGTTGTGCCTCGGCACAGAACCTGTCGAACCCGAACTGCAGGATGGGATTCAGATAACCCATCAGTACCAACGGGGTCTCTACCGCAGTACGGATCTGGTCGAGTTGTCTGAAAAGCACTTTCAAACTCATGCCATTCCTGAGCGCTTCTGTTCCCGATGCTTGGATGACAGGTCCGTCAGCCATCGGATCGCTGAAGGGGATACCTATCTCGATCAGGTCTACGCCATTTTTTTCGAGCGACCGGATGATCGGGACGGTGTCGTCGAGGTTGGGATATCCTGCCGTGAAATAGACGGAGAGGATGTTTTTACTCTTTTGTTGAAACAATCGATCTATTCTGTTCATATTGGATGAAGGTGATTTATGATTTCAGCGTTGCAATAAAGTGTCTGATCTTTTGAAGATCCTTCTTGGCCGGAGTAATCTCGAACCGGCTGTTGATATCAATCCCGATCAGTTTCGGGTGAAGGAGAGTTTTCAATATCCCGGTGTCGTGCGGAGCAATTCCGCCGCTCAGCAAAAAGGGAGTGTCGCCGCTGTAGTCAGAGAGCAGGTTCCAGTCGAACCGCCTCCCCGAGCCGCCGTGTAGTTTGGTTTGGGTGTCGAACAGGAAGTAGTCGCACGTGTCGCGGTACTCGGTTGCCGTCTCATCGGGAAACCGGTCGCCCACAGACAACGATTTGATCACTCCTATGCCGGTTTGCCGGATCTCCTCACAAAATCGTGGGGACTCACTGCCGTGAAGCTGTACCAGCTCCAGTCCGAAAAGCGATGCCGTTTCGATGATCCGCTCTTTCGGTGCATCCACAAAGACTCCTACCCGCCTTGCCTGTTGAGGCAGGTATGCCGGAATCTCGCTTACATAACGGGGGGATGCCGGATGGAAGATAAACCCTATCCAGTCGGCCCCGGCCCGTTCCACCCCTTGTATGTTGGCCGCATCGCGCATTCCGCAAACCTTGATCAGTCTCATCTTCCCATGCCCCCCTTTCCCGATTTTATCCCTTCGATAAACTTTGCCAGGCCTGCTCCGGGATTGGCCTGCTTCATGAAGTTCTCCCCGATGAGGAAACCGAGGTATCCCGCCTTGCGAAGCGCCGTCACCGTTTCCGGATTTGAGATCCCGCTTTCCGATACCCGGACGGCATCCTTTGGCAACAATCGGGCCATCTTGCTGGATTTTTCCAGATCGGTCACGAAGCTGCCGAGGTTCCGGTTGTTGACACCGATGATGTCGTTTTCAGGCGCAATATGTCCGGTCTCCCGTTCGTCGTGAAGCTCCAGCAGCACCTCCAATCCCAGCTGCTTTGCAAACCGTGTAAGCCGGAAGCTCTCCTCTACTGTAAGTGCCGCTGCGATCAGCAGGATGGCACTGGCTCCCGCCAACCGGGCCTGCAGGATCTGATACTCATCCACGATAAACTCCTTGCGCATCACCGGGATCGATGCCTGGGCTGCCACCTGTTGCAGGTCGTCCAGCCTGCCTCCAAAATAGGCGAGGTCGGTCAGCACCGACAGTGCAGCAGCTCCGGCTTTCTCATACCCTCCGGTCACCTCCACCGCATCGGCATGTTGATTTATCCACCCCTTGCTCGGCGATCGGCGTTTGAACTCAGCGATGATTCCCGTATCGGATCGGAGTAAAGCCTCCTTCAGTGAGTAGACGGGTAGGGAGCAATCTGCCACCTGTCGTTCCAGGCTGGTGTATGATATACTCCTCTTTTGCCTCTCTATTTCGTATCGCTTGTGGGCGATGATTTCATTCAAGATATCTCTCATGTGGGTTTCTCTTATCCGTTAACTTCGATAAACCGTTTGAGTGCATTCAACGCCTTTTTTCCGTACAACGACTCCCGTGCTATCCCGATACACTCCGCGATCGGTTTCTCCGGTTCGATGATCTGAATGGCGAATGCGGCATTGGCTACAACCACCTCCATCTGGGCCCGCGTTGCCGTGCAGTTGAGCACCTTGTTGAAGAGGGAGACCGCCTCGTCGATTGTCTCTCCTCCAAAGATTTCAGCCTCTGTTACCCTGCTGAACCCCAGCTCTTCGGGCATGAAAAGCTGTTCGCCCCGGTTGGTGATCACCTTGAACTGCCCCGTAAGCGAAATCTCATCGTAGCCATCCAGGCTGTGAACGATGCCGAACTTTTTACGGCTCGCCTGATAGATATAACTGTAGAGACGCGCCATCGAGAGGTCGTAAACCCCCAGCAGCTGGTACTCCGGATCTGACGGGTTGATGAGTGGGCCGAGCACGTTGAAGAAATTTCTTACACCCAGACTTTTTCTCACCGGTGCCACCGCCTTGAGTGCCGGGCTGAAGAGCGGGGCATGAAGGTAGGCGATGTTGGAATGTTCGATGCTTCTTTTCAGGATATTTATGTCGGTGGTGAATCTGATCCCCTGCCGCTCCATGGCGTTGCTCGATCCGCTGACCGATGTTGATCCGTAATTTCCGTGTTTCACAACGGGATATCCGGCGCCGGCAACCACAAAACAGGCAGATGTGGAGATGTTGAAGGTGTTTTTCCCGTCGCCCCCGGTTCCGACAATATCGATGGCCCCGTACTCTTTCAGCTCTACCGGCACCCTCATCTCCACCAGTGCCTCACGGAATCCGAGCACCTCCTCTACCGAGATGCTGCGCATCAGAAAGATTGTGATCAGGGCAGAGACCTGTGTGTCGGGCAGCTCTCCCCTTACGATGGCCATAAGCAGTTCGCGCGCTTCGTTGCGGCTCAGGTACTGGTACTCCAGTAACTTGACAAGTATATGTTTCATTTTTCCAGGAAATTTTTTACGATTGTTGTTCCCAATGGGGTAAGGACCGATTCCGGATGGAACTGGACGCCGTGGATATCCAGGCTCTTATGTCTGATTGCCATGATCTTTCCCGACTCGTCCCGGGCCGTCACCTCCAGTTCGGATGGGAAATGGTTGTCCGATACGATCCAGGAGTGGTAGCGACCGACCTCTATCCGCTCCGGGAGTTCGTTGAAAATATAATCGGGGGCGACTATACTGATGGGGGTCTGTACGCCGTGGTGCACCAGGGGAGTGTTCTCGAGGATGGCTCCGAACGACAGACCAATCGCCTGGTGACCCAGACAGACGCCCAGTATGCTTTTCAGATGCGCATACTGCCGGATCAGGGGCAGCAGGTCACCCGCCTCCTCCGGAATTCCCGGTCCGGGAGATAGGATAATCTTGTCGTAGTTGACCACCTCCTCCAGATCGATCTTGTCGTTCCGGATGACGTCGATATCGGTGTAGCCCAATGTGCGGACGACATGACGCAGGTTGTAGGTGAAGGAGTCGTAGTTGTCGAATATCAATATTTTCATCTTCTTGATCTGTTCTGTTAAACGTCATGCATTGTTCAGCTTCCCTGCCAGGTCGATCGCCTTCTTGAGGGCTCCCAGCTTGTTGTTGACCTCCCGGAGTTCATTCTCGGGAACGCTCTGTGATACGATTCCTGCACCGGCCTGGTACCAGAGCTGGTTGTTCCGGCTCACAAAGGTGCGGATGGTGATCGCCTGATTGATATCGCCGTTGAAACCGATAAACCCGATACAGCCCCCGTATGCCCCGCGGTTGTGCTCTTCGATCTCCGAGATCAGTTGCATCGCCCTCACCTTGGGTGCTCCCGAGAGGGTCCCGGCGGGGAAGGTGTCGAAAAAGGCCTGGATGGGATGGACGCCCTCATCGAGCGTTCCGCTTACACGTGAGACCAGGTGGATGACGTGCGAGTAATACTGCACCTGCCGGTAAAAATCGAGCTTGACCCTTTGGGCGTTCCGGCTCAGGTCGTTCCGGGCCAGGTCGACCAGCATCACGTGTTCGGCATTCTCTTTGGGGTCGTTTTTGAGGCGTTCGGTCGCCCGGGCATCCTCCTGAATGTTCCCTGTACGTTTGGCCGTTCCGGCAATCGGATCGATGCTGATTGTCCTGCCGGTAATCCGGCAATGGGTCTCGGGCGACGAGCCGAAGATGCGGAAGCCGCCAAAGTCGAAGTAGAAGAGATAGGGTGAGGGATTGATGGTACGCAAGGCGCGGTAAACCTTGAAATCATCGCCCGAGAACTCCTGCACGAAACGGCGGGAGAGAACGATCTGGAACAGATCGCCCCGATAACAGTGATCGATCCCCTGCCTTACATGCTCTATGAACTGCTCGTCGGTAATGGGACTCGATTCCCGGCCGTGGATAAAGAAGTCGTACGATGCGAAATTCCTGGCATTGATCCGGTTCTCCAGTATATGGAGGGAGCTCTCTTCGCCATCGGAAAGCAGTTCGATCAGCAGCAGTTCGTCGCTCTGGTGGTTGAAGACCATCAGGTATTTGTAGAGGATATACCTCATATCGGGTGCGTCGTTGCGCTCCTCGGTACTCTCCTTGATGTTGATCCCCTCGGTATACTTCACACAGTTGAAGGTGGTATAGCCGAAAAGTCCCGTTAGGGATGCATTGTCGCCCTGGATCCGGAAATTGCTGATAAAGCTGCTCAATGCCGCTGATATGGTAACCTCTTCCGATATACGGGTATTGACGGTTCTGCCGTCGGGATAGCTTTCGATACACTCGCCCCGGTTAATGTCGATGCAGGCAATCGGTTTCAGTCCGATATAGGATGTGCTGTTCTCGTTGGCGTGATAATCGGAGCTTTCGAGCAGAGCCGACTGGGGAAAGGCGTCACGGACCTTCAGGTAGAGGCTTACCGGCGTATGGAGGTCGCCCATCACCTTTTTGCAGTTCGTTGTATAAGCGTATGACATGGCTGTTGTTTTTTTCAATTTTAATCCTTCTTCACTCACTCTATAATATCGTTGATCTTGAAATAGGTCTCCAGGTCCTTGTCGCCTCGACCCGACAGGGTGAGGACAACCAGATCGCCCTGGTTGAACCGGATCTTGTCGAGGGCAGCTATCGCATGGGCCGATTCCAGGGCAGGAATGATCCCTTCGTTTCGGGTGAGTGCAAGACCTGCCCGCAGTGCTTCGTCGTCGTTGACGGCAACCACCTTTGCCCGTCTGGTTTTAGCCAGATGGGCGTGGATGGGACCGATACCCGGATAGTCCAGTCCTGCCGAGATGGAATAGGGTTCGGTGATCTGCCCGTCTTCGGTCTGCATCACCAATGTTTTGCATCCATGGATGATCCCTTCGGTGCCGATCTGGATGGTGGCGGCAGACTCTCCGCTGTGGATCCCCTTGCCGCCCGCTTCGGCCAGCACGATCTTCACTCTCTCCTCAGCAAGGAAGTGGTAGATGGTTCCGGCGGCGTTGCTGCCTCCGCCCACGCACGCAACAAGGTAATCGGGAGAGGGACGGTTCTCCTTTTCCATCAGTTGCCTGCCGATCTCTTCACTGATGACCGACTGCAGTCGGGCCACCATGTCGGGGTAGGGGTGCGGTCCTACGGTGGAGCCGATGATGTAGTGGGTGTTTGCGGGGTTGCAGCACCAGTCGCGTATCGCCTCGTTGGTAGCATCCTTCAGCGTCATGTTTCCCGAGGTGACCGGGACGACCGTCGCGCCCAGCATCTCCATCTTTCTGACGTTGACCGCTTGTCGCTCCACATCGGTCTTGCCCATATATACGATACACTCCATCTGCATCAGCGCACAGACGGTGGCGGTTGCCACACCATGCTGTCCGGCGCCGGTTTCGGCGATGATCCTGCTTTTCCCCAGTTGTTTGGCGACGAGGATCTGGCCGATGGTGTTGTTGATCTTGTGTGCCCCGGTGTGGTTCAGGTCCTCCCGCTTGAGGTAGACACGGCAACCGTGCCTGGCGGAGAGGTAGCCGGAGAGGTAGAGCGGAGACGGCCTGCCCACATAATCCCTCAGCAGCCGGTTGAACTCCTCCCTGAAGGCGTCGCTTTCCAGGATCTCCAGGTAGGAGTCCTGCAGTTCGGTGACGCAGCGGTGAAGAATTTCGGGGATATAGGCCCCGCCGAATTCACCGTAAAATCCCGATTTATCCACTGAAAATTTTTGCATATCCTGTTGTTTTTGTCAATTCCAACGAAAAAAGCCTGTCGCAGGTGCGACAGGCTTCTCTATATTGTTGCTCATTCTTGCTGATAGATACGACTGCTTCCCTTACGACCGGTCGGGTAGTAAGTGACGCCACCAATATCTGTTTGCAAGTGAAGTGTACATTTTCGTCTTATTTTGCTGCAAATGTAGGATGAAAAAAATAAAATGCAATATGTTTTTAAAAATTTAACATTTTTAATATTTGGGTGGCAGCTACTGGCAAGATGATGGGTCTTATGCCCGTAGCTGTAGGTGGAGCCACGGATGCCGGTATGTAGGAGAGGGTGTCGCTTTGTTTTTGTAGCTAAAAAGTCGTTTCTTTGTCCTGCTCAAAGTCCTGCTCAAAGCCTGGCGATTATTTCCAACAAACAACATAAGATCACTTTTTTATGAGAAAAGCTCAACTTCTAACAATACTTTTGCTTCTGGCAGCGGTTTTCGCTGCCGGAGCACAACCAAGAAGAGAGATTACCCTAAAAAAGGGGTGGCTCTTTTCCCGCGAAGATAATCCGGCCGCAGCTCAATCCGGGTTCAATGATGGCAACTGGCAATCGGTGACGGTTCCACACGATTGGGCCATTTACGGCCCGTTCGACAAGTCGAACGATATCCACCGGATGGCTATCGTTCAGGACGGACAGACCACTGCTATTGAACATTACGGCCGGACAGGGGGATTGCCCTTTACCGGTGCAGGATGGTACCGGAACCGGTTTACCATCCCCGGCTTTACCGGCGGGAAGCGGGTCCATCTCCTGTTCGACGGGGCGATGAGCAATGCCCGGGTTTATGTAAACGGCAGGGAGGTAGGTTACTGGCCCAACGGATACAACAGTTTTTATTTCGATATTACAGACTTTGTTCATGAGGAGGGGAGGGAGAACCTGTTGGCTGTCCGGCTCGAAAATTTTGAAGAGCAGTCGCGCTGGTACCCGGGTGCAGGGCTTTACCGCAATGTACACCTGATTGTTACGGAGAAAACATATATACCTATCTGGGGAAGCTACGTCACTACTCCCGTTGTGACCCCCGGTTTTGCACGGGTGAATGTCCGTACGCGCGTGGAGAGTGCCGGCGGGGGGACCTTGAAGCTGGTCACTCAGATCAGGGATGAGACGCAGCAGACAGTCGCTACTGCAGAGAGCACTCTCTCGGAAAGCGATATGGGCCAGTTCTCACAGGAGCTGGTCGTTGAAAATCCCCGGTTGTGGGACATCAAACAGCCGAACCTCTATACAGCGGTATCCCGGCTGTATGAAGATGGTCGGCTGGTGGATGAGTACTGCACCCCTTTCGGAATCCGGACCCTGGAGATCAGGCCCGACGAGGGATTCTTTCTCAACGGCAGAGAGGTCAAGTTCAAGGGTGTCTGTCTCCATCACGACTTGGGACCGCTGGGTGCTGCCGTCAATGAGGCGGCCATCCGTCGCCAGATACGTACCATGCAGGATATGGGTGCCAATGCGATCCGCACCTCCCACAACATGCCCGCACCCGAATTTGTCCGGATTGCCGATGAGATGGGGATGATGCTGATGGTGGAGAGCTTCGACGAATGGGCCATCCCGAAGGTGAAAAATGGGTACAACCGCTATTTCAAGTCGTGGGCGGAGAGGGATCTGGTCAACCTGTTGCACCACTACCGGAACAATCCCAGTGTGGTGATGTGGTGTATCGGCAATGAGGTGGAGGAGCAGAGCCATAAGCATGGTTCGCGGGTGGCGAGATTCCTGCAGGATATCTGTCACCGGGAGGATCCGACGCGTCCGGTAACCAACGGGATGGACCGGCCCGATCAGGTACTTTCCAACCATATGGCGGCGATGATGGAGGTCCCGGGATTCAACTACCGGCCCTTCCGTTACCGGGAGGCGTATGACCGCCTGCCACAACAGATCATACTGGGCAGTGAGACCGCCTCCACCCTCAGTTCGCGCGGGGTATACAAGTTTCCGGTAGTGCGGAGGTCGATGGCCCAGTACGATGACCACCAGGCGTCATCGTACGACGTGGAGCACTGCAGCTGGTCGAATCTGCCAGAGGACGATTTCATCCAGCACGATGAGTTACCCTATACCATCGGTGAGTTTATCTGGACAGGCATCGACTACCTGGGCGAGCCCACCCCCTACTACAGCGCCTGGCCCAGCCACAGCTCCCTCTTTGGGGCGGTGGATCTGGCAGGTATCCCCAAGGATCGTTTCTATCTCTACCGCAGTCACTGGAACAGCGACGCGGAGACCCTCCATATCCTGCCCCACTGGAACTGGAAGGGACGTGAAGGGGAGGTGACACCTATCTTTGTCTATACCAGTTACCCGTCGGCCGAACTCTTCATCAACGGGAAGAGTCAGGGTCTCCGCACGAAGGATCTCTCCGTACCACTCGAAGGGAGCGATTCGGCCGAAGCACGGAAAAGGTTAGAACGGCAGAAACGGTACCGGCTGATGTGGATGGATACCCGCTATGAGCCGGGGACGGTAAGGGTGGTGGCTTACGATAACGATGGGAAGGCGGTTGCAGAGAAAGAGATACATACTGCCGGAAAGCCGCACCGTATTGTGCTGGAGGCCGATCGCCGCGAGATCGATGGCGACGGTGAGGATATTGCCTTCGTGAATGTGAAGCTCGTGGACAAGGCTGGCAATTTCTGTCCCACGGATGACCGGGAGATCAGCTTCACGGTGAAGGGTGCCGGCAGATTCAAGGCGGTCGCCAATGGAAATCCGGCCAGCCTGGAGTCGTTCCAGCTTCCCCGGATGAAGCTCTTCAGCGGCCAGCTCACAGCCTTGGTGCAGGCAGGAGAAGAGTCCGGGACTCTTGTGTTGGAAGCAAAGGCGGAAGGGGTTCGCAGCGGCCGGGTCGAGATTCGGGTAAAATAGGTTTCGGGCAGAATGGAATATTGCATACCTTTGCACATTCAATAAATGAACCATGGCAAAAAAGAGAAAGCAACTACCCTTGTTGGAAAAGATACCGATTACCGGCGTGGCGGCAGAAGGTAAAGCGATTGCCCGGATTGACGGGATGACGCTCTTTGTCCCTTTCGCCGTTCCTGGCGATGTGGCCGATATACAGATTACAAAAAAGAAGAGCAATTATGCCGAGGGACGGGTGGTCCGGTTTGAATCCCTTTCCGAAAAGAGAACGGCTGCCTTTTGCGACCATTTTGGTGTCTGCGGGGGGTGCAAGTGGCAGATTCTTCCTTACGAAGAGCAGTTGAAATATAAGCAGCAGCAGGTTGAGGATAACCTGACACGCATCGGCAAGGTGGAACTGCCGGAAATCTCCCCCATCTTGGGAGCCGAGGAGACCACCTTTTACCGGAACAAGTTGGAGTTCACCTTTTCCGACAAGCGGTGGCTGACTGAGCAGGAGCTGGGCTCGGTGAGTGATCCGGGGCAGATGAACGGATTGGGATTCCATATCCCCGGCATGTTCGACAAGGTGCTTGATATCCGGAAATGTTGGCTGCAGGACGATCTCTCCAACCAGATCCGTAACGCCGTCCGGAGCTTTTGCCTTGAGAACGGCTACACCTTTTTCGACCTGAGAAACCAGAGCGGACTGATGCGCACGCTTATCCTGCGCAATACTTCAGCGGGAGAGTGGATGGTGATTGTGGTGTTCTACGAGGAGGACGAGGAGAAGCGGGAACGGCTACTCAACTTCATTGCCGGTAAATTCCCGCAAATCACCTCGTTGCTCTATATCATCAACCGGAAGGCCAACGATACCATTACCGACCAGGAGGTGGTTTGCTGGAAGGGGCGCGATCATATCGTGGAGGAGATGGAGGGACTACAATTCAAGATTGGACCCAAATCGTTCTACCAGACCAACAGCCGCCAGGCTTACAATCTCTATCGGATCGCGCGGGAGTTTGCCGGGCTGACGGGTAGCGAATGTGTCTATGATCTCTATACCGGGACGGGAACCATTGCCAATTTTGTGGCCCGGATGGCCGACAAGGTGATAGGTATAGAATATGTGGAGGAGGCAATCGAAGATGCGAAGGAGAATTCGCGCAACAACAACATCGCGAATACCTCCTTTTTTGCCGGCGACATGCGAAAAATCCTTACGGCGGAGTTTATCCGGGAGCATGGTCGTCCCGACGTGATCATCACCGACCCGCCTCGCGCCGGGATGCACGACGACGTGCTGCGGGTCATGCTCGCGGCAGAACCAAAGCGGATCGTGTATGTGAGTTGCAACCCGGCAACCCAAGCACGAGACTTGGGCCTGTTGGATACCAAATACAAGGTGACGGCGGTGCAGCCGGTTGACATGTTCCCGCATACCCATCACGTGGAGAACGTGGTGTTGCTGGAAAAGAGGGTATAGGGCCTATTTCACCGGGTCAACCCGGTATCCCAATTTGCGAAGCCCCTCGATCAGCCCCTCCTTGCCCACCAGGTGGAGACACCCTACCGCAATGAATGAAGGCTTTTCCTGCATCATGTCGGGCAGCAGTGATAACCATCGTTCGTTCCGGTCCTGGTTGATAGCTCTTTTTTCTTCCGGGGTGGAGGGGCAGGGATCATCGGGTAGCTCCTCTTCATATATCGTATTGAGTGCATGGAGATCCTGGGCCATATATGCCGACTGTAGCCGGTCGATTTCTGCTTTCAGCATCTCGGGGTGATGCACCAGACAGACAAGCAGTTCGACCTGTCTTTCGATAGATTGCGACTCCAACAGAAGATGGGCCTGCTCTTCGGCGGTCTCCAGCGACCGCACAGGACGGGAACGCCTCGCCGCTTCCTCCTGGAAATATTGATCGATGCTGATCTCCTCCGAAAGTGTAGGGTAATATTTATGATAGAGCGTGACGATAATCAAGTTTTTCAGCATGGCCGGCTTCATCCTGTCGAGCTGCTCCAACCCCATGCCGGTATACTCCTTCAGCATCTTGTCGATCAACCGGAAGTCCGATTCGCTTGTCAACGACCGGTAGTCGTATCCGTCAGGCATGATGGCCGCTCCCATGATCACTGCCTGCATCTCATTCATTCTGCTCATATCCAGTTCTCCCACCGTCTGCTCCGTCTTGTCGAACGCTTCGTGCAGACCGGGGATGCTGTCCAGAATCGATAACGGGATCAGGTGATGTGTCCCGAACAGATAGGAGGGAGACTCCAGTCCGTTCCCCGAGATTCGCCACAACAGCGAACTGGTCTTGTTTTTTGTAGTAGCACAGGCTGCCAGGGCAAGCAGGAGGAGCAGGCATCCGGCTATATTTCTTATCTTCATTTGTCTGTTTCGGTATTGGGTATTTCGATAAAATCTGTATCCACCGCTGGATTGTCTTTTTCAGCTTTTTTACCGATCTTCAGAAAGTCGAACAGGAACCAAAAGATGGTGAACGACGGAATCACATCTGTAACAGGCAGGATCTCCTCAATAAAGGTGATGATCGATGTATATTTTCCCCGTTTATCGCCAAACATCCTGTAACTGATAGATGCTGCAACCGGAGCCCAGATAACGTCGATCACCGGCAAGGTTGCGGAGACCATTCCGATGGCGTCCAGGATGAGACATTTGATGAGTTTCTTATATTTTCTTTTCATTTGCTTGATTCCTTGAATATCTCTCCAACCGGTTTCACCTGCCGAAGGTTGCGGGTTACGCTTCGGATAATAACTAAACTACCTTGCACAAAAGCGATCTTTGAGCAAGGTAGTTATAGATGTCTCGGGAGATAACGGTTATTCGGCTGTCGTACCGGTGCCCAGCGGTGTGTAGGTCCGTTGAGCCAACTCTTTGTCCATCGTGTAGATTCCGAAACCGTTGGTGCCGATCAGCTTCAGGCTGTCGATCATGCCCTGTGCTGTCTCCTCTTCTTCAACCTGTTCGTTTACAAACCATTGCAGCATGTTTTCAGTTGCATAGTCATTTTCGCTTCTTGCGATACTGACCAGGTTGTTGATCAGTCCGGTGACCACCCTTTCGTGTGCCAGGGTGTCTTCGAATGCTTTCAATATCGATTCCCAAGAGGTTTCTACCTTTTCAATGGGCTTCAATTCTACTTTATTTCCTTTGGAAATCAGGTAGTTCATAAATTTCTGTGCATGATCCTGTTCTTCCTGGAACTGTACTTTAAACCAGTTCGAGAATCCCATCAATCCCTGATTGGCGAAATGGGCCGACATGGAGAGATAGAGGTAGGCAGACCAGAATTCTGCGTTAATTTGCGCATTAATAGCGTCTTCAAGCTTTTTACTTACCATGGTGTATGTTTTTAATGATTCGTTAATCCTACCGTGTTAAACGTTTTTCCTACAAAAATGTTTACGCATATTTTTGCTTTTTTATCCCGCACCGGAAAGCATTTCGATGAGAGGTTCCTGACAGCGATGCATAATGAATTGATTTATTGTCAACAGCTTTGCACTGTCCTAAGTTCAACTTAGAAGTGCAACATCCACGTGTTGTTTTTTGAAATGATTCTTCACAACAATCATGAAAAACACCGGGGGGGTTTGCCTAACGGCCGGGGGCGCGCAAGCCCCCGAAGAGAGTCGGACAGCAACATAAAAGAAAAAGGAGACCGAAGTCTCCCTAAAATTAACTAGTCGAGCCTTAAAAAGCCCATTTTTCTCTGGTTTGTAAAATTTCACCTCCCCTGATGGGGTGAAGTTGCCTGTTCAGGAACACAATTATCTTTTCAAGGAAGAGCCAAAAAGATGACTTCCACTTGTTCATCATCCTTTTGAAGTTGAATCCGGCAGCTGCGAGCATAACATTGATCTCATCCCCGGTGATTCCCTTGTAGTAATTGCAGGAGAGACGGTGATCTTCTTTCAGGTGTCCGATTACAGGCTCAATACCTGCCCGCTTGCGGAAGTACTTTCTCTCTTTATTCTTCCTATAGGTGCTTAGAGCCTTTGAAAAGGATTTGGGGATGTGGATGAGTGTATCCCTGACTTTACTTCTTCCCCGGTACCCCCTGTCGCAGATACCGTTTCGGGGTTTTCTTTCCGTCAACTTCTCCACTTGCTCGATAGCCTTGTCTAGCGTGTGCCCGTCAAATTCATTTCTAAAACTCAGTGCTCCAACAATTACACCGCTACCGGTTCGTGTGATGGATACCTTGTTTCCAAACTCGTACAGTTTATGCTCTTTCCCCTTGCTGATGCATTGCACATCCACCTCGTGCAGTGAATAAACCTTGTTCTTGTCTTTCTTCTTCTGGGCCAGTACCCGCTTGTACAGGTCCAGTTCATTCCGGTAACCATCAACCATGGTACCCAGCTTCCTTTCCACATCGCGTACCAGCCGTCCGGCTATGGTTCTCACTTTCTTATCCGCTTTCCTGGCTTTACCCTTGTTTCGTGGGTGATTTCGGAAGCGCTGATCGTAGGAAAGATCTTTCAGGATTCGCCTGTAACTCTGGCGCAAATCCAAACTGTTCCTGTCTGCTATCTTCCAGCACCTCTTGATAATCTTCTTTGCCAGTTTGTCATCCGTGGGGAAGGTGATATTTTTCTCCTGGACAGTGGTGTCGATGTAAACGTCCTTGTCGTTCGAGTCTTTACCATTGATACGGATGCTCTCCCTTAAGATCAGCTCAATACCCTCTTTGCCGATGCGGTGACGGAAATGAACCAACTCTGACGCTTCACAAGGAACACGAGGTTGGAATTCCTGTTCACCACAAAAATACTGGTAGTAATTGTTTTCACTCCATTGTTCCACCACGCTTTCATCCGAGAGATCTCGGATGTGTTTCAGGATCAATAATCCCACCATCAGGCGAATGGGCTTCGCCGGACGTCCGTTATCGGGACAATACAGGGGTGAGAACTCTCTTTCAAACATCTCCCAATCAATTTTATTGGCCAGAATGAATAGCGGGTGCTTATGATTCAATGTGCTTTCCAGTGAAAAGAACAATGAGTGTTGTGAACGGTCTTGTTGTTTTGCCAGCATGATTTTCTGCAAGATTTATATCTCAAATTTACGAAAACTTGCAGATATAACCAAGGAAAATATCTATTATTTTACTGTATCATAGACGATTGAATACTTTTTAAGGGCTGACTAACTATTATGTTGCTTATGAAAAAATACAAACAGTTAACTTCAGAACAAAGGTACGCGATTTATTTAGGTTTAGAAAACGGTGACACCCAGCGGACGATCGCTAGCTTGATAGGTGTCAGTCCTTCAGCGGTGTCCAGGGAGTTGCAGCGCAACAAGGACAAGCGCGGGGGCTACTCGTGGCGACTGGCCCACGAGATGGCGATGGAGAGAAGGGAACGCCTGCCCGGCAACCGGGCCACCCCGGAATGGATCAAACAAAAGGTGATCCGGCTCGTGCGCAAGGACTGGTCGCCCGGGCAAATCAGCGGACACCTGAGAAAGAAGGAGAATATCCGGGTCTCCCACGAGACCATCTACAAGTGGATCCGGGAGGACAAGAAGGCCGGGGGCGACCTTTACAAGCATTGCCGTCACAGGCTCAAGCACCGCAAGAGACCGGTGGGCTCCGTTAGAGGCATCCCCAACCGCAGGAGCATCCGGGAAAGGCCCGTGGAGGCCGACGGGAAGCGCTTCGGCGACTTCGAGATGGACACGATGATAGGGGCCGACCAGTCGGAGGCGATACTGACGGTGACGGAAAGGAAGACGAACCTCGTGATGATCGGGGAACTGCCCCGCGGAAGGGACTCGAAAGGGTTGGCCAAGGTGCTGTGCCGCATGTTGCTACCCTACAAGGACGTGATAAGGACGATCACCACGGACAACGGCTTGGAGTTCGCGGCGCACGAACGGATCACGGAGATGCTGGAAGCCCCGGTGTACTTCACCGACCCCTATTCGGCATGGCAAAAAGGATCGATCGAAAACGCGAACAAGCTCATCCGGCAATACATCCCCAAGGGGGCGTCCTTCAAGAACTATCCACCCGACAGATTGAAGCGGATACAGCACAGGCTGAATGAAAGACCGAGGAAAAAATTGGACTTTAACACACCCAAAGTTGAGTTTTACAAACAATTAATGTAAATTGCACTTGCTGCTTGACTCTGCCTGTCGGTATATTTTTGTCTGCTCACTTCGCATTCTGAGAAATATTCGTATCTTTGTGTCTTAGTTTTTATTGGAAAATAGATAAAATATCCAACTCATTTTAATTTTTATCTGATGAATCTGTTAAAAGAGAAGATGATGAAATATGATGCCCCGCAGAAATTCAAATCGGCAGGCATTTATCCATATTTCAGGGTTATCGAAAGCGATCAGGATACGGAGGTGGTTATTAATGGCAAGAAAGTGTTGATGTTTGGTTCAAACGCTTATTTGGGCCTGACCAACCATCCGAAAGTAAAGGATGCGGCGATCGAAGCCACCAGAAAGTATGGGACAGGCATGGCCGGTTCTCGTTTTCTGAACGGTACATTGGATATCCATGTAGAGCTCGAGCGCAAGCTGGCTAATTTTTTGAGAAAAGATGACGCCATCGTTTTCTCCACCGGATTCACGGTAAATGAAGGTGTACTGGGCGCTGTCACCGGACGAGAAGATTATATCATCTGGGATGAAAGGAACCATGCTTCCATTATCGAAGGGACCCGTGTCTCTTTCTCAACCAAGTTCAAGTTCCGCCACAACGACATGGTATCGCTGGAAAGGCAGTTGAAGCGTTGCGATCCCAACAAGGTGAAACTGATTGTAGTGGACGGTGTCTTCAGTATGGAGGGAGATCTGGCCGATCTGCCGGGAATCGTCAAGCTGGCCAGGAAGTACAACGCCAACATCATGGTGGATGAAGCACATGGTTTGGGGGTATTGGGCCGGAAGTACAACGGAAAGGGTACGTGCGACCATTTCGGGTTGTTGCCCGAGGTGGATCTTATCATGGGTACTTTCAGCAAATCGCTCGCTTCCATCGGAGGTTTCATCGCCGGAGACTATCATACGATCAATTATCTGCGGCACAATGCCCGCACCTATATCTTTAGTGCGAGCATTACGCCTGCAGCAACTGCCGCCGCATCGGCAGCGCTGGATATATTGCGCAGCGAGCCCGAGCGGATCAAGCGCTTGTGGGAGTTGACCCACTATACCATTCAGCAGTTCAAGGATCGCGGCTTCGAGGTGGGTCCCACTTCAACGCCGATCATTCCGCTCTATGTCCGCAGCGACGAGAAGACCTTTGCCATAACGAAAGAGCTGTTTGAAGAGGGTATCTTCGTGAACCCGGTAGTTCCTCCCGCCGTCGCTCCGAACGAAACGTTGCTCCGTTTCTCGTTGATGGCGACACATACATACGAACAGATCGATTTCGCCATCGACCATATAGATAAAATATTCCGGAGATATGGTGTGATCTGACATGAAAATAAGGACGACAGCAAGACCTCGAAATTCGCTTTCGGGGTCTTTTGCTTCATACGAAAAACCAAAGATATCCTTTAGACGTTAAGAGTATTCACAAAGAGAAACTATCTTGCAACTCATCGATTTATCCCATAGGAGAAAAACCGGATTGCCCGGAGTAGTAGCAACCCTGGGCTTTTTTGACGGTGTACATGTCGGCCACCGCCATCTGATCAGCCAGGTAAAAGCCGAAGCTGGCCGGCTGGGATTGCCATCGGCTGTCATCACCTTTCCTGTACACCCGCGAAAGGTGTTGCAGGCCGACTATCAACCCAAGCTGCTTTGCGGTTATGAGGAAAAACTTGAGCAGCTGGCTACCACAGAGGTAGATTATTGTATCAGCCTGCCCTTTACTACGGAACTCTCCAGACTTACAGCACGTGAATTCATCACTGACGTGTTGACGGAGCGTATCGGGGTACACACCTTTCTTGTGGGTTACGACCACAGGTTTGGACATAACCGGGAAGAGGGCGTTGATGCCTACCTCTCTTACGGCAACTCAGTGGGAATGAATGTTATCCAGGCAACGGAGTTGCGAGTGGAGGGCGAAAATGTGAGCTCGTCCCGGATCAGGCGATTGCTGATGAGTGGTGAAATTCTGCAGGCCAACCGGCTGCTGTCGTATAACTATACCCTCTCCGGGAAGATAGTGGAAGGCTATCAGGTGGGTCGCACCATAGGTTTTCCGACGGCCAACGTGAAGGCTTGGGAGAAGTATAAGGTGGTGCCTCTTTTGGGGGTCTACGCCGTAAGGGTCCATTTCAGGGGTGAAACGCATGGAGGTATGCTCTACATAGGAACACGTCCTACCTTGCAGAATGGCACGGAGATCAGTGTCGAGGTAAATATCTTTGATTTCAACGAGGATCTCTACAACGAGTCGCTGACGGTTGAATTTATCGATTTCATCAGGGGTGATGAGAAGTTCGGAAGCATCCGGCAACTGGTAGAACAGATTCACCGTGATAAGGAAAATGTGATAGAACGGTTGAAAAACGGATAAAGATGGAACATACATTATTGAATAACGGTATAAAGATACCGATGCTCGGGTTGGGAACCTACAGGCTAGGGAAAACTGACGAGGAGGTGTACCGCGCAATGAGGACAGCCCTCGATGCGGGCTACCGGCATATCGACACGGCTGCGATGTACAGGAACGAGGCGCCGATTGGAAAAGCTATCCGTGAGAGCGGCATCCCGCGTGAGGAGATTTTCGTTACCACCAAGCTTTGGGGCGACGATGTGGTAAAGCGCGCCATTCCGCAGGCCTTCAGCAAAAGCATGCAGTTGCTCGACATCGGCTATATCGATCTCTACCTGGTACACTGGCCAGTGAAGGGGCATCTGCTCTCCACATGGAGGGAGATGGAGAAGATATATGCTTCGGGAGAGGCCAAGGCTATCGGGGTAAGCAACCACCTGCAGCACCATCTGGAGGAGATTCTGAATGAAGCAGCTGTTCCACCAGCAGTAGACCAGGTGGAGATGCATCCCTACGTGGTGCTGGACGATCTGGTAGGGTTCTGCGCGGAAAACGGGATCATCTGTGAAGCCTGGAGTCCGCTAGGCAGCAACAAGGTTCCCCTTCTTCGAGAGCAGGTGCTGCTCGAGATAGGAGAGAGGCACGGAAAATCGCCAGCTCAGGTAGTGTTGAGATGGAACCTTCAGCGCGGGGTGATTGCCATTCCCAAGTCGTCCAGCAAGGAGCGTCAGCAGGCTAACCTGGATATCTTTGATTTCGAACTCTCTCCGGAGGAGATGCAGCTCATCCGTTCACTCGACCGGAACTACCGGACAGGTATTCATCCCGACGAGATGACCTTCTGAGCTGATTTAAAAGATTCCCCTTTCATTCAGTGCGCGCTGGTAGCGTGCAGCGTTACGGGCATGCTCTGCATGGGTGGTAGCGAAGTTGTGCCTTCCCGACAGATCATCCTTGGCACACATGAAGAGGTAGTTGTGCTGTTGGGGCGACAAGGTCCCCTCAATGGCCTGGATCGATGGTATCCGGATCGGTCCGGGCGGCAATCCTCCATTTTTATAGGTGTTGTATGGCGATTCCACCTCCAGGTGCCTGAACAGGATACGTCTCAGTGTGAAATCCCCTACCGCAAACTTGACTGTGGGGTCGGCCTCCAGCCTCATCCCCCTCTTCAGACGGTTGAGATAGAGTCCTGCCACAATCGGATACTCGTCGATATAGGTCGCCTCCTCCTCCACGATCGAAGCAAGTGTGGCCACCTGGATCGGCGATAAGCCGATTTTTTCCGCCTTGCTTCTCCTCTCGTCGTTCCAGAATCGGTCGTACTCCTTTCTCATCCGTTTCAGGAAGTTGTCGATGCTTGTATCCCAATATATTTCATAGGTATTGGGTATGAAGAGGGCACTCAGCGTATAGGTGTCAAACCCGAGCTCCCCGATCGTAGCCGGATCATTCAGCGCGCCAACCAACAGGGTGCTGTCCATCATCAGTTGCCTGGAGACTCTGCCTGCCAGCTCCTCCTTTGTCCTGACATTGTTGAATGTCAGCTTCACCGGTGTCTGGTTGCCGGCACGAAGCATGCGGATTACATCGGGCATCGTCGATCCCTTCTCGACGGCATACCTTCCGGTTTTTACGTTGCCGGGATATTTCATCCTCTCCGCCAGTATCCGGAACAGCTGCTCGGAGGGCAACCCCGCCTTTTTCAGTTGAGCAATCACATCCTCGTACTCCTTTTCGCCGTCGATATAGATATATGCCGTCTCTTCCAGGTCGAATGGTTTGAAAACCGTTTTTTTCACGGCAACGGCAGCCGCAATTGCTACCAGCAGCATGAAGAGTATTACCCATAGAAAGATTTTTCGGCCTTTACTTTTCGTTTTTTGCTCCATATTTTAGATGTGATCTTGAAAAACTTCGCAAATGTAGGAAGATTTAAACAGAAAACTCCCGTTTTTTTTGACAAGATGAAAACATTCTTGTATATTTGCACCCAATTTGGATGGAAGTCCTACCGGGAAGTGTGGGTGAGTGGCTGAAACCACCAGTTTGCTAAACTGACGTACGGGTAACTGTACCGGGGGTTCGAATCCCCCCGCTTCCGCTTCGATTCTCGCCATAATGGCGGGAATTTATTGTATATATACATATACCATCTGGAAACCTCCTTTCAACGATTAGATCTCTCCTCGCTCCTAAGTTCAACTTAGAAGTGCAACATCCACGTGTTGTTTTTTGAAATGATTCTTCACAACAATCATGAAAAACACCGGGGGGGTTTGCCTAACGGCCGGGGGCGCGCAAGCCCCCGAAGAGAGTCGGACAGCAACATAAAAGAAAAAGGAGACCGAAGTCTCCCTAAAATTAACTATTATGTTGCTTATGAAAAAATACAAACAGTTAACTTCAGAACAAAGGTACGCGATTTATTTAGGTTTAGAAAACGGTGACACCCAGCGGACGATCGCGAGCTTGATAGGTGTCAGTCCTTCAGCGGTGTCCAGGGAGTTGCAGCGCAACAAGGACAAGCGCGGGGGCTACTCGTGGCGACTGGCCCACGAGATGGCGATGGAGAGAAGGGAACGCCTGCCCGGCAACCGGGCCACCCCGGAACGGATCACGGAGATGCTGGAAGCCCCGGTGTACTTCACCGACCCCTATTCGGCATGGCAAAAAGGATCGATCGAAAACGCGAACAAGCTCATCCGGCAATACATCCCCAAGGGGGCGTCCTTCAAGGACTATCCACCCGACAGATTGAAGCGGATACAGCACAGGCTGAATGAAAGACCGAGGAAAAAATTGGACTTTAACACACCCAAAGTTGAGTTTTACAAACAATTAATGTAAATTGCACTTGCTGCTTGACTCTGCCGCTTACTCGTTTCCTGTATATTTTTGCATCTTGATTCATCATCTACCAGGCATGAGAAATGGAGAAACAAGTAGAATCAAGGTAAGCTCGATAATGGGAGGTTGGGTTTTGGAAAAGCCGTATCTATCGGGAGCAAGAGTACCCTCAAGGCTTCCGGTCTGATCGAGGATTATTGTACCAGCAAAAACAGGAGATATATGTTCTATAACATAAAGGCATTTTTTTAACTTAAAATATTTTGCTGATTCGATACAGCAAGATATTTTTGATGCAGGAAGCAATATTGGTGATGGACGAAAAGCCCAGAAATAGAGTCTCATTGAAAGATCTGGCCAATCATCTCGGGGTATCCAAGACATTGGTGTCGGCCGTCTTGAACGGTAAGGCCAAACAATACCGGATTAGCGAGGAGACGGCCTTAATGGTGAAGCAGGCGGCCAATGAGTTGCATTATTCACCCAACATGATTGCTAAAGGGCTGCGTACCGGAAATTCACAACTTATCGGCCTGATCGTGACCGATATCTCAAACCCGTTCTATTCTACAATATCGCGTATCATTGAAAATAAGACCGACGAGATAAACTACAAGGTGATCTTTGGCAGTTCGGACGAGAGCCTGGTCAAGACCCGGCAATTGATTGATGTCATGCTCGACAAGGGTGTGGCAGGGCTGATTATCGTGCCGTGCGAAGGCTCCCAGGGCCTGGTTGCAGATCTGCACAGCAGAAATATCCCTGTCGTACTTATCGACAGGTACTTCCCCGAACTGGAGGTGAGCTACTCCTGCCTCAACAATTACAACGCCACACGGCAGGCCACGATACACCTAATTGAACAGGGATACAGGAATATTTCGCTCATCGCTTACAAGTCGAGCCTGAGCAATATCAAGGACCGTATACTCGGTTATAGGGAGACGATGGTTGCCCATGCGTTGGGTAAGCATGTCAACGTGAAGAGCGTGAATATCGACAATCCGTTGCCTGAAGTTGAAAAGGCGCTCGATTATCTGATTCATAGAAAGGGTGCCGAGGCCGTAATCTTTATCACAAATGCCCTGCTGGTTGCAGGATTGAGAAGTTTAAACAAGTTGAACAAGCGGATTCCCGATGATGTTGCGGTGGTTGGATTCTACGGCAGTGAATTGTTCGACCTCTACTATTCTCCGATAACCTATGTCAAACAGCCGATTGAAATTATTACGGAAGAGGCGGTAAATACATTGATCGACAAGATAAAGTATGGGGAGAACCGCAAGTTCTCCAAGACATTTATTGAGCCGGAACTGGTGATCCAGCAATCATCAGTCAAACCGGCCTCTACTGGTTGCAACTGATTTTTGATACTCTTTTTTACCTCATTGCTGAATCGTTTTAGCTTTTCCTGGATTTAAATTCAGAATGAAAAAGGATCATGCGCTGAAAATATTGATGATTGGATTGACCCTGGGGACAGCATGGGCTGTTCGCGGTCATTTTGGCCATGAACAGGGAGCGGCGTGGGCAGGCGGTATATCCGCCCTGGCATTGATATTTGTCGCCGGGCGCAGGGAGTGGTACGGGAGAGTATTGCCGGTAGCGTTTGCTGCAGCCGTAGGATGGGGGATGACCGGAATGATCAGTTACGGACTTGTTGTAGGCTACGGCATGAGCAACAACTTTCCGAACGCCTTGTATGGGTTGGGGATGCTCTTTGTGATAGGGGCATTGTTTGGCTTGTTGGGTGGGGGGCTGACGGGGCTCTCCCTTGAATCGTCAGAAAACCGGAGGGTAGATTGGGGTAGTTTAATCGCACAGATGGTTGCAGGAGGAGTGGTCGTTTACGGTTTACTGGTTCGGCAACTCGAGTGGTTCATGACACCTCCCCGCTCTGAAGCGTGGGCGTTCTGCCTGGGAGGCGTATTTGCCCTGTTGTGGTATACTGCCCGGAAGGGATTCTCCGTGACTACGAGAGTTGCCTTGATTACCGGACTTGGAACCGGCTTTGGTTTCGCTTTGGGAAACTTTTTGCAGATTGTGGGAATAGTTGCTGAAATCCCGTTCAACATGTGGAACGTGATGGAGTACAGCATCGGTTTCTTTGGAGGAATCGCGTTGGCCTACAGTGTCTTCACTTCGGAATGGCCCGGAGGAGGTCATCGGGTCGGCCCGTGGGAGAATAGGGTGTCGTTTGTATTGCTCTTTCTGCTCATTCCGTTTATTGTGTTCCAGCAATCCCTCACTTTTCACCTCATTGTTGAGCGGTTTACTGCAGCAGGGGAGTTCGAACGGCCTGAACTTATCGGGAGAATCAGCACCATGACCGCATTGGTTATCCTGATTGTCATGGCGCTTTTGACCGGATTGAGATTAAGGAGAGCCCGCAACCGGTTCGGTGCCAGCGAGGTATATTTCATTTTTGTCGCCTACTTAGCTGCTTATATCCTTATGGGATATATCATTCATGGGGCGATCGACGGAAAATCGGCATCTCATCTCCACCTCTGCACGGTTAATCTGATTGTGATACTGATGTTGGCACGGATGCAGGGAAGCCCCTTTTCAACACGGCCAAGGGTGCAGGTCGATTCCCTGAAGCTCTGCAAGGTGTTTGTTGCATTGCTACTTGTGGTTGCGGTGTTGTCGTTTGTTGCCGTACATCTTCACGATGGATTGCCTGGAACGCAGGACCGTTTTACCATTCATTCGTGTGATTTTCTAAACTATTGAAAAATTTAAATCAGATGAAAAAAATCGTTCAGGGGATTATCACTCCACTGGTCACACCGCTTATCGACAACAGCAGGCTGGATATTGCCGGTCTGGAGAGACTGATCGAGCATGTGATCTCTGGCGGTGTGCACGGCATCTTTATCCTGGGGACAACTGGCGAAGCCCAAAACCTGGCTGTCGATCTCCGGATAGAGTTGATTCGCCAGTCGCACAGGATAATCAATAAACGGGTTCCCTTGCTGGTCGGTATTTCGGATACTTCCATCACGGAGAGTATCCGGCTTGCCGAGGCTGCAGGGCGATTCGGTGCAGATGCGTTGGTCTCCACGCCTCCATTCTATTTCATGATGGACCAGACGGAGCTGGCAGAGTACTACGAATCGCTGGTGCCCAGGCTAAGTTTGCCTCTCTATCTGTATAATATGCCCGCAAACACAAAGATAAACTTTGATCCCCAAACGATAAGACGGTTAGCGGAAAATCCACGGGTGGTGGGATTCAAGGACAGTTCGGGGAGCGCACCCTATCTGCAACAGGTGATGCATGAGATGCGCAACCACGACAATTTCTCAATTTTTGTGGGGCCGGAGGAGATGACGGCCGAGATGGTCCTGCTGGGTGCCGATGGCGGGGTAAACGGCGGCGCAAATATCTTTCCCCGGCTCTATGTCGACCTGTACCATGCTGCAGCGAAAAATGAGATTGCTGCCGTGCGAACCCTGCAGGCAAAGGTAATGGCAATTTCCTCTTCCCTCTATACGGTTGGAGAGAACAGTTCCAGCTACCTGAAAGGACTTAAATGTTCATTGGAGTTGATGGGAATATGCAACGGGTTTGTGGCCTCTCCCTTCACCCCGTTCAATGAACAGCAACGAGAACGGATCAAGGCTGCCCTGGAGAAACTCCGCATTTCCTGCGAGTGACTCGCGTCGGAAGGGCTTGACGACTACTGATGGTTGTACTACAATCTATTTACGTTAATCAACAATGATAACCCAAGATGTATTTATGAAAAGAGCAATTATTAACTTGACATTTCTCTTTCTGGGCATGGCAGTTCTCTTTTTACCGGCCTGTTCAGATGAAGAGACGGGAGGTGACTTGCCGCTTTCTGCCCTGATATTCCACAGTCTGGATGGAAAGCAGGCAGCATTCACTGCACTCACTCACAGTGCCGTAAGCTGGGAGTGGGACTTTGGAGATGGAAACGGCAGCACCGAGAAAAATCCGGTACATGTGTATGAGGAGGGTGGGTACTATCTGGCCAAGTTAACGGCAAAAGACAAGCAAGGCAATTCGGTAACCGCACAGGTGAACTTGGCGGTCGCGCTTACTCCCTATGCCCTGTTGACTGGCAACCATACAGCTGAAGGGTATGACGGCAAAACCTGGAGACTGACCCAGGCTCATACCGTCAACGATAAACTGGTCAACTCCGACGCCTCATTCTCGTTGCTCGACGAGGATATCCCGTCGTTGCCGGCAGGAGCCTTCAGTGTCTATGTAGGTCTTCCGGAGGCCTATAACGATGAATTTACCTTTTATCACGACGGTCGTTACCGGCACAACACCACAGATGGCGTCTCATTCGGAGGCATCCTCTTTGCATCTCTCATGCAGGAGTTAGGGAAGACCCAGATCACAAAGACCGGGGGAAAGGCCGTGTTTGGACAGGATGTTTTTGCAATGACCACCTGCACGCCATCGGATAATGCCACATTTCTGTTCAACGAGAATGAAGATTTCACCATCCCAACCATTCCCGATTTTGCTACCGGCACAGGGGCTGGCGGAGTACCCACTATCACCTATCCAGGAGTGATGACCATCGATTTTCCCGGAGATGGCGACTTTATCGGAATCAGGGATTTCCACCGGAAAGTGATCGTCCAGGAGGTAAACAGCAGCACGATGCGGCTGGTGATGTTCATGACGCTCGATCAACGGGCAATAATCAGCCAGGATCCGTTGATCGCACTGAATACGACTGCAGCGATACTTACTTTTGAAGCAGTAAACTAGAGCTGTCATCCATAATGCAGTGTGGCTTGACAGGCTACACGTAACAAGACCTAATCAAGCGAATAGCTGATCTTAATGAAAGAAAATAATCTGAATCATATGAAAATCATCAATCTCAAGAATATGAAGAACAACGGTCGGCTTGCATTATTCCTGTCTGTTCTCTTGCTGGTTCTCTCTTCGGGGAACGGCTACGCTCAACCTTCAGGATCGAGGCAAAGCACCGTACGTGTCACCGGAACAGTTACTTCGTCAGTCGACGGTGCCGAACTTCCGGGGGTATCAATTGTGATTAAAGGGACCACCACCGGTACGGTGACCGACTTGGATGGAAAGTATACCATTGATGTGCCTGATAATGGAACACTCCTCTTTTCCTATCTCGGATTCGAGACACAAGAGATTGCCGTGAATGGCAGGAGATCCATTAACGCGACATTGGTGGAGAGTGCCGAAGCACTCGATGAGCTTGTGGTTACGGCTTTGGGTATCAGACGGGAGGAGAAATCGCTGGGATATGCAGTGGGTAAGATCGACGCCGAGGAACTCTCGAAGGTGGTCCATGAGAATCTTCTCACCTCCATGGCCGGTAAGGTGACCGGTATTACCATCAATTCCACTGGAGGGACCGGATCTACCGTAAGCATGATCATCCGGGGGGCCACCTCCATGAGTACCGATAACCAGCCGTTGTTTGTGGTCGACGGGGTTCCCATGACCAGCTCGGTAAACAATGTGGGCGGTTTTGGCAGCGGCAACCTGGTCGACTACGGGAATGCCATCTCGGATATCGATCCGGAAAGCATCGAGAGCGTTTCCATCTTGAAAGGCCCCAGTGCTGCGGCTTTATACGGTACCCGGGCAGGAAACGGGGTGGTGCTCATCACCACCAAGAAGGCCGATCAGAAAGGCGGGATGAAGGTGGAGGTGGTTTCGAACACCGTCTTCGACATTCCGTCGAAATTCCTGGATGTACAGAACCGGTTTGCCTTCGGTGCCCGCAGCTATACCGACCAGACATTTGCCAGCGGGATCATTCCCCCTTACAATATCTCTGAAGTTGCAGGGGCCGGCCCTGAACTGAACAAGGGATACTGGCAGATACAGCCGTTTGCCCCGCTCGATGCCAACGGGGTGGCAATACCGACCGAACTGGTCTCCCATCCCGACAACTACAAAAACTTCATCAACAGCAGCGCCATCACCACCAACAACAGCGTGGCAATATCCAGCGTTACCGAGAGAGTAAGTTACAGGCTGGGGGTCTCCAACATGACGAACAGGGGACTGGTTCCCAACTCTGATCTCAACCGGAACAACCTGACCCTTTCCGCCACATCTGAAATGTTGAAGGGGTTCAGGGTCAGCGCCGATATCAACTATACGCAAAATTGGGCAGACAACCGGCCTTCCACCCAGGAGCGGGGAGCCAATCCGCTGCAGTGGGCTGCCTGGACACCACCGAACGTCGATATCCGCAAGATGAAGGATTACAAGCTGGGCGGAAACGAGGTGCTCACCATCGGCGAGGGGTGGGAAAATCCCTATTTCCTTGCATACGGCATCAACAACCGGTTCAAACGGAACAGGCTGATCGGGAATATTTCGGCCACATGGGAGATCTCGCCACAGCTCAGCCTGATGGGCAGATATGCTATGAACAGGTCCGACGAGGTGAGGGAGACCAAGATCGATCCCGGCTACTCGGGAGAGCCCAACAATGGCGCTTATGGCATTGCAACCGGCGAAAGTACGGAAACGAACGTCGATGCACTGCTCTCCTACAAGAATCACTGGAGCGACTTCTCTCTCTCCTCTTCTGTCGGGGGGAATGTGCTGTATGCCAATTGGTCGAACGTCAGCAACTCTTCCAAACCCGGTTCAGGGTTGATCATCCCCTACCTCTATACGATCCAGAACATTGAGAATACTTCGCTCAACTACTCCAATGCCCGCTACGAAAGGGGTATCAACAGCGTTTATGCGATGGGTAACCTGGGATGGAGAGACATGATCTATCTCGATCTGACCGCGAGGAATGACTGGTCAAGTACCCTGCCATCCAACAACCGCTCCTACTTCTACCCCTCCTCCTCCCTCAGTTTTATTCTGAACAACATGTTCGATATGGGCAGGCAGGTGGATCTCCTGAAAATCAGGGGCGGGGCAGCGCAGGTCGGGAACGATACCTCACCCTACAGCCTCTTTGCCACCTACTATGATGCAGGTCAGTGGGGCGATGCCATCCGGCTGGGAAAACCGGGAAACCTGCTGAATCCGGTGTTGCTCCCCGAAAAGGCAACTTCGTACGAGGTGGGGGTTGACCTGAAGATGTACCATAACCGGCTCCGGTTTGAAGGGACAATATACAGGAATGATAACCGCAACCAGATACTGGGTGTTCCCCTGGCCGGGTCTACCGGTTTCAGCAGCATCAAGGTCAATGCGGGGCTATTACGTTCCAATGGCGTTGAGCTGATGCTCGGCATTACACCCATACAAACCAAGGATTGGACCTGGGATCTGAGTGCCAATTTCACCAAAGACAGGACCTACCTGCTGGAGCTGTCCGAGGGGACCGATTTTGTAGAGTTCTGGAACGAGGCCAGGGTGAAGAATGTGGCCTACGTGAAAAATGAGGAGCTGGGCAGGGACGGACTGATCGGCAACCTCTACAGCCGGAAGATATTGAGGGTGACCGACAAGAATTCTCCCTACTACAACTACCCCCTGCTGCCGGAGAACAGTGAGGATGCCGAATGGCAGGCCGAAGATGATTATACCAAGGTGGGAAACTACAATCCCGACTTTATCATGGGATTCCAGACCACGATTTCCTACAAGAACCTGAGCCTGAGCATGACCTTCGACTGGCGGTCGGGTGGACAATATGTATCGCAAACCTGGCGCTACCTGACGGAAGGGGTTGTGTCGAATACCTGGTTAAATCAGCTTGTCATTCCGCCAGACGGACTGGGAGGAGAACCGAGCACTGCCCTGCGTGATTGGGTGGTAGCCAATGCAGATGCCCTGATCTTTTCCGATAACCCCAGACCAATTGGCGGTCCCACACCCGAATTTGGCGGATTCTACAACGACTTCTACACCGGCATAGGGGCTTATGACGGCACCTTTGCCCCCGGTGTGTATGGCTATTACGACGAGAATGGCAATTTTGTCCTCATCAAGGAGAACCTGGGTAATGAAGGGACAGAGTTCAGACCATATGTGATGAGTTATCCGTGGGATATCGGTGAAGCCAACCTGTTCGATGCCGACTATCTGAAGCTGAGGGAGATCTCGCTTAACTACCGGGTTCCCAGGCAAGCAGCACAAAAACTCGGAATCGAGGATCTCAACCTCTCCCTCTACAGCAGGAACATCATGATCTGGAGCAAAAATCCGGGGATGGGCATTGACCCTGAGCGGGCATATCAATCTTCAGGCAACGGGACATTTAAACAAGGGGTAGAACGATTCAACGCCGAACCTTGGGTTGTTCCGGTAGGATTCAAAGTAAGTTTTTCTTTCTAAACGAGAATAAATCATGGATAAGTTTATAAAACGTTTTACCGTAGCGCTAACAATGGTAGCTCTCCTTGTTTCCTCCTGCAAGGATCTGGATGAGCTGAATATCAACCCCAACGGTGTTGATCCTGCCATTGCAGACCTCAACTTTCTGTTGCCTACTGTGCAGACCCAAACGGGACAGACAATATATAACATCGGTTTCGGAACATTCGCCGGCGTAATGCAGCACACGCAACATACCGGATGGGCCGGAGGGCATAACAACTATGAGTGGAACAGCCTTTCTCACAGCTGGAACGGTTATTACAGTATTCTGATGAACAACAACGAATACTTTAACAAATCGGTCAAGGAGGGTAATGCCTTCCACGAAGGAGTGGCCCGGATCATGAGGGCTTATCTCTTTGGCCTGATAACCGATATCTGGGGAGATGCACCCTACAGGGATGCCCTGAAGGCCGAGTATGGTGCCGAATATTTCAGACCGGTGTTCGATCCGCAGCAGGAGATCTACCAGGGGATACTGGCCGACCTGGATACAGCCAATACCCTGCTTTCCAAAAGTGCAAGCGAATACAGAAACATCGTACCCAAACAGGATGTGGTTTATAAGGGGGATGTCTCGAAATGGAGAAAATTTGCCAACTCCCTCGCCCTGCGCTACTACATGAGGTTGCAGGCGAAGGAACCCCAGTTCGCCGAGGCGGGTGTCAGGAGGATTGCGGAAAACCCGTCACAATATCCGGTGATAACCGTTGCCGGCGATGATGCAACCATCAGTTTCCCGGGGACTTCGGAAAGTGTTTCCAATCCGTTGAATACGGTTTACGATACCGATCCCGCCGGGGCCTATATGAGGGTGAAGCTGGCAAAGACATTGGTGGATGTGCTGAGGGATTACGACGATCCGCGACTGGAGGTATGGGCCGACAAGATTGAGATACCGCTGGTGCTGGTTCAAGGTACCGAAGTGGACCGGATCGTGGATGGGAAGCGTGAGGTCTCGCAGGATGTGGTGACCGCCTTCGAAGAGACCAATGAGATGGAGGTCGATTTCCATCCGGAATATGCCGGTGTACCGGTCTCCCATTCCAGGGTGCAGATCTTCAACATGAACAATGCGAACTCCGCCCAAGGTACGGTAAATCCGCATGCGTCGCACCTGAACAGCAGATATAGGAAGACAACCGATCCTCTCGTATTGATGAGGTTGATTTCTGCTTGCGAAACCAATCTGATTCTCGCCGAAGCGGCCTATCGCGGATGGATTTCAGGAGATCCCGCCCAATATTATGCCGATGGCGTGAGGGAGTCGCTCAACGCCTGGGGGGTAGGCAGCGAGTTTGATGACTATATCGGTCGCGTGCCATACGACGGACTGGAGAGCATCATTGAACAAAAATGGATTGCCAGCTGGACAACGGCACACGAAGCATGGTTCGACTGGAGAAGGACCGGATTGCCCGACCTGAAGACGGGGCCATCAGCCATACGTCCCGTACTGCCAATCCGTTGGTACTACCACACCAACGATGAGGTGGAGAAGAACAGGGTAAATGCGGAGGCAGCCATTGAAAGACTGGAGAGTACCCCATATGTGGGTACCGATCCTACCAAGAACAGTGCCTGGTCGCGAATGTGGCTCCTCCAGGGAACCGGAAAGCCATATTGATACTGCGTCAATAAAAAACTCAATTTTCGCAAGAATCGGGCAAACGGGTCGCAAAATCTTGCGAGATTTGAATAACAGAGTGTCAGAATGAAAAAAATTACGTTTATAGCTATTTCGTTTCTTGTTCTGGTTGCATGCAGGCCCACCGGAAAGGGTGGGTCTGAGATGCCGGTGAAGGATGAACCGTATCTCACCTCTGTCCCGGTCAAATTCAGCATATCGCCCAAATGGACCGGAACTGGGCTGAAGAGGGTGGTGGTGAACGGAGACAATAGCCTGTTTGTGTTGACCGACAAGGGGGTATTCCGGGATTTTCCCGGGGAGGTGATCTCAAAGGATCTGATGTACAGTTCGCTTGCCGATAAGATCCCCGTAGACATCACGGTACAGGAGGAGACCGGTTATCTCTATTACCTTTATGGCGACCGCTACCTGACAAACATGCATGCGGGGAAGATCTGCGGGAAGTTTCCCGAAAACCTCTACTCCCGTTTTGCTGTCAACAGAATCGGGGAGGTGCTTTTGCTTGGAGATGGTGCATGCGCACTATATCGCGGCAGCGATAAGTTGACGGAGATTGAGCTGCCAGACGACAGTTTCATCGATCTTCTGGTCGGAGAGGGCCGTTTTTACCTGTTGTCGCCTACAACTGTTTATAGGTTGGATGATCACCAATGGAATCCCGTCCACCGGGGTGAGGGCATCACCGCCATGGCTGTTGCCGGAGAGCGGATAATCGTGGGAACGACCGACGGATTTTACGAGATCGACGATAAAGGAATGGTGGTCTTGCAGAGGAACAACCGGTTGCCAGTTCCGGAAATCAACAAGGTGATTTCTGACAGCGGACGACACTGGTTTGCAACACACGGTGGCGCATACTACAAGGAGGGGGAGACGATCCGTTACTTTTCTGCCGAGCGCTGGCTCGATCAGGACAGTGTGATCGATATGGCTCTTGACCGTTCAGGGAATGCCTATCTGCTTACTCCTACCGGAGTGAACAAGATCCTTTTCAAGAGGGAGACATTGGCCGAAAAGGCCGACTTTCTGCAGGAGAAACTCCGAAAATATCACCTGAGATTCGGTTTTTCCGCCGAAGCGCGGTTGCTCGACCCGGAAGATCCTACAACGATCAGGCTGGAGGATAGCGATAACGACGGCCTTTGGACATCCTTTTACCTGGGAAGCCAGGCTTTCCGGTATGCCGTGACGAAGGAGGAGAGCGCCAGACAGTATGTATGGGAGTCGTTCGAGCCCTACGAACGGCTGTTGGTTATCCATCCCATTACAGGATTCTCGGGAAGAACATTCGAGCGGACCGGATATATTGCCGGGGATACCGTTCCATGGAGGCCTGCCATCGATCCCGATTGGTGGTGGAAGGGGACTACCAGTACCGATGAATTTGTGGGCTATATCTTCGTGGCATCCGTCATCGATCAGTTCGTTGCCGAGACTCCGGAAGAGAAGAGAAGGGTAGCCGATTATATCGATGCCATCATGACCCATATCATATCCAACGACTACTACTTCCTGGATTATGACGGCAAACCCACATTGTGGGGAAGATGGAATCCCGATTATGTAAACTCTTTTGCCGAGACGCAGTTCGACAGGAGACTGAACAGCACGCTGACGATTGCAGGTCTGCAACTGGCCTACAAGCTGACAAGGAAAGAGATATATAAGCGGGAGGCGTTCCGTATGATGGAAGAGCATGGCTATCTGGAGAACATGAAGATCCCGATGAAGAATATCCGGTTTACCCCGGGATTCCAGCACCAGGGAATAACCATGGGACAGGACTGGAACCACTCGGACGACGAGATGGCGTTTCTGACCTATTGGGTATTGTACCATTACGCCTTTGACGATACCCTCAGGGAGGAGTATGCGGAGATGATCAACGATCATTGGGAGATCGAGAAGCCGGAGCGGAATGCGCTATGGAACCTGTTGACCTACGGCACTTCGGGCGAGATCGACCTGGAATCGGTAATCTGGTATCTGCGCGAATTTCCGGCGGATACCCGCAGATACAAGGTCCGCAACTCCCACCGGAGGGACCTCGATTTTCTGCCGAAAGACTCGGTGGAGAATTTCAGGGAACAGTCGACACGGAAGTTGCTTCCCAAGAGCGAGCGACCGATGAACCGGCACAATGCCAACGAGTTTCAACTGGATAGTGACCGGGCAAGCAACCGGATCCTGGCGGGGGACGAGTATCTTCTTCCCTACTGGATGGCCCGCTATCTGGGTGTTGTAGAGTGATGAGATTCTATTTTAATTTGATTCAACAATGAAAAACAAGCAGAGACTATTTTGGGTAATCCTTATCCTTCTTTCATTCCCGGTTGGCTATGCCCAACAGGGAGTGACCCCCGAAACGGCGTTGATGCACTATCTGAATAACAACGATCACACCTACGCCTGGGAGGTGCGTGAAAGATTTCAGATAAATGATGTGGAGGCCTATTCGGTGCTGTTCATCTCGCAAAAGTGGCAAAAGATGCTCTGGAAGCATGAGATGATTATCTTTGTACCTCAAGCCGTGGCTCACGATGGCGCACTTCTCTTCATTACCGGTGGTTCACTCCGTAATGGGATTCCCAATTTGGTAAACAAGAACGAGGAGACGGTGCAGTTTATGGCCGAACTGGCCCGGCGGAACAGTGCTGTTACCGTTTTGCTCCATCAGGTGCCAAACCAGCCCCTGTATGACGGATTAACGGAAGATGCACTGATCTCCTACACGCTGAACGAGTATAAGAAAGATGGCGATTACTCCTGGCCGTTACTTTTCCCGATGACAAAGAGTGCCATCAGGGCATTGGACGTGGTACAGGCTTTCTCGTCCGAACAGCTGGGACGGGAGATCAGCCGGTTTGTCGTTTCGGGAGCCTCCAAACGGGGATGGACCACCTGGCTATCGGCTGCCACGGAAGATAGTCGGATCGTTGCCATTGCCCCCATGGTTATCGACATGCTGAATATGCCGGCTACCCTGGAGTATCAGAAGGAGATGTATGGAGGGTATAGCGAACAGATTCAGGATTACGTGGATCTTGAGATTCCGCAGTCGATCACCAGCAGCTTCGGAGATGCGGTAGTCAAGATGATCGATCCCTACTCCTACCGCGAGAAGCTGAAGTTGCCGAAACTGATTATCTTGGGGAGTAACGATCCTTACTGGACCGTTGATGCGGTGAAGCATTATATCGATGAGATTCCGGGACACAACCTGCTGCACTATGTGGCCAACGCCGGTCATGAACTTGGGGACAGAAAACAGGCCATCGCCGCCCTGGGTGCCTTTTTTGCACTGAACCTTAAAGGAGCTGCCCTGCCGGACTGTTCTTGGAGGCTGCACCAGGGGAGACGGAGTGTTGAGCTGGAGGTGAAAGGCAGCCCGGGTGAACTGGTGGGTGCCCGGTTATGGACCACCACATCCGAGAGCAGGGACTTCCGGAAATCCATATGGAGTGGGGAGGAGATTAAACCCGACCCGAAAGATCCCTCCACGGTGAAGGTACGTTTGCAATATCCGAAAAAGGGCTATTCCGCCTTCTATGTCGATCTGCTCTATTCCAGTCCCAACGGCGGGGAATATTCGGTAAGCACGAGAACCTTCGTGGCGGGAGAAAAGCAGGTATTTGAAAAATAGCTTTAGAGACAATATGAAAACAGGAACCGTTTGTTTACTGATGTTGATTTTTTGTGGCATGAAAGTGCAGGGTCAGACGCTGGCTGAAAGGCTGGGGTATTCACGCAACGACAGGATACTGATTATCAACAACGACGATGCCGGCATGTGTCATGCGGCCAACAAGGCTACCATGGAGGGGATGGAGAGGGGATTGATCAGCTCCTCCACCATCATGACCCCCTGCCCGTGGTACAACGAGATTGCCGCCTATGCCGCTGCCCATCCCGAAAAGGGGTTCGGGGTGCACCTCACCCTCACCTCGGAATGGAAGAACTACCGCTGGGGCACGGTGGCTCCCCGCAACGAGGTGCCTGGTCTGTACGATGGAGAGGGCTATATGTGGAAGGGGGTATTGGAGGTGTATGGTGCCTCCACTCCTCAAGAGGCGCTGATTGAAGGTCGGGCCCAGATCCGGAAGGCGCTGGAGAGCGGCATTCCTATAACCCACATCGACTCCCATATGGGAACCTACCAATATTCTCCCGAATATATGAAGGTCTATATCCAGCTGGCCAAAGAGTTTGATCTCCCCTTGCGGATGCCGTCAAAAACGACCCTTGACAACCTGGGAGCCCCCGATTTCAGGGAGGTTTGCCGCAAGGAGGGAATTATCCACCCCGATTATTTCATTCACGAAGAGCTGGAGGAGTACTCGACGGAGAATGTGGCCGAATTCTGGACAAACTATATCCGAAACCTGAAACCGGGAGTGACCGAGATCTACGTGCATGCGTCGGCCGAGGGTGAGGAGATACGTTCTATCACCAATTCGGCCGCAAAGCGGATCCGGGAGCTGGAATTCTTCACCAGCGACGATCTGAAGAGGTTGATTGAGGAGGAGGGGATTATCGTGATCAGTTACCGCCCCTTGCTGGAGTTGCAGAGAAAGCGGGAAAAACAATGAAAAAAGTCGTCAAGATAGCCGGAGCCTTGCTGTTGGCTCTTCTGATCCTGGTTTTTGGATTCGGTTACAGCAACCTGCGTGACCGTCATCGCGGCTATGGTCTCGATCTGAGGGTGGAAAACCGTCATCCCGGGATGTTGCGTGCCGGCTTTGCCGCCGTGCCGATCACACCGGAGTATATGGAGCCGTGGAATGATCTGGATGGGAATGCCCGTTTCGAACCCCACAAGGGGGATAGCTACCAGGACCTGAACGGCAACGGGAAATTCGATACCTATTGGATTGCAGGTTTTGGAAACCGGGTTGCGGCACAGGGGGTACATGACGATATCTGGGCCCGGGCGATGGTCCTGGACGACGGCACCACCCGCCTCGCACTGGTCGCCCTGGATCTGATCGGTATGTTTCATCCCACAGTGATCGATATCCGGAAGATGATACCGGAAGATGCCGGCATAACCTATCTGATGATCGCCTCCACCCATACCCATGAAGCTCCCGACATGCTGGGACTCTGGGGCGAGTCGCCCTTCAAAAGCGGGGTGAACAGGGAGTGGCGGGAGTATGTCAAGGAACGGGTAGTGGAATCGGTTGTGGAGGCCGTGAATGCGATGCGCCCGGCCCACCTCCGTTTTTCACAGAATCTTACGGAAGGGCGCGTAACCTTGAAGGATACCCGTGAGCCCCATGTTTATGATGATGGCCTTAGAATGATGCAGGTAATTGATGCCGAGTCGTCCGAAACGTTAGGTACGATGATCCAGTGGGCGAACCATCCAGAAACGTTGTGGAGCAGGAATCTGCAGATCTCATCCGATTTTCCCCACTACCTGCGGGAGGCTGTAGAAAAGGGTGTATACCTCGGCGACAGCCTCGTGCGGAAGGGAGTGGGAGGGGTTGCCCTCTATGTGAACGGGGCGGTAGGCGGGTTGATGACGACGCATGCCTCGATGGAAGTGAAAGACCCGTTGCGCGATACGGTCTACCTGGAGCCGTCGTTCGACAAGATCCGGGCGCAGGGGGATACCCTGGGCCTGATTATCCTCCGCACGATGGAGGAGAATAGCATTGAGGTGAAGGAGGCAGCCATCAACCTGCGGGCAAAGACCTTCAACTTGCCCCTGAAGAACCCGCTCTTTCGTCTGGCGGCGGCCATCGGTGTTATGGATGCGGATATGACCGGATGGATGAAAAAACGGACCGAAGTGGCTGTCTGGAGTATCGGTCCCGCCAGTTTCATCACCTTCCCGGGAGAGCTCTATCCCGAGATCCTGAATGGCGGAGTGGAGGCCCTGCCGGGGCGCGATTTTCCGGTCGAAGCGTTGGAGGTACCGCCATTGCGTGAACTGATGCCCGGCTCTTTCCGGTTCGGTATCGGACTGGTCAACGACGAGATTGGCTACATCATTCCCAAGAGCCAATGGGATGTGAAGGAGCCCTATGTCTACCGCGACAAACCCTATTACGGGGAGGAGAATTCACTTGGTCCGGAGACCGCTCCGCTGTTGTACAGGGAGTTGCGACAATTGCTGGAGGAGTTGCCCGGTAGCCCGGCATACCCCACGCAGACCGAGCAGGCAAAAAATGCCATACTGCAACGGATCATCACCAATGTGCCTTCAGGGGAACTGAATGAGTTGACTCACCAGCAATTGCTGGCGATGATCAGTGAAGAGGAGCGGGCGATCTTTGCCAACGACCACTGGCGTTTCACGGTCGACGCTCCCGCCATGGTATCGGTAATGCGCCACAAGGAACAGCAAATTGTACCCTTTTGGCTGGAGGAGAAAGGTTTCCGGAACACCGGAATGACACTCTCCAACGGAAACTACGAGTACGAGGTGTGGCAAAAGGAGTATCCTGCAGGTGAGATCACCCTTGGAATCAACGGTTTTGATCTGCATCGGGTGGTCTACTTTGTCACAATCGGCCCGGTTAAGGGGGGTGTGATGCCCAAAATAGTGAGCCACTCGCCCGAGAGGTGGAGGGTGGTACGGATGGAGAAGGGGGCCTACACCTACAACGATTGGGACGAACTGGTGATCGAACGGTTGCCTGCAGAACTTGAAGGGCACCTGCTCTTCACCACCATCCGCGGACGTGCACGCGAAGCGGCTATCCTGAACGCTTTCCGTAAAACAGCCTATCCGGCATCATCGGCTGCCGATCAGGTCGTACTGACCTGGTGCGATGATCCCCGGACCACGCAGGCCTTCCAGTGGAGGAGCGACACATCGGTCACCCGCATGACCCTCAAATATCGGAAGGCTGATGGCAACGACGGTGATTTTTCTGAGATAGCCGCATCATATCGGCTGCTTGCCGACAATTACATCTACAACTGTCCGGTGGTGAAGCATTGGGAGGTTAATGTCGAGCGACTGCAGCCCGACACGAAGTATCAATATCGGATCTGCAATGGCGATACCGGTGGAGAAACTCCTCTCTATACATTCCGTACAGCCCCGCAGGGAGAGTCGCCTTTCCGTTTTATCTACCTGGGAGATACCCACAACAGCGACATTGTGGAGAAAGTGGTGGATCAGGCTTTCCGCACGGCACCCGATGCGGCTTTCCTGCTGCATTCCGGAGATCATGTGAATACCGGTCTGTTCAGGGAGCTGTGGGATGAACATTTTCACTACATGCGAAAGGTGTTGCCCTACCTCTCTTTTGTTCCTGCATTGGGGAATCACGACAGCCAGGATGGTCTCCCCCCTGCGCTCTACCAGCACTTCTTTATGCTGCCACGCGATAACGGAACTGTGTTGGAGCCGGAACGCAACTACGCCTTTACCTACGGAAACAGCCGTTTCTTGATTCTCGACTCGACCGGGGATGTCGGCCGCATTGCCTCATGGCTGGAGGAAGAGCTTAAAAAAGCGGAGGAGAGGTGGAAGATAGTGGTTACCCATTTCCCGATCTACTGGAAGGACGACTCCTATCCCGACATGCGGGAAAAGTGGGCATCACTGTTCGACCGTTATGGAGTTGACCTGGTCCTTTCGGGGCATGTACACCAGTACTTCAGGTCATATCCGGTCGTTGGGAATATACCCCGGAAACCGGAAGAGAAAGGGACCGTCTACGTAGCCTCGGTAGCTGTCGCCTCACGCGATCTGGAGCCCTCCTCTGAAAAATACAACGCACTGCACGTCAACACTGGTGCACTCTACCAGACGGTTGAGGTGGAGAGTCGCCAAATCCATGTCGTGTCGCGGAACCTGGATGGTGACAAGATTGACGAGTTTATAATTAGGAAGGGCGTTGGTGCCAAACCGTAAAATTGTCGTCTGCCATGTTAAGAAAAAGCGTATTGATTCTCTCGGGCATTATCTGCAACCTGTTACTCTTGTCGCTGTCTGCTCAAGAACATGATCTCTCCGATGCTTCCCTGATCATCTCCGAAACCATTGCCCCGGACTTCAGGGAGACCATTGCCGACATCCTTCAGGAGGAGCTGTTCAGGCTTGCACAGATCAGGATGCCCTTGAGTGAGCGGTGGACAGAAAACAATATCGCACTATCGCTGGCTGCCGATCGGTCGCTCTACGGTGAGCCCCTTCCACCGGGAGTTGATCTTCCCGCCGCAGATGAATCCTATAGCATGGCGTGGGAGAGGAGGCGTGGGAGGGAGACACTCTGGCTGATCGGCAAGGATGAGCGGGCTCTCCTATATGCGGCAGGTCACCTGCTGCGTGAAGTCCGTTTCGGATTCCAGAGGCTCACCCTCAAATCCGGCAGCACCATCTGCTCTGCTCCTGTCTACCCGATCAGGGGACACCAGCTGGGTTACCGGAACACGGCAAATTCGTACGATGGTTGGAGCCCGGAACAATACGACCGTTACATCCGCGAATTGGCCCTCTTTGGTGCCAACAGCATTGAGAATATTCCGCTCGAGACTCCTGACAGTCCCCATATGCTGAAAACACCACAGGAGATGAATTACCTAATCAGCCGGATGTGCGAGAAGTACCGCCTGGATTACTGGGTATGGATGCCTGTCGGCGATCTCTCCAACGATACCGTTTTCAATAAGGAAAAGAAAAAGCATGCCGATTTTTACAAAGCTTGTCCCAAGCTCGATAATATCTTTATTCCGGGCGGAGATCCAGGCGATAATCATCCAAGAGAGCTGCTCCGTTTTCTGGAAACCATCTCCGGCGAGTTGAGGAGATACCATCCCGATGCCGGAATCTGGATGTCGCTACAGGGATTCAGCGATGAAGAGTGCGATTATCTCTTCTCTTACCTGGATGAGGTGTCGCCCAACTGGCTTAAAGGGATCGTAAGCGGTCCCGGAAGCCCGTCGCTGGCTGCAACCCGTTACCGCCTGCCGGAAAAGTATATGCATCGTCATTATCCCGACATCACCCACACCGTGAGGTGTCAATATCCCACGCTTGACTGGGATCAGGCTTTTGCGCTCACCCTGGGACGTGAACCCGTAAATCCGCAACCGTTTTACTATGCGATGATACACAACAGGTTTGCCCCGTACACGGATGGATTCATCTCCTACTCCGACGGGATAAACGATGATCTGAACAAGTTTGTCTGGTCTAGAAAGGGGTGGGATCCGGACGAGGAGGTGACGGAGATACTGGCGCAATATGTCCGTTTCTTCTTTGGAATTTCCGATCCTGAGCCGGTTGTAAATGCCATTGCAGCCCTGGAGAAGAATTGGGAGGGGCCTGTCGATGCCAACGCCGGAATTGAAATGACCTTGCGTGAATGGGACCGGCTGGAACAGGAATATCCCCGGCTCAATTCCGACTGGCGGTGGCAGATGTGCCTCTACCGCGCCAACTATGATGCGTATATCCGCAGGCGGAATCTTTACGAAAAGAGGCTCGAGAGAGAGGCTTACCGGATACTCCTGCAGGCAGGTTCGATAGGAATTTCGCAGGCCATGAAACAGGCATTGGAGAAGGTAAACGAAGCAGACAGTTTCAATGTAGCTCCAGAGTTGAAGCGGAAGATCCACGCTTATGCCGACTCCCTCTTTTTATCCATTTCCCTTCAATCGAGCATGGAGCGGCATCGCGCAAGCGGCCCAGAAAGGGGATGCACACTGGATTTCCTGGATCATCCGCTGAATAACCGCTGGTGGCTGGCCGACGAGTTCCGGAAGGTGGAACAGATGCAGGACGATGAGGAGAAGCTGGAGCGGATCACTATCCTGGCCCGCTGGGATAATCCGGGAGAGGGTAGTTTTTATGACAACATCTCAAACATAGCCGAGAGTCCGCATGTTTTAACAACAGTATACGATGCCACCGATTTTGCCTGGTGGGACAGGGGGCTCTCCCGGAAGCGGCTCTCCACTCAACTGTTTCAGAATTTCCCGAAACTGGAGTATAACGATCTTGACCCCAATGCCCGTTACCTGATCCGGATTGCCGGGTATGGAGATGCACTGCTCCGGGTGGATGGGGAGCGGATAGCTCCTATCCTTTACAACAAGGAGCTGGAGACATTCAAGGAGTTTCTGGTCGATCCCCGCTACACGCGCGACGGCAGCATCACGGTGACTTTCGACGAGCCGGAAGAGTCGCACCTGAACTGGAGGCAACACTCCAAAATATGCGATATATGGCTGTTGAGGCGTGACTGAATAGGTAATAACTTACTTTTTAACGATAAATAGATACGTATGAAAGCAATTTCTGTTGGAATCTTACTATTGGGAGTGATGATCTCTTGTAGCGGTTATCAGGGAGCGAGAAGCGACAAGGGGCTGGCGGCAGATGTCAGACATGGCGTTCTCTTCTACCAGGAAAACAGGTATGCCGGTTGGCCCGCCAATAACGGCATATGGAACTGGGACAACGAGATCCTGGTGGGATTTGTCGAGGCGGACCATAAAACGACCGACGGTTTGCACACATACGACCAATCCTCGGCACGTCATAAATATGCCAGAAGTACCGATGGCGGGGAGAGATGGAAGATCGAGGATGCTTTTGAACAGGGACAGACGGCCTGGGGGAACGATCACAGCATCCCCTCGGACATGGCTGAGGAGCCAAAACCATTGGTGACACCCATGCCCGATTTTACCGATCCCGGTTTTGTCATTACCTTTGTCCGGCATAACAACAATGACGGGCCCACCCACTTTTATTACTCCATGAACAGGGGTAAAGAGTGGTCGGGTCCCTACTCCTTCCCTGATCTGGGCACTCCGGGAATAGCCAGCCGTACCGATTATATCGTGGAGAACGAAAGGGAGCTCAGCCTCTTTCTGACAACGGCTAAAGCAGACAAGAAGGAGGGGCGAGTAGCTTTTGCCCGGACCACCGATGGTGGTTTAACCTGGGAACTGGTTTCATGGATTACGGAAGAACATGGAGGATTCGATATTATGCCTTCATCGCTCCGGTTATCTGAAACAGAGCTGTTGACTGTTATCAGGAGAAGGATGGCCGACCGGCAGGATCTGTTGATCGCCTATCGTTCTACCAACAACGGCAAGTCGTGGAGACCGTTGAAGAATCCGGTCAATGATACCGGCAACGGAGGATCTCCTCCCGCACTGGTCAAACTGGACGATGGAAGATTGGCATTGGGCTACATCTATCGAAGCGTGTACGGCTCACGCGTATGTGTACGCTTCAGTTCCGACAACGGGGAGAGCTGGAGTGATGAGATTGTGCTCAGAAGCGGGGATGGAGCCAACCGCGACGCAGGTTACCCGCGCATGGTTCAACGTCCGGACGGGAAACTGGTGCTGATCTACTACTGGAACAACGCGAACGACAAGGATGCAACCCCGTACCGGTACATCGCAACAACCATCTTCGATCCCGACCACTGGAGGTGAACCGGTCGCTCTTCAAGAAGAACACCTTGTAATAGCAGCACTATGCAGTTAACCATTATTGATATTGTCATCTTTCTTGTTTTCACTCTAGGTACAGTACTCTTCGGAAGTTCGTTTGTCCGGAAAAACAAGACTGCCGGCGACTTTATGACCGCCGGTAAGGGTATGTCTGGATTTGTGGTGGGTATGTCCATCTTTGCCACCTATGTAAGCAGTATCAGTTTCCTGGCACTGCCAGGCAGTGCCTATTCCGGGAACTGGAACTCTTTTGTATTCAGCCTCTCCATCCCGATTGCCATCTTTTTTGCAGCCAGATTTTTTGTGCCGTTCTACCGGAGTATCGACAGCCCGTCGGCCTACAGTTTCCTGGAGGAGCGTTTCGGCAGGTGGGCCCGGTTGTATGCCTCGGGTTGCTACCTGTTGACACAGGTTGCCCGCGTCGGCTCCGTGCTCTTTCTCCTGGCCTTGCCAATCAACGCCATGCTGGGGTGGAGTATTCCGTTGATTATTGTCCTTACGGGGGTTGCTGTTGTAATCTACTCGGCCTTGGGAGGGATAAAGGCAATTGTCTATACCGATGCGATCCAAAGTTTGATTCTGATTGCAGGAGCCATTACCTGTCTGGTGATCCTGCTGGTCACCATGCCGGGAGGAACGGGTGAACTGTTTCGTGTGGGAGCGGATCACGACAAGTTCTCGCTGGGAAGTTTCGGGTTGAGCTTAAGTGAACCTACATTTTGGGTAACGTTGCTTTACGGATTGTTCATCAACCTGCAAAACTACGGCATCGATCAGAACTATGTGCAACGGTACAAAACTGCCCGGGACGAGAAGAGCGCACGTTTTTCGGCCCTCTTTGGAGGTCTGTTGTATCTGCCCGTGAGCCTGCTCTTTTTTCTTATCGGGACCTCACTTTTCGTCTATTATTCAACTCAACCCCTTCCGGAGACGGTTACCGGCGACCAGGTGTTTCCCTATTTCATCGTGAACGCTCTTCCGGCAGGAGTCACAGGCCTGCTGATTGCCGCTATCTTTGCTGCCGGCATGAGTACTGTCTCTACCAGCATAAATAGCTCCGCAACGGTGGTGCTGACCGATTTTTTCTCCATCACCGCTTCGGGAGCAGCAGGCGAAAAGCGGAAAATGAAGATACTCTATGCCACTTCTGTGATGCTGGGTCTATTGGGTGTTGGCGTTGGACTGGCCATGATCTCCGTGAAGAGTGCGCTGGATGCCTGGTGGAGCATGGCTGCAATTTTCAGCGGGGGCATGCTGGGTCTCTTTTTCCTGGGGTATATCGGCCGGAGGGTAAAAGGGGCATATGCCCTTGCCGGGGTGATCTGCGGCGTGTTGCTTATCGCCTGGATGTCGTTGAGCAGGCAGACGCTTTTCCATAACTATCTGACAATTGTATTGGGCACGCTCGTGATTTTTTCTGTAGGCATGTTTCTGGCAGTCGTGGGTGGCAGGCGAAACCGGAAGCGTTGAATAGCTTCCATCTATGGAGATAATAAAAAATCTATTGAAAAAAAGGCGGAATATATGTTGTAAAACACTGTTGTCCGATAAAAACTTTTTAGAAAAAGTACGCGGGCAAATTTGAGTTTTGCCCGTCGTACTAATAATTGTAGCTTTGTATTCATCACAAAACAAGTCTACAATGAACAAAAGTACTTATTTTTTTGGACAATCGGTATTCGGACAGCTCATATCTATGGTAGATACAAGGATTATCGCCCGAAACAGCAAACGGTACAAGGCCGATCATTACGTGAAACGTTTCACGGCTAAGGATCACCTTATAAGCATGTTGTTTTGCGTCTTCGCCAAATGCTCCTCCCTGCGCGAGGTGGCGGGTGCAATGCTCGGTCTTTCAGGCAAGACCAGGCATTTCCAGCTCGGCCACATACCCTACCGGAGCACCTTGTCGGACGCCAACAAGCGCAGGAGCGTTGATTTCTTCTCGGGCGTGTACCACGACCTGCTTCGCGAGTACCAACACGTGATCTCGGACACCCGCTTTAAAGATGTGTTGAACAAGCAGGTCGAGATCTTCGACAGCACGGTTATCAGTTTGTTCCAGGACATCTTGAAGTGCGTCGGCAGAACACCCTCGAACGGTAAACGCAAAGGGGGGATCAAGGTGCACACCGTTATCAATGTCGACGAGCCCGTTCCCAAGATGATATGGTTCTCATCCGCTGCCACGAACGATCACCTGCTGTTGAGGAAACTGGAACCGGATGACAACACTATTTACGTCTTCGACAAGGGATACAACGATTATAAAGCCTTCAAGCTGTTTTGTGAAAAGGGAGCCGGATTCGTTACCCGCATCAAGGAGAACGCCGTTTACAAGGTGGAGCAAGAACTTTACATCGATGAATGCATCCACAGCGGCGTGCTGGAAGACACTATCATCGAGGTGACCGTGAAGGAAGATGATGGCGGGAGCAAGCTGAAGTTGCGCAAGGTGGTGTTCTACGACAGGGTGTTGAAAAGGAAGTTCGAGTTCCTCACCAACCTGTTCGAGATGCGGCCCGACATGATAGCGGCCTTGTATAAAATAAGATGGCAAATAGAGCTGTTATTCAAGCAGTTAAAATCAAACTTCCCCCTGAAGTACTTCCTCGGGGATAACGAGAACGCGATAAAAATACAGGTATATTGCGCTTTGATCGTGAACCTCTTGCTCACGGTTATACAGAAGCGGTTGAAACGGCCTTGGGCATTCTCCAACCTGGTGTCATTTTGCAGGATACACCTGTTTAATTACCTGCACTTGATAAAATTTTTAGAAAACCCGGAACGAGATTGGCAACGAGATGACCAGGATTTAGAGATGCTTACCCTTTTCAGGGGGGCTTACTTTTGAAAATAGAAAAATTATAAAAAGAAACGACTGATAATAAGCCGGTTAAAAGTAACGAAGAATCAAAATCGGTTTTTATCGGACGGCAATGGTTGTAAAACATATATTTCTCCTATCTTTGTATCGATTTTAATGGCAAGCGAGTTATTGGAAATCAGTTTTAGGTTATTTACATTATGCTGAAAGTGTTTCTTGTAATCGGTTGCCGATAATCATAACGATAAAAGAAAGGAATAAGTATGAACATCAACAGCCTTACAAAGGAAGACATTCTCTCTCAGATCAAGTATCTGGAGCAGAACATCAACAATGGATCTGCCGCATATCAGGCTAACCGGATTGGCAGAATCAGGACATTGAAATCAAGCCTGCGTAACAGCAAGACGCTAGCTCTGTGACAGCATCACGATCGGAATCGATCGAATGCTTTACCGCAACTCCAATTTACATACTATATATATCCAACAAAAAAAGCTGCTCATTTGAGCAGCTTTTTTGATTTTATTACAACTCTACCTGCCTCTTTTTTAATGCAATCTTCAACCAGTCATAGCCGATTATCATCGATAGGGTTGAGGCAATCAGTACAGCAAGTTTGGCAGTATCCTGAAGGCTCCTGTCTTCGAATGCAAGTGTTGAAACGAAGATGGACATCGTAAAACCGATGCCGGCAAGTATTCCCACTCCAACATAGAGCATCCAGTCGGGTTTGGATTTAGACCTGATAATCCGCATTTTGGTCATCAGGTATACTCCCAGTGAGATGCCCACCGGTTTTCCGATCAGCAGACCCAGAACAATTCCGATGGAGAGTTCACCGGTCAGGTTGGCGATGGCCGAAGCGTTGATCGCTATGCTGGTATTGGCCAAAGCAAAGATCGGTATAATCAGGAAGTTGACAGGGAATAGGAGGATCTTTTCGTATACCGGAATCTTTTTTATCGGGAGCAATGCCGAGAGGATCACGCCGGCAAAAGTGGCGTGAATGCCCGATTGATACATGCAATACCACATCACCATCCCAAGTGAGAGATAAAGGATCCGGGAGAAGGGACTTTTAAGGTATTTGATCACCAGTATAATTATCAGTATGGATGCCGCCACTCCCAGTAACCATGTAAACTTGGGCTGACCTCCGTAGAAGAAGGCAATAATCAGGATGGCACAGAGGTCATCGATAATGGCCAGTGCGGTAAGAAAGATCTTTATCGAATGGGGTACGGCTTTACCCAACAGGCTCAGGATGCCCAGTGAAAAGGCAATATCGGTAGCTGTGGGAATGGCCCATCCCGACTGGTAGACTGTTCCCTTGGTGGCAGTTAAGAAGATGATTGCGGGGAAGATAACCCCAAACAGTGCAGCAATCATCGGCATCATCATCCTGCTAGGGGAGGAGAGTTCTCCTACTACTGTCTCACGTTTTATCTCCATCCCTACCTGAAAGAAGAACAATGCCATCAGGAAGTCGTTGATTACGTGCAGGATGCTGTGAGGCAGATGTGCTGAGTGCAAAAATGGAATTTCGGTTTCCCAGAATTGACTGTAATTTTCACCGATACCTGGCAGGTTGGTGAGGATAAGCGATGTTGCCGTGCAAAGCAGAAGCAATATCCCAATTGCACGGCTGTCGTGAAGGAAATCGGTAATGGTGAATTTGCGGTTCTCTGTTACGGTTGTACTTGGATGTTGAGTCATAAATTGAACGGTTCTGAAAGTAAGAAACTGAAATCATCTTCACTGGAGAGTTCCCTGGGATCCTGTCCATATTTAAAAATGCGGGCATTACGTGATCCTATCAGAGACAATTCATTCTTCTCCAATAGCAACATCGTGCCTTCCCGAAGACCGACGACAAAGATATCCCGGTTGATCTCGATGAACTCCCTGATACGCATCTCGCGGGTCTCCCCTCCATGGTTGGCCGGATGATCGTCCAGATAGTGGGGGTTGATCTGAAAAGGAACGAGTTTGAGCGTTTTGAACTTTTTCGGTTCAACGATGGGCATGTCGTTGGTGGTCCTCAAGGTGGGACAGGCAATGTTTGAGCCTGCACTCCAACCGATATAGGGCAGACCCTTTCTGACCCGTTTCCGGATGACTTTCATCAATCCCTTCTCTTGAAGAGTCTTGACCAGCTGCCAGGTATTTCCGCCTCCCACCACTATTGCATCGGCATTTTCAATGGCCTCCACGGGATTGATAAACCGGTGGATACTGGTTACGTGGTGTCCGATCTCGGCAAACCTGCTGTTCACTTTCTCTTCATATTCGTCATATGAGAAGGTGACGGCAGCGTAGGGGATAAACAGGGCATTTTTCGTCTTGATGCCCAGAAAATCTCTGATATGCTCTTTGGGATAATCCAGGTAAGCTTCTCCCGGATTGGTGGAGTTACTGATTAACAATAATCTCATCGTCTTGTGGTTTTAAGTTTCCTGTTTGCGGGTACAAAGATAGCCAAATTGTTGAAAATATCGGGTTTTAAGGCTATATTTGCACTCAAAATTGTTATCATACAGGCAGATATGGATGAAGTGTTGCAGCGGATCAGGGGTGATTTGCGCCGTTCCATGAATGGTGTGGCATCCAAAAGTATGCGGGAGAAGGGACTTGACTACAAGCTCAATTTCGGGGTGGAAATTCCCCGTTTGCGCCAACTCTCCAAAAGGTACCCGGCCGATATGGATCTGGCCGAACGCTTATGGAAACTGGAAACCCGTGAGTTGAAGATATTGGCATCGATGCTCTATCCCGTGGATGCATTCGATATGGAGAAGGCCCGGCAGTGGGTGAACGAGATTCCCAACCAGGAGATCCGGGAGCAGGTTTGTATGAATCTGTTTCAGAGGCTCGAATTTGCAGATAAACTGGTGGAGGAGTGGACCGGGTCGGACAACGGGGAGGTGCGTGCCACAGGTTACTGGTTGTTTGCCAGACTGTTGATCATACGCTCCGAACTTGTCAACCAGATAGACCCCTACGCAATCATGGAGAAGATGGTTGCCGATTTGGAATCAGGGTCCTATTTCCTGCGTCTTTCGGCCCAGCGGGCGTTGACTTTTCTGGGCAGAAGCAGTGCCACTTTCTCTCAGAAAATATTGGCTGCAATTCAAGATTTCAACTCATCCGACGATATCGTGAAAAATGAAATTTTTGAGAGCCTGAACTTTGAATTTACAAACTTTCCCGGTTGACGGAAGGTAGTTTTGACAGTAAACTATCGATCTCCTCCTCTTTGCAGTGTGCGAAAATGTTTTTGTGGAAATCACAAAGTTTATCGGAGACCTGCAAAAACGACTCTTTCTCCGGAGGAGCCAGTACTCCGGATAACATCGTGGCAGACTTCCACAACCCGGGAAAAATCTTCGTCAGTTCCGCTCTTCCTTTATCGGTGATAAAAACACGCATTCTACGCTTGTCCTCCTTATCGCGGCGCTCACCGATAAGCTTCGCGTTCAGAAGCCGCCGCATAATTTCGTTGCCCGACGTTTTTTCAATCACATTCCTATTGTTGATCTCTGTCTTGGACAAACTTTCTTCATTAAACAATGTTACCAGGTAGGTGTATTCATCGACCGTTTGGAGCAACGATCCTTTCAGCGCTTTCTTGATGTAGAACTTGGAGTACCGGTGCAGGAAACTTATGTTTTGCGCAATACGCACCGTGTCGTTTCTCTCCTCTTTGATTGTCCGTCTCTGTTGCAGAAAAAGGATAAAGTCGTTCAGCGAAAGTTCCACCTCGTTCGATTGAGTCGTTTTCTCAAACTGATCCAATAATTCAATGATCTCTATCAACAATTTTTTTGATTTCATACGATAATATTAATTCTTTTACATTAAGGTCGTATGGAACTAGCATCGTATCGTGTTTTTGGGGGGGACTGATTGACATGCTCGTTTCATAAACGGATTAATTTGTACGTAAAAGTATTAATTTCTGGGTTATTATCCAAGAAAAACCGTTTTAAAATTGATAATAGTACAAAAATGTATTATATTTGTGGTCTAATAATCCAGTAGAGATGGAGATCGCAGCAAGAATAGAAGGGGCCAGTAAGGAGTATAAGACGGGCGACACCACGATTGTGGCGCTGACGCCCTCTACTGTCAGTTTCAATACTGGAGAGGTGACGCTGATTGTGGGACCGTCCGGTTCAGGAAAAACCACGTTGCTTTCGTTGCTTGGTTGTGTCATCTACCCCACAACCGGGGATGTCTGGCTGGGTGACACCTGCGTAAACAGGCTTTCAGAGACAGAATTGGCAAAGATTCGTCTGAACGAGATCGGTTTTGTGTTTCAGGGCTTCAATCTCCTGTCTCCGCTCAACGCACTGGAGAACGTGATGCAGCCGCTTCTCCTGAAAGGTGAGTCGCGTAAAGTAGCCAAAGAAAAGGCGCTGTCGATCATCCGGAAGTTTGATATGTTGTCGCGGGTGAAAAACCTCCCACGTAACCTCAGTGGGGGACAACAACAACGTATTGCTGTTGCCCGTGCCCTTGTTACCGATCCGAAACTGATACTCTGCGATGAACCCACCGCTTCACTCGATCACAAGAGTGCCGTTCTGGTAATGGATATGCTGAAAGCCCTTTCACGTGAAAACCGGGCTGTAATTATCGTTACACACGACACGCGCCTAAAAAGGTATGCAGACCGGACCATTTATGTATCTGAAGGTAAAATCAGCGATACGCCGTTCGACGAATCGTTTGATCACTAAGTAAAATTTTACACATATGAAAAGAGTGCTTTTGACTTTGCCTCTCATGCTCTCTCTTTTTGCCTGTGGCAAGAAGGAAGCGGAGAGAACCCCGATAGAGCCAGCCCCGGTCAATATAGCTGTGGGCATCGGCAAGATAACCCCGCAGGGTGGTGTCAGCAAACTGGCTTCACCTGTTGCGGGGATCGTTTCTGACATAGCCGTGACAACCGGGGTGAAGGTTAAGCAGGGCGATCTGCTGCTAACCCTCGACAACACCGATGCCTCATTGGCATTGAACGAGATTGAAAGCCGGCTGTCAACCCAGCAAAAGTCGATAGCCTCGGCCAAGGTACTGAAGGAGCAGGGTGTGATCCGTCTGCGGGAAAAGGAGAGAAAGTTGAAGGATGCCCTTGAGCTGCTTGCAGCGGGAGCCGAGAGTGGCGAGAACGTGCGGAGTCTCCAGAACGAATATGATCTGGAAAAACAGAACCTGGAGAAGTTGCAGAACGACATACTTCTTCAGGAGTCGCAACTCCGGGAAATTGCGGCACAAAGGAAGATGCGGTCGGAAGAGTTGAACCGTACCTCCTTGCGTGCACCGATGGATGGGATAGTGCTTGACGTATTGCCAAAAAGGGGAGAGGCGGTTAACCGGTATGAGACCTACGCACTGCTGGCCCCGGATACTCCGCTGATTGTTCTGGCCGAAATTGACGAGATGTTTTCAAACCGGCTCAAGTTGGGCCAGTCGTGTGAGATACGGGTTGCCGGCAATCCTCAACCGGTGGCTCATGGAAAGCTCATCGTGATCTCGCCCGATTTGAAATCGAAATCGCTCTTTTCAGACAGCGGCGAGGATTTCCAGGATCGCCGGGTACGTGAAATCGAAGTCTCCATCGACAACGATTCAGGCCTGCTTATCGATACCAAGGTTGAGTGCATCGTTCATCTAAATTAGGGATACATGTTTGCAACAGCATATAAGTTCATCCGGTTTGAAAAGTCGAAGAGTACAGGAATCCTGCTGGGAATAATTATCAGTATCTACCTGATTGGTCTGGAGTTGGGCATCTTCTTTTATCTCACCACGCTTATCGGCGGAGTGATCAATAACGCCAAGCCCGAATATTCACAGATCTTTGTCGTTAACAAACTTACCGGAAATGCCAATATCCTCTCGCCGTTCGACAAGCGGTGGGTGAACCAGCTGAGAAGCATCGAGGGAGTTGACGACACCCACGGAATGGTAATGGCAAACGTTTCGGTCCGTTTCGATAACGGAGAGAGCTCACCGGCCATCATTATCGGAAGCGAATATCCCGAGCTGGCTGCGGGCCCGTCCGATTTGCTGTTGAACTCGGGCAGTACAAGCAACCTGTTCCTCCATGAGACAGTCTCGACCGATTATTACGACAACAAGACGTTTGGTTATGACGTGAAGTTGGGGACCCGCTTCGAGATTGGCGGCAAAAGCGTTACAGTAGGTGCAACCACGAAGAATGCCAAAGGTTTCTCGAGTCCGATGCTCTACACGACCGATGTCACGGCACGCTACTATTCCGGATTTCCGGAAGATGCGGTCAGTGCAGTTATCGTTACGGTGAAGGAGCGGTCGAAAATCGATGAGGTGATCAGCCGGATAAACAGCATTGCTCCTGACCTGAAGGCCTGGCGTTCGGAAGATCTGAACAACGCCACCGTTATCAATGTGATGACGGCAAACAACATGGGTATGAGTTTCGGAACGCTGGTCATCTTTGCCATCGTGAGCGGATTCTTTATCATCGGGCTTACCATGTATTCTGCCACTTACGATCGGATCAAGGATTACGGAACATTAAAAGCCATTGGGGCTACCGGTCGCTACATTACCCTTCTGGTGATTGCCCAGTCGTTCATCTATGCAGTGGTGGGATTTGCAGTTTCGTTGCTTCTGCTGATCATGACCAAACTGGGTATGGCCAAGGCGGGACTTATCATCAATCTCTCCCCGCAGTTTCTGGGATTTCTCTTCTTTGTCACATTGATTATTGCGGTCGCAAGCTCCCTCTTTTCCATCCAGAAGTTGAAAAAGGTGGAGCCCTCGTCCGTCTTCAGATAAGGTTTTGATTCACTAAAAGCATTCACAATGGATAAAAGATACTTTCTCACCCTTGCATGTAGCTTCGTCCTTTTGTCGGTAACGGGTCAGGAGAGCAGGGTAGAGTTGGACAACCTAACACTGGAAAGCGCGCTGACCTATTCATTGGCTCATTCTCCAACGGTTGTCAAGCAACGGCTCAAGTCACAGCAGGCAGGATACCAGCTTGAGCAGATAAAACGGGAATATCTGCCCGACATCTATGCCTCCTCCGAGTTGAGGCGTAACATCGTTATCCCGTCAACGCCCATCCCGGCTTCGATGATCAATCCTTCGTCCCCCGATGGGGAGTTGATGTACATGCGCTTCAATACCCCGTGGAGTTCCGGCGCTGGTATCAATGTGGCATTCGATATTTTCAATCCCGAGACGGCCGGTAGGAAGTTGATGCAGGAAAAGGAGTTAAATATCAGTCGGCTCGACTCCAGGATTTCTGAAAACGAGTTGCGGGCTTCAGTTGCACAGGCCTATGTAGATTGTGCGATAGCGCGGGCCCAGCTGGAGGCGCTGGCAGCCGATACGGTCTATTATGCCTCCCTTTTCAGGGAAGCGGCCGACCGTTACCGGCGTGAGAAGATCTCTCTGGCAGAGAGAAACAGCGCCGAGATCAATTACAATACCTCTCTTGCCCGTTTTCATCAGGCAAAGAACATCTTACACAATGCCAATGTAGCCCTGTTACTGCAGATGGGGCTGGAAGCGGATGAGGATAATTTGAACAGGATATGGCTGACAGATGATATCGAATCGCTTTACCTGAAAATGGCGGAGCTGGAACCTGTGAACGACGTGGCCCCCCTCTCTCATCTCCGGCAGGCCGAACAGGTTTCGCTTTCGGAAATCAGGACCAGGAGTGCGGTATTGAAGTATGCGCCATCACTGTCGTTGACAGGGTATTACGGGGCCAACTATTTCGGTAGGGAGTTGAAGCCGGGCGATCCCGACCGGTGGTTCGGAAACAGTTTTCTGGCTCTCTCGCTGAGGGTTCCCATTTCACGGTCGCTAAGCACTGCAAAGGAGGTCTCCCGATTGCGGGTAGAAGAACAGCTTGAACGTGAGAATCTTCGGGAAATAAAAAACAGCCGCCTGGCCGAATTGTCAAAGGAGAGAGACAGAGTGGAGACCTTAAGGGAGACTTATGGGTTGAAACTGGCAAACATGAACCTGATGAAGCAACAGGTTGTAGCAAGAGAGATCCAGTTTCAGAAAGGATATTTACTCGAAAGCGAGTTCCTTTCAGAGAAGCTGCGCGAACAGAATGCACAGCAGGAGTACCTGCAGGCCGCCTACGACCTCCTTTCGGCTTGCATCAACCTCGAAAAGCTGATGAAGAACTGATCAAGGCCTATTTTTTATCCCGATAGTTATTCTGGATAAAAAACATGGAGATGAAAATATTGGTAATCAGAAAGCCTCCACAACAGGCCAGAAAGATGCCTTTCCATTTCGGCATGGCGATGAGGCAGCTAATGGAGGCGACCGCTATGACTGCGATCGCTATCCACATGATGGTGAAAATCTGTTTTTTTGTAGCCATTTTTTATTGTTTTACCTGTTTTTTTATCCAGGCCGTGATGTCGGACAACACCTCCGGCGAGATGGTCTGCTCAATCTTTCCATACTCATCTACACGGCCGGTTTCGCTCTCCTGAAAAAGATGATTCAGCCGCGGATAGGCCTTCAGCTCATATCGTCGGTTTCCTCCCCTATCCAGTGCAGATTGTATAGCTGCAAGATTTTTTTCAGGGACCACCTGGGTATCATTCTCTCCGTTGATGGCCAGCACGGGACATTTCACCTTTTGTAGGAATTGTGACGGATCGAGTGTCAGAAACTGCCGGTACCAAGGGGTGGTGATTGGGTTCACCTGGTTGCGGATGAAGTTCTCCTTGTTGATTTTCATCTTTACGAAAAGGGGATATTGTTCCCAAAGTTGCGATAGCCTGTCGCGCAATACCACCCGATCGGCTTCTCTCCCTTCCCATTCCGAAAGGCTTTCAAATATCTCACGCAGCGCCCTCAATGATTGCTCGATATTCTCCGGTTCCATGTTGAGTTGCTGCATCGAGATTCGGTTCTGTTCCATTACCGTTTCGAGTCCGTTCTCTCCCATTCCTGCCATCAGGACGATGAACCGGATATCATGCTTCCCTGATGATGCCACCATGGGGGCAATCAATCCCCCCTCGCTATGGCCGATAAGGCCGATAGCCGATTGCATCACCTCTCTCCTTGTTTTCAGGTAGGCCACTGCCGCAGCGGCATCTGCTGCAAAGTCCCTGGTGGTTGCCCCTTGATAGTCACCTGTGGAATTCCCTATGCCCCGTTTGTCGTATCTGAGAACGACAAATCCGTTTCTTGTCAGGTGGTCGGCGATTACCAGAAACGGTTTGTGTCCGAAAATGGTCTCGTCCCTGTCGTGAGGGCCGCTGCCTGCGATAAGCACCACGGCCGGGAACCTGCCTGTGGAGTCTGGTATTGTGAGTGATCCTGACAGTTCGATCTCATCTTTTTTATTGGGGAATTTCACCTCTTCCGATCTGTAGGGAAATGGGGGGAGAGGTTCTTGAGGCCGGTTCAGAAGCGGCTTGCCTGACTGCTTGAGCACAAGCGGAAAAGGGATTCCTCCCTGGTTGAATGTGCCTATAATTGAGTCTCCCTGCACTGTTCCCTGATAAAAAATACCCAGTCCCGTTGCCACAATCTCGAGCCGGTTCCCGGAGAAGGTGGTCTTTGTCGTTGGCACTCCAAAAGCATTTTGCGCGGGACTGTCCATTGTAGTGCTGTAAAGGCTGTCGGTCCTGGAGATATTGAAGACAACAGGCAACCTGTTTCCCATAACATTGAGGGTCCCGCTCCAGCTGCCGGTAATCTCTTGTGCGGCAAGGGAGATGGTGACGGATAACAACAGAAGGATGGAAACTCGCTTTTTCACTTTTTACTATTCATGATGATACGGTTCGCCGTTTAATATTGTCATTGCCCGGTACAACTGCTCCACAAACACCAGCCGAACCATCTGGTGGGTAAAGGTCATCCGCGATAGCGACAGTTTCTCGTTTGCACGGTCGTATACTTGGTCTGCAAATCCGTAAGGTCCGCCAACGACAAAAACAAGCCGTTTGGGCACCGAGTGCGACCGCTTCTCGATAAAGGCTGAAAACTCCATTGACGAGTATTGTTTCCCCTTGTCATCCAGCAACACTACATGGTCGCCCGGTTGAATACGGTTCAGAATGGCTTCACCTTCGAGCTGTTTCTGTTCCTTCTCCGACAGGTTCTTTCTGTTTTTCACATCGGGTACAAAATCGAGTTCAAACGGGATATAATGACTCAACCTTTTTTTGAACATCTCGATTGCCCGGACGTAGAAATCCTCATCGGTCTTTCCAACGGACAGCAAAACCACCTTCATCTCTCGTTAATGGATCTTTTTTCGTAAAATTAGCAACTTGACTGCAAATATAACCTATTATTTTTATAATTTTGCATTCACAATTTGCAAGTTTTATTAACAAAACTGGCTGAATTGTGTTATAGTTAGGTAGCGACCCAATTTGATTTAAATGGAATTAGAAAAATTGACGGATAAACTTCTTGAACTGGCCTTTGCCGAGGATATTGGCGACGGTGATCATACTACGCTTTGCAGCATTCCCGAAACAGCTACCGGAAAAGCCAGGTTGCTGATCAAGGAGGAGGGCATACTGGCGGGTGTTGAGGTTGCCAGGACGATTTTCAACCGTTTCGACAAGGAGCTGAAGATGGATGTTTTCATTAACGACGGTGCGCAGGTCAAGCCCGGTGACGTGGCATTCCTTGTCTCGGGAAAGGTGCAATCGTTGTTGCAGACAGAACGGTTGGTCCTGAACATCATGCAGCGCATGAGCGGAATTGCAACCACTACCGGGAAATATGTAAAGCTGCTTGAAGGAACCAAGACGAAAGTGCTTGACACCCGCAAAACCACACCCGGGATGCGGATGCTGGAGAAGCAGGCCGTGAAGATTGGAGGTGGAGAGAATCACCGTATCGGTCTGTTCGACATGATTCTGCTGAAAGACAACCACGTGGATTTTGCCGGGGGGATTGAAAATGCTATCCGCAGGGCACAACAATACTTGAAAGATAAGAAGAAACAACTGGCCATCGAAATTGAAGTTCGCAATTTCGACGAGCTTCGGCAGGCCCTTGCCGTGGGTGGGGTAGACAGGATCATGCTCGACAATTTCACCCCCGAACAGACTGCCGAGGCGGTAAGACTCGTCAACGGACGCGTTGAGTTGGAATCATCGGGTGGAATTACGTACGAAACGATCCGCCAATATGCGGAGTGTGGCGTGGATTACATTTCGGTAGGTGCGCTAACCCATTCGGTGAAAAGTTTGGACATGAGCTTGAAGGCAGTTGAATAACAGTAAACTGACGTGAAATGACAGATAGAAAACAGCTTGAACTCGATAAACGGTATATGCGGATGGCATTTATCTGGTCGGAGAATTCATACTGCAAGAGGCGCCAGGTGGGAGCCATCCTGGTAAAAGACAAGATGATCATTTCGGACGGATACAACGGAACCCCTTCCGGCTTTGAGAATGTCTGCGAGGATGAGCAGAATGTGACTAAACCCTACGTGCTTCATGCAGAGGCAAATGCCATCACCAAGGTTGCCCGTTCCAACAATAGCAGCGACGGAGCAACATTGTATGTAACCTCATCTCCTTGCATCGAGTGTGCCAAACTGATTATCCAGGCAGGCATCCGTAGAGTGGTCTATGCCGATTCCTATAGGTTGAGTGATGGGGTTGAATTGCTTAAGAAGGCAAATATAGAGTTGATTTCGGTCGATTTGTAATAACAAAATGGCAAGAGTAGAAGATGAGACTGAGACCTGAGAACAAGTATAAGACGTGGCTTCCCTTCTGGATTGCAGTAGGTATTGTACTGGGTATCCTGATAGAGAGTATCTATTCACAATTCGGGAGCACGGGAAAGGTGAATGGAACCGGAAAGATCGATGCGGTATTCAACTATATCAACAAATCGTACGTCGACACCGTTGACATGCACCAGCTTGTGGAGGAGGCACTGCCCAAGATTGTCCAGGAGCTCGATCCGCACTCGGCCTATATCCCCGCCAGTGAAATGAAGCGTCTGAACGAGGACATGGAAGGTCACTTTTCAGGAATCGGGGTGAGTTTTTACGTTTTAAGGGATACGATCGTGGTGACAAGCATTGTCCCCGGCGGTCCTTCGGAAGCTGCTGGCATAAAGCAATGGGACCGGATCGTCAATGTGAATGACACGCTGATTGCAGGCAAAAATATTACAAATGCCGAAGTGCTGAAGAAGCTCCGTGGAGAAAAGGGGTCGGTGGTAAAACTGGGTATCCGCAGGGATAACAATCCTGAACTGATCAATATAACCGTAACCCGTGGTGATATTCCAATGAACAGCGTATTGGCGGCATATATGCAGACCAGGACCATCGGATATATCCGGGTTGGCACCTTCGGATTCAACACCTTCAATGAATTTATATCAGCGCTCTCAAAACTCAAAAGTCAGGGAGCAAAATCTTTTGTGATCGATTTGCGTGGCAACAGCGGCGGCTCGTTGGAGGTTGTGGTGGCCATGGTGAATGAGTTTCTCCACAAAGGCGACCTGATCGTCTATGCCGACGGGCGGAACTTCCCCCGTCAGGACAGCTACGCCAATGGATCCGGTACAAGCAAGGAGGATGATGTGGTGGTGCTGATCGATGAATTGAGCGCATCTGCCAGTGAAATATTTGCCGGCGCCATCCAGGATAACGATCGGGGGCTGGTAATGGGTCGCCGATCATTTGGAAAGGGATTGGTGCAGAGTCAGCGGAATTTCCCCGACGGGTCAGCCGTCAGGCTTACCGTTGCCCGGTATTACACCCCTTCGGGCCGTTCCATCCAGCGTAAATATGAGAAAGGGAAGTACGATGAATATGAGATGGAGGCCTTGAACCGCTACATGCAGGGAGACTACGTCAATTCCGATACGGCCTCTACCCTGATACCCTATAAGACAGGAGGAGGCAGGACGGTTTATGGTGGCGACGGCATCATGCCAGACGTCTTCATCGCGCGAGATACCGTTGGCATGAACTCCTATTTCAATTCCATTGCCAACAGAGACTACATTCAGGAGTATGCGGTAACCTATTCGGATATGAACCGCAATAAGTTGCGTGAGTTCCAGACGGTCGATGATCTTGTCCGCTACCTCTACAGGCAACCGCTACTGGTTAATCTGGTAAGTTTTGCAGACAACAAGGGAATTCGGCCCCGTCCCTACTACATCGAGGAGTCGAGAAAACTGTTTGAGCGGCACCTGATCTCCAATATTGTCAGGTACTTTTTCGGCGAGGAGAGCTACTTTTCGGTATACCTCCAGGATGATACCCTGCTGAAAAATGCGGTCGATTACATCGAGAGGGGATTGGCTAAACCGGAGTCCGTTGTGCAGGAGAGATATAAATCCATTACACTGGGTCAACGCATCAATCTGCATGTTCCCGGTGAGTTTACATCATTGTTCTATGCGTAGGGCAAAAGGTGGGGAGATAGTTGAACAGAAGAGAAAGCTTCGGGCAAAGGTGGTTGAGATCAAGCGTTCCCATTCCGAAGGGGAGTTGCAGGAGTTCTCGGAGGAGGTAATAACCACGCTCGAACTTACCGTACTGTTCCAGCAGGCGAAGGTTATACTGGCTTACTACAGTATGGCCGACGAGGTTGCAACCCATCAATTGATAAAAAAACATTGTCTGGAAAAACAATTTCTGTTGCCGACGGTTAATAATGGTGAATTAGTATTGAAAAGGTACGATTCGGAAGAGAGCATGTCCACTTCGGCGTATGGAATTAGAGAGCCGGTGGGTGATGCTATACCGGAATCGGAATATGGTAAGATCGACCTTGTAATTGTCCCGGGTGTAGCTTTTGACAGAAAGCTAAACCGTATGGGCAGGGGTAAAGGCTATTATGACAGGTTGTTGCCGAAAATAGCTGCTCCCAGATTGGCCGTTTGTTTCGATTTTCAACTCTTCGACAACATTCCGGCAGACCAGGGAGATATAAAAATGAACATGATTGTGTGCCAGAATGAGATAATTGTGGAATAATTGTTCAACAGTTTGAACTTAAGGCAAGCAGTAATATTGATATCACAATTCTTCATAAACTTTGGGTATATTTAGTAAATAAATATACTCTCGCTATCTTTAAGTGCAGTTATGAATAAAAGCTTAGAGGATTATTTGTCAAACAGGGTATTGTCTCGCATGTCTATCCTGATAATAGACATTCTGATCATACTGTTTTCAACGCTGACCATGTATTTCCTCCGTTTCGGCTTTGAGGGTCTCACGGCGCAGGTCAAGGCTGACGGTATTACCACAACGGCGGTACTGGTATTTTTCAATATCATTTCATTTCTTATTTTCAAGACCTTCAGCGGGGTCTTGCGTTTCTCGGCCTTTTCCGACCTGATACGCATCATTTACGCGTTGACCCTGGGTTATCTCCTGTCGTATGGCTGTCTGTTGGTCATCAAGGAGTACAATCCCAGCTTCACCATATCAAATACCATTCACTTTGCCACTTACGTGCTCAATGTCCTGCTGATGATTTTCTCGCGAATTGTTGTCAAGGAGGTGTATGAGTCGATAACCGGCAAACCGCAGAAGGCCACCAATGTCTTCATTTATGGCACCAAACAGGCTGGAATCAGTCTTGCAAAAGCGATCAGGGGTAATCGCGAGTTCAAGTATAAGGTGTTGGGATTTATCACCGATGAGGAGAATATGGTAGGGAAGAACCTCCTGGGGTTGACCATTTATGCCAATAACGAAAACCTCTTCAGGGTATTGGAGGCAAAAGATGTGAAAACGGTGATTGTCTCTCCCCATAAGATGGACCAGATAAGGAACTCCCCTACGTTGGACAACTTTGTAGACCACAACATTTCGCTACTGACCACTTCACCCATAAATGAGTGGAACGGTACGCTTACGGGGAAAGAGCAGTTGAAGGATATCCAGATTGAGGACTTGCTCCCCCGTAATCCAATCAACATCAATATGATGGAGATTGCTTCCCTCATTGAGGGGAAACGGGTAATGGTGACAGGTGCGGCAGGTTCCATCGGAAGCGAGATTGTGCGTCAGGTAGCAACGTTCAATCCTTACAACATCATTCTGATCGATCAGGCGGAGACCCCGCTTCACGATATGAGGCTCGAACTTCAGAAGAAGTGGATGGATCTCAATACCCACATCATCGTAGCCGATGTGAGCAACGCTACAAGGATGGAGCGTATTTTCGAGATGACCCACCCGCAATATATTTTCCATGCTGCAGCCTACAAGCATGTTCCCATGATGGAGGACAACGTTTCGGAATCGGTCCAGACCAATATCCTCGGTACAAAAATCCTTGCGGATCTGGCTGTGAAGTATGGGGCGCAGAAGTTTGTGATGGTTTCTACCGACAAGGCGGTAAATCCCTCCAACGTGATGGGTTGTTCAAAAAGAATCTGTGAGATATATGTCCAGTCGCTGTCGAGACATCTCGAAAAGACAGGGCAGAAAAGCACGCAGTTCATTACCACCCGTTTCGGTAATGTACTGGGATCAAACGGGTCGGTAATTCCGTTGTTCCGTGAGCAGATCAAGAAAGGAGGCCCCTTGACGGTCACACACCCTGAAATCATCCGATACTTCATGACCATCCCCGAAGCTTGCCAGTTGGTACTCGAGGCAGGATCGATGGGTAAAGGAGGGGAGATCTACCTGTTCGACATGGGTAAACCGGTCAAGATCCTCGACCTGGCCAAACGGATGATACGCCTTTCGGGTTCCAACAATATAAAAATCGAGTTCACGGGTCTTCGTCACGGCGAAAAACTGTATGAGGAGCTCCTCAACGCCTCCGAGAATACGATCAAGACCCACCACGAGAAGATCATGATCGCCCAGGTACGTGAATATGAGTATGAAAAGGTGAAGGATCAGATCGATGAACTGATCAAGATCTCCTATCAATATGACGACATGCTGACGGTGAGAAAGATGAAGGAGATTGTTCCCGAATTCCGCAGCATCAACTCACCCTATGAGGCGGTCGACCGGATGCTGGAGAATGCAGAGGAGAGGGAGAGCGTCAAGCAGGACACCTTCTCAATTTAAATCTCCCTGCATGTTGCACAGTTTCGTATAATATCCGTTCAGTTCATAAAGGGAGTTGTGATTGCCCGACTCGATGATCTGCCCCTCCCTCAGGACATGGATCTCGTCTGCTTTCTTGATGGTGGACAGACGGTGGGCAATGATGATGGTGGTGCGGTTTCTCATCAATTTCTCTAGGGCATCCTGTACCAGCCGTTCCGAATCGGTGTCGAGCGCAGAGGTGGCTTCATCCAATATCAGGATTTCCGGATTCTTTAATACCGCTCTCGCTATGCTGATGCGTTGGCGCTGTCCGCCCGAGAGCTTACCTCCCCTGTCTCCGATGTTTGTCTGATACCCCTCGGGAGTTGCCATGATGAAATCGTGAGCGTTGGCCACCTTGGCCGCCTCTATCACCTCTTCCATGGTTGCGTTTTTGGTACCGAAGGCGATGTTGTTGAAAAAAGTGTCATTGAACAGGATCGCCTCCTGGGTCACATATCCGATTTTTGAGCGGAGGTCGAATAGCGATACCTCCTTTATATTGGTACCGTCGATAAAGATGCCCCCTTCCTGTATATCGTAGAATCGGGAGAGAAGATCGGTCATGGTAGACTTGCCCGAACCCGATTGCCCTACGAGGGCAACCGTTCTTCCCTTCTCGATTTTCAGGTCGATTCCTTTAAGCACCCACTCCTTATTGTATTTGAACCAGACGTCGCGATAGTTGATATCACTTACGAAATTCAGTTTTCTGGGGTGTTGCGGTTCTACAATATCGTTCTGCGCCTCCAGTATTTTGTCGATACGTTCCATGGAGGCCAATCCCCGTTGTACGGCATAGGCCGAGCGGGAGAACTCCTTGATGGGGTTGATGATGCTGTAGAAGATGGTAAGGTAATAGATGAAGGTGGCCGCATCAATGATACCCTTCCCGCCGAGGATAAGCGATCCGCCAAACCAGAGGACGATAGCTATGGTGAGGGTGCCCAGAAATTCACTCATCGGGTGGGCGAGGTATTGACGCCGGGCTATTCTGTTCGACATCCTCCTGAAAGTGTTGCTCCCTTTGTAGAACCGGCCTGAGATCTTCTCCTCCGCATTGAATGCCTTAATAATTCTCAATCCGCTCAAGGTCTCCTCGATTTGCGACATCAGTTCGCCCCACTTGTTCTGCGCCTCGAACGACTTCCGCTTCAATGTCTTTCCGACTCTCCCCATCAATGTTCCCATTATCGGCAATACCACAAATACAAAGAGGGTGAGTTGCCAGCTCAAGACGATCATCGTTACCAGATAGATCAGGATGAGGATGGGGTTTTTGAAGAGCATGTCGAGCGAACTCATCACGGAGTTTTCCACTTCATTGACATCTCCCGATATCCGCGCCAGTATATCGCCTTTGCGCTCTTCAGAAAAGAAGCCGATTGGAAGTGCCAGTATCTTGTCGTTGATTTTATTGCGGATATCCTTGACTACTCCCGTCCGGATCGGGATTGTAAAGTATGCGCCCATATAGGCCGTACCCGTTTTGAAAAGTGTCATCACCACCAGGGCGATGGCCAGAAAGAGAAGAGTTGCACTGCCACCGTGTGTTTCAATGAGCTGCGCCATATACCAATTCCCGTTATTGAGTACCAGATCGATTTTCGAGATCCCATCCGTTTCCCAGGGAATAAATTCAAAAACCGTGTCGTTCACCTTGAACAAAACCTGAAGTATCGGTATGATGGTTGCCAGCGAGAAGACATTCAATATCGCGGTGAGGAGGTTGAAAAGAAATGAGAGTGCCACATACTTTCTGTATGGAGGCAGAAAACGTTTTAATATTGTTATAATACCTTTCATTAAAAAATCCTTTAATAGGTGGTTTCAGTGCGATTTGAAAAAGCGGTGCAAGTTACGCATAATTTGTGATTCCAGCCACCCGATTTTCTCTTTTTTGAGCGGTGAAAGGCTCTTCGCGTGATGAGGCTCGAAAAAGGGCAAAAAAAATTGCAGTCAATAAGTGTTTATTGTACAGTTATTTGACCCATTAATGGCCGATTCAGTCATAATTTTTTTTGAAATTTCTTTTGGAAATGTTTTGCTGGTATGAAATCTTTTTCTACCTTTGCATCCGCTTTCCGAAAGCAACGAGTAATCGGGAGCGACACAGACGATCTTTGAAAGTTTTTCATATACGTTTTAGAAAAGACAAGCAGTATATTTACAAGATATATTGGTACCCGTTCAATTTAAGAACAAGGAATGAAATAGATTCGTGAATCGAGGGTTTGGGGATCACCGATTTTTTCGGGTTGCGTTGTTTTTACCGTTACTACTTGCCGCCATTTCCGTTTACCGGGATAATCGGGCGATAGTTCTGGACAAATAACAACTATACAACGAAGAGTTTGATCCTGGCTCAGGATGAACGCTAGCGATAGGCCTAACACATGCAAGTCGAGGGGCAGCACATGAGTAGCAATACGATGGTGGCGACCGGCGCACGGGTGAGTAACACGTATGCAACCTACCTCTAACAGGGGGATAACCCGTTGAAAGACGGACTAATACCCCATAATACAGGGGCTCCGCATGGAGATATTTGTTAAAGATTTTATCGGTTAGAGATGGGCATGCGTTCCATTAGCTAGTTGGTGAGGTAACGGCTCACCAAGGCGACGATGGATAGGGGAACTGAGAGGTTTATCCCCCACACTGGAACTGAGACACGGTCCAGACTCCTACGGGAGGCAGCAGTGAGGAATATTGGTCAATGGAGGCAACTCTGAACCAGCCAAGTCGCGTGAAGGATGAAGGTCTTATGGATTGTAAACTTCTTTTGCAGGGGAATAAATAGCGGTACGTGTACCGTTTTGCATGTACCCTGCGAATAAGGATCGGCTAACTCCGTGCCAGCAGCCGCGGTAATACGGAGGATCCGAGCGTTATCCGGATTTATTGGGTTTAAAGGGTGCGCAGGCGGGAGATTAAGTCGGCGGTGAAATTTTGCAGCTCAACTGTAAAAGTGCCTTCGATACTGGTTTCCTTGAGTGTGGATGAAGTAGGCGGAATTTGTGGTGTAGCGGTGAAATGCTTAGATATCACGAGGAACTCCGATTGCGCAGGCAGCTTACTAAACCACTACTGACGCTCAGGCACGAAGGCGTGGGGATCAAACAGGATTAGATACCCTGGTAGTCCACGCAGTAAACGATGATTACTGGCTGTTTGCGATACAATGTAAGCGGCTGAGCGAAAGCGTTAAGTAATCCACCTGGGGAGTACGTTCGCAAGAATGAAACTCAAAGGAATTGACGGGGGCCCGCACAAGCGGAGGAACATGTGGTTTAATTCGATGATACGCGAGGAACCTTACCCGGGCTTGAAATGCGGTGGACCGGCGGAGAGATCCGCCTTCCCTTCGGGGCCACCGTGTAGGTGCTGCATGGTTGTCGTCAGCTCGTGCCGTGAGGTGTCGGCTTAAGTGCCATAACGAGCGCAACCCTCATCATTAGTTACTAACAGGTAAAGCTGAGGACTCTAATGAGACTGCCATCGTAAGATGCGAGGAAGGTGGGGATGACGTCAAATCAGCACGGCCCTTACGTCCGGGGCGACACACGTGTTACAATGGGTGGTACAAAGGGCAGCTACCTGGCGACAGGATGCCAATCCCCAAAACCACTCTCAGTTCGGATCGGAGTCTGCAACTCGACTCCGTGAAGCTGGATTCGCTAGTAATCGCGCATCAGCCACGGCGCGGTGAATACGTTCCCGGGCCTTGTACACACCGCCCGTCAAGCCATGGAAGCCGGGGGTACCTGAAGTCCGTAACCGCAAGGAGCGGCCTAGGGTAAAACTGGTGACTGGGGCTAAGTCGTAACAAGGTAGCCGTACCGGAAGGTGCGGCTGGAACACCTCCTTTCTGGAGAACATTGCCTGTCCGGACACGGTCCGGCGACAGGGAGGTAGGAATGACCCGACGGACCTTCACGGTCCTGGTCTTCAGACGCTCGTTCACGTTTTTTTCATTACAACGGGGTACCGCTGCGATATCTTTTCAAGAAGCGTATATAAAAATATACTCACCGGGCAGAACCGTGAGCACGGAGGCCGGGTCTAGATCCGCCTTCAGATGCGGTCATCGGCCGACACTGCAACCAGCACAGTCCTATAGCTCAGTTGGTTAGAGCGCTACACTGATAATGTAGAGGTCGGCAGTTCAACTCTGCCTGGGACTACTAAAAGGGTCAGGAGTAATGGAAACCGGGGGATTAGCTCAGCTGGCTAGAGCACCTGCTTTGCACGCAGGGGGTCAACGGTTCGAATCCGTTATTCTCCACCTGGTAGAAAAAAATGGGTACGGCATGCGAGCCGCGCCAGTAGAAGCGAAAACAGTTTTTTGGATGATGTTTGACATGTCCGTCGGGGACA